>JAUMPM010000010.1 GCA_031294825.1 Collinsella sp. | reverse complement strand
GGCGGTCGGCCCCATGCCGTCCTCCGTCGCCAGGAGGAAGAGCTCGACCTTCTCCCTGCTGTACATGCGAACCTCCAGTCCGGACCGCCCCGCGGTCCAACTTTCTGTCCGCACCCCCTCCCACTCTGAAGCGAAATTCTGGGACGCAGTTTCCGGTTGAGGGCCGATCCGGAAACTGCGTCCCACTCCGGGACTGGATTCCGGGACGTAGTTTCCGCCGAGGGCTCCAAAGGGAAAACGCATCCCATTCTGAGCGCCAAATCCGGGACGCAGTTTCCGTATGCGGAGGCGCTCCAAACAAAAGGCCCCGGCTCGCGATGGAGCCGGGGCCAAAGGCGCAGCATATGCAGTTGATGTTGAGCGCGAACAGCTCGTCAGCAATGGCTGTCCGCGCCCTACCCTACCCGCGGTTGCGGACGCGGCTGTAGGGCGTATCCACCATGGGCAGATTTGGACGCAGCTTGCCGTCAAACGTGCGGTAGGCGTTCTGTACGGCGGGCGCCGTGGGGATCGTTGCGATCTCGCCGATGCCCTTGCCGCCGTACGCCACAGGCAGCAGCTCGTCCTTCTCCACGTAAATGGCGTGAATATCCGGAATCTCGGGCGCACGGAACAACCCGAGCGTACCGTACCTTGCCTGGGGTACGCAGTCCTTGAGCGGCCAGTCCTCGGTAAGCGCATAGCCCATACCCATGAGCACGCCGCCTTCAATCTGACCCTGGATGGAGATGGGGTTGACCACCTTGCCGGAATCGTGCGCGGCATAGACCTCGCTCACGCGGCCGTCATCATCCAAAATGACCACATGCGTGGCAAAGCCGTAGCAGATGTGGCTCTTGGGGTTGGGAACGTCAGCGCCCAGCTTGTCGGTCGGCTCCAGGTACACGTAGCCAAACTCGCATCCCTCGAGCGCCTTGATGGCGGCCGCGGGATCCTGAGGATGCATACCCTGGCCGGCGACGAGCTCCTGCGTGCGCAGCTGATAGGCGCGACCGTCGTCGTACTCAATCTTGACGCCGTCACCATGGGCGCTCACCGGGGCGGCAGGCGCAGGCTTGCCGGCCTCGATGCCGACCATGGCATCGCGCAGCAGGAAGGCGGCACCGCGCACGGCCTCGCCGGTCACGACCGTCTGACGCGAGCCAGACGTGGTGCCGGAGTCGGGAGCGTTCTCGGTGGAGCACTCGCCGTTGGCAATGCAGCGAAGCGGCAGACCGCATGCCTCGGCAACGTCCTGCAAAAAGACGGTGTTGCAGCCCTGGCCGATGTCGGACGTGGCGGCATAGACCACGGCCACGCCGTCCTCGATGCGAATCTTGCAGCGGCCGGCATCGGGCAGGCCCACGCCCACGCCGGCGTTCTTCATGGCGCAGGCAATGCCGGCGTGTCCGGGATGCGCATAGTAGGCATCCTTGACCTCGAGCAGCGTCTCCTTCAGCGCCGTGGAGCAATCGGCAATTTGGCCGTTGGGCAAAACCTCGCCCGGCTCGATAGCGTTTCGGTAACGAATCTCCCACGGATCCAGGCCGACCTTCTCTGCCAGCAGGTCGATCAGGCTCTCGAGCGCAAACTCGGACTGGCAAACGCCAAAGCCGCGGTACGCGCCGGCGGGCGGGTTGTTGGTGTAGTAGCCAAAGCCGCGAATGTCGGTGTTCTGGTACTTGTAGGGGCCGACGGCATGCGTGCAGGCACGCTCGAGCACCGGGCCGCACAGCGACGCGTAGGCGCCGGTGTCAAAGTTGATCTCGCAGTCCAGACCGGTAAAGTTGCCCTCGGCGTCGCAGCCCAGCGTAAAGGTGCCGTCCATGGCGTGGCGCTTGGGATGGAACGCGAGCGACTCGGCGCGCGTGAGTTTGCACTTCACGGGACGCTGGAACTTATATGCGGCGAGCGCGGCCAGGTGCTGGATGGACACGTCCTCCTTGCCGCCAAAGCCGCCGCCCACAAGCATGGTCTCGACGACCACGCGCTCGGGCTCGTTGTCCCAGCCAAACATGTGGGCACACTCTTTGCGCGTGTCGTAGGCACCCTGGTCGGTCGACTGCACCTTGACGCCGTTCTTGTACGGGAAGGCGACGGCGCACTCGGGCTCCAAGAAGGCATGCTCGGTAAAGGGCGTGGTAAAGCGCTGCGTCACGGTAAACGCGCTTTCTGCCAGCGCCTTGGCGGCGTCGCCGCGCGTCACGTGACGGCTCTGGCACACGTTGTCCTTGAGCTCCACCGTGTTGCCAAAGGCAAAGAAGCTGTCGTGCAGGCGCGGGGCGTCGGCAGCCTTGGCCTCGACAATGTTGCGCACGGGCTCCAGCGGCTCGTAGTCAATCTTTACGAGCTTCTTGGCCTTCTCGAGCGTCGCCTCGTCCTCGGCAACCACCAGCACGATGGCGTCACCCACGCAGCGGGTGATATCGCCCTGGGCGATCATGACGTCCCAGTCCTGGATAAGGTGGCCGACCTGGTTGACCGGCACGTCCTCGGCGCGCAGGATGCCCACCACACCGGGCAGGGCCTCGGCCTTGGAGGTGTCGATGGAGAGCACGCGGGCGCGCGGATACTTGGAGCGCACGGCGCTGGCATAGGTCAGGCCCGGCTGATCGAGCTCGTCGATGTCGTCGGGATACTTGCCCTCGCCGAGCACCTTCTTGCGCACGTCGATACGGAAGGCGCGCTTGCCCACGCCGTAGTCATCGCCGCGCTCCAGGTCCTCATCGATCTGCTTTTCGCCGCGGAGCACCGCAGCGGCCAGCGAGATGCCCTCGATAATCTTTTTGTAGCCGGTGCAGCGGCAGACGTTACCGCGAATGGCGTACTTAATCTGCTCCTCGGTGGGCTCGGGGTCCTCGGCGATGAGCGCTGCGCCCGCCATGACCATGCCGGGAATGCAAAAACCGCACTGCACGGCGCCCACGGCGCCAAAGGCGTACACAAAGGCCTCGCGCACGTCCTCGGGCAGGCCCTCGACGGTTACGATGTTGCGACCGGCAGCAAGAGCAGTGGTCAGCACGCACGCCTTGACGGCCGCACCGTCCACATGGATGGTGCAGGTACCGCAAGCACCTTCGGAGCAGCCGTCCTTGGCGGAATGGATATGCAGGTCGTCGCGCAGGTAGCGCAGCAGCGGTTTATTCTCCGTCGTCGTGCGCTCGACGCCGTTAACGGTAAAAGTGAATTCCTGTGCCATGGTGATTCCCTTCTACACGCCGGCGGCGATGCCGGTGCGGTCGTGGATGGCGCCATGCGGGCAGACGACGGCGCACATGCCGCACGACAGGCAGTCCACGCCGTCGATATGGGCGCAGTTGTCCTCGATGCGGATAGCGCCGGCAGGGCACTTTTTAGCGCACATGCCGCAACCGATGCAGCTCGTGTCGCAGATCTTGCGAGCGATGGCGCCCTTATCTGTGTTGTTGCAGCGCACCAGAATGTTCTGGTAGCCGGGAACGAAGGCAATCACGCGCTGCGGGCACGCCATACCGCACAGGCCACAGCCCGTGCACTTGGAGCGATCCACGCGGGCGATGCCATCGACCAGCGCAATGGCGCCGTGGGGGCAGGCCGTGACGCAGGCGCCACAGCCAATGCAGCCTTCGCTGCAGCGGGCGTCGCCGCCTGCGGAAGCGCAACCACTTCCGCAGGCAACGTAGGCCACGTTATGTTGAATGGATTTGGCCATAAGAGACTCGCCTATTTCTTAAGAAGGTACGAATAGTTGTCGCGCACGGCCCTGATGGTCAGGCGGACGGCCTCGGGAAGACCGGTGTTGACGGCATCGACCGAGACGGTGCGGACCGTGCCGGCGACGCGGACCTTAAAGTGGTCCTCGTCCACGGCCAGGAAGCCCTCGTTCTCGGAGTTCTCCATGTCCTGCTCGCTCCAGAACAGGGTGAGCTTGTCCTTGTAGGGACGACCCTCCTGGTAGGGGCAGAACACGGCGCAGTTACCGCACTCGTTGCACATGCCGTCGACATGGACGACCTGATGCTTGGCCAGGCCCGGCACCTTAATTGCCACGTTGGCGCGGTTGGGGCACACGTCGCAGCAGACCTCGCACACCGAGCCGCAGCCCAGGCAGCGGGTCTTGGTGCAGTTGCGCTTGTCGCGGCACAGCGACCCCTTGCGCTCGTAGCAGGTGTCCTCGCGGCCGGCCTGCTCGTTGCAGTCGGCGTACTTGTTAAAGTCCACGCCGGCGATGGCACGGGCGACCTCCGCGGCGTCGGCGATAGCCTCGACCACGGTGGCAGGACCGCGACGGCAGTCGCCCGCAGCCCAGACGCCCTCAACGCCGGTGGAGGTGGCGGCAAGACGGCCGCGACGGTCGTGCTCGACGCCCGCGGCATCGTAAAGGCTGGCATCGATGCCCTCGCCCACGGCGCAGATCACCGTGGTGGCGGAAAGCTCGACGGTCTCGCCCGTGGCGACGGGACTGCGACGGCCGCTTGCATCCGGCTCGCCGAGCTCCATAACGTCGCAGGTCAGCACGGAGCCGTTGAGCGCCTTGGGCGCCAGCAGCTCGCAGAACTCAACGCCGTCGGCAAGAGCAAGATCGAGCTCTTCCTCGTCGGCGGGCATCTGCTTCTTGGTGCGGCGATACACCAGGCGCACGTTCTTCACGCCGGCCAGGCGCTTGGCCACGCGGGCCGCGTCCATGGCGGTGTTGCCGGCGCCAATGACCACGACGTCCTCGCCCAGTTCGAGTTTCTCGCCCTTCTTGGCGGCCTCGAGGAACTCCAGCACATCGAGCTCGGCACCCTCGCCCAAGCCCGCAGAGCCGGGCATCCAGGCACCGGTGGCCACGACCACGTCAGTAAAGCCTTGAGCCTTGAGTTCGTCGATGGAATCAACGCGAGCGTTGAGCTGCACCTTGGCGCCAAAGGCCAGGCAGAGCTCGGCATCGTGGGAGATATCGTCGCTGGCGATACGGAACTCGGGGATCACGTGACGGACCACGCCGCCGAGAGAGTCGCGGGCCTCGAAGATGGTGACGGGCACGCCGGCACGCGTCAGGAAGAACGCCGTCGCCAGGCCGGCCGGGCCGCCGCCGATAACGGCAACGTTGCGCTCGCCGTCGTTTGCGATGGCCTGGGCGCGCAGCTTGGGCAGCACGGCGGTCATGGCCTCGCGGGCGGCCTTGAGCTTGCTGGCGCGAATCTGGGCGCCCTCGGGCTCGTAGAACGCACGCTCACAGGCACGGCCGCAGGGATGCGGACAGATGGTGCCGGTAATGAACGGCAGGGCGTTGCGCTCGATGATAATGTTGAGCGCGTCCTCGTAGCGACCCTCGTCAACAGCCGCCAGGTAGGCGGGAATATCCTGCTGGATGGGGCAGCTCGTGCGGCACGGCGTGGTAAAGCAGTCGGAAAGCGGGCTCTTACCGGCGACCTTGCGATCGGGCAGCGGGCGCAGCGGCTTCTTATAGAGCGGGTTGGTAAGCGAATCGACCTGGATCGCGGTCACGGCGTCGAGAGAGACACCCTCAAACGGCTTGCCGTCCAGATCGGTAAACTCGCCGGCCATCTGGCTAAAGCGCTCGTAGCCACCAGGCTTGAGCACGTCGGTCGCCAGGGTGACGGGCCAAATGCCGGCATCGTACAGGGCGCGGATGTTGTAGACCGTAGCACCGCCGGAGTAGCTGATGCGCAGCTTGCCATCGAACTGCTCGGTAATGCGGCGGGCGGCCTCGATGGTCAGCGAGAACAGCGAACGGCCCGACATGTACATCTCGGTGGAGGGCAGCTCGTTCCTCGTCACATCGACGGGGAAGGTGTTGGTGAGCTTGACGCCAAACTCCAAACCGCGCTCGGCGCACAGGGCAATCAGGCGCTCGAACATGGGCACGGCATCGGCCCACTGCAGGTCCTCGCGGAAGTGCGTGTCATCGAAGACGATGTAGTCAAAGCCCAGCTCGTTGAGGCGCTGGCGGGCAAACTCATAGCCCAGCAGCGTGGGGTTGCACTTGATGTAGGTGTTGAGGCCCTTCTCGGTGATGAGGTAGGTCGCGATGCGCTCGATCTCGGCGGGCGGGCAGCCGTGCAGCGTGGACTCGGTAATGGAGTTGGAGACGCGCGCCGGGATGGACTCGACAAACGCAGCATCGACATGCTCAAACTTGTCCAGGTTAGCGAGCGCCCACGTGCGGCACTCGTTCCAAACCTCGGAGCCGCTGGCGTCCTTCATGCCCTCAATGTACGCATCGACCTTGGGGCTCTTAATGCCCTCCAGGTCATAGCCCACCGACATGTTAAAGACAAAGCCGTCCGGGCTGCCCAGGCCGTACTCGCGAGCGATCAGGTGGCAGGCGAACCATGCCTTCACGTACTCGGCAAAGGCCTGCGGAACCTCGAGCTCGGTCGACCACTCGCAGTTGTAGCACTCGTCCTGCGCCACAATGCAGGGCTTGTTAACGCACTTGGAGAGCTCCTCGCCGTCCATAACCTGAACGGTCTTAAGCTCAAAGAAGCGGGAACCAGCCACATAAGAGGCCACGATGTTCTGGGCCAGCTGCGTGTTGGGACCGGCGGCCGGGCCAAACGGAGTCTCGATGCGCTCGTCAAAAATGGGAAGCGCACCCTCCTGGTTGGTCGTGACCATCTTGCGCACGCCAAAGACGGCGCCCTGAGTCTTGTGCTCCTCGATGATCCAGTTCATCAGCTGCGAAAACGGGATCGGCCTCATGATGTCGCTCATAATGAGCTCCTCTCTGTAACGCCCGGCGAGACCGCGCGGCGGGCGCAAATACGGTGTAGCGCTAGCACAGCGCCGGCGACCCCGCGGAGGCCGCCTATACGCGCGTCGGATGCGGCGAAACATCCGACGCGCGTGAATCTACTTGTAATTAGTAGGCGCGATCGTTGAGCGTGCTCCAGAGCTTCTTGGACTCAGCCATGGTCCACGCGTTGATCTTGTCCTCATCAATCCCAACGAACTCGCGATCCTTGTACAGGACGCGGCCGTTGATGATGGTGGTGCGGCAGTTTTTGCCCATCATGCCAAAGAGCATGTGGCCGTCGATGTTCTCCTCGCTCAGCGGCGTAAAGGGCTTGTAGTCCATGACGATGACGTCGGCGGCAGCGCCGGCCTCGAGCACACCGAGCTTGCGATCGAAGTACTTGCTCGCCATCTTGGCGTTGTTCTCGAACAGCATGGTCATGGCCTCGCACCAGCCCACGTTGGGCATGGCGGCGTTGTGGCGCTGAATGATCAGGAAGACCTTAAGGCTCTCGAGCATATCGTGGGTGTAGGCGTCGGTACCCATGCACACAGGAATGCCGCGGCGGAAGAATTCGAGCACGGGGGCGCAGCCCACGGCGTTGCCCATATTGGATTCGGGGTTGTTGACGAGCCAGGTGCCGGACTCCTTGACGATATCCATCTCGGCAGGCGTCACGTGGATGCAGTGGCCCAGCATGGTGTCGGGACCCAGCAGGTTGTGCTGCAGCAGGCGCTCGACGGGGCTGATGCCACCGCGGTTGAGGCGGGAATCCCACACGTCGTTCATGCCCTCGCACACATGGATGTGGAAGCCGGTCAGGCCGTTGTTGGCCTCAGCCATCTTGTCCATGGTCTCGTCCGACAGCGTAAAGGTGGCGTGACCGCCAAACATGGCGGCGATCATGTGGTTATCGTTATCGTGACGCTCCTTGGCGGCCCACTGGGCAAACTCGGCGTTCTCGGCAATGGCCTGGTCGCATTTTTCCTGGCCGCGGCGATCAGAGACCTCGTAGCACAGGCACGAACGCATGCCCAGCTCCTGAGCTGCGTCCTTAATGGTGAAGAGGCTTCCCGGGATCTCGCAGAAGCTCGCATGGTGATCGAAGATCGTGGTGACGCCATCGCGGATGGAGTCAAGAATCGTGGCATAGGCGCTGGCCTTGGTGCCGTCGAGCGTCAGGTTGTCATCGATCTTCCACCACTGCTGCTCAAGATTCTCCAGGAAGTTGGTGGGGTTGCAGCCCTTAATGGCAAGGCCGCGGGCCAGACCCGAGTAGATGTGGGTGTGGCAGTTGATAAGTCCGGGCATGATGAGGTTGCCCTGGGCGTCGACGTACTCGGCATCCGGGTACTTGGCCTTGAGCTCGCACTCGGGGCCCACTTCGACGATCGTATCTCCGTCAATGGCGACCGCACCGTTTGGAATAAACGGGGTCTGAGCGTTGCGGGTAAAAACGGAACCGTTAGCGACCAGAAGCATGGATGCTCCCTTCAACATCAGAGGCGGGGTTTGACACCTCTGACATAGCGGAAGTGCGAAGCGCCGGCCTACACCGGAAACGGGCCCTCTCCCGTCAACGCTTCACCAAAGGGACAAACCCTTTGAAGTGCGGCTTGGCGCCGCATGACGCCGGCGGACGAGGCGATGCGTCCGCCGACGAATAGCACCGAATTGGTTACTTCTTGCTCTCGGGCAAGACCAGATCCACGGCAGCGTCCTTGGCAGCATCGATGTGCTGAGCCACGACCGGCGTCTGCGGAAGGATCAGGTTAAGGACAATGGCCATGATGGCAGTGGGGGTTACGGCATTGGAGCCGATGACGGTGGACACCCAGGCGGGCATACCCTCGCCGGCAAGGCAACCGCTGGCCATCCAGATACCCAGGCCAAAGACGACGGAGGTACCGACGATGGTGGTAGTGCGCTGCGTGAGGCCCTCGCGGGTGAACATGCGCACGCCGTTCATGGTGATGGTGCCAAAGACGCCGACGGTCGCGCCGCCGATGACGGGCTGCGGGATAGCGGAAAGGACGGCAGAGAGCTGCGGGAACAAACCAGCGATGGCAAAGACGGCCGCGATGATCACAAAGACCCACTTGTTGACGACCTTGTTGGAGCAGATGATGCCCACGTTCTGGCCAAGGGCGCTGGTGGGAAGACCGCCCAGCAGGCCGCCGATCATAGAGGTGAGGCCCTGGGACACGATAGCGCCGGAGAGCTCGCGCTCGGTGGGCATACGGTCGATGGAGCCCAGGCAGGCGGCGGAGACGTCGCCGATAACCTGAATGGCGACCATGGGGAACACGACGGCGAGGGTAATGCAGACCTCGGGATCAAACTCGAGCGCGTAGGGCATGAGCTTGGGAAGGGCGAAGACCTGGGCGGTGGCGACGCTGGAGAAGTCGATCATGCCAAAGGGGATGGAGACGATCATGCCGACGATCATGCCAAAGAACACGGATCCCAGCTTGAGCGTGCCCTTGCCAAAGTTGGCGAGCGCAAAGACCACGGCGAAGGTGATAAGAGCGACGCACCAGGCCTGCGGAGTGCCCCACAGCGGCGTACCCATACCGCCGGCCATATACTTGACGGCCGTGGGATACAGCGAAACGCCGATGGAGAAGATGACCGTACCGGTCACGACGGGCGGGAACAGCCACTTGATCTTGCTGTAGGCCAGACCAAAGAGGACCGCGACGGCGCCGCCGACGATCTCGCCGCCCAGCAGCGCGCCAAAGCTAAAGCCCGAGGCACCCATGGCCTGCAGAGCCGGCAGGAACGCGAACGAAACGCCCATGACGATGGGCAGGCCGCCGCCGATGCGACGGAAGGGAGCGAAGGCCTGAAGGGCCGTATCGATCGCCGAAAGAATGAGCGCGACCTGGATGATGTCGGTACTCTGCTGGCTATTAAAGCCGTAGACGCCGGCCATGATGACCGCCGGGGTAATGATGCCGGCAAACGATGCCAGTACGTGCTGAAGGGCACACGGGATCATTTCCTTAACGGGAGGCATGCCTTCGCGAGTGAACAGGGCTTCAGTGCCGTTCTTAACCGTCTCCTGGGTCATTTGACCACCAATCCTCGAAATAGTTGTTTTCGCATCTAACGCTCTATTGTGACGCAGTGCGGGGTTGAGGTTGTGCCTTCGTTGGATATCGTATTAAAGATGGTTCTCATTCTCAATAATAATTTTTTGTTATCAGACTATTCTTCAGCTGAAATAACTCGTTTCCGCAGGTCAGGAATGTGTCTGGTCTAAATA
>JAUMPM010000007.1 GCA_031294825.1 Collinsella sp. | reverse complement strand
GCTCGGAGATGTGTATAAGAGACAGGCGATATGCGGCGCCCGCCCCATCCCCGCCTCGAGCGGCAAGACCGTGAGGCACAGGCTCAACAGGGGCGGCGACCGGCAGGCGAACAGCGCGCTGCACGAGATCGCGAGGCAGAGGGTCATGCGCGACCCCGAGACCGCCGAGTACGCCGAGAGGGCCAGGGCGCGGGGGAAGAGCGACAGGGAGGTCATGAGGTGCCTCAAGCGCTACGTGGCCAGGGAGGCGTACCGGGCACTGATGCGCCCGCACGAGGTCAGGAGGCCCGAGGACGCCTCGGGGCTCGTGGCGGCCAGGCGCGCGGCGAGGGTCAGCCAGGTGAGGGCGGCGTCCATACTGGGAACCAGCGAGAAGTACATCTCGATGCTGGAGAGGGGCCAAAGGGAGCTCAAGCCCATAAGGAGGGCCTACGAGGCATGGGTCGAGGCCGGACTTCCGCTCGATTGGGACAGGCAGGCCTTCGAGGCCGAGCGCAAAATGGATTCTAAAAAACACCTTGCCAAATAGGAGCGCCACACTGGTCTGCGGAGTGTTCTGAAAACTAAGCCCGGCCCCCGCCGGACAGGTCACACTATTCGCAGAGCAGCTTAGCGATCTGGACGGCGTTGGTTGCCGCGCCCTTACGGATTTGGTCACCGCAGCACCAGAAAGTGATGCCGCGCGCAGCCTCGGGGTTCGAGATGTCGCGGCGCACACGACCGACCCAAATCAGGTCCTGGTCGGAGGTGTCCATCGGCATGGGGAAACGGTCGTGCGCATCCTCGGCGCTCATGTCGTCAACCAGCTTCACGCCCGGAGCGGCAGCCAGCGCAACACGGGCCTCGTCAACCGTAATGTCACGCTCGAACTCGAGCGTGATGCTCTCGGAGTGCGAACGCAGCACGGGCACGCGCACGCAGGTGCAGTTCACGCGCAGCTCGGGCAGATGCATAATCTTGCGGCCCTCGTTTTGTAGCTTCATCTCCTCGGAGGTAAAGCCCTCCTCCTTGACGCCGCCAATCTGCGGAATCAGGTTACTCGCCAGCTGGGCGGCAAATGCACGCGGCTCGGGAATCTCCTCGCCGCGGCCCAGGGCGGCCAGCTGAGCCTCGAGCTCGGCCATACCGGGAGCGCCAGCGCCCGAAGCCGCCTGATACGTCGAGACGATCATGCGCTTCACGCCAGCAAGCTGGTGCAGCGGCCACGTGGGAACCAGGCCGATGATGGTCGCGCAGTTGGGGTTGGCGATAAGGCCGTGATGCCACTTGATATCGTCGGCATTAATCTCGGGCACAACCAGCGGCACCTCGGGATCCATGCGGAAGGCATGGCTGTTGTCGACCACGACGGCGCCGCGCTTGACGGCCTCGGGCAGCAGCTCCTTGGCGATATCGTCGCCGGCGGCTCCGAGTACAATATCACAGCCCTCAAAGGCCTCGGGGCAAGCCTCTTCGATCACGATCTGCTCGCCGCGGAACTCAACAGTCTTGCCCGCGGAGCGTGCACTTGCCAACAGTTTGAGCTTGTCGACCGGAAACTCCTGCTCGTTGAGGCACTCAAGCATCTGGGTGCCCACGGCTCCCGTCGCGCCCAAAATAGCAACCGTGTACTGTTTCATGCTTCCCCCTTTAAAGGTTGTGGCTTTTGCCCGCACGCCGAGCAGGCCGATTATTGTTGCCAGTGTATACAAGAACGGGGCAGGCACGAAACCCGCCCCGTCGAAACGAAACCGAAACGAAACGCCCCGCCATAGATTTTTGAGGCGAGTCCCAAAAATCTAGCGAGATAGCAGCTACTTGTGGAGCGCAGCCAGAGCGGGATCGACCGGCGCGGAAGCCTCCAGGTCGGAGACCTTCACAATGCCGTTCTCGTCGGAGAAGGCGCGGTAAATGGTCCGAATCGCCAGGTCGAAGTCCTTCTCTTCCACGCCGATGATGATGTTGATTTCGTCGCAGCTCTGCGAAATCATGCGCACGCTCACGCCGGCCTGGCCAAGCATGCCAAACAGATGGCCCGAGATACCTGCGCGGCCGCGCAGGTTACGGCCGACGGTCGCGATGAGCGCCAAGCCCTCGACAACCTCGATCTCGAGCGGCTCGACCTCCTGCTGAATGTCGCCCACGAGCGAGTACAGCGAGTCGTGCACATCCTTCTCCTGCACCACGGCGCCAAAGCGGTCGACACCGGTGGGCATGTGCTCGACGGAAACGTCATAGCGCTCGAAGACCGAAAGCGCACGACGCATAAAGCCAACGCGGGGCTTGGTGCGGTCGCGGGCGACGTTGATGGCGACAAAACCGCGCTTGCCGGTCACGCCGGTAATGATGGGCTCTGCCTCGCCCTCGTCAGCCGTCTCGCTAATGATGGTGCCGGGGTCCTGCGGCGCATTGGTGTTCTTGATGACCAGCGGAATACCCGCCTCGCGCACGGGGAACACAGCCTCCTCGTGCAGGACGCTCGCACCCATGTACGAAAGCTCGCGCAGCTCCTCGTAGGTAACGCGGGCGATGGGCTGAGCCTCGGGAACAATACGCGGATCGGCAGAATAGAAGCCCGAGACGTCGGTCCAGTTCTCGTACAGGTCGGCGCCCAGGCACTTGGCCAGGATCGAGCCCGAGATATCGCCGCCACCACGGTCGAGCAGCTTGATCTGGCCCTCACGCGTCGCGCCGTAGAAGCCAGGCATAACAAAGCCGCCCTGCTGGCCGTACTCCTGCACCAGCTCGGAGGTGCGGTTCATGCTGAGCGTACCGTCATGATGGAACGCCACAACCGTCGCGGCGTCCAGGAACGGCAGGCCCAGGTACTCGGCCATTAGGCGAGCGGTGAAGTACTCGCCGCGGCTCACGAGCTCCTCGGTGGAGTAGCCGCCCGAGCGGGCGCGCTCGGCAAAGGCCGCGAACTCCTCGCGGATGGGATAGGTGAGCTCCAGCTCGTCAGCGATATCAAAATAGCGCTGGCCAATGTCCTCGAGCAGCTCCTCGCACGACACGTGGTACTTGACGTGCGCGTTAACCAGGTAGAGCAGGTCGGTCACCTTGGTGTCGCCCTTAAAGCGGCGGCCGCAGGCGGAAACCACCACAAAACGGCGGGCAGGGTCGGCGTCGACGATGGCCTTGATCTTCTTAAAGTGTTCGGCGTCGGCGACCGACGAGCCGCCAAACTTGGCAATCTTAATCATGGGCTTGAGGTTACCTTTCTAAAAGCCTCTGCAAACCTGTTTTGCGCGCTCTGATACCATGGTTTCACCGATTGGGACCAAGGCATCCGAGGAGCAGTGTTATATGGGAACTTATCATAGTACACGAGGACGCACTTTATCGTGCTCAAGTAAGGTGGCAATCCGCACCGGCATCGCTCCCGACGGGGGTTTGTTTGTCTCGGACGAGCTCGGCACCCAGCAGGTCGATATCAGCTCGCTTGCAGATAAATCGTACTTTGAAATCGCTCAAGATGTGTTGGGAATGTTACTGAATGATTACACGGCCGAAGAAATTTCGGCGTGTGTCGACGAGGCATACCGCGGCACGTTTGCGAGTGAAGAGGTCACGCCGCTCGTCAAACTCGACGCCGCGCCGGGCGCCGACGCCCCTCAGACCTATGTGATGGAGCTCTTTGGCGGCCCCACAAGCGCCTTCAAGGACGTCGCCCTGCAGATGCTCCCCCGTCTGATGGCCCGCACTTCCGCCAAGGACGGCGGCGCCGAGCGCATCATGATCGTCACCGCCACGTCGGGCGACACCGGCAAGGCCGCACTCGCCGGTTTTGCCGACGCGCCGGGCACGGGCATCACCGTCTTTTATCCCGAGGGCAAAGTCAGCCGCGTGCAGAATCTGCAGATGTCCACGCAGGAGGGCGATAACGTCGCCGTCTGCGGCATCCGCGGCAACTTTGACGACGCCCAGAGCGCCGTCAAGCGCATCTTTGCCGATAAGGAGCTTGCCGAGCGTCTGGAGGCTGCCGGCACGGTGCTTTCGAGCGCCAACTCCATCAACGTCGGCCGCCTGGTACCGCAGGTCGTCTACTACTTTGCCGCCTATGCGCAGCTGTTGCGCGCCGGCGCTATCGAGGCCGGCGACGCTGTGGAGTTCTGCGTACCGACCGGCAACTTTGGCGATATCCTGGCCGGCTACTATGCCAAGCGCATGGGTCTGCCCGTCGCCAAGCTCGTCGTGGCGAGCGACAAGAACAACGTGCTTGCCGACTTCCTGACCACCGGCGTCTACGACCGCAACCGCCCGTTCTTCACGACCATCTCGCCGTCGATGGACATCCTTATTAGCTCCAACCTAGAGCGCATGCTCTACTTCCTGTCCGACGGCGACTGCGAGCTCGTTGCCGGCCTTATGGAGCAGCTGGCACAGGCGGGTCGCTACGAGGTGCCCGCCGAGCTGCTGGCCAAGATTCAGAGCGTGTTTGGCTGCGGCTGGGCCAGCGAGGACGAGGTCCGCGCCGCCATCAAGAGTTGCTGGGATGCGAACGGCTACGTGATCGACCCGCACACCGCTTGCGGTTATCACGTCTTTGAGCAGGTCGCCCCCGCCGTGGGCGCCAAGGCCCGCGTGCTGCTTTCGACCGCCAGCCCCTACAAGTTCCCGCGCGCCTGCTGCGAAGCTCTGGGGCTTAACGTTCCCGAGGACGACTTTGAGGCTATGCGCGTGCTCGAGCAGGCCACCAACACGGTCGCCCCGACCCAGCTCGCCGAACTCGAATCCAAACCCGTCCGCTTCGAAGACGTCTGCGACGTCGATGAGATGGCAAGCTACGTAGAGCAGGCTGCAAAAAAGATAGCAACCAACTAAACCCCTTATTAAGCGCCGGCGAAAGCCGGCGCACCTTCTTCCATCAGATAACCCCCGGGATGATGACGAACGTGCACAGCGTGCCTGGCTGTTTAGTTCGTCGCGAGTTCCGCACGCAAAGGAAAGCACTTAATGTGCTTTCCGTCTTGCGCAGGACTGCCCGAGCAGCGAACTAAACAGCCAGGCACGCCAGGAGGACCCACATGATCAAGATCACCGTCCCAGCAACAAGCGCAAACCTAGGCATCGGCTACGACACCCTCGGCATGGCCGTCAGCCTCTACTCGCACTTCACCTTCGAGCGCTCCGATAAGCTCACCATCACCGGATGCCCCGAGGAATTCCAAAACGAGAACAACCTGGTCTACGTGAGCTTTGTCGATGCACTGGCCGCATGGGGCGAGCCGGCCTTCCCCGTCGCCATCGACATTCAGACCGATGTGCCCGTCGCCCGCGGCCTGGGTTCCAGCTCCACCTGCGTCGTCGCTGGCATTATGGCTGCCGCCGCGCTGACAGGCCACACCGTCGACCGCGCCGAGCTCGTCCGCATCGCCACCGAGGTCGAGGGCCATCCCGATAACGTCGCCCCCGCTATCCTGGGCGGCGCCGTCTGCTCCTTTACGCCGACCGATTCGCTCCCCCAGTGTCTGCGCTACGAGGTAAGCGACAAGCTTCGTTTTATTACTGTGATTCCACCCTACGAGGTGCATACGAGCGAGGCGCGCAAGGTTGTGCCGCAGGAGATTCCACTCTCCACCGCCGTGTGGCAGATGGGCCGCATCGCCGGCATGACGCGCGGCTTGGAGGCTGGTGACCTGGACCTGATTGCCGCCGCCAACGACGACCGCATCCAGGAGCCCTATCGCCGCCGCCTCATCCCCGACTACAACGCCGTGCGCGACACCTGCCTTAACGGCGGTGCCAAGACCATCTGGATCAGCGGTTCGGGCTCGACCCTCATGGCTGTGACCGACGATACCATCGTGGCAAAGTTCCTGCAGGTCAAGCTGCGTGAGCAGTTCCCCAAGTGCGACACGCACATTCTGACGTGCGACACGGAAGGCGCCCAGATCGAATACCTGTAGTCGCCGTCCCGTATACCCGCCGGGGAGGCCAGGGGCTTTGCCCCCAAATCGTCCTCGGACATGACAGGACCCCCGCTGCGCACTTCGTGCGGCGGGGGTCCTGCCGTCCTGCGGAAAGATTTGGGGGCAAGGCCGCCGGCCTCCCCTACGTTAACTTCGCTGGCGGCGGCTACAGGGACCTACGCTCTGGAAAGTCGCCGGGCTGATAGTTGCTTTTTATTGGTAAGGGCTCTTGCTGGTGCGGGGCACTTATTAGAGGCAGGCCTCGGCGATGCGGCGCTTGAGTTCGTCGATGCCGGTGCCGGTCTGGGAGCTTGTGATGATCACGTTCTCGGCCGGGACGTTGAGTTGCTTTTTGATGGCAGCTGCCTGGCGGGCCTGTTGGGTGCGGCTGAGCTTGTCGGCCTTGGTGAGGCAGACGATAAAGTTGAACTCGTTGCCCTGCAGGTAGTCGATCATGTCATGGTCGAGCTTACTGGGGTCATGGCGAATGTCCACTAGTGACACAACCAAGTTAAAGCTGCGCTCGGAGTCGAAGAAATCGCCGATGAGCTCGGCCCAGCGGTCGCGCTCGGCCTTGGAACGACGGGCGAAACCGTAGCCCGGCAGGTCCACAAAATGCACGTCGTCGGCCTCGAAGAAATTGATATTGCTCGTCTTGCCCGGCGTACTGGAAACCTTGACCAGGTTCTTGCGGCCAAAGAGCTTGTTCATAATCGACGACTTGCCCACGTTGGAGCGACCGACAAAGCTCACCTCGGGACAGGTGGACTCGGGAATCTGCGAAACCTTGCCGTAGCTGGCGACGAACTTGGCAAGCTGGTAGTTAATGGAATCGGCCATGGACACTCCTTGGTCGTAGGATCTTGCAAAAAACGCGCTATTGCGCAGCGGCAATGCGTCGAACGATATCGAGCGTGATATCGCTTGCGGCACGCGCATACTCGAACAGGTCGAACTCGCGGTCGCAGATCGCATCGTATGCCTCGTCACAATTATCGCTGATAGCACGCAGCACCAGGCAATCGACACCATTTTTGGTTGCGACATGGGCAATTGCCGCGCCCTCCATGCCGACACAATCGGCATGCGTCGCCTCGATAGCGTCGTTGCGCATGGTGGCGCCCGTCACAAAGCGGTTACCCGTGGCAATCGTGCCGACCAGGAACTGCTTGGTGCCCTCGTTCGAAGCGACTGCATTTTTCGAAGCGTCAACAAACCCACGCTCAGCAAGCACGTCGGCGGCAATATCGACCAGCGCAGGCGTCGAGACAAACTCCTCGAGCCCCGGTGCGGACTCGGCGATAAGCGCGGTATCGGTATCCAGATAGCGTAGGCGTTTGCCAATGACCACGTCGTCGATATGGAGCTTGGGGTTCAAACCGCCCGCAATGCCCGAAAACACAACAGCCTGCGGAGCATACTTGCTAATGAGGTGCTGTGTTGCAGCAGCGGCGTTCACCGTGCCCATGCCCGCCGTTGTGGCGACAACTGTCAGGCCGTCGAGCTCACCGCTCACAACGGTCAAGCCTGCCTCCCGTGCCTCGCAAACGTCGCTCAGCTCTTCCTTAATCTGCATGATCTCTTTTTCGAGCGCACCGATAATCGCGATGGTAGCCATACCATTCCCCAAACCTATACGAAATTCTCAACCAAGGTATGGTACCAGCATTTTGTTTGACCTCGCCAAACGAACACGCTAAGCCAGTGCAGCTCGCGTATCAAACAGAGCCTTTGCAATCGCAGCCGTAACCTCGCTCGACTGGTCGCTCGATGGCATCGATGTCATGACGCTCATGACATCGGTACGGCCATCGATGTCGATGAGGCCTGCATCGCATGTCGAATAGTAGCCGTCCTCGCTGATCCAACCCGCTTTGTTGCGCACCAAGACCTGATCGTCCGCAATGCCATCGCGAATAAACGAGCGCGATGTTGATGCCAGAAGGCCCGACAACCACTGTGAAGTCTCGGTATCCATGCTCAGATACTCGCTCATCTCACGCCATAACCTCGCAGAAGTGCGCGGGCAGTAGGTCGGAAAATCACTCATCGGATTCAGTGCCGTTTCGTCATCAACACCCAGATTGGCAATCCAATCCTCATAGCCATCATGGTCAAACGCCGCGCGTAACGCGATAAACGAATCGTTGTCCGAGTTGACGACCGCGGCATCGATCAGGTCGCGCACCGTCTGCCAACCCATGTTGTAGCCACCATAGGTGCCAAGGGAATCATCGAGTGAAACCTGACCCGTCTCGACCAGAGATTCGCAGATGTACAACGCATAGAGCGCCTTGTAGCTACTCGCGCCGTAAACCTCGACATCGGGGTTATACGTCACGCCCTTGCCGCTTGACAGGTCGTAGAACACCACGCCCGTATCGCCCAATTCCTGGGCCTGATCAAGGGCATCTTGGAGCGCGGCGAGGCTCTCATCCTCCAGGGCGGGGATCTGGTCATCAACCAGTGAGAAGGTCTGCACGGTATCGCCTGAGGGAATATCGTTAAAGTCCGCCTTCGAAAGTCTCGTCTTGAGATCTGCCGTCGACAGAGCTTGATCTGCCGACGCTTTGGACTTTGAAACCTTCTCGTTTTGCAGCTGTACCGTTGACGCATCTGGGCGCCCCGTTCGCTCCGAGGCGTAGGTTTTAACGGTAATTCCGAGGATAATAACCGCCGACGTTAGCATCCCAATAGCGGCAATCTTCCTCACGCGGATGCGAGCGCCGGCAAGGCCACGCGAAGACGTGCCCTTCGTCTTATATCTGCTGCCATGCTGCGGCACATACTCGTCCCGCGATGCGATGTTTCGCACGTGGTCTCCTGACTGCCACCGTTTATATACGAGCAGTATGATACCGAGCAGGCATTTCTTTCCAAAGATATTCAGCGGCGTTTAAGGTGTCTTTAAAGAAACCACAAGCGTATTTATCCAAATGGCACGATTCTGTTGCGCATCTCACCGCAACCCAGAGAGCAGTCTTTTAAGGACGGGGCTCTTTAGCAATCAACTTGGTGCCCAGGGGCACTCATTTAAGTCTGTCCCCAATGAGTGCCCTTGGGGAACGAAAATGGCACGCTAGCCGATGGCGTTTTTTAGCTCCGCACGGCGCTCTTTCATGCCGGCCATAACGGCATTGCGCAACTCGGGCATACGTGCGGTATCCATCTGGGGCACGCCCTCAAGCTTATAGGGAATCCCCAACTGCTCGTATTTGACGACACCCATGGTGTGATACGGCAGCATCTCCAGGCCGACCACGTTATGCCACGGGGCAATCAAGCGACCGAGCGCCTCGCACTCCTCCACCGTGTCGGTAATGCCCGGCACCACCACGTGGCGGATAACGACCTTAATCTTGCGACGCGCGAGCTCATCACCAAACGCCAGAATGCGTGCGGGATCGCAACCGGTCAGCTTTTTATGCTCGACGGGATCGGCGTGTTTAATGTCGAGCAGCACCATATCGGTCTCGTTGAGTACGGCATCGAACTTCTCGGGATGCGCGGGATCGAACGCATAGCCGCAGCTATCCAAGCAGGTATGCACGCGACCATCGGGGTTATTGCGCATGGCGCGGAACAGGTCGGCTAAAAACGCGGGCTGCAGGAGCGGCTCACCGCCGGACACCGTAATACCACCGCTCCGGTAAAACTCATGGTTGCTCTGGAACTCGTCCATCAGGTGCTCGACGGTCACCATCGTGCCGCCGTTAACCGACCAGGTATCGGGGTTGTGGCAATACGCACAGCGCATGGGGCAGCCCTGAACAAACACCACAAAGCGGATGCCGGGTCCATCGACCGTTCCCATCGTCTCAATCGAATGTACGCGGCCCAGGGCAAACGCAGAGTCCTCGGGACGAGCGTCCACACCCTCGAGCGTCATCTCAGCCATTCCCGCTACCTTGCCTCTCATTGGTTTTAGCTACATAAATGCCAGAATCATTCTAGCCCATACGCATGATGGCGAAACGGTTTAGCGGTCAATTGGGTTGTCCTATTTGGCCCTACGCAAGAGCGGCGGGAAGGCTATCGCAACCCGCCCGCCGCCGAGGCAATAGAAATCGATTGATGCCAGGCCTTACGCTTTAAGCGTGAGCACCGCACCGAAGGCGGTCGGGCCGCAATGGCTCGAGATGACGCCACCGACCTGAGTCCAGGTAACGTCCTTAAAGCCCAGGTCGTGCGCATAGACTTCCATGTCGTCGCGCAGCTCCTGGGAAAGGCCTACCGAATACGCCAGGCCAATGTGCGAGTAGTCAATCTCGCCCTTCTCAACCATGTGGTCAATAAAGGCGCGGGCGCACTTGAGCATAGAGCCGCGGAACTTCTTGGTCGCCACGAACTTGCCGCCCGTCACCTCAATGCAGGGCTTAATCTTGAGCAGGTGGGCGCCCAGGAACGCGACGTTGGACAAGCGACCGCCCGCCTTAAGGAAGGCAAGGTCCGCAGGAACAAAGCCCAACAGCACGCGGTCCATGACGGAATTCGTAAATGCAAAGATCTCGTCGACGGTGGCATCGGGGTGAGCCTCGATGTATTTGGCGGTCTCAACGACAACGAGCGACTGACCCACCGAAACAAAACGCGTGTCCATGGAGAACACGTAGTCGCGCCCCTTGGCTGCAATCTTGGAGGACTGATGCGAGCAGGTCGTGGCCTCGGAGTACGCAAGATGCAGAATGGTCGCATCGGGCTGCTCGGCATGGATACGGTCGTACACGTGAGCAAAATCCGCAGGCGCGCAGCCACTGGTCTTGGGCATAACGCCAAACTCGTTGCAGCGCGAATAAATCTCGAGCGGATCGATCGAACCGTCCTCGATGGTCTCGTCACCAATCGTGACATGCATAGGCACGCGCACGATACCGTAGCGTTCGCAGAGCTCCGGCGTCACATCCGAACCAGACTCAACCACGATTACGTACTTGCCCATTATCATCACGACCCATCTCAACATTGGCTTTTCAACACATGGCACGCGCCGCCGCACTGTTGCACAACGGCGTCCAAGCGCCAAAGAGACGCCGCCCCTTGCACACAACAAAGGACAGCGTCTCCCTGGAAAACTCCGTGCTTATCTAGGATTTTACACGGTTTATAAATGAGTGTTACTTATCCCGCAAACGGTCGCCATACGCGATAAACGGTAGTTCGCTGCGGCAACTGCGACACATTCCGCCCGGCAAGTCCAATCGTGCTCCACGCACGGTTAATGCGCGAGGCGGTAGAAATCCATCGACGCCGCACCCTCGGCATGCAACCCCATCGCCGAAACCGCCGGCGAATAGGTACGGCTCGTAAGTGCCGCCTCGCCGCTGTTGGCAAAAATCTCGACCATCGTAGTGTCCGAAAGCACGCGCAGGTCGCGAAGCTCGCTGAGCTCGATCGACCTTTGGTCGCGCCCATAGCCTTCGTCACCCATGTCGAGGGTAAGCATCCCGTCCGCATAACGTACAAAGACACCCTTGCGGATTTCGAGCTCGACCATCTTGGCGCCCTCACAGGAAACCACAAGATCAAACAGGCGTCCCGGCTCCTCAACGGTTTCACCGCCTGTCGCGCGAACGCAGTCGCCGCGCATCCTCTCAATCTCGTGCGCCGGCTGCTGGCAGAGCTTACCATCGCGCATGCTCAGCTCTCGCGGCGCCGTCAACGCGCACTGCCACCCGCGCGCCACCGTCGGGTTTTCTGCCGTCGCATCGGGGCAACCCGACCATCCGATCATCAAACGCCGGCCTGCAGCATCCTCAAAGGACTGCGGAGCATAGAAATCAAAACCGGCATCGACCATCGGGGGCATGCCCTGCCCGACGATTTTAAAGCTCGGCGCCTCCCAATCGGCCTCGATGGGGAACCACACGCACTGATGCGGATTGCGGTAACGCCAACCATCGGCAGGCACACCCTGCGGACAGCAAACGAGAATAAGCTCGCCATCGAGCTCAAACAGATCGGGGCACTCCCACATAAAGCCAAACTTCTCGCCCAACTCAATGCGCGTCGCATAGCTCCAGTCCTCAAGATTGCGCGAGGTATAGACAAGCACGCAGCCACGGTCGTCTTTCGTACGAGCGCCCAGAACCATGTAGTAGATACCATCGTGCTCAAGGATCTTGGGGTCGCGCACGTGCGTACCGATATCGTCGGGGTAATCGACCGGTCCAACAGCTATGCACTTCTCGCCCAATTCGTCGGGATTCTCGGCAACCATATGAATCTGGTTTTGCTCACGGCCCGTCAACACGTAGTCGTAATCATCGCGGTCAAAATGCTTGACGTTGCCGGTATAGAAGTAGTGAATCTTGCCATCGCGTACAAAGGCAGAACCAGAATACGCTCCGTTCGAATCCAAATCGGAATCGGGGAACAGCACAGGGCCGTGATTCTCGTACGTCACAAAATCCTTTGTCGTCAGATGGTTCCAAAGCACTGGACCGCCATGCGCAGCATCGAACGGATCGTATTGATGATAGATGTGATACGTATCACCAATCTGAACCAAACCGTTGGGGTCGTTGAGCCAGCCAAGCTCAGGCTCCACATGGAACAGGAGCCTATCGGGGTCGGACGCGATGCGACCAGCCGTCTCATCCTGTCCGGCACGCCACTGATCATAGTCCGCGCGTGTCACCTTATTTTTTTGATTAAACATCGCCATTGACTTTCTCGTCTATAGGGAAGGGCGCTCGACTCGCACGAGCCGAGCGCCCTTCCTCAAATGGACTTATCCGCACATTACGCTGAACGGCTCAACTAGAAGCTGACATCGAAGCCAGCACCAGCGCCCTCTTCATCGGTGGTCGGAACGCCCTTTGCCTTGTTGTAGGCAAAGATCAAGACGATCGGCACGATAAAGGCGATAAGATTACCAGCCACATACCACACGAGGGTCTCGGGCGTGACGATGAGCAGGCCGAGAACGCCGGTCAGACCCTGACCGATAGCGCGCACCTCAAAGAGTTTCACGAAGGCACCGCCGCAGCCTGCACCGATGCATGCGCAGATGAACGGAATAATCGAGTAGCGCATGTTTGCAGCGAAGATAGCAGGCTCGGAGATACCGACCAGCGTCGGGATAAAGGACGACATGCAAATGTTGCGCTCTTTGGAATGCTTCTTGTGAATGAGGTACATGCCGATGGCGCCGCCGCCCTGGGCGATGATGGAAACCGACCAGATGGCCTGGATGTAGTTGAAGCCGGTCGTGGCAACGAGGTTGGCCTCGATACCCTGGATGAACTGATGCGTACCGGTAACGACGAGCGGCTGCAGGAACGCGGCGAAGACAAAGGCACCAAAGACGCCCATCCTGTTGTACAGGATATCGATTACGCCGGCGAGGACGTCACCGATCAGGTTGCCGAGCGGGCCGAACACGGTGAACAGGGCAACGTTAGCAAGAATCAGGGTAACGGTCGGGACAAAGACGAACGAAACGACCTCGGGGATGTACTTCTGGGCAATCTTCTCGACCTTGGCCATAAACCAGGCAGTCAGGATTGCGGGGAACACACCGCCCTGGAAAGCAACCATGGGAATGGATAGCGGACCGAAGTTCCAGTACTCAGCACCCGTCGGGTCCATAACGAACGTGTTGCGGTTCATAAGGCTCGGGTGAACCATGACGATACCGACGAGGATGCCCAGGATCGGGTTGCCGCCAAAACGCTTGACCGCGCTATACATAACCAGGACAGGCAGGTAGTCAAAGGTGGTGGCGATAATGGCAAAGAAGCTTGCGAGGTTCTTGAGGAACTCGCTGTGATCGGCGAGGCTGCCCTCCATGCCGAAGAGGCCGTTGGCAACGATCAGCGACTTAAGGCCGATGATGATTGCAGCGCCGACGAAGGCGGGAATGATGGGGATAAAGATGTCCGAGAATACCTTGAGGACCGAGAAGAACTTGCCCTTCTTGTCCGCCTCGGCGCCCTTGACCTCGGAAGCGCTGATCTCCTTAACGCCCGTCAGAGCCATAAACTCATCGTAAACCTTGTTGACGGTACCGGTACCGAAGATAATCATGAGCTGGCCGCTGTTGTACAGCACGCCCTTGACGCCATCGATGTTCTCGAGCTCGGCCTTGTTGTATTTGCTCGTATCCTTGAGCACCAGACGCAGACGAGTCACGCAATGCGTGGCGCCCTCGATGTTCTCCAGTCCGCCGACGTTGTCGACGACTTGCTGGGACACTGCCTTGTAGTCCATGTTCCTCTCCATTCCTTTTCTAAATCATAAAACGGTTCGTTGCCGCTACAGAGACGCGATCGTTGCGTTTGCGCACTTGAGCGTACCGTCGGTGACCGTCAGCGCCACACCCTGGCCCTGCTTATTGCAGAAGCGAGCGTTAAGCGCAACATCATCGACAAAGATGGTCGCGATATCGTCGTCAACGACCAGGCGCACATGATGAGTGCCCTCGCCCTTAAAGAACAACGGACGCTCGAGGCCCATGTTGTTGACCTGGAACCACGGGTACTGGGGAGCCGGCGTGAACTCGAGCTTGCCCTCGCGCAGGTTGGCGCGGAACTCATAGGCAAGACCGGTCTCGGCGTCCTCGGCGAACTTGACCGAGAAGCCGGCAGCGTTACCGCCGAGCTCAATGTCGGTATCGAGCAAGTAGGTGGAACCGGCATCCGCGGCGAGCACCTGCTCGACCTTGCCCGACTCGCAGGAAAGCTCAAAGGCCTCGACTGCCTTAGCCTCGCCAAAGGCGCCAAGCATGCTGTCGGGGAGCTTGGTGCCGAGCGTTCCGTCGGCACGCTGAACGATCTCGAGAGGCATAAAGGTGCCACCCCACAGGTAAGAGCTGGGATCGCCACCCTCGTCACGCGTAGGAACCCAACCAAAGAGAACGCGGCGCTCGCCATCAAATGCGGTACGCGCGGCATAGTACGCGCGGCCATCGAATGAATCGTCAGCAGGAGTGATCCAAGGACCGTTGATGGAGCGAGACATGCGGTAACGGGTCTTGTTGCCATCACTGTACTCGGAGAACACCAGATACCACCAGTCGCCCATCTTAAAGAGATCAGGCATCTCAAACATGGTGTACAGGCCCGGATTCCACCAATCGCCCTGGAACTCCCAGGTATCCAGGTCCTTGGAGGTGAACTTGACCAGACGACCGGTCATCAGACGCTTGTCCTCGCCCACACGCGTGCCGAGGATGAGCATGTACTCTTCGTTCTCCTCATCCCAAAGCACAAAGGGATCGCGCCAGTTGCGGTCATCGTAACCCTCCTGGGGCGGAAGCAGCGTCTCGGCGATGTTCTTCTCCCACTTGACGGCGTCGTCACTCGTTGCGTGAAGAAGAACTTGCTTCATCAAACGTGCGCGGACCTTATCGCGATTGCAACCAGTGTAGAGCGCATGGTACTTGTCGCCCACCTTAAACACCGTGCCGGCATAAATGTACTGGTCGACTTCCTCGTCGCCGCCGCGCTCAAGGCTCTCGCCAAAGTCCTTGTAGTTGACGAAATCCTTGGTCGTAGCGAGTGCCCAGCCAAACGGCTCTCCGAAAGGTTCGGGGTTACGCGTGTCACGCTGATGATAGAGATAGAACGTGCCGTCCTCGCCGTACGGCATGATGTCGCCTACCCAAATTCCCTCAGGCTGGTAATACACCTTGTGCATCCGAGACTTCCTTTCCACGACATACTAACTCGGTACAATGGCAAGATATGTCAATCGTTTTCATATGTCAAACGTTTTCATATCAATACGTCTTTTCGCAGTTCCAGTCGTCGGTAAACGGTTGACATATGCCGGCGAACGGTCATCAGAGGCGTTTGAGGAATTCTTTTGGCACAGGATGAACTACGCGGTTTTGCCCTCAATGAGTTCAACGGGGAGCTTGATATTCGATTCGGGATTATCGCCGTTAATAAGAGCGATGATGGATTGCGCCGCGAGCTCTCCGATGCGATCGATATCTTGACGTACGGTTGTTAAGTCAGGCATAAACGTCATAGTTCGGCGGGCACCATCCGCGCCCACGACCTTAATATCGTCTGGAGCGCTCAAGCCACGCTGCTTCATCACGTTGAGACAGATGGCCGCCATCGTATCGTCTCCCGCAAAGATGCCGTCAATATCGGGGTTCTCATCGAGGATCTTCGCAACGACCGCGCCCTTTTCGTCGTCGGGCTTAACGAACTCAACCTCACGGACAAGCGCGGACAAACCGGCCTGCTCAACAACATCGAGGTAGGCATCGGTACGCTTATTGGCAGGCATGCGCATGCGGCTATTGCTGCGCAGGCACAGGATACGCCTGCAGCCGTCATCAATCAGACGGCGCGTGGCGAGCTCGCCGATGCCATAGCTGTCACTTGCAATCTGGACAGAGCCCTCGCCAAGATCGCAGTCGATGCCAACCAGGCTCAAGCCCATCTCGGCATATGCCTCAGCACCGATATTGAGGGAGTTGACGATTACGCCGTCGACCATATTGCGGCGGAGCATGTCGATATAGGAACGCTCAAGATCAGGTCGATTGGCGCTGTTGCACAGCAACATCTTAAAGCCGTTTTCCGCTAACGTGCGCTCGACCGCCTGCACAACCTGAGCATGGAACGGGCTGCTCACAAAGGGAACGATCATACCGATAAGATTCAGGCGACCGTTGAGCATGGCACGGGCGATATCGTTGGGCGTATAGTTGATGCGCTCCATCGCGGCATGGACCTTATCGCGGGTCTCTTGGCTAATATAGCCGCGATTATTAAGCACGCGAGATACCGTAGTAGGCGAAACCCCCGCCACCGCTGCAACTTCCTTGATGCCAGGCTTAGCAGAATCCTTAGAACGAGCGCCCTCGCGAGCCATAGCACCCTCCCCCATCAACATGTCAAACGTTTACATACGAACAAAGCATACCCCAACAACAGCGGGAAGACGGTAACAGCACAAGTAAGTAAACGACTCATCCAAATAATTAGGAGAGTTCCGCCTAAAGGGTGACTACACAGGACCCCCGCCGGGCCGCTTTGGGTTACTTTCCAAAACATTTCCGCAGGACGCAAAGGGCTCCGCCGCGCGAAGCGCGCAGCGGAGCCCTTTGCATGTCCGAAGACGTTTTGGAAAGTAACCCAAAGCGGCCCGGCGATCCTGCGGGAGTTAAACCCCTTTAGAACTTGTCGTGGAAGGTACGCGCAATGACCTCGTCCTGCTGCTCCTTGGTGAGCGTGTGGAAGTTCACGGCATAGCCGGAAACGCGGATGGTCAGCTGCGGGTACTTCTCGGGGTGAGCCTGAGCGTCGAGCAGCGTCTCACGGTTGAAGACGTTGATGTTCAGGTGGTGGCCACCCTTCTCGGCGTAAGCGTCGAGCATGTGGACCAGGTTATCGGCCTGAGTCTCGGAAACTTCAGAAACCTTCATAATGTGTCTCCTTCGATCGATAGGCGCCGGCCGAAACCGGCGCGCTAATCAGTAATCGTTATTGTTAGTATAGCACTAACAATAGTTACTCGCCCAGCTGATCAAGGTCGATATCGCCAAAGAACACCTGGTCCTCCTTGCCGAGCGCACTCGGGATGATGGAGAAGGTGTTGGAGATGCCGTCCTGAGCATCGCGGAACGGGAGCTTGGAAACCGAAGACAGCGAAGCGATGGCGCCGTGGCTATCGCGCTTGTGCATGGGGTTAGCACCCGGGGCGAACGGCTGGCCAGCCTTGCGGCCGTCGGGCGTGGAGCCGGTCTTCTTACCGTACACGACGTTGGAGGTAATGGTCAGAACCGAGGTCGTGGGCACGGAGTTGCGATAGGTGTCGTTCATGCGGATGTACTCCATGAACTGGTGTACAACGTCGTGAGCGATCTGGTCGACGCGGTCGTCGTCGTTACCGTACTTGGGGAACTCGCCCTCGGTCTCGAAGTCGACGATGATGCCGTTCTCGTCACGGACGGGGTGGACCTTGGCGTACTTGATGGCGGACAGGGAGTCAGCCACGACGGAAAGGCCAGCGATGCCCGTAGCGAACCAGCGGTGCACGTGCTTGTCGTGCAGAGCCATCTGGATGCGCTCGTAGCAATACTTGTCGTGCATGTAGTGAATGATGTTCAGCGAGTTGACGTACACGCCAGCGAGCCACTTCATCATGTCGTTGTACTTGGCCACAACGTCGTCGTAATCGAGCGTATCGCCCTCGACGGCGCGATACTTGGGGCCGACCTGCTTCTTGGAGACCTCGTCAACACCGCCGTTGAGTGCGTACAGCAGGCACTTGGCCAGGTTGGCGCGGGCGCCGAAGAACTGCATCTCCTTGCCGATGCGCATGGAGGACACGCAGCAGGCGATGCCGTAGTCGTCGCCGTGGTAAACGCGCATGAGGTCGTCGTTCTCGTACTGGATCGAGGAGCTGGCGACAGAAGTCTTGGCGCAGAACTTCTTGAAGTTCTCGGGCAGACGGGTCGACCACAGAACGGTCATGTTGGGCTCGGGGCTGGTACCCATGTTCTCGAGCGTGTGCAGATAGCGGTAGCTCATCTTGGTAACGAGCGTACGGCCGTCAACACCCATGCCGCCGATGGACTCGGTGACCCACTGCGGATCGCCGGTGAACAGGGCCTGGTACTCGGGGGTACGGGCAAACTTGACCATGCGGAGCTTCATGATGAAGTGATCCACGAACTCCTGGATCTGCTCCTCGGTGAAGGTACCGTTGGCAAGGTCGCGCTCAGCATAGATGTCGATGAACGTAGAGGTACGACCGATGGACATAGCAGCGCCGTTCTGCTCCTTGACGGCAGCAAGGTAGGCAAAGTACATCCACTGGATGGCCTCCTGCGTGTTGGTAGCAGGGTTGGAAATGTCGAAACCATAGGTCTCGGCCATCATCTTGAGCTCGCCGAGGGCGCGGATCTGCTCCTGCAGCTCCTCACGATCGCGGATGTTGTCGGCGGTCATGACCGTCGGGGTGGAGGCCTTCTGGGCCTCCTTGTCCTTGATCAGGTAGTCGACGCCGTACAGGGCAACACGACGGTAGTCGCCGATGATGCGGCCGCGGCCATAGCCATCGGGCAGACCGGTGATGATGTGGGCCGAACGGCAAGCACGCATCTCGGGGGTGTAAACATCGAAGACGCCGGCGTTATGGGTCTTGCGCTCGAAGGTATAGCGCTCGACAACGTTCTCGTCGACCTTGTAGCCGTGCTGGCTGGCAGCCTGGCAAGCGATGCGGATACCACCGTTGACGTGCAGAGCGCGCTTGAGCGGCTTGTCAGTCTGGAGGCCGACGATGGTCTCCTTCTCGCGGTGGGCGTTATCGATGTAGCCAGCGGGGTGGCTCACGATACCCGTGACGGTCTTGGTGTCCATATCGAGGACACCGCCCTGCTCGCGCTCCTTGAGCAGCAGGTCGAGAACCTCGCCCCACAGCTCCTTGGTACGCTCGGTCGGGCCGGCGAGGAACGACTCGTCGCCCTCGTAGGGGGTGTAGTTCTTCTGGATGAAGTCTCGGACGTCAACCTCTCCCGTCCAAATGCCTTCCTTGAAGCCTTCCCATGCCTCCTGCATTGTGTAACCACGCTCCTAGTTACGTGTAATGCGGCGCTCTCTCACACCGCTGCTTATTGAATTCTTGAATTATCGGCTTGCAATACCGGCTTCTTCCGTTCTTCACCACACGTTGGTACAGGGAAAAACGTTTGTCCACCTTGGAACTGCAACCCTAAACCCAAGATTTCACCCGTTTGAGAAGGATAACATAGCGACCCTCTCCATCTGGGCTGTTATATGTTTCTTTTTTTATATCATAAGGGCGTTTTTTACAAACCCGCAGGAAATGCGAGCGCGAACAACTACCGTTCACCGATTTGTATGTTATTTTTCCTTGCCTTTGTACGACGTTCGCTCTAGCTGTTATGCCAGCTTTAGCAGGGTAAAGTGCCTCTGAGTAGGCTTTAGGACATGCCTAGAGATCTACTCCCTAACTTTACTGGCACCGACGGTGCACGGAGGTCGCCTAAAGGTAGTTTTCTAGGCATGTCTCAAAATCTACTGTATAGGGCGCGCGTGCAAGGGTATCATCTTTCACCGAAAATAGTTTCTAGTGTTAGGGGTTTTCGGTGGAAGATACCGATTTCCGTGAACTTGGGCGTCAGCTCCTTACCGAGTTTGGCGGCATTCACCAGCGCGTTTCGCGCTTTGTGGACAAAGCTCTCAGCGGCGAGATGGCTGTCATGCGCGCCCTTATGCTCGCTGGCGGCTCGCTCACGCCGAGCGAACTCGCTGATCGCGCCTGGGTCTCGAACGCCCGCATTGCCAATATCCTACGCGCTCTCGAAGCCAAGGGCTGGGTTGAGCGTGAGCACTCAAAGACCGACCGTCGTCGCGTACACGTCATAGTGACCGACAAAGGATTCCAGGATCTCGAAATTAAACGTCGGGAATTCGAGGACCGCACCGCGGCCTTCCTCGAACAGCTCGGCGAAACAGATACCCAAGAGATGGTGCGCCTTCTTAGACGTGCCAACGAAATTATCGACCGCAATCAAGAAAGGAGAGATGCCGAGTGAGGATTCTCAAGCTCTTTAAAAAGCATGTCCTGGCACTGTTCGCAGCTATCGTACTCATCGTAATCAGCTGCAACGCCGACCTGGCGCTGCCTACCTATATGAGCGACATCGTCGACGTGGGCGTGCAGCAAGGCGGCATCGCCTCGCCCGTGCCCAACACCATTCGCGCCGAATCGCTCGACGACCTTGAGCTCTTTATGAGCGCCAAGGACGCCAAGACGGTGGAGGCTGCGTTTGGCAAGGCAGACAAGAACGGCATTCGAACGTACAGGGGCACCGAGGAAGAGCGCGGCGACGGCGGCAAGATTGCCGACATCATGAGCCTGCCTGAGACCGTCGTGCTCGCCTTCAACCAGGGCATCGACGCCGACTCCATGGGCGACATGACCGGCGCATCCACCGAGGCAAGCGATGGCGGCGCCGCCCAGGCCATGCCCACCCCCGAGCAGATGGCGGCGATGACGCCCGAGCAGCTCGCCGAGACGCAGCAGAAGGCCGCAGCGGCGCAGAACATGCAAAAGCAGATTGATGTCGATGGCGGTAAGATCACCATGAAGAGCCTGCGCCTAGGCGTTGAAGGCGGTCTTATCGATCAGGGCAAGCTCGTCGAGGGCGCCAACGATATGGCAGACAAAATGGGCTCCATGTCGGGCTCCATCGTCACCCAGCGCGCCGTGAGCTATGTACAGGACGAGTACAAGGCACAGGGCATCGACCCCGCCGACGTGCAGAACGCCTACCTGGGCCGCATGGCGACCACGATGTTTGGTCTGTGTCTGGTCTCGCTCGTCGCCACCATCCTGACCGGCGCCGTGGCCTCGCGCACCGCCTGTTCCATCGCACGCGACCTGCGCCGCGAGACCTTCAACAAGGTTATGCACTTCTCGCCGGCCGAGGTGGGCAAGTTTAGCCAGGCCTCGCTCATCACCCGCTGCACCAACGACATTCAGCAGATCCAGATGGCCGCAACCCTGTTTATCCGCATGTGTCTGATGGCCCCCGTCATGGGCATCGTCGCCATCATGCGCGTCCTGGCCAACCACACCGGCCTGGAGTGGACCATCGCTGTGGCCATCATCGCGGTCTCGGCCGTCGTCGGCGTGCTTATGGGCCTCACCATGCCCAAGTTCAAAAAGATGCAGAGCTTCGTGGACCGCGTGAACCTTACCGCCCGCGAGCTGCTCGACGGCCTTATGCCCATCCGCTCGTTCAACCGCGAGGAGCATGAGCTCGAGCGTTTTGACAAGGCTTCGCTCGACCTGATGACCACGCAGCTCTACACCAACCGCGCCATGAGCTTTATGATGCCGCTCATGATGCTCGTCATGAACTGCGTCACCGTGCTTATCGTGTGGTTTGGCGCGCAGGGCGTGTCCGACGGTGTGATGCAGGTCGGCAACATGATGGCGTTTATCTCCTACACCATGCAGATCGTCATGGCGTTTATGATCCTCACCATGGTTTCGGTTATCCTGCCCCGTGCCGAGGTCGCAGCCGAGCGCGTGGAAGAGGTCATCACTTGCCCCACCAGCATCAACGACCCCGTCTCGCCCAAACTGCCCGCGGCCAGCGCGCCGCGCGGCGAGCTCACCTTCCGCGACGTGAGCTTCCAGTATCCCGATGCCCGCGCCGACGTCATCAGCGGCGTGAACTTCACCACGCATGCCGGTCAGATGCTCGGCATTATTGGCTCCACGGGCTCGGGCAAGTCCACGCTCGTGCAGCTGATTCCGCGCCTGTACGACGTCACGGGCGGCAGCATTTCGCTCGACGGCATCGATGTGCGTGACATGACACTTTCCGAGCTGCGCCGCCGCATCGGTTATATTCCGCAGCAGGGTCGTCTATTCTCGGGTACCGTCGAGAGCAACCTCAAGTTTGCCGGCGACATGGTGAGTGACGAGGATATGCGCCAGGCAGCACGCGTCGCCCAGGCGGAGGACTTTATCGCCGAGCGCGAGGACGGGTACGACTCCCCTATCAGCCAGGGCGGCTCCAATGTTTCGGGTGGTCAGCGCCAGCGTCTGGCCATCGCCCGCGCCCTGGCCAAAAAGCCCGAGGTCGTGGTGTTCGATGACTCGTTTAGCGCGCTTGACTACAAGACCGACGCGCGCCTGCGCGAGGAGCTGGCCAAAAACGTTACCGACGCCGCGCTCGTGGTCGTGGCCCAGCGCATCGCGACCATCATGCACGCCGACCAGATCATCGTGCTCGACGACGGCCACGTAGTGGGCACCGGCACGCACGAGGAGCTGCTGCGCAGCTGCCCGGCGTACCTGGAGATCGCACAGTCGCAGCTTTCCGCCGAGGAGCTGGGGCTTACCCAAGAAGAAATTGCAGCCGTCATGGAAGGAGGCGAGCGCTAATGGCAGACGAGACCAAGACTCAGATTCCCAAGCCCACCCGCCAGCGTGGTCCCATGGGCCGCATGGGCGGCATGCGTCGCGGCGAAAAGGCCAAGGACTTTAAAGGCACCATGAGGCAGCTGCTCGGCTATATTGGCCAGCACAAGATTGCCGTGTTTGCCGCCGTCGCCTTTGCCGTGTGCTCGGTCATCTTTAACATTGTGGGGCCCAAGGTGCTCGGCCAGGTTACGACCAAGCTGTTCGAGGGCCTGGTTGCCAAGGTCAACGGCACCGGCGATGTCGACTTTAACTGGATCGCCAAGACGCTCGGCTTTTTGCTCTGCCTGTATCTGGCGAGCTCTGCCTGCAGCCTGATCCAGGGCTGGCTCATGACCGGTGTCACGCAAAAGATCTGCTACCGCATGCGCAAGGAGATTGCCGCCAAGATTGCCGTCGTGCCGATGAGCTACTTCAACGGCCACAGCAAGGGCGACGTGCTCAGCCGCATCACCAACGACGTCGATACGCTCGGCCAGTCGCTCAACCAGAGCGTGACGCAGCTTATTACGTCCGTCACGCAGATTATCGGCGTGCTCGTCATGATGCTGTCGATCAGCCTGCCGCTCACCGGCGTCACCGTGCTCACGCTGCCGGCCGCCGCGATTATCTTAATGGTGATGATTCACTTCTCGCAGCCGTACTTCCGCGAGCAGCAGCAGGTCCTGGGCGCCGTCAACGGCATTATCGAGGAGGACTTTGCCGGCCAGAACGTCATTCAGGTGTTCGACCGCGCCGAGGCTTCGATCGAGGAGTTCGACCGTCAAAACGACCGCCTCTTTATTAGTGGCTGGCGCTCGCAGTTCCTGTCGGGCCTGATGATGCCGCTTATGAGCTTGGTGGGCAACATGGGCTACGTGGGCGTCGTCGTGGTGGGTGCGCAGCTCGCGCTGACCGGCAATGCCACGCCCGGCGACATCCAGAGCTTTATCCAGTACGTTCGCAACTTTACGCAGCCCGTGCAGCAGCTGGGCAACGTGAGCAACACGATGCAGTCGATGGCCGCCGCCACCGAGCGCGTGTTTGAGTTCCTGGCCGCGCCCGAGGAGGAGCAGAAGGCCGACGCGCAGATTCCCGAAAAGCGCCCCGGCCACGTGGAGTTTGACCATGTCAAGTTTGGCTACACGCCCGACAAGACCATCATCCACGACTTTAGCTGCGAGGCGCAGCCCGGCCAGACCATCGCCATCGTCGGTCCCACCGGCGCTGGCAAGACCACGCTCATCAAGCTGCTGCAGCGTTTCTACGATGTGGACGGCGGTTCGCTGCGCGTCGAGGGTGTCGACGTGCGAGACTGGGACCGCGCGGCGCTGCGCGGCGAGTTTGCCATGGTGCTGCAGGACACCTGGCTGTTTAACGGTACCATCCGCGAGAACATCCGTTACGGACGCCCCGATGCGAGCGATGCCGAGGTCGAAGCCGCCGCGCGTGCCGCACGCTGCGACCACTTTATCCATACGCTCGCCGGCGGCTACGACTTTATGATCAACGAGGAGGGCACCAACCTGTCGCAGGGTCAGCGCCAGCTCGTGACCATCGCCCGTGCCATTTTGGCCGACCGCCCGGCGCTGATTCTGGACGAGGCGACCTCCAACGTCGATACCCGTACCGAGGAGCTTATTCAGCGTGCCATGGATGCGCTGATGCAGGGCCGTACCAGCTTTGTTATCGCGCACCGCCTATCCACGATCCGCAACGCCGACGTGATCTTGGTAATTCGCGACGGTGACATCGTCGAGAAGGGCACGCACGACGAGCTGCTCGCCCAAGGCGGCTTCTACGCCGACCTGTACAACTCGCAGTTCGACGAGGCGGCGTAAATTCTGCCGCAGGGAACGAATAACGCCCGAGAACGGGGGCGCAGGACAACCTGCGCCCCCGTTTTTGTTCTACGGCCCTTGAGCCGCCTCCCCTGGGACCTGATTGACAGTCCCTTCGAGGCCCTGTGGGCAAAAAATGGCAAATATGAGTACTGTTACCTTTTTGGTAACAGCCAAAACCGCCTCAAACGACCTCCTTGCGGCCTCTATACGCCTTCAAATTAATCAAAACGCCCGTTAGCGGGCTTCTGTGTGCCAACGTTAATGAACATATTTTTCACTTTGTCTATTATCTTGCTAGACTGATATGTTACTAGGTTAGCAACCGTACTCATATTTGGCATTTTTTGCCCACAGGGTGTTTCCTGGGGAACCGACAACAGCCTTAGGGTCGCGCGCGGTGCCACTTCCTCCCGACATCCGCCGACGTTTACCCAGATAAAACCTGCCAAAATAAACCTGTCCCTTTTTGGCAGGTTTCGGGGTAACAAGGGCTTGCACTTTAGCGTGCGACAGCGGATAATGCCGAACACTCAACAGTACGCTTATTGCTCTTTCTATAGATTGAGGAGGCCCCTATGGCCATGGAATTCAAACGCAAGTTGCCGATCCCCATGGAGATCCGCGAGGAAATGCCGCTTTCTGCCGAGCTTACCGCCAAAAAGCAGGCATTTGACGCCGAGGTCGCCAAAGTCTTTACCGGTGAGGACGCACGCAAGGTGCTCATCATCGGCCCGTGCTCTGCCGACCGCGAGGATTCGGTGCTTGAGTACATGAACCGACTGGCCAAGACCGCCGAGGAGGTCAAGGACAAGCTCATCATCATTCCGCGCGTCTACACCAATAAGCCGCGTACCAAGGGCACCGGTTACAAGGGTCTTCTACACAACCCCAACCCCGAGGCTCCCGACGACCTGCTCGAGGGCGTCAAGGCCATCCGCCATATGCACCTGCGCGTTATTGAAGAAACGGGCTTCTTTACCGCCGATGAGATGCTCTACCCGTCCAACTACCAGTACCTCGTTGACCTGCTGAGCTATGTTGCCGTGGGCGCACGCTCGGTCGAAAACCAGGAGCATCGCCTGGTGTCGAGCGGCATTTCGGTGCCCGTCGGCATGAAGAATCCCACTGCCGGCTCTACCACCGTTATGCTCAACTCCATTTACGCCGCGCAGGCGCACCAGAGCTTCATCTTCCGCAACTGGGAGGTCGAGTGCGGCGGCAATCCGCTCGCGCACGCCGTTATGCGTGGCTACATCGGTCTCGATGGGCGCACCTACCCCAACTACCACTACGAGCACCTCGAGCGCCTGGCCGAGCGCTATACCGAGCACGCCGGCTATGCCAACCCGGCGGCGGTCATCGACTGCAACCACGACAACTCGGGTAAGCGTCCGCTGGAGCAGTATCGCATTTGCAAGGAAGTGCTCGACAGCTGCCGCCGCAACGAGTCCATCTCCAAGCTGGTCAAGGGCTTTATGATCGAGTCTTACCTGGAGGACGGCAACCAGCCGGTCGACGGCGGCGTCTTTGGTAAATCGATCACCGACCCGTGCCTGGGCTGGGAAAAGACCGACTACCTCATCCACGAGATCGCGGAGCGGATTTAGAGTTACGGCGTTTTACCAAACGCCGTAACGGCTCGACGCTGCAAGCCCGCCAGAGCGGCAATCTGCCTTTCAGCTTCGGCGGCATGACCAGAAGGTCAATGCCGCCTCGCTTCAAGGCACCTTGCTCGCTCTGGCGGGTTTTCGCTGACGTTTTTTGACCTGCATCGTTGCCAGGGTTGGCACCAATGACTAATGCGGTAACTAGCTACGTCAGTCCGTTTGACCGGCTGGGTTTCTGAGGTGCGGCAGATTCCCGTGAAAGAGGAGCGCCGCGTACTTTGGTACGCAAGCGAAAAATGAACGGGAAGGCGCCGTGCCTCGGGAAGACAGACAGTTACGCCAAGGGTTCCTGCTGAGTAATGCAGTGGATGTTTCCGCCACCGAAGACGACCTGCTCGGACTGAACGCCGACGCATTTGTAGACGCCCTCGCCCCAGACCTCGTCGTAGATCTTCTGGAGCGTGTCAATGGCAAGCTGGTCGTTCTCGTCGCCGTACTGCGGGACGATAACGCCGTAGTTGGTGACCAGGTAGTTCATGTAGGAGGCGATCAGCGGCTCGTCGGCGACGCGCGGCTCGGCGTTCTCGTCGGCGTCGATGGTATCGCAGGAAGCCTGGTCCATGAACAGCGGGTTCACGGGCATGCAGAGCTTGTAGACCTTCATCTTGCGGCCCTTGGCGTCAACGGCGTTGGAGAGGGTCTCGTAGACAGCGTGGCATTGCTCGTAGAACGGATACTCGGGATCGTCGGTCCAGATGCAGGCCATGACGCCCGGAGCGATGAACGTAGCGACATCATCGATGTGGCCATTGGTCTCCTCGGGATCGATGCCCTCCTTGACCCAGATGACCTTCTCGACACCCAGGTAATCCTTGAGGTGCTCGTCCATATAGGCGCGAAGTTCCTCGCTCCAGGGCTCAAACTTCTTGTGGAACTTGGGCCAGATGGACTCGGGATCCTCTTCCTCCTCCAGAACCGCAGAGCAGGTGCGGCCCGGGGAAAGCAGGCACTGGTCGGTCACGACCACGGTGCCTTCGCCGTCGACGGTGATGGAACCGCCCTCGAGGATCATGTCATCGGGACGATAGCGACGGCAGCCGGAAAGCTCAGCCATCTTAAGGGCGATCTGCTCGTCCTTGTCCCACGGGAAATAGAGGCCGTCAACGAGGCCGCCGTAGGCGTTGAAGTGCCAGTGGTTGGCGCGCTTATCGCCCTTGCCGTTGATAACAAAAGTGGCAGCGGTGTCGCGGAACCAAGCGTCGTCGGTGGTCATCTCGATAACGGTGACGTTCTCGTCTTCCTCAAAGGCGGCCTTGCAGTTGGCGTAGTCGGCCTGGTTGGCGCATATGGTAACCGGGGTGAATTCGGCAATGGCGCGGGCGATGGCGGCATACTGCCTCTGAGCCGGCTTGGCGCCGTGGGCCCAGGTGTCGGTGCGGTGGGGCCAGCCCATCCACACGCGATCCTGCGGGGCGAATTCAGCGGGCATAAAGAAGCCGTCGGCCTTGGGGGTGGACTCGGACTCGGTAATCGTGCGCATAAGATTTCCTCCAAATCGAACGATCGCTTGCTGCGGGCGAATTACCCGCAGCCTAAAACCAAGAGGTGGCGGACGCCCGTCCCCCGGCAAAGGTCGGGGCGCCCGGCGCCGGTTTTCACGGAGTCGCACCGGCAAGCGACGACGTAACCTGGCGCGCGGAGATAAAACGCACGAAGGATACGGAAGAGAGATTGGGGCGGGCGGTGGTTACCAGAGCTATCGCTCACACCCACCCCGGGGAATGGTCAAGTGGCGAGGAGGGTTGGAACCCCGAATCGGGTGTTCTAGTTCTCCTCGGCCTCGGCGGCCTCCTCAGCGAGACGCTGAGCAGCTAGTTCAGGGGTGAGACCCTTGTACTCGGTCTCGCGACCCTTAGCACTGACGACGCGGACAACCTCGCCAATAAGCAAGAGCACGATGAAGATAACGATCATCGGGACCTTATCGCCAATCTCATCGACAGAGAACGGAATCAGCGTTGCAACGATAGCCAGAATCAGCTCGATGCAGGGAATAGCCAGCATGACCTTCATCATGACGCTCTTAAACGGGAACGTAAAGATGCGCGCACGGTTAGGGTCGTTCTTACGAAGGTTGAGGAATGCCGGGAACATCGGGATGTAGGTGAGCAGCAAGAATACAACGGAGGTACCGAAGAGCATCCAGAAGACACCGTTGGAGATGGCCTCGATGGGAACGAGCTGCAGGCACAGCACCAGGGAGGCAACGACGGCGTTGACCAGGTTGGCGCCGTTGGGCATGTCGTCATCCGAGATCATCGAGGCGAAGACCTTGGGCATGTTGCCGTGCTCGGCGGCGTAGCGGGCGACGGAGTTGACGCCGAAGGACCAGGCGGCCATGTTGGCGAACAGGGTGATCAGGAAGGCGATGCAGATGACCTTGAAGATCATAGAGTCGCCCACCATGGTCTGGACTGCGACGATCATGCCGTAGTCGGGGTCGATGGAGTCGGCCGGCACGGCGGCGCCGATGCCGAAGCCGGCGAACAGGTAGATGACGGCGATAGCCACGCCGCCGACGATGATGGCCTTGGGAATATCGCGAGCGGGATCGGCCATGTCGTCGGTCATGGTGCAGATGACCTCGAAGCCCATGAAGTTAAAGATGATGATCGACAGGTAGCCGAGGGCGTTGGTGTTGGTGAGCTCGGGCAGGAAGGTGGCAGCGGACATGTCGTTCGCAAAACCATTCTCCATGGCATACCAGATGCCCAAGGCGCCGACGATAACGGCAACGGCGACCTTGATGATAGCGCCTCCGTTGAGGACCCACTCGGAGTCGGCCGCCTTGGAGCGGCCCATAAGATAGACAATCCACACAAAGACAAGTTCGATACCCATCTTGGCGATTAGGTTGAACTCGACGCCAAAGACCATGCCCAGGATGTCGGGGAACATAGTGGCCAGCGAGGCGATCCACAGGGGGTAGTTGACCCAGTAGGAATACGAAATGCGGGCGCCCCACTTGTCGCCCAGGCCATCGCGTACCCAGTCGTAAATGCCGCCCTCGCCGTCATAGGTGGTGCCGAGCTCGGCGACAACCATGCCGTAAGGGAGCAGGAAGGTCAGGATTAGGAAGATCCACCAGAAGAACTGCTGGTTGCCAATGGCGGCAGCAGGTGCGGCGGCCTCGCAAACGAAGACGACGCAGATGATGGTCGAAATGACCGTCAAGAAGGAAAGCTTTTTCTTTCCGTCGCTCATGATGAGCTCCTTCGCTCAGTCTTGGACAGATCCGGGGCCTAAGGTATTAAGGCAATTGCTTGGGCCTCGGTGAGCGGGCGACAGGAGACGAGCATCCGCCGCCCGCAAACGTGCTTTTAGAAGCCTTGAGCTTAGAGCTGCTCGAGAGCCTCGAGAGCGGCGTGGAGCTCAGACTTGGCGGAGTACTCGACACCCTCGTCGTTGAGCGGGGTGCGCTTGCCCAGGGCGGCAAGGAGAGCACGGATGGAGTGCTTGCGGTTCTCGGCCTCGACCCAGCACAGGGAGCGCTCGGGATCGTCCATGACCTCGTCGACGACCTCCTCGTTGCGGGTGGCCGGCAGGCAGTGCATGAACTTGGAGTTGGGGCCGGCGAAGTTCATCATGTCCATGGTGACCTGATACTTGGGATAGAACACGTCCATGTAGTTCTCGCCCGAGACCTCCTCGTCGTACAGGCCATACCACACGTCGGTGTAGATGAAGTCGGCGCCCTTGATGCACTCGATGTCGTCGGAGATGACGATGGAGCCGCCGGAAACCTTGCAGTTCTCCTCGGCAATGGCCATCATCTGCTTGCCGAACTCGGCGCGCTCCTCAACGGTGCCAACGTGCAGGCCGCCGTCGGGGATCTGGTGGCCCTTAGGTCCAAACTGGACAAACTTCATGCCGACCTTGGAGGCGATGAACATGAGGGAGACGCAGACCTGGGTGGCGTCTCCGATGAAGGCCAGGGTGCAATCCTCGATCTTCTTGCCCTCGGGGAGGTTCTCGAGCATGGTCATGAGGTCGCCCATCTCCTGCGTGGGATGGTTGAACTCGGACATGCCGTTGATGACGGGCACAGCGGAGCCCTCGGCGAGGCCGACGACGTCCTTGTGACGGTCAACGCGGGCCATCATGATGTCGAGCAGGGAGCCCATGACGCGAGCGGTGTCGCCCAGGGACTCGTGGCCACCGAGCTGGATGGTGCCGGGGCCATAGAACTGAGCATGACCGCCGAGGTCGGTCATAGCGGTCTCGAAGGAAAGACGGGTGCGGGTGGAGACCTGCTGGAAGATCATGCCAAGGCTCTTGTTGCGGAGCAGGTGCGGATAATAACCGTCAACCTTGATGGCCTTCTTCATTGCCAGGCCAAGATCCTCGATAGCCAGGATCTGCTCTTTGGTGAAGTCGTTGGTGTCGATGAAATCCTTAGGCAGCGCCATGTCGATTCCTTTCCGCCGGTCGTGCCGACTATTGCTATGAGGCGCTCGAACATCACGCCTCGTGTTGACAAGACCATCATTCACCCGTATGCAATTTTCACCTAGTTTATTCGGGATTAAAGACCGTTCACGGAGTTACACCCCCTCTAAACCAATATAAACCCGCAGGTAGCCAGCTTGCAGGGGGTTTACTATCTAGAACCGCGAACGGTATGCGGCTATGCTGTATCTCGGCGCCTAATCCGCAATGGAACGAAGGGTTGAGGCGTCTATATCCCACAAGGTATACAGGGCTCGGCCATAGATGAAATGAGATGGGACGGTGGCAGATGAACACCCTGATGTTCTTCTATACCCTAGCGATACTCGTGATCTGTATTGTGACGGCAGTGCTTTCGCTTGCCGCCTACGCCTCGTCTCGTCGAAAGTTCTTTATCTATGGCAGCGGCGTTTTTATTTGCTATGCCATCGAGATGACCGAGATCTTCTTTTTTGAATACACGTTGCAAAACCAGAGTTTTCCAGCCAGCGACTATTACTCAATTACCATGCCTGTGTTGCGGACCCTTGTGGCGACCGTTTCACAGGCTTTTATTTGGCTGATTGCCATGGACTTGCTCGACAAACATTCTAAAAAGCAGTTCGCTATCCCCGTCTTAACGTTTTTGCTGTGCGAGTCGCTGATTATCGTCGCTGTCCCCTCCGGCCCCATGCATCAGTGGCTCTACTACACGATGCGTCAGGTATTCCTGGTTTTTGTGGGACTGCATATCTTTTGGACGGCGCATAAAAGCACGCAGGTCGAGCTTAAGGCACGCGTCAACAATCAACGAAAGCACCTCATTATCGGCGCCATTCTGGTCGGGTGCATCGTTGCCGAGGATTTCTACAACATCCTTGTTGTTCCCATGAGCCTGGCGCCCTCTTGGCTGCAGCTGTACCTGTCCGAGCGCAACTTTAGCGAGAACATCTTTGCGTGCTACTTTGCGATTCTGCTGATCATCTATGCCTATCACGTGCTTTCGATTCGCATGCAGGAGGCGCCCGAGGAAAAGAACGTCAGCGATCTTGATCGACACATCGAAGAGCAGATGCCCTTCTATCGCAACGCCTACAAACTCTCCAACCGCGAGACCGAAGTCATGCGCCTGGTTGTGCTGGGCAAATCGAACCAAGAGATCGCCGACGAGCTATTCCTTGCCGTGGGCACCGTCAAGACCCACATCCACAACATCCTGGTCAAAACGGAGCAGCAAAACCGCACGACGCTGATCCTCCACTTCTGGAAGCGATAACCTGCCAAAAAGGGACAGGTTTATTTTGGCAGGTTTTATCTGGGCAAACGCCAAAACCGCCGCGAGGGAGCTGCTTTCCCTCGTGGCGGTCTTCTAGCAGAAAAAAACAAGTGAGTAGGCTTTTTGCAGGAGGCCAAGCACGCCCCAAAACGCCACAGCCCTGACCTGCTGTTTTATTGGGCGCCACCCGCGATGTGCTCGACAGATCCAAAAAAGTCTACTCACTTGGTCTTGAGACTCATCAGTCAGGCAAAAAACGCCGCGAAGGGGGGGCTGGACCCCCTTCGCAGCGGTTGTTCGCACTGGTTTTACAACGGTTTTGCCCGCTTGTTACTCGCTGTAGCGGGTGGCGATGGCGGCTCGCACTATGCCGGTGCTCATGAGGTACGTTACCAAGAAGTAGCCGCCGTAGGATGCCAAGAAGATCGCGCAGGTGAGGCCCACCGTGCCGCCGATGCTCATGTTGCCAAACGTGCTTACCAGCTCGATAATCACCTTGAGCGCCACAAAGGAGTGCGCCAGACCCACTGCCAGCGGGAACAGGAAGAACACCGCTTGCTGCGCCATCACCGAATGGCGAATCTGGCGGTCGTCACAGCCGATCTGCGCCAGCACGCGATAGCTGCGGCTTCCGTCGGCCACATTGGAGAGCTGCTGGATCGACAGAATTGCCGCACATGCAACGACCAGTACAAAGCCAATATAGATGGCTAGATAGCTAATCATGCCGTTCATCTGCGCCGCCTGCGTATAGATCTCGGAGCGTGTCATGAAGATTCCCCACGACCCCGGCTCCTTGCCGTCAACGAGCAGATTGTCGAGCATGGTGTATTTAATGCTCTCGTCTGCCTTGGTCACATCCATCCCCTGCTTGTAGTTAACGAGCAGATTACTGGAATACGGCTGCAGGTTAAGCTGGGACAGCAGCTCGTCGGCTACGACCACGGTACCGGGATTGCTGCCGAGTGCCGAGTTGGCGATGGCAGCCGTGTCCTCGTCCGACTTATCGGCTGCGGGCTTGAGCTCATGTCCGCCCAAGGTGAGGGTATGGCCCCCAGCCATGTACTTGGTGTACAGGTCGCCCAACTCGCCGCCCATATCGCACGTAAGCAAGTACTGGTCGCGGCCAATGTTCACCGGCTCCTCGCCCATCATCTGGCGCAGTTTGTTGTACTGGCTCGCCGGCGTCACAAACAGGCCCATATCATCGGCATTGCTACCCTCGAGCGCCTTGGGGAGCTTTTCGCCCATGGCCTTGCACATCTCGCCCGCCGTCACCGAAGGATCCGAGCCGCCAAGCGTATAGCTCAGATACGAATCAATCTGCACATGCTCGCCGGCAACATCGGCGATATTGACCTTCTTTCCGGCCTCGTTGCCATTATCTGCCGACTTGCCCTTGATACTTTCCGCAACGTTATCGGGATCGATACGGTCACCGTGCCATGCAGAGTACAAATCGACCGTTGCGTCTGCCAGCACCATGCGATCGGCCTCGGAAGGATTGACATACTTCTTGTAGTAGTCGAGCCTATCGGACGCGTAATAGATATACGTCTGCGACATATCCGCCGGCGTATAGCGCTCCAGGTTCTCGTTCATCACGTTGGCGATCGACATGCCGCAGGTCACCGAGGTAATGGCCAAAAACAGGAGCATCGCGATGACGCCCATCGAAAAGCACACCGTGTTGACCTTGGCCGCAAGCTGGCGCACGGTAAACATGTTGAGGCCGCGCCAATACACGCCGCGCAGGCTCTGCAGCAGCTTGATGAGCATGCCCGAGAGTCCCCAGAACAGGGCAAAGGTGCCCACGGTAACCATAGCGGTTGTAATACCAAACTGGTTCATGGCCTCTTGCAGCTTGCTGTCCGTCGCGGTTAGCGGGAACCCATCACGTAGCAGACGGTAATAGGCCACGCCCACCAGCACCACGCCCACGGCAAAGATGGCAATCGAGATCCAGGGGTTGCGTGTCTTAATGCTCTCGTTGCGACGCTCGGCACCCATAAGCTCGATGAGTTTAGTACGACGCACAGCGCGAAGGTTCAGCAGTAGCGTGAGCACAAACATTACGAGCATGCAGGCAAGGGTCAGGTTGAACGCATGCACCGAGAAAAAGAAGTGGAAATTGGCGATCTGTGTCTTAAAGAGCGAGGCCGTAAAGAACGTCATGAGCTGGGAGAGTCCCACACCCAGCACAATGCCGGCGACAAAGGCGCCGACCGAGACAATCACCGTCTCGAGCGCCATGATCGTGGCGACGCGCCCGCGCCCCATGCCGAGCACCTGGTATAGACCAAACTCCTTCTTGCGGCGTTTCATGATGAAGTTATTGGCATACACCATTAAAAAGGCCATGACACCGGCCAAAAAGTACGTCAGGTTGCCGAGCATGCTGCCCATAACCTGCGCCAAGCCCTTTTCATCGATGCCGGCGATGTCGACCTGCATCGAGATGGTGTTAAAGGCATAGAAGACCGTGACGCCCAGGGTGAGCGTCAAAAGGTAGACGAGGTAGTCGCGGCCGGCGCGGCGGACGTTGCCCCAAGCGAGTTTACAGAGCATCGGAGCCCTCACCGCCCATCATGGCAACGACCTCCATAATGCGGTCGAAGAACTCTCGGCGGTCGGTGTCGCCGCGGCGCAGCTCGGTGAAGATCTTGCCGTCGCGGATAAACAGCACACGGCTCGTGTAGCTGGCGGCAAAGCTGTCGTGCGTGACCATGAGCACGGTGGCGCGCAGGCGGCGGTTAAGGGCCTCCAGGCTCTCGAGCAGCAGGCGAGCGCTCTTGGAATCGAGGGCGCCGGTGGGCTCGTCGGCCATGATCATGGTGGGGTCGGTAACGAGCGCACGAGCCGCGGCAACGCGCTGCTGCTGACCGCCGGACATCTGGTAGGGATACTTGTCGAGCACCTGACTAATGGACAGACGCGCGGCCACATCCTGCACTCGGGTCGAGATCTCTGCCGAGTTTGTGCGGGCGATGGTGAGCGGCAGGGCGATGTTCTCGCGTGCCGTGAGCGTATCGAGCAGGTTGGAGTCCTGGAAGATAAAGCCGAGCTCCTCGCGGCGGAACTGCGAAAGCTTAGCCTGCTTCATGCGCGTCACGTCCTGCCCGTTGATGCGGATCGTGCCGCTCGTGGCGCTATCGATGGTCGAAACGCAGTTGAGCAACGTCGACTTGCCCGAGCCCGAAGCGCCCATGATGCCCACGAATTCGCCGCGGTTGACCGTAAAGTTGACATCGTTGAGCGCGCGGGTCACGTTGCCTAGCGCTCCGTATACCTTTTCGAGATGCGCGACCTCCAGTACCGGGGTCGCCATGTGCGTGGTTTGCATACCGAGTCCTTTCTTGCAATTAGTCTACGGCATCTATAGTCGCAAGAAGACGAGTCGGCTACCATCGATATGGCTTACGCTTGCCTTACCGTTGTGTAAGGTACGGGTAGCTACCCTGCCGCGTGTTGATGTTGAGAGAGGACTCCTGTTGAAGACTGTTCATGTTGCCGCTGGGATCATTCGCAAGGAAGGATCTGACGAGCTGCTTGCCGTGCAGCGCGGCTACGGCGACATGCAGGGACTTTGGGAGTTCCCCGGCGGCAAGCTCATGCGCGGCGAGACACCCGAAGACGCCGTGCGCCGCGAGCTCATGGAAGAGCTGCAGGTAAAAGTCACCAACCTGCGCGATTTCTATACCGTTGAGTACGACTACCCCGATTTCCATCTCTCCATGGAGTGCTACTACTGCTCGCTGGCCGATGAATCCGATGAGCCTCAGAAGCACGACCGTCAACTCGATATCCGCTGGATTCCGCGCACCTCGCTTGCCACGGTTGAGTGGATGCCCGCCGACAAAGGGCTTATCGATGCTCTGATTGAGTTGAAGGAAGATCGGCTTGAGGCCAACGGCGCTGCCAAAGATACCGAGGCCGCCACGACCGACGAGCCCGCCACCAAGCCCAAGCGCACACCTAAGCGCCGTAGCAAAAAGCGCCCCAAACCAGGTCTGCTCGACGGCATCGATACCTCGGACCTCTCCGCTGACGAGCGCGAACTGGTACGCCGTCGCGCCGCCATCAAAAAGTCCATGAAGGGCAACAAGCGCGCCAACACCAAGCCCGAGCTGCTCGTACGACAGCGCCTGCGCGCAGCGGGCCTTACGGGTTATCGCTTGGAATGGAAGGTTCCCGGCAAGCCCGACATCGCCTTCCCCGGCCGCAAGATCGCCATCTTCGTCAACGGTTGCTTTTGGCATCGCTGCCCTAAGTGCAACCCTAGCCAGCCCAAGCGCAACGTTGAGTTTTGGGAGGCAAAGTTCCGTCGCAACGTCGAGCGCGACCGCGCTGCCGTGGCAGCACTCACTCAAATGGGCTGGACACCCATAACCATCTGGGAATGCGAGCTCAAAAAAGACCGCATCGACGCCACGATGGAAAAGGTCATCGAGCAGGTGCGCGCCGCAGAGCCGCAGCGCTAGGAACGAGCCATCCATACGCCCCACACAGGCGAGCCACATCCGCGCCACAAACCTTAGAAAGCCCTTAAGCCCCCAACCTTTCAAGAGTGTTACTCGATACCTCTGACCTGCAGTTTCATCGTAACACCAAACCAGGTTAAGCCTTTCTTTAGCGCTTCTTTGCAGCAGCCGCGGCATAATACTGCCAACGCACGGGACCTAGCAGCACACCCCATGCGCAACCTTTTGGTGGACATCGAGGAGGCCGCATAAGCATGCATTCTTCCAATGCCGTAGCACGGCAGCCATCCCTAAAACATGCAGACCTTTTCTCCTTCCCCCCGACACAGAGAAACGGCCTCCTCGACTCCCCAACCCCAAAACCCAAACGCTCAACCGACCAGAATTTCAACTTGCGAGCATCGTTCGAAAAGCTCCAAGCATCCCTAAACAAGTCATTCCCCAACCAAGCCCGGGCATACTAACCCCTCATCAGCAAAGAAGCCCTGACGCCCCACCCATTTCCGCCCCAACGCCACAAGGGCGACGACCTCGAGTAGGTCAACCTGGGAGGGACCAGGGCTTAGTTCCCCAATCTTTCCGCAGGGGGCAAAAAGCCTCGCCGCACGAAGTGCGCAGCGAGGCTTTTTGCATGCCCGAGGACGATTGGGGAACTAAGCCCTCGTCCCTCCCCGGGATATGTAGCGAGTCGGAGTACCCTTGCTGTTACTCTGCTTTGCCCACAGAGTTAAGGTTGGTCATGCGGATCTTAACCAGCTCGGTGATCTCACGCATACCCTCCTTAGCCGGCTTCTTGGGATCGAAGCAGGCGGGGTTCTCGGCCATGTAGGCCATGAAGCCCTTGGTGTAGGCCTGACGCAGCTCGGTGGCGTAGTTAACCTTGCAGATGCCGTTCTTCACAGCCTCGGCAACCTGCTCATCGGGCACACCAGAGGTGCCGTGCAGAACCAGCGGCACGTCGACGGCGTCGCGGATGGCCTTGACCACGGACTGCTCGATGTGCGGATCGCTCGTGTACACGCCGTGGCTGGTGCCAACGCCAATGGCCAGCGAGGTGCAGCCCGTGCGCTCGACAAACTCCTTGGCCTCGGCAGGATCGGTGTAGGGGCTCTCGCCCTCAACCGCGGGACCGTCGTCCTCCTTGCCACCAACCTTACCGAGCTCGGCCTCGACGGGCACGCCCATGGCGCGGCCAGCGTCGGCGACGGACTTGGTCAGGGCGATGTTGTCCTCGAAGGACTCGTGCGAACCGTCGATCATGACAGAGGTGTAGCCCGTGCGGAAAGCCTGCATGCAGCGGTCATAGCCATCGCCGTGATCGAGGTGCAGGGCGACGGGCACGGAAGCGCGCTCGGCGGCAGCCTTGACCATGCCGTAGAAGTAGTCCAGACCAGCGGTCTTGATGGTGCCCGGGGTGGTCTGCATGATGACGGGGGACTTGGTCTCCTCGGCAGCGGCCAGAACGGCCATAACAAACTCGAGGTTCTCGACGTTGAAAGCGCCAACAGCGTAGTGGCCGGCCTGAGCGTCCTTGAGCATCTTTTCGGTGGTAACAAGTGCCATGAGCGTTTGCTCCTCTCCCTCGCCCGCATCTGGACATCGGGCGTAGTTGTTCGCAAGGCGTTTTACCTTGCGTTTTGCTGCGCCCATTGTATGAAATTCAGCAGCTTTGCACGCGCGAGATATTGAGCCCATGCAGGTCAATACCGTCGTTTTTGAAAAGCAAACGGAAGAAATTTGAGCCGAGTGAACATGTTCGATATTGAATTTTGGGCGTTCAGCGTCTTTCTTTTATAGAAAAGATAAGTAATCGAAAGGTGTTTTCTTACCCAAAAAGAAAATGAACGAAAATAGAGTCAACACAATTCCTGCAAATTTAGCCGAGAATGGAGCAAGCATGGCCCAAGCCACCAACCGTGCCTTTGCCGACGAACGCCGTACCGCCATTTTGGAAATGCTCGATCATAATGCCTCGGTGCAGGTAGCAGAAATCGCCCAGACCTTTGGCGTGTCCTCCGTCACCGCCCGCGCCGACCTGGACGCGCTCGCCGAAGCAGGCAAGCTGCGCCGCACGCACGGCGGTGCCGTCTCGCTCCACAAACGCCTGACCGTCTCCACGCAGGATCGCCGCATCAACGTCAACGTCGCCGCCAAGCAGGCCATCGCGCAAAGCGCCATCGAGCTCGTCAATGACGGCGACACGTTGCTCGTCGACTCGGGCACCACGGCGCTCGAGTTCGTCCGGCTCCTCGATCAACGCGACGGTATCACCGTCATCACAGCAGACATTACCATTGCCGATTACATCGACGAGAGCATGCCCTCAGTCGATGTCGTCATGCTGGGCGGGGCGTTGCGCAAAGGCCATCGTTATTTGTACGGACCGCTCACTATGCAAGCGCTCCAAATGGTCCATGCCGATCTTGCCGTCATGTGCCCTGGCGCTTTTGTCCCCAGCTGCGGCTTTACGACCGACTTTCCGCAGATGGCCGAGACCAAAGCGGCTATGGTCGGTGCCGCCCGTCAAAGCGTCGCCCTCATGGACGCCAGCAAGGTTAACGGACGCGGCATGTACCGCTTTGCCGAACTCGCCGACGTCGACTCCATCGTGATGGACCGTGACCCCGATAATGCCGTCGCCACCTCAATCGCCGAGATCGTCGACAACGCCCGCCCAAATCTCCTCATCGCCGGCGCTTAAACAAAAACCACCACAAAGGTCTCCTTTGTGATGGTTGAGCGTCAAAAGTGAATGTGTCGCTACTTTGAAAGCTCGTCGGCGAGGGCCTCGATCTGAGCGCGCGAGGCGTCGTTGAGCGAACCCAGGACAGTCACCTTGTTCTGCGCCAGGGTGATGTCCTTCATGCCCTCGAGCTCCTTGGTCATAACCTTGGCAGCGGTGGGCGCCCAGGAGCCGGCCTCAACGAGTGCCACCGTACGGTTCTGATAGGCGTGCTCGGCAAGCGTGTGGATGAAGGTGCTCATGAACGGGAAGATCTCGCCCTGATAGGTAATGGAGGCGAGCACCAGACGGTCATAGCGGAACGCATCCTCAACCGCCTCGGCCATATCGTCGCGAGCCAGGTCAAAGACAGAGACCTTCTGGCCACGGGCCTCGAGCGCAGAAGCGAGCTCCTCAACGGCAGCCTTAAGATGGCCATACACACTCGCATAGGCAATCGTGATGCCCTTGTCCTCGGGCTGATAGCTCGACCAGGTGTTATAGGTGTCGAGGTAGTAGCCCAGGTTCTCGGTCAGCACGGGGCCATGAAGCGGGCAGATGATCTGGATGTCCAGATCGGCGGCCTTCTTGAGCACAGCCTGCACGAACTTACCGAACTTGCCCACGATACCAAAGTAGTAACGACGCGCCTCGCAGGCCCAGCCTTCGGGATCCTCGATGTCGTTGGCGCCAAACTTGCCAAAGCCGTCGGCACTAAAGAGTACCTTGTCGGTGGCCTCGTAGGAGAAGATCACCTCGGGCCAGTGAACGTTGGGGGCGCCGACAAAGGTCAGACTGTGTCCACCCAGGTCGAGCACGTCGCCATCTTTGACGACCATCTTGCGCTCGGGGTAGTCGGTACCAAAGTAGTTGACCATCATGCGGAAGGCGCCCATGCTGGCCACAATCTGTGCCTGGGGGTAGCGCTCCATAAAGGCGGCGATGCCGGCGGAGTGATCGGGCTCCATGTGATGGACGATAAGGTAGTCGGGCGTACGGCCATCGAGCACGGCCTCGAGGTTGCCGAGCCACTCGTCGACAAAGCCAGCGTCAACCGAATCGGCGACAGCGATCTTGTCGCCCAAGATAACGTAGCTGTTGTATGCCATACCGTTCTCGGACACATCGTACTGGCCCTCGAACAGGTCAATGTCGTGATCGTCGACACCGATGTAGCGGATATCCTTGGTGATCTCCATCAGGCAAAGCCTCCTAGATAGACAAAAGAACCCGTCTATCATAACACTCGGCAGTATCCCAGCTGTTATCTGCCGGCATCCATACCGATTGTTATTGAAATACGATAAATCGCCGTTTACCTGCGCAAACTATGCGCGCAGTATCGCCGTGCTATGTCGAATAATGAGCTGGCCGGGAATACGGATGGCAACGGTTTTGCCCGCCGTACCCGCCTCGGGAACCGCATGCTCAAACACCTCGCGTCCGCGCTGATGTAGATCGAATCGCACGGTCGTGAGCTCGTTGTGTGCCACAAAATCATCGAGCGAATCGTCGACGCCCACCACGCTCACGTCCTCGGGCACGCGCAGGCCGCTATCACGCAGCGCGGCAATCGCGCCATTTGCCATCTGATCGTTTGCCGCATAGATCGCCGTCATGGTGTGATCGTGCTCGGCCAGATACCTGCCGGCTTCGTAACCGCTGTTGGCAGACCAGTCGCCCTCGAGCGGCTCTGCCGGCTCGATGTGTTTACGCTCGAGCGCATCCTGCCAACCGGCGCGACGAAATTGCTCGTCGACCGAGAACGACGGGCCGCCGATATAGCGAATCTGCTCGTGCCCCAGCTCAAACAGGTGATCCATAAGCAATAGCGAGCAGCCGTAATGGTCGGAATCGACCGTGGTCACCCGCGGGTGCGCGTACATGGTAACGATGACCGTGCCAATGCCCGGCAGTGGATCAAACGTCTCAAAATCGGGCGCCATGCGGCTCATGCCGATGATGATGCCGTCCACCGGCAATGCGGCCATACGACGCGTGGCCTCGGCAAGCGAAAACTCCTCGGTCTTGGACATCTCGACCAACGTGATGGCGCAATTATGCTCGCGAGCAGCGCTGGCGATGCCGTCGATCATTGAGAGGTTGCCAAACTTGGTGACATCGTTGACGCACAGGCCGACCGAATGGTAGCGACCGTCGCGCAGCGAGCGACCGGCATAACTCGGACGAAAGCCGAGCTCTTGCATAGCGGCCTGCACGCGCTGGCGCGTCTGCTCGTTAACGTTGGGCAAGCCGTTGGCGACGCGCGAAACCGTCTGCTGCGAAACGCCGGCAGCGCGGGCGACGTCGGCCATGGAGACCGGACGCGTACCTGTATCGTTGGACGGGCGCCTTGCCACAGGATCACCTTCACCCTTGCGAGATTTGAATAGCGTGAATGCCGGCCCGGGCAGAAATACATCCCGCGCCGAGGCCCGCTATCGTCGGACGCATGTTAACGTACTCTACTTTTTCTATCTGCATCTCTTCTGCTTTATAAGTCCATACGGCAGTACCGTTCACGGCTGAATTTCTACCGATTACCAGATTCTCAAAAAGTGACAAGCGATGTGTTATGAGTACGTTAACATAGCCCGTAGCGTGCGGTATCGTGAATACTTGGTTCATGCCGCTTCAAGTTGTTAACGTACTCATAACGACGCAAAACCCACCCGGGCGCGCCAAGGAAAGGACTCCCATGACCACCCCCGACGAAAAGACATTCGCCACGCTCACCAAGCTGTTCGAGGAGGAGTTTGGCCCCATCGGCGACCGCCAGGTGCTCTACGTGCACGCGCCCGGCCGTTCCGAAATCAGTGGCAACCACACCGATCACGAGGGCGGCCACGTTATCGCCGGCTCGCTCGATGTCGCCGTCGACGGCATCGCCGTGGCAACCGATTCCAACAAGGTTCGCGTAGCCGACGAGGGCTATCCCACGTTTGAAATCGCGCTCGACACGCTAGACGTTCAGGAGTCCGAGAAGGGCACGTCCGCGAGCCTCGTCCGCGGCATGGCCCACGAAATCGCTGCTCTGGGCGTTGAGCCCCACGGCTTCGACTTCGCCTTCACCTGCTCTGTCCCCTCGGGCGGCGGCCTTTCCAGCTCCGCTGCTGTCGAGGCGGCATACGGTCGCGCCATGGAGACGCTCTGGGGCGCACCCGCCATCGAGCCCGTCGCGCTCGCCCAGATGAGCCAGCGCACCGAGAACAACTACTATGGCAAGCCCTGCGGTCTGATGGACCAGGCCGCTGTGTGCCTGGGCGGCCTCGCCTACATGGACTTTGAGGACCAGGCTCAGCCTAAAACCCAGAAGCTCGAGCTCAACTTTGAGGATCACGGCTATGCGCTCGTGCTCGTTAAGGTCGGTGCCGATCACGTGGCAGCCACCGACGACTACGCCGCCGTTCCGCGCGAGATGCAAGACGTCGCCGCCGAGTTTGGCAAGGCACGCCTGTGCGAGGTAAACGTGGCGGACTTTGACGCCAGGCTCCCCGAGCTGCGCGCCAAACTGGGCGACCGTGCCTGCCTGCGCGCCGTTCACTACTGGTACGAGAACGGCCTGGTCGACAAGCGCTGGGCAGCTCTGAACGCCGGCGACATCGACCAGTTCCTGGTCCTGACGCGCGAGTCCGGCGCCAGCTCTGCCATGTACCTGCAGAATGTTGTTGCCAAGCTGGGTTCCGAGCAGCCTTCCATGTATGCCCTGGCGCTGGCCGAGCACGTGCTCGACGGCCGCGGCGCCGTCCGTATCCACGGTGGCGGCTTTGGTGGCACCATCCAGGCCTTCGTGCCGCTCGACCTGGTCGACACCTTCATTGCCAAGATGAACGGCTGGCTGGGCGAGGGCTCTGCCCGTCACTACGCCATCTCTGACAAGGGGGCTTACGCGGCATGGCTGTAATGACTGACGTGCGCGAGGCCGCACAGAACCTGATCGAGTACGCCATCCACCGATCGATGATCGGCCAGGACGACCGCATCTGGGCATACAACACCATTTTGGAGTGCATCGGCGCTACGGGGCCCGCGCTCGATATGGCCTGGGCGCTTCAGGTTGAGAAACTCTCGCTCTTGCACCCCGATACCTTGCCCGACTTTGACCTTGAAGGCACGCTTGCCGCGCTTTCCGAGACCGCCGTTGCCAACGGCGCCGCCGAGGACACGGCGTCGGGCCGCGACCGCATCGCCATGCGCATCATGGGCGCGCTCATGCCGAGGCCTTCGGTTGTAAACGAAGAGTTCAACGGACGTATGGGCGTCAACGAGCCCCGCGCCGCAACCGACTGGTTCTACGGCCTGTGCTGCGACGCCGGCTACGTGCGCCGTGCCGCCATCGCGCGCAACATCAAATGGAGCACCCCCACCAACTGGGGCGATCTTGAGATCACTATCAACCTGTCCAAGCCTGAGAAGGACCCGCGCGATATCGCCGCGGCAGGTGTAGCCAAGAACACGGGCGAGAAGTATCCCGCCTGCCAGCTCTGCATCGAAAACGAGGGCTATCCCGGACGCTCCGCCGCAGCCGACGGCGGCGCTCACCCCGCCCGCCAGAATCTGCGCGTTATCCCCATCCAGCTCGACGGCGAGCGCTGGGGTTTCCAGTACAGCCCGTACGCGTACTTTAACGAGCACTGCATTGCCATGAGCTCCGAGCATCGCCCGATGCACGTGGACCGCAAGGGTCTGACCTGTCTGCTCGACTTTGTCGACCTGTTCCCGCACTACTTTATCGGCTCCAACGCCGACCTGCCCATCCTGGGCGGCTCGCTTCTTTCGCACGCCCACTTCCAGGGCGTTGCGCACGAGTTCCCCATGATGCATGCCGCCGAGGTCTCGCAGTTTAGCGTGCCCGGATTTGACCAGGTCACCGGCACTGTGCTGCAATGGCCGCTCTCGGTGCTGCGTCTGCGCTCGCATGACCGCGCTCAGCTGCTCGACGCTGCTGAGAAGATTATCCTCGCCTGGCGCGAGTGGACCGATGAGTCGGTGGGCGTTATCGCACACACGGCCGACGGCGTGGCCCACAACACCGTGACGCCCGTCATCCGCCGCGTCGATTCCCGCGGCAATGCCGGCGGCGAGATTTACGAGGCCTACCTGGCGCTTCGCTGCAATATCACGACCGACGAGCATCCGCTGGGCGTTTTCCATCCGCATGCCGAGTACCACCACATTAAGAAGGAGAACATCGGCCTGATCGAGGTCATGGGCCTGGCCATTCTGCCGCCGCGCCTGGTTCCCGAGCTTGGCGCTGTCCGTGAGCATCTGCTGGCAGCCAAGGTCGATGCCAGCTACGACCTTGCCGGTGCGCTCGAGGGCGATGATCTTTGCCGCAGCCACGCCGCATGGGCTGAGGACGTCTTTGCCCGCCGCGCCGACGAGCTTACGGCCGACAACGCCATCGATATCCTGCACGAGGAGGTCGGCGTGGTGTTTGGCCACGTGCTCGACAACGCCGGCGTCTTTAAGTGGGACGAAGCCGGCCGCGCCGCCCAGCAGCGCTTTATCGACTCGCTGTAGCATGCGAGTTCGAGCCTCATCAGCGGCCACAACATAACCGCCCACATGACAACGGCGCCCGCCGGCAACATCGCCGACGGGCGCCGTTTTCTGATGCAAGGGTAGCTAATTTGCACCAAAACAAGGAGTGTTCCAAACTGCCGGCAGAGAAGGAACGTCCCCAGGTGCCGACCTAAACACCCACATTATTCGATGGAAAAACGTGGTTACCTCACACATTATTCCATCGAAAAACGTGGTTTACTCCCACATTTTTCGATGGAAAGACCAAGACGGTCTTATACTAACCATGATCGTTAGGAGGCAGTATGCAGCGACAGCTAATGGACGAACTCATCGCTTGGAAATCTAGGGCAAACCGCAAGCCCCTCCTGCTTAAGGGGGCCCGCCAGACGGGAAAAACCTGGCTTCTCAACGAATTCGCAGGCCAGCAGTATCAAAACGTCATCCGTTTTGACTTTATGCTCGAACCGGGCGTACGTTCGCTGTTCGACGGAAGCCTTGACCCCAAACGCATCATCTCCCAGATAGAGCTCCTGCGCGGCCAGACCATAACGCCGACAGACACACTCATCATCTTCGACGAAATCCAAGAGGCACCGCGTGGCATCACCTCGCTCAAATACTTCAACGAGCTGGCGCCGGAATACCATATCGTGGCAGCCGGCTCCTATATGGGGCTCGCGCTCCGACGCGAAAACGAGTCGTTCCCCGTCGGCAAGATTGACCAGCTTACCATGCGCCCCATGGGGTTTGTCGAGTTCGTTCGTGCCGTCGATGGCGATCCGCTCGCAGATGCCATCCTTGCCGCAGACATGGACCTGCTGACAAACGTTTCCGAAAAGCTCGAGCGCCTGCTCAAGGAATACCTCGTTGTCGGTGGCATGCCAGAAGTTGTCTCCGCTTTCGCCGCCTCCCACGATTTCATCGAGGCCCGCAGGCTTCAGCAGCAAATCATCGAAGCTTACGAATCCGATTTTGGCAAGCATGCGCCAGCCCGCATCGTCGAGCGCATGAGGCTGGTTTGGAAATCCCTTCCCGGCCAGCTCGCAAAGGAAAACAAGAAGTTCGTCTACGGCGCACTCCGTCCCGGGGCGCGCGCACGCGATTTTGAGGAAAGCCTCCAGTGGCTCATGGACTATGGAATCGTTCATAAGGTACCACGTGTTTCCGCCCTAAGAGCACCGCTCACAAGCTACGAGGATCTCTCGGGCTTCAAGCTGTTCTGCATCGACACCGGCATCCTCGGAGCACTCTCCGGCCTCTCGCCAGCCATTGTTCTGAACGGGCCCGCTGTTTTTACGGAGTTCAAAGGCTCGCTGACCGAGCAATACGTCGCACAGGAGCTTTTGCTCCAAGGCAAAACTCCCACGTATTGGTCATCCTCCTCCGGCAATGCAGAGACTGACTTTGCCATCGACCATGCGGGGACCGTGCTTCCGCTCGAGGTCAAGGCGGCAGAGAACCTCAAAGCAAAGAGCCTGAGGATTGCCTGCGAGAAGTTCAAGCTCGAGCGCTGCGTGAGAACATCGTTAGCGGCATATAGAGACGAGGGCACGCTCGTCAACATTCCGCTCTGGGAGATTGGGCAAATCGACAAGCTGGCATAGGCGCTGTGGAGGGGGTGCCCCGTAAGGAGTGTCCCAAACTGCCGGCAAAAAAGGAACGTCTCTATCTGCCGCATTCCCGAAGCAAGGCAACGCCGATGTTTTGGCAACGGCAGCGAGCGGGCCGCATTTGAGACAAGGTGACGTGAAACGAAAGGGCGCTGACCTTCTGGTCGCGCCCTAGAAGTTGAACGTCAGATTGTCCAAATGCGGCCCGCGCAGCGTCGAGCCGTTACGCGGTTTGGTAAAACCGCGTAACTCTAAAGCTCCGTTACTTCAACGTTGTTGAAGATCTCATCCCAGCGGTCCATGACCAGGTGGCCGGTCTTGGGATCCATGGCGTTGAGCTTGCCGCAGGTATTGGCGGTCTTGAGCACCGTGACGTCGTCGGCGCCAGCAGCAATGGCATGTGCAAAGCCGGCGATGGTCGAGTCACCGGAACCCGTCGCGTTCACAGCCGCAATCGCAGGCGTCTTCGCGCGGAACGCGCGACCCTCATGGAAGCCCACCGAACCGGCAGCGCCCATCGAAACGACAACCCAGGGAATACCGGTAAAACGGTCATCGGCGGCAAGCGCCTCGCGCAGGGCATCGACATCATCGGTCGTAAAGGACGTACCCAGCAGGCCGTTAATCTCGGTCAGGTTGGGCTTTACGAGCTCAGGCTTAGCGTCGGACTCCAGCGCGGCCTCCAGCGATGCACCCGAGGTATCGAGCAGCACCTTGGCGCCCGCCTCCTCGGCGATCTTGACGAGCTCGGCATAGTAGCCGGCATCGACGCCACGCGGCAGCGAGCCCGAAAGCGTCACGACGTCCGCCTTCGCTGCAAGCTCGGCAAACTTGGCCGTAAAGGCCTCGAGCTCGGCCGGGGCGATCTGCGGGCCGCTCTCCAGCAGCTCGGTCTGATTACCCTCGTGCAGGATATTCAGGCAGATGCGCGTCTCACCAGCAATAGGCACAAAGTCGTTCTTGACGCCGTCGGCATCCATAAGCTCGGCCATATAGGCACCCATGTGGCCGCCGAGCAGGCCGGTCGCGAGCACGTCGTCACCCAGCTGCAGCAGCACGCGACTCACGTTGAGGCCCTTGCCGCCAGCGGTCTTTTCGGGTGTCACACGGTTAACATCGTCGATGATCAGCTTGTCGAGCTGATAGCGCGTATCAATCGACGGGTTCATGGTAACGGTCAGAATCATGTTGAACTCCTGTTCCGGGGCGGCATAACCCGCCCCAAACATACGATAGCTCGTTAAAGGATCTCGATCTCAAAGCCGCGGGTGACGGTCTCTCCCGGCTTGGCCACCAGGCAGCCGCGCTTGTGCTCCAGAATATCGTCCTCGTCGGAGCAGGTGGACAGGCCGCCCCACGGTTCCACGGCCACAAAGTCGCCCTCGGGCTTGCTCCACACAATCAGGTATGGCATATCGGGGAACGTCAGGCGCACGCCCTTGTCCTCGGTTTTCTTGGTAAGCGTAACCACGCGGCTCTCGAGCACGTCAAAGATGGTCTCTGCGAAGTCAAAGAGTTCGTGGGTCAGCGGCAGGTCATGGCCAACCATCGGGTTCTTGCTGCGATGCTCAACATCAATCAGGCCCGTCGAGGGAACGGCAGTACAGAGCTCGGCGGCCTCGCGCTGCTCAAAACGGAGCTCGTAGTCGTCGTAGGACTCGCCCTCGTCAAGCGGGCACTTAAAGCCAGGGTGACCGCCCACAAAGAACGGCATGTCCTCGGTGCCCTCATTGGTCACCTCGTACGACACGGCCACCTTCTCCGCATCGATCGTGTAACGAGCAACGATCTTAAACGGATACGGGTACTGCTCGAGCAACTCGGCATGGTCGGCAGAGCTTAGGCTCAGCGCAACCATGTTGTCACTCTGCTTCTCGAGCTTCCACTCCTGCTTGCGGGCAAAACCGTGGCGGGCGAGCTTGACCTCGCGGCCGCCCATGGTCATTGCGTGACCGTCACGAAGGCCGCCGCAGATCGGGAAGCAAATGGGTGCCTGGCCCGACCAGACCGCCGGGTCGCCCTGCCACAGGTACTCGCGACCGTTGGCCGTAATAGAAGTGAACGACCCGCCCGCCGTGCTCAGTGCCACGCGGATAGAACCGTTATCAAGAACAAACTCCATAGGAGCCTTCCCTTTCTTACGACAGCCCGCCAAGTCAATAGGGCTGATAGAAAACCGGCCCGCGCCCCCTCACAGAAACGCGAGCCGTCAACGGACTAGTTAATTACGCCGAATACCCGCTAATCATGGTATTCGCCGCGGTCCCACTTCTCGAGGAACTCGTCAAAGAAGTGCGGGTCAGCCTGAGCCTCGGCGTCGGCCTTATTGCAGGCATCGATCTTGGCGATCAGGGCATCGTGCTCGGGGGTCTTCTCGTAGGGCTCCTCCAGGAAGGCAAGCATAATATCGGCCATCAGGAACTCGCCGGTGATCTTGCCGCCAAAGCCCACGATGTTGGCGTTGAGCTCACGACGGGCATACAGGGCAGAGGTCATGTCGCGGACCAGGGCGCAGCGGGCGCCGGGAACCTTGTTGACGGCGTTGGTGATGCCAATGCCGGTGCCGCACAGGGCCACGCCAAAGTCGGCCTTGCCGCTGGCAACAGCCTCGCCCACGGCCTTACCGTAGATGGGATAGTGCGTACGGGTGTGGCTGTAGGTGCCGCAGTCGAGCACCTTGTAGCCAGCCTGCTCCAGGCGGTCGGCCAGATAGATCTTCTCGTCCGTAACGATATGGTCGCAACCGATTGCGATGGTCTTCTTCATCAGAACGTCCTTTCGTCTGAATTCACAAGTTGAGGTAGAAGTTCGAGTTCTCGGTGGCTCTCGTTAGGCCATCTTGTTGAGCATGTCGACACGGATCTGGTGACGGCCGCCGGCGTACTGGGCGCGCAGGAACTCGCGGGCGATCTTCTTGGCGACCTCGGTGCCCACAACGCCCGGGCCCATGGTGACCATGCGCGAGCCGTTGTGCTCGCGGGTCATGTAGGCGGAACGCTCGTCGGAAATGTTGGCGACGACCATGCCTTTGATCTTGACGGCGGCCATATAGGAGCCGACGCCGTACTTATCGAATGCAAAGCCCTGGGAATCCTTGTGCTCCAGCAGGTCCTTGGCAACGGCGGTCGCGGAATCGACAAAGTCCGCGGCAGGGGTCTCGGAATAGTCGACGACCTCGTGACCGTCGGCGATGAGCATCTCCTTGATGGACTCCTTCATCGACATACCGTCGGCATCGGAAGCGATTACAACCCTCATGACATCCTCCTTGAGAGATACGCAGGTGCGTAGTTTCTGTTTGGAAGTGTTGAATCGCGTTCAGGTCCGGGCATCTGAATGTGCGGTTCTTCACTGTTCGTGTTTATTTGAACACATTCGAACATCAACCTGTCTCTTATACACATCTGACGCTG
>JAUMPM010000056.1 GCA_031294825.1 Collinsella sp. | reverse complement strand
TCCGCTTCGTCGCTTCGCTCCTCGCGTGCTGCGCTGGAAAGCGCTTCGCGTTTCCTCAGCTCCGCACCCTTGCGGGTTCGAATCCCATGAAATGGGCCCAAACAAAAACGGTCCCCTTTCGAGGACCGTTTCCAATTCAATGGTGGGCGATGAGGGATTCGAACCCCCAGCCTTGTGCGTGTAAAGCACCTGCGCTAACCGTTGCGCCAATCGCCCGCAGGGATTGAGTATAGCGGAAACCCCGTGCTGTTCACCGCTAATTCATAACGAAACTTACGCGGCGACTTCGGCGCCCTTGTCCTCGTCGATAAAGAAGCGCTTGTACCAGATGAGGAACGTCAGCGTGGTATAGATCTTGCGCTGGTTGAGCGCGCGACCCTCAAAGTGATCGTCAAGCAGTTTCATGAGCGCATCGGTGTCAAAGAAATCGGCAGCCCATGGTGCGGTGAAGTATTCCTTTACGTAGTCGTAGTACTTTTGCTCGCGCAGCCAGAACTTGACCGGTACGGGGAAGCCCACCTTCTTGCGCGTTGCCCACTCGTCGGGCAGCGTACGGTTGGCAGCGTGACGCAGAACGAGCTTGCAGCCTTCTTCGTTAACACGGTAGTTGGCGGGAATGTGCTCGGCAAACTCCATGACCTTCTTGTCCAGGAACGGGACGCGAAGCTCCAGAGAATGCGCCATGCACATCTTGTCTGCCTTGAGCAGGATGTCGCCCGGTAGCCACATGTTCATATCCAGATACTGTTTCTTGGAAAGCTCGCAGCAATCGGGAACCTGCTTGTAGTACTCGGCGCACATCTCGGCGGCGTTCTTGCCGGTGTCATAAGCGGGCTTGAGCACCTCGTCGACCTCGGAGGGATCGAACACCTTTGCCTGACCCACATACCAGCGCTCGGGAACCTCGGCGCATTTCGTCAGGAAGTTGTGGCCCTTAAAGTAGGGGAGATGCTGAACGAGCGAGCCCAGGGCGCGACGTACGCCGAGCGGCACGCGCTTCTTAAAGGAGCGCATCTCGGGGGTGTCCTCGTACCACTCGTAGCCGGCAAACAGCTCGTCGGCACCCTCGCCCGAAAGGACGACGGTGACCTCCTCGGAAGCCATTTGCGCCAGATAGTACAGCGGCACGCTGGACAGGTTCGATTGCGGCTCGTCCATGTGATACTGGATATCGGGCAGTGCATCGAAGAACTCGTCGGCGGTAATCATCTTGCGGACGTTCTTGATGCCCAGCTTGTCGGAAAGCTCGGCAGCGTAGTTGGTCTCGTTGAAGTTCTTGTAATCAAAGCCGACAGAATACGTGGTGTCAGGCATGAGACAGGCGGCAATGTAGCTGGAGTCCACGCCGCCAGAAAGGAACGAGCCCACCTTAACATCGGCGATTCGGTGCGCGGCGACGCTTTCGTGCACGACCTTGTCGCACTCGTCCACGTACTCCTCGAAGGTCTTGGAGTTGTCGTCGGTGAAGTCACAGCTCCAGTAACGCTTGATGTCCATGGTGTTGGTCGTCAGGTCATACGTAAAGCAATGCGCCGGGGCAAGCTTGAACACGCCCTTAAAGAAGGTCTCCTCCGTGGCGGGGAATTGCAGCGTCAGATAGGGGCGCAGCGCGTCGTGGTTGACGGCCTTCTCAAACTTGGGATGGTCCAGGAAGCTCTTGATCTCGGAGCCAAACAGCAGCGAGCCATCGGATGCCTGGTAGTAATAGAACGGCTTGATACCAAAGATGTCGCGAGCGCCAAAGAGTTTGTTCTTGTTCTGGTCGTGAATCACGAACGCGTACATGCCACGCAGGCGGTTGACCAGGTCCTCGCCCCACTCCTCGTAACCGTGTACCAGGACCTCGGTATCAGCGTTGCAGTGGAAGGCGTAGCCGGCTGCCTCCAGCTCGGCGCGGAGCTCCTGGAAGTTGTAGATCTCTCCGTTGAAGACAATCGTGACCTTGCCGTCGTCGCTCGACATGGGCTGAGCTCCAGCTTCGGAAAGATCGAGAATCGAAAGACGACGGAAGCCAAGGGCAACGTTGTCGACGATATGCTGGCCGCCCATATCGGGACCACGGTGGATGATGCGATTCATCATAGCCGTGAGAACCAGCTCACTCTGTTCATCTGTACCGGTAAAACCGACAAAACCGCACATGCAAGATCCTTTCTGCTGACGGCTCAGGTGTACTGCCGCAAGGATTGTGGCAGCTGATGTCAAATAATCTTTACTATCATGCCAATCTTTTGTTTCGTGATAGGGCATAAGCGCCGAGCGAACCGAAAAAACCACGGCGTGGCTCGTCCGGGCTTCCGGTAGCGGTTCCAAGATTTAGCAGTCTGTGCCCGATACAAGATTGGGCGGCATATTACGATGGCTGCTAGTATTGAAAGGGTTTTGTTGAATCGGTTTGGTCTCGAGGCAATTGAGGCTGGGCTTAGCGAGAGGGGTCGTTGTATGTCGGATAGCACGCCGCGAGAAAAACTGACACTTAAGCGCTATATTGAATTGCTCGAGGCGGAAGGCGTGGTCGTCTCCAAGCCGGCAGTGCCATGCGATTGGCCTATTGAATTTGCGACTGACGATTCGCGCCAAGTGCGTCCGGGCACGCTGTTTGTCTGTAAGGGGCGTGCATTTAAGCGCGAGTATCTGGTGTCGGCGATTGCCGACGGCGCCGTCGCCTATGTGTCCGAGACGGATTACGGCGTCGATGCCCCCGCGATTATCGTCAACGATATCCGCCGTACGCTCGCTGTGGTGGCGGACGCCTATTACGGTCATCCCTCGGGCAAGGTGGAGGTCTGCGCTTTTACGGGCACCAAGGGCAAGTCGACCTGCAGCTTTTATCTGCGTGGCATTCTTGCCAACGAGGCTAAGCTCGCGGGTTGTCATCGACCTGCCCTCAACACGGGTATCGAGTTCGATGACGGTATCGAGACCGGTCCTTCTAAGCTGACGACCCCCGAGTCCTTCCTGCTGCAGTCGCGTATCGCACATGCCGCCGAGGCGGGCGCTCCGTGGCTGGTCATGGAGGCGTCGAGCCAGGGCCTCAAATACGAGCGTACGGGCAAGATTGACTTTGAAGTGGGTGCCTTTACCAATATCGGTGAGGACCATATCTCGCCGATCGAGCATCCCACGCTTGAGGATTACTTTGCCAGCAAGCTCAAGATTTTTTCGCAGAGCCGCTTTGCTGTGGTCAACCTCGATATGGATCACGTCGACCGCGTGCTCGAGGCGGCGTCCCGCTGCGAGCGCACGGTGACGTTCTCCCTGACCGACGAGCGTGCCGACGTGCTCGCGTTGGCGATTCGAAATGGCGACTGCGGCGTGGTGGCAACGGTGCGCACCCCCCGCTTTACGCGCGACATGGTGATTCCCACGCCGGTAAAGTTCAACGTGTCCAACGCGCTTGCCGCTATTGCGTGCGCGGAGGCACTGGGCATTTCGGAAGAGGGCATCGTCCATGGGCTCGAGAACGTTTTTGTCCCCGGTCGTATGGAGCTCTACAGGTCGGAATCGGGCAAGATTTTGGGCGTCGTCGATTATGCCCATAACGGCATGAGCCTTGAGACGCTCCTGCGCGATCTGCGAGAGAACTATCCGGAGCGCGAACTCGCGGTGGTGTTTGGCGCCACCGGCGGCAAAGGCGTCGATCGCCGGACCACGATGGGCATCGCTGCCGGTAAGTACGCCGACCGCATCGTGATCACCGAAGACGACCCGGGCCCCGAGAACGTCGAGGACATCTGCGACGAGATCGCACGCAATGTCCGGGAGCAGGGCAACGACAACTGGCAGATTGTGCTCGACCGTCCCGCTGCCATCGAGACCGCCGTGCGCGAGACCGAGCGGCCCGCCGTGGTGATCGTGACGGGCAAGGGCGTTGACGACTACATGTTGCGCAAGAACGGGGCCGAGCCCTGCGAGCGCGACGGCTCGGTTCTCAAGCGCATCCTTGCGGCGTACGATGCCTAAACGCTGCCGCCTTGAGGGTGGCGTTTGCGAATCCTCGACGCCCGATGACCTAAGGCCTTCCAGGCGTGTTTACCCTAGGGAAAACACGCTACCAAGATCAAACCCCATCTATGTAAACGGAGTGATTATGTCCCACAACACCCTGCCTACCGTCTCCGAGCTCTCGGGTGAGATACGCGAGCGTCTCGCAAAGGTCAACTATGTCTTTACCGACCTGGACGCCACCATGCTCGCGCCCGGCTCGTGCGTGCTGCGCGACAACGACGGCAACCCCTCGACCAAGCTCGTCGAGGCTGTCGTGGCACTTGCCCGCGCCGGCATTCAGGTGGTTCCCACCTCGGGCCGCAACCGTACCATGATCCACGAGGATGCGCGCGTGCTCGGTCTCAACTCCTACATCGGCGAGATGGGTGGCCTGGTCATGTACGATCTCAAGGCCAACGACTGGGAGTATCTGACCGGCGATATGCCCTACGACCCCGCCTGCGGCCTCACGCCGCATCAGGTGATCGAGCAGACCGGCGTGTGCGAGAAGATTCTCGCCCGCTGGCCGCATAAGATCGAGTACCACAACGATATGTCGACTGGCTACAAGTACCGCGAGGTCACCGTCGGTATGCGCGGCGATGTGCCCGACGACGAGGTTCAGGCCATTCTTGACGAGGCCGGCTGCGGCCTGGTCTGGGCCTGCAACGGTCATCTGACGCATCTGTCCAAGCCGACGACGCTCGAGCTCGAGCGCGTCGAGGATGGCCGCGCGTTTAACATCAATCCCGCCGGCCTCAACAAGGGCGTTGCCATCGCACGTTTCTGCGAGCACCTGGGTATCGAGCGCGAGGAGACGCTGGCGCTCGGCGATTCCGAGTCCGACTTCTACATGGCTGACCACGTGGGCACGTTCTGCCTGGTCGAGAATGGTTTGACCAGCGCCGGCGCGCCCGAGTTCCTGGATGCCTGCGATAACGCCTACGTCACGCGCGGAAAGATTGTCGACGGCTGGGCGGCAACGGCAGAGCTGCTCGTCGCGGCCCGCTCGTAGTGCGGTCCTATCGTTCTGAGCCATATCTTTTCGAGAGAGAATCTGGTGAGGTAATGTCCGATATCGAGAATCTGGCAGGTGACACGCGCCCGATCGGTGTGTTCGACTCGGGACTGGGCGGTCTGACGGTTGCGCGCGCGATTGCGACGGCGTTGCCGCACGAGTCCGTCTACTACTTTGGCGATACCAAGCGCTGCCCTTACGGCACCCGCACCGAGGACGAGGTGCGCTCGTTTGCACTGCAGGCGGGCCGTTGGCTGTCGAAGCACGACGTCAAGATCATGGTCATCGCCTGCAATACGGCGACCGCTGCGGCCTTGCGTTTGGCCCAGCAGGTGCTTGACGTCCCCGTCATCGGTGTGATCGCACCGGGCGCACGCGCGGCAATCAACAGCACCCGCACGCGCCGGGTAGGCGTGCTCGCCACCAACCTCACCATTCGCTCAGGCGCTTACACGCGTGCCATTCAGGACCTGGATGCCGGCGTCGACGTATACGGCTGCCCTGCCTCGAGCTTTGTAGAGGTCGTTGAGCACGAGCTCGCCTCGGGCGCGCATCTGCAAGAGCAGTGGCTCGAGAACGAGGATATCTTTGATACGCCTGCCGTACGCGCGCTGGTCGGCGCCACGGTTGAACCGCTGCGCGACCACGGCATCGATACCGTGGTACTCGGCTGCACGCATTTTCCGCTGCTCGTGGGACCTATTCGTCATGCGCTGGGTCCCGGAGTGCGCGTGGTGAGCTCCGCTGAGGAGACCACGCGCGAGCTGACCGATATTCTCACGCGCCGCGAGCAGCTGGCGGGCGACGCAGCCGAGCCGCAGCATCGCTTTGCCACCACGTCTGACAACATTGCCGAGTTTGCGGTGGCGGGCAGTTTTATCTTTGGCCAGCCGCTCAAGAGCATTGAGCATATCGATATCGACGAACTCAAATAGATATAAGGTCACCGACCAAAGGCTCACGTTCACCTTTTGCCGAAAGGATATTTCTATGGAGTACATGCAGGTCAATCGCGCCAACGGCCGCGCCGCCGATGAGCTGCGCCCCATCAAGCTTACTCGCGGCGTCATGAAGCACGCCCACGGTTCGTGCTTGGCCGAGTTTGGCGATACGCGCGTGCTGTGCGCTGCCACCATCGAGGAGGGCGTGCCGGGCTGGCGCAAGGGCGCCAAGGCCGGTTGGGTAACGGCGGAGTACGCCATGCTGCCGGCATCGACCGGCAAGCGCTGCAAGCGCGAGCATGCCAACCGCAAGGGCCGCTCCATGGAGATCGAGCGTCTGATCGGCCGCAGCCTACGCACCGTCGTCAACATGAAGGCGCTCGGCGAGTACACCGTCACCGTCGACTGCGACGTGATTCAGGCAGACGGCGGCACGCGAACGGCGAGCATTACCGGCGCCTGGGTGGCGCTGCACGACGCCCTTGCCATGTGGGTCGAGGCGGGTAAGCTCGAGCGCATCCCGCTCACGGGCCAGGTCGCCGCGATTTCCATGGGCGTTGTCGACGGCAACACCCTGCTCGACCTGGATTATTCCGAGGACAGTCACGCCGAGGTCGACATGAACCTTGTCGCCACCGATACCGGTGAGATGATCGAGCTCCAGGGCACTGGCGAGCAGGCGCCCTTCGACCGCAAGCGCCTCAATGCTCTGCTCGATTTGGGCGACAAGGGCATTGCCGAACTCATCGAGCTCCAGCGCCAAGTCCTCGCCTAACCTGCCAAAAAGGGACAGGTTTATTTTGGTAGGTTTTATCTGCGGAAACGCCGATAGATAAGGTTGATGGCACATGAAAGGGGAGACGCCGAAGGGCCAGTCCCTTTTACGTGACTTTGCTATACGGACAAGGAGACCACTCATGGCACTTGAGAAGATCGACATCGACACCCTCGACCCGGCGGCGACCATCGTCGTGGCAACGGGCAACGCCCATAAGCTCACCGAGATCGAGGCCATTTTGGGCAAGGTTATGCCCGAGGTTCGCTTTGTGGCGCTCGGCCAGCTGGGCGATTTTGAGGACCCCGAGGAAAACGGCACGACGTTTTTGGAGAACGCCATCATCAAGGCGCAGGCTGCCGTCGAAGAGACGGGGCTCATGGCCATTGCCGACGATTCGGGCCTGGTCGTCGACGCGCTGGACGGTGAGCCCGGTGTGTACAGCGCGCGCTACGCGGGCGTGCACGGCGACGATGCCGCCAACAATGCCAAGCTGCTCGTGAATCTGGAAGGCGTGGCCGACGAGGACCGCACTGCGCGCTTTATGAGTGTCGTCGTGCTCATCGACACGGACGGTTTGGTCACCTATGGTGAGGGCGCCTGCGAGGGCGTTATCGCACATGAGGGCCGCGGCGATCACGGCTTTGGCTACGACCCGCTGTTCCTGCCGGTCGACACGCCGGGCAAGACCATGGCCGAACTGACGGCGGACGAGAAGAACGCCATCAGCCATCGATTCCATGCGCTCGAGCACCTATCCGCCAAACTGACGGGCGAGGAGTAGGCCGTGCGTGCGGTGGTGCAGCGCGTGCTCAACGCCGGCGTGACGGTCGACGGCGAGTGCGTGGGCAAAATCGGGCGCGGCTATCTGGTGCTGCTGGGCGTGGGCCACGGCGACACGCGCGCCGAGGCCGATAAGCTGTGGGGCAAGCTCCGGGGCTTGCGCATTAACGAGGACGAGAACGGCAAGACCAACCTGGCACTTGCCGATGTCGACGGCGAGGTTCTCGTGGTGTCGCAGTTCACGCTGTTCGCCGATTGTCGTCACGGCCGCCGTCCATCGTTTACGGATGCCGGCGCCCCCGATGTCGCCAACGAGCTCTACGAGTACTTCCTGACGCTCGTTCGCCAAGATGTCGAACACGTGGCGCACGGCATCTTTGGCGCCGATATGAAAGTCGATCTCGTCAACGACGGCCCATTCACCATCGTCTTGGACACCGATAGTCTGTAAGTAGTCAATTTGGGACCGGGCTTTTTTAGCTACTTGCGTATGGCCACAACAGGGTGCTATAGTATTAGAGTTTTGTCTATCTTAGGGGTATTATCCCCTTTTTGAATTGCACCTTCTGGAGGCCCTGTTCATGGAAGAGATGGAAGTCAATCACGTCGACGACATCCACGAGAAGCTGACCGATATGGTGGGCGATCGCGTTAAGGTGAAGGCCAACATGGGCCGCACCCGCGTCGTCGAGCGCATGGGCACCATCAAGAGCGTCCATCCGGCAGTCTTTATCGTCGAGGTCGACGAGCGCCGTGGCCGCAAGTCGCGTCAGTCCTACCAGTATATTGATGTTCTCACCGGCCAGGTCGAGTTGTTCGACCCCGAGAGCGGCGAGCACATTTTTACCCCGCTCGGCAATCAGCTCGAGGAGCACTAGCGGTGACCGATTGGTCCCTGACCCTTTCCGCGCCGGCAAAGATCAACCTCTACCTGGGGGTTCATACCGAGCGTGACGACCGCGGCTACCATAAGGTCGATTCCCTGATGGCAGCCGTCGGTCTTGTCGATACCGTGACGGTTACGCCGGCACAGGCGCTGACCGTCCAGACGATTCCGGCATCCGACTTTCCCATGCAAAAAAATACGGCGTATCGTGCGGCCGCTGCTATGGCCGAGCATTATGGTCGCGAGGCCAACGTCTGCATCACGATCGAGAAACGCATCCCGTTGTGTGCCGGCCTGGGCGGTCCTTCAACGGATGCCGCGGCGGTCATTGTCGCCTTGGCAGAGCTGTGGGGTATCGACCGCACCGATCCTGCGCTGGACGAGATTGCGCGTGGCATTGGCGCCGACGTGCCGTTCTTTTTGCACGCGAGCCCTGCATTTTATGTGGGTGGGGGAGACGTGCTGGCAACCGAGTACCCCGCACTACCCGCGACACCCGTCGTGCTGGTTAAGCCGCGCGAGGCAAGCGTTTCAACAATTGAAGCCTATCGACGTTTTGACGAGACCCCAGCGCCTGCGGACAAGCCCGGAGCGATCGCATCTGCCCTTCGCTCGGGAGACGCAGAGGCGGCCTACGCGCTCGTCCACAACAACCTGGGTGTCATTTCCGCGCAGATGGAGCCGCGGATTCAAACGGTGCTCGACTGGCTTCGTTCACAGGACGGTACCATTACCGCAAACGTGTGCGGTTCGGGTGCCTGCTCGTTTGCCATTTGCGATACTGCCGCTACGGCAGTCAATCTTGCGGCAGTCGCTCAACAAAACGGCTGGTGGGCTTATGCAACGGAGCTCGTTTCCGACACGGTTCGTATTGAAGCGCCAAAGAAGTAAAAATTTCTCTGGCACACGACGGAAATCTTTGTTACTATAGTCGAGCTAACGGGTTGTGGCTCAGTTTGGTAGAGCACTGCGTTCGGGACGCAGGGGTCGCTGGTTCAAATCCAGTCAACCCGACCAGAGCATGAGGAGGGACCGCTTCTTGCGGTCCCTTTTTTTAGCTATTGTTGTGATACCGCGATACCCGCGGTATACTCATTCGAGCTTGTCTCGCTGTATTGTGGAGGTCTACATGTTTGGACTGAGGGCTCCTGAGCTCATCATTATTCTCGTCGTTGTCCTGATTATCTTCGGGCCCAAGAACCTGCCGAAGCTCGGCAAGTCCCTCGGCTCTACCGTCAAGAATATCCGCGAGGGTATGGAGGGCGACGATAAGGCCGAGACCAAGCAGGCCGAGGAGGTCGTGGTCGAGCAGTCCGAGGAGGACAAGGAGATCGCTGAGCTCGAGGCCAAGCTCGCTGCTGCCAAGAAGAAGCAGGCAGAGGACAGCGACGCGGACGCAGAGTAGTCCCATCCCTTTGGGGTGAGCACCTGACCGGCTTGCCCGCAGGCTAGCCGGTCTTTTTCGTTTTGTTGACAGTTGATTGTTTGATCAGAGTTGGGGAGATATCCGTATGGACGCAAGCCAGATCGTACTGACCGCTGACGGCCGCCAGAAGCTCGTCGAGGAGCTCGCTTGGCGTGAGGGCGATTACGCCAAGGAGATCGTCGAGGACATCAAGGAAGCCCGCGCGTTCGGCGACCTTTCGGAGAACTCCGAGTACGACGCCGCTAAGGACAAGCAGGCCCAGAACGCCGCTCGTATTGCCGAGATCCAGGCCATCCTCGCCAACGCTCAGGTTGCTGCCACCACGGGCGACCTGACCGTCTCCATCGGTTCCACCGTTTCGCTGATTGATCCCAACGGCGAGGTCATGGAAGTCACGCTCGTCGGTACCACCGAGACCAACTCGCTCGAGCACAAGATCTCCAACGAGTCTCCGGTCGGCCACGCCATCATCGGTCACGGCGAGGGCGACTCCGTCGAGGTCGTTACGCCTTCCGGCAAGACTCGCGTCTACACCATCGCCAAGATCGCACGCTAGACCACGGTCCCGCGTAAAGGTATGTTTTCGCTCCCTGGGACCGAATCCTGGGGAGCGTTTTAGTTTGAGGAGCTAACTTATGGCAGAGAACCAGAACGCCGCCGATCAGGCATCGACGCTCAACGACGAGCGCGCCACCCGCCTGGCCAAGCGCGCCGCCCTGTTCGAGGCGGGCCAGAACCCCTATCCCGAGCACTCTGAGCTTGAGGACTACGTCGCCGATATCGAGACTAAGTACGCCGATCTTGCCGATGGTGAGGACACCGAGGATGTCGTGAAGATCGCCGGCCGTGTGGTCGCCAAGCGCGGTCAGGGCAAGATCATGTTCATCGTCGTGCGCGATGCGACTGCCGAGATTCAACTGTTCTGCCGCATCAACGACATGGACGAGGCTGCCTGGAATACGCTCAAAGCCCTCGACTTGGGCGACATCCTGGGCGTGACCGGCGTGGTTGTGCGCACCCAGCGCGGCCAGCTTTCCGTTGCCCCTAAGAGCGCGACCCTGCTTTCCAAGGCCGTTCGTCCGCTGCCCGAGAAGTTCCACGGTCTTTCCGACAAGGAGACCCGCTATCGCCAGCGCTATGTCGACCTGATCGCCAACGACGACGTTCGCGAGACCTTCCGTAAGCGTTCGCAGATTCTCTCCACCTTCCGTCGCTTTATGGAGTCCGACGGCTACATGGAGGTCGAGACCCCCATCCTGCAGACCATCCAGGGTGGTGCCACGGCCAAGCCGTTCATTACCCACTTCAACGCGCTCGATCAGGAGTGCTACCTGCGTATTGCCACCGAGCTGCATCTCAAGCGCTGCATCGTCGGTGGTTTTGAGCGCGTGTTCGAGATCGGCCGCATCTTCCGTAACGAGGGCATGGACCTTACCCACAATCCCGAGTTCACCACGATGGAGGCCTACCGTGCCTTCTCCGACCTCGAGGGCATGAAGGCGCTCGCCCAGGGTGTCATTAAGGCGGCTAACAAAGCCATCGGCAACCCCGAGGTCATCGAGTACCAGGGCCAGACCATCGACCTTTCTGGTGAGTGGGCCAGCCGTCCCATGACCGACATCGTCTCCGACGTGCTCGGCAAGCAGGTCACCATCGACACGCCGGTCGAGGAGCTTGCTGCCGCCGCGCGCGAGAAGGGCCTGGAGATCAAGCCCGAGTGGACTGCTGGCAAGATCATCGCCGAGATTTACGATGAGCTAGGCGAGGACACCATCGTCAATCCCACGTTCGTGTGCGATTACCCCATCGAGGTCAGCCCGCTTGCCAAGCGCTTTGAGGACGACCCGCGCCTGACGCACCGCTTTGAGCTGGTTATTGCCGGCCACGAGTACGCCAACGCATTCTCCGAGCTCAACGACCCGGTCGACCAGGCTGAGCGCTTTGCTGCCCAGATGGCCGAGAAGGCCGGCGGCGACGATGAGGCCATGGAGTATGACGAGGACTACGTGCGCGCCCTCGAGTACGGTATGCCTCCCGCGGGCGGCATTGGCATTGGTATCGACCGCGTGGTCATGCTGCTCACCAACCAGGCTTCCATCCGCGATGTCCTGCTGTTCCCGCACATGAAGCCCGAGAAGGGTTTCCAGTCCGGTGCCGCTGCCGCCAAGGCTGCCGAGGCCGGCAACGCCGCGAGCCCGTTCGTTAAGTCGCTTAAGCCCACGCTCGATTACTCCAAGATCGCCGTTGAGCCGCTGTTTGAGGAGTTCGTCGACTTTGATACCTTCTCCAAGAGCGATTTCCGCGCTGTGAAGGTCAAGGCATGCGAGGCCGTCAAGAAGTCCAAGAAGCTGCTGAACTTTACGCTCGACGACGGTACCGGTACCGAACGCACCATCCTCTCCGGCATTCACGGTTATTATGAGCCCGAGGACCTGGTCGGCAAGACTCTGCTCGCCATCACCAACCTGCCTCCGCGCAAGATGATGGGCATTCCCAGCTGCGGCATGCTCATCAGCGCTATCCACGAGGAGGATGGTGAGGAGCGTCTCAACCTGATCCAGCTCGACGCCTCCATCCCCGCCGGCGCAAAGATGTACTAATTAGTTACGCGGTTCTACGAACCGCGTAACGGCTCGACGCTGCGTCCTCAGGTTCCGCCGTTCTACCGAACGGCGGACCGGTCGACGCTGCGCGCCGCCCAGAGCGACAATTTGTCATTCAAAAGGCAAGGCATGACCAGAAGGTCTATGCCTTGCCTTTTTCATGCCAACTTGTTCGCTCTGGACGGCGCTCGCTGGCGTAGGCTCAACCTGCGATGCGGCAGATGGGGAGTTCCTTTTGTGTCGGCACTTGGGGACACTCCTTGTAGTCATTGGGTGTTCCTATAGTTTTGTCAACCGTCGGGGCTACTCCCGGTAGGGCACCCGGTCGCGCATCACGGCGTATATCGCCCTGAGCCGCTTCCTCGCGACGGCCTTGAGCGCC
>JAUMPM010000052.1 GCA_031294825.1 Collinsella sp. | reverse complement strand
GGTGCCCCGTCGCCCACTTCTTGGCCGCGCCCACCGAGACCCCCGCGAACTTCGCGGCGGCGGTCGGCCCCATGCCGTCCTCCGTCGCCAGGAGGAAGAGCTCGACCTTCTCCCTGCTGTACATGCGAACCTCCAGTCCGGGCCGCCCCGCGGGCCAACTTTCTGTCCGCACCCCCAATTGGCCTTTTTTGAGGCTAAACAGGAACTATCTCACCGCAACTGCGTTGAGCTTTTTGGTGGCTGGTTTACTTGCTTGCGAACAGCCAGACTAGGATGATCACCAGGATTGCGGCGACGATGCAGACGATGGCGCCGGTGAATTTGATGCGTGAGTCGCGGGTACGCTCGCGCACCGCGTCCTCGGTGGCCTCGAGCTGAGCGACTTCTCTCTCGGTCTCGGCGTGTTCGGCTTTGTCTCGGGCCAAGGATCCTGCAAGCGACTCAGTGATCTCTGGGTGGTCGTGTACTTCGGTCGCCTGTTCGATGATCGACTGCGCATGTGCGGCATCTGCTTGGGCGTTGGCGATGCTCTGCTCTTGGTCGCGGCGTGCCTTGTCCTCGGCAGCGATCTTCTCGCGCAGTTCGCGCTGGCGCGTTGCAGCGGCGGTTTTTGCGGTCTGCAGCTCGTCGCGCGCGGCATCGGCCTCCGCCGTCACGGCCTGATGGGCTCGCTTGGCGTCGGCGATGGGGGCTTGCGCCTGCTCGACGGCCTGCTCGGCTGCGGCAAGCGAGTGTTCAAGGTCGGCGGTGATGCGCGGGACATCTTCTTCGGCTTTACGCAGGGCATCTGCCGTGTCGGAGATCTGCATCGAGAGCTCGCTGGTGCGCACCGTATAGTTGGCGGGATTTGCCGAGGGATTGCGTTGCAGCTCGGCATACTCATGACGCAGCGTCTCGAGCTGGGCGCGCGTGGCGTCGACGGTTTGTTGTGCGGCGGCAATGCCGGCGTCTCGCTCGGCCTTTACCTTGTCGCGGATGCGCTTGGAATCCTCAAGACGTCGAATGAGGCGGTTGCCGGTCTCGCGCGAGCTCGCCTCGCGGGCCTCCACGGCATCGAGCGCGGCCTTCAGGCGGAGCTCAGTCGCGTCATCCTCTGTCTTCATTTGTTCGAACTGACCCTTGAGCTCTGTCGCTTTGGCGGCGTGGGCATCACGGTCAATCTCGGCGGCCGTTGCAGTCTTTTGGGCCGTGGCAATCGCCTGGCGCTGGTCGGCGACGATCTGGTCGTAGCGGCCTGCGATATCCTGGCGCGTCTCGAGTTCCTCGGCCTGATCGGCAATGCGCTGCTCAAGTTCGGCCAGGTGGGCGCGGGCATCGGCAAGTGCCTTTTTCGCGGCATTCATCTCGCGCATGGCCGAGGCACCCTGGGCGATAAAGGCGCCCACGGCGTTCGCTGTGTTCGAGACAGCGGTCCCCAGATCGCGGCTCGCGGCGGGGGAGTGCGGGGCGGTCGGGCGAGCGGTGCCGGCGGCGTCCGCATCGGCAGCCTGCGGCGCGGCGATATTGCCGGTACCGCCCTCGACCACAGAAAAGCCTGCTGCGTGCGGATCGACCGCATCGGCGCCAATCGTGGGGTGCTCGAGCTGCAGAAACGAGGGCATGGTGCTGCCCTGGTCGGCAACCGGAGTCTCGCCGGGCACAAAGGTCGAGGCCGCCTCGGCGGCCTCCTCTTCCTCGGCATCAATATCGGCATCGGCGACGGCGTCTTTCATCGCTTTGACAGCATCCATCATGGAGTCCATGACGGCATCGAGCTCTTCTTCCGAAGACACCTCGATGGGGCCCGCTGCTTGCGGGGCGGGTTCCGTATCGGGCTCGGCGTCGTTCGACTCCGACTGCTCGCTTTCGTCATGCTCGACAGTATCGTCTGCGTCTGTTGCCTTATCTGCGCCGGCGTGCGCATTTGCGGTGGCGGTCGCATCGGTGGAGGCGTCGACGCAGGTAGGAGTATCGCAGTCGTCGACGGCGTCTGCGGAATGATCAATATGCTGTTGAGTCTGGGGGTCCAGCTCGTCTGTCATAGGCATGTGCTCCTCATCGTTGTTTGTCACCCTATGATAAAGTCTCGCGCCGACATCCCACGCGCTGCAGCAAAGTTTCAAAACGTGTTCGATGGCTCGATCTGATAACAATAACTCGGCCGCTTTATCCAGTTTGTACTTGACAATCCCTTCGCCGAACGACGTGGTGCCGTTCGCCTGCCGCGGTCTTTTATTTTCGCTTGAACACGCTAAAGTTGCATCTCAGCTTTTGGCGCGTGAAGTTGGATACGCGCAGTCGGCGGGCGTGCCCGTCGCGATTTGAAAGGACTTTGTATGGGACTTTTCACTGGTAAGACCGTGATCGTCACCGGCGGCGGCAAGGCCACGCTTAAGGACGGTTCCGCTGGCTCCATCGGCTACGGCATCGATATCGCATTTGCCAAGGAGGGCGCGAACCTCGTCATCACCGGCCGCAACGTCGCCAAGCTCGAGGCCGCCAAGGAGTCTCTCGAGGCCGAGTACGGTGTCAAGGTTCTGCCTGTTCAGGCCGATGTCTCGGCTGGTCAGGACAACGAGGCCGTCGTCCAGAACGTTATCGACAAGGCCATTGAGGAGTTCGGCCGCATCGACGCCGTCGTCAACAATGCTCAGGCTAGCGCCTCGGGCGTGACCATCGCCGATCACACCATGGACCAGTTTAACCTGGCCATTTACTCCGGTCTGTATGCTACCTATCTGTACATGCAGAAGGCCTATCCGCACCTGAAGGAGACCAAGGGCTCCGTGGTCAACTTTGCCTCGGGCGCCGGCCTGTTTGGCAACTATGGCCAGTGCAGCTATGCTGCCGCCAAGGAGGGCATCCGCGGCCTGACTCGCGTTGCCGCCAACGAGTGGGGCAAGGACGGCATCAACGTCAACATCGTGTGCCCGCTTGCTTGGACTGCTGCGCTCGAGAACTTCCAGGATGCCTATCCCGAGGCGTTCAAGGCCAACGTCCACATGCCACCGGCGGGTCACTACGGCGACGTCGAGAAGGAAATCGGCCGCGTGGTCGTTCAGCTCTGCGGTCCCGACTTTAAGTACATGAACGGCGAGACCGTCACCCTCGAGGGTGGCATGGGCCAGCGGCCTTAGGGGTTACGGCGTTTTACCAAACGCCGTAACGGGCCGACGCTGCGCGGCCGCCAGGGCGACAACTTGTCATTCAAAGAGGGCGGCATGACCAGAAGGTCTATGCCGCCCTCTTTTCATGCCAATTTGTTCGCCCTGGCGACCGCTCGCTGGCATTGCCAGAGCATCGGCGTTGCCTTGGCTGTTGGAAATGATCCCAATGACTATGACCCCTTTGCATCAGTTTCTGTCGAGTCGGTGCTTCTTGCGGGTTGCCCGTATAATGGTTTGCGTATGAACCGCAACCAAGGAGTTCCAGTTTATGGACCAGAACCTTTTTAAATTCGACCTGATCGCCGAGGATCCGACGACGCACGCGCGCGCCGGCGTGCTGCACACCCCGCACGGCGACATCGAGACGCCAATCTTTATGCCCGTGGGCACCAAGGCAAACGTCAAGGGCATTCCTACCGAGACCGTCAAACAGCTCGGTGCCCAGATCGTGCTTGCCAACACCTATCACCTGTCCATGCGTCCCGGCGAGGATACCATCGCCGAGCTGGGCGGCCTGCACAAGTTTATGAACTGGCACGGCCCTATCCTCACCGACTCGGGTGGTTTCCAGGTCTTCAGCCACAACGATGCCGTCAAGCTCACCGACGAGGGCGTGCGCTTTATCGTCAACGATTACGACGGTCGCCACGTGTTCTGGACGCCCGAGGACAACATGGAAATCGCCATGAAGCTCGGCTCCGACATCTGCATGCAGCTGGACCAGTGCCCAGGCTATCCCGCCACGCGCGCCTACGTTGAGCGCGCCGTGGAGCTGTCGAGCATGTGGGCCGAGCGCTGCTATAAGGCGCATACCCGCGATGACCAGGCACTCTTTGGTATCGTTCAGGGCGGCATGCACCTGGATCTGCGCCTGCGCTCGCTGCGCCATCTGGAGGAGTGCGGCGACTTCCCCGGTTACGGCATTGGCGGCTACTCGGTGGGCGAGGACCACGAGACCATGTTCGAGACGCTGGCGCCGCTCGTGAGTGAGTACATGCCCAAGCACAAGCCGCGCTACCTGATGGGCGTCGGCAACCCCACCACCCTCGTGCGCGGTGTGGGCGTGGGCATCGACATGTTCGACTGCGTGCTGCCGACGCGCACCGGCCGTATGGGCACGGCGTTCTCCAGCGAGGGTCGCCTCAACTTCCGCAACGCGCGCTTTGCGCACGATGACGGCCCCATCGACCCCACCTGCACCTGCCCGGTGTGCACGGGCGGCTACAGCCGCGCGCTCATCCGTCACATGGTCACGCAGAAGGAGATGCTCGGCGGCATCCTGCTTTCGATGCACAACATCTACTACCTGCTCAACCTTATGCAGCGTGCCCGCCAGGCCATTATCGAGGGCCGCTATGGCGCATTCGTGAGCGATTGGATGAACAGCCCTGCGGCGGTGGATTACTAAGGGCGACAGACACGCTTGCAGAGCGTGGGTAACGGCAAAGGCTGAGCGGCAGCCGCTCGTCACATTCGCGGACGCCGGCTGCGCGACCGCTGACCGATGCCTTGCAAGCGCTTGATGCAACGTGGGTACCATACCGAATAGTTGATGTTCGGGCGGGTGTTTGACGCATGGCGTCGACCCCGCCCGTTTCTATTTTCGATAGGAGTAACTCATGATTAAGAATGAGAACGTCGAGGGTGAGCCGGCCTACGACGAGACGTATCGGCGCGGCCCCGTGGTCATGCGCGGCCCGATGATTCCTAAGGACAATACGTACGCTAACCTGCTGGCGCCCGAGGAGTCGACCGACTGGTTGCATGCCGATCCGTGGCGCGTACTGCGCATCCAGGCCGAGTTTGTCGACGGCTTTGGCGCGCTTGCCGAGCTCGGACCTGCGGTGACCATCTTCGGTAGCGCCCGCACGCCCAAGACCGATACGCTCTACAAGGCGGCGCGCACCGTCGGGCGTAAGATTGCCCAGCGCGGCGTGGCGGTTATCACCGGTGGCGGCCCCGGCATCATGGAAGCGGCCAACAGGGGAGCGGCGAGCGTCAACGGCAAGTCAGTTGGTTTGGGCATTGAGCTGCCGCACGAGCAGGGGCTCAACAAATACGTGAACCTCGGTATGGACTTCCGCTACTTCTTTGTGCGCAAGACCATGTTCGTCAAATACAGTTCGGGCGCTATTGTGTTTCCCGGCGGGTTTGGTACGCTCGACGAGATGTTCGAGGTGCTCACGCTGGTGCAAACGCACAAGGTCAAGCGCATGCCGCTCGTGCTGGTGGGCAGCGAGTACTGGCAGGGCCTATTCGACTGGCTTAACGGTCCGGTGATGGACGCCGGTATGATCAGCCCGCTCGATCCGGAGCTGGTGCACATCACCGACGACCTTAACGAGGCCGTCGACATCGCCCTGAGCGGGCTGATGTAGGGCGAGCGTGCCTGTCGTTGTAGTGATGAGGGTTGTAGTGATGAGAAGGCAGACTGATGCTATTTAACATCAGACTGCCATCTAAATTGGGTATACTGACGTAAAAGACGAGGTGAGGAGGTCGCGCATGTCTACTGCAACGGTTAAGCCTACGACGGTTCGCATCGAAGAGGGGCTTAAGGAACAGGCGACTGAGTTCTTGGATACGGTTGGTTTGAGTCTCAATTCGTATCTCAACCTTGCTGTTCGGCAGCTGGTAAATCAACGAAAGATTCCTTTTGAGATCGTAGGAAGGGTGGAGGTGCCCAACGAGGCGACGAGACGCGCCATGGTGATTGCCGAGGCTCATGAGTTGGGGATTCTGCCAGACGACAGCCCGTCATTCAATAACGCTGATGAGCTTATATCGTTCCTCGATGAGGGCTAGCGATGTTTGAGATTAAAGTCGAGGCTCAGTTTAAAGCGGATTACAAACGGACGATGCGCATCCATCCGCAGCTAAAAACCGAGTTTAAGGCGGCAGTTGCAGAGCTTGCGGCTCACGGCTCGCTTCCCGCGGAATATGGTGCCCACGAGCTTTCAAACCCGGGCGGCAATTACAACGGCCACATCGATTTCCATCTATCCGATGGCTTGGTCGATGTGGTCGTTCTGTACTTGCCGCATAAGACTAATCCTGTGATCCGGCTGGTCAGAATGGGCTCGCATGAGGAACTGTTCCAGGGCCCGCAGGGCTGATTGCCCGCTCATAAATTGCGGTGGAATAGGGGTTGATTTGCGGCTGTTAAGCAAAAAACAGTCCCTATTCCACCGCAACTGATAGGCGTGCCCCGTTCGCTGCTGCGGCCCCCGGTTCTCTTCATTGCTGGATTTCGCTCAAAAACTCAGCGGCGACTTCGTTGCTTTTGAAACGGATGCTGCGGTCTTCTTTCTTGGGGAATGCCAGCAGCGGGATAGTCCCGTACCAGACAGTTTCCTCGTCAATCACGGCCGCGCACAGCCGCCCTTTGGCCTTGACGGAATAGTCGACATTCATCTCGGCAAAAATCGCTTTCGCGTCATCGCGCGGAGGTGAGGCAACATAAACCTCAAGGGTAATCCCACGGGCGGCTGCGCCTGCGAGTGTGGCGGTGAGTTTCGTGAGGCATGCGGCGGATGCGTAGGATGCGGCTATGAAGGCGCTCTTTGTGGCACCGGCGATGTCTTTAATTAATGCCTCAATAGCGTTTGCCGGCTCTATGAGAATGTTGTAATCGGGTTGCTCACTGTCTTCTGCTGAATAAATTTCGTACCCCAACTTGGCGTACGTCTTGAGCCTTTTCTGGTACATGCGGGCGAGCATGGGTATCGACAGGTCAATGTAGTCGAATATCTCAACCTGTTGCTTGCCCTCGTGGCTTCTATGCAGTCTGCCCACCTGCTGCGTTACGCTGCCGTCCCAAGATATCGGCGTGGCAATGAAAAGGGTGTCAAGGTAGGACAGATCGAAGCCCTCGCTCAGAAAGCTTTCGGTGGCGACGATGATTCGATGTTCATGCTCAAAGCCGGGAAGACTGTTCAGTATCGCTTTTCTTTCTTTGGCGCCGATTTCTCCGGTTAAGAGTATGGGCTCGTGTCTTCGATCATTAAGCAACCTGAACAGTTCCTCAGCATGCTTTTTCCTTTTGGATAGTATGAGCGGATGCCGACCGTTTGACGATGCTTCGAGGGCGTCATCGACAATCAATTCGTTTCTTGCCGCATATGCACACAGCAGATCGAGAATCTGATTGAAGCTTGCATCCGGCTCGTAAGCGGATAGCCGAATGCCGGTAAATCTCGGTCGCACGATGCGCTGGATGCCCTGCTGAATTGCCTGCGTTTTTGGATCGATGACATAGCGAAGCGGGCCGCAGAGCATCGAGAGTGCCCGCGTGAGTCCGTCGGAGCGCTCGGGTGTCGCGGAGAGGCCATATATATATTTGGCTGGAGCGGACTTGAGGACGAGCTCGAGCTGTGGCGCGGCAGCATGGTGGCATTCGTCGCAGATAATGAGGCCGTAATTACGAACAAGGTTCTTAACTATCGGCTCCCCGGTTTGGGAGTCTTTGCCAGATAGCGACTGAAAGGAAGCGACGTCGATAAGGTCGCTGACGGCGGTTTTGCCCCCTCCGATTTGTCCAATAAGGGGAGGTTGCTTTTTGCTGATTCGTCCTTTTGGCGTTCGGACCGGCTCTCTGGTGTCCGTAATGTCGAGAAATCGTTCGAGCTGCGATTTCCATTGGGCTATGAGCGCGGTCTTTGGAACAATGACGAGCGCCGGAAGACCAACGGCGGCAATAAGATAAGCTCCGATGACAGTTTTACCGAAGCCCGTTGGCGCAGACATGATTCCGTCTTCGTATTCAAGCATCTGGTCGGCGGCAATTTGCTGTTCGGGATGAAGGGTCCCTTTGAATGCCATCTCAATTGGATTGCCCGTGCTACGTTCGTCTGAATAATGGGCAGTAACGTGGGCTTCTTGAATCAGCTGCTCAAGTTGGGCTCTGCAGCCTCTGGGAATCGCGACGCGGCCATCTCTAAGTTCGCTGAGGTCTATGAGTCGCGGTTTGCCGAATACTGATTGATGCATAGATTGCGCACGGAAGAACTCCGGGTTGGCAAATGTCGCAAGCCTGCGGATTTCCATTTGAGCTGCCGGGCTCAGAGACTTTTCGGGGATGTAGAGCATATCGGCTTGTGTGACGAGCAGGTTCGAGGGGAAGTCTCGTGGCGTGAGCGGGAGCCGCTTTCGTGGCTTTTGGACATTGCGCCTGGTTTTGTTTGTCGCTGCAGCTGTTGCTATTCCAAGCGGTTTGTTTTTGGTGTCCTCGATCAGACGATCCACCGTCGCACGCGAGATTAGTTGGATTTGCGAAAGGTAAAGCCATTGGTCGGGAAAGGGCTCGAATCGTTCGTCAACAAATACGCTGTTTCCTTCCCGCTGCGCTTTTCCCTGAAAGGGCAGCGCAATGAGATTTCCAAAGCCGCCTTCAGGAATGGTGGACTGCGCGGGTATCATTCGGTCAAAGGCTTCGAAGGTGATTGTCTTGTTGAGTGCCGCTGCTTCGGCGATAAGGCAGCTACCGAAATCTCGTGCTGTCTTTGCGTTTATAGGTTCTAGGAAGAAAAACCAGATATGCGCGCCGTTGCCTGACCTTGATCGCTCGACCGCAGCGTTAATTCCATGGTTTTTTACGACAAGCCTGATAGCGTTTGTCGCTTCTTTCCAATCGGCTTTGTCAAAATCAATGACAAGGACATTTGTGTTGCAGTCTTTGTCGAGAACATATTGACCTATGACGTCCCGGAGCCTGTCGTCGCTGCCTTTGAAATGGGCGATAATGGCGGCATCGTTCAGCTCAAGGAATGTGCGGCTGCGACATTCAGCGCATTTAATTCTGTGATGGTTTGCTTTGGGGCAAATGCCTGGCTTCCACTCATTTGCGCAGGCGGGTGTATAGCCGATGCCCCCGTCTTTTCTGCGATACCCGTGAGCGTGCACATCTTTGCGGCCGGTAAAAAGATTGCGAAAGAGCTCGAGTTTGTCGCGCGCTGGGCTCGCGCTGGTAACGATGCCCTCGGTCTGTGCACGTTCGCCGAAAGATTTGCCGGCTTTGTCCCATTCTTCGAGTGTTGCGTAACGGATGTCTGGACCGTTGCTACAGATTACGATCTGCTTACGCGGATCTGAAGCGTGGACAACCGTTTTATTGAGTTTGAATAAGGCGTTCCCGAAAAGGGCGTATTGATGCACGGCGTTGCTCATTTGAATGCCATTCTTGTCAGCGTTCATTGGGATGAGGGTACGTCATTTCAGCTTTATGAGATACGCGACTTCGATTTTGGTTCGGTAATAGTGGGGTACCGATCCGTGAGTGGCAATTAGCCGGTGCCAAAACGTGCGGCGGCTGTTGTTAAAGGTGTTTTGGCGGCTATGGGGCGTGTTGGCGGCGTGGGGAGGGGTCCTCGAATGACTCCGTGGTCAAATAACGTCAAATATGAGTACTGTTGTTAATGTAGTCTCATAACATTTGGTAAGAATAGAATACCAATTCCACATTATTCTATATATCTAACCCACTAAACACGGAATTTTGAGCCTTGGCAAGACGTGGAATTGATCGAAATGATCAATTCCGGCGAGATTTTGCTGCTACTAATTTGGTGGCGGTACTCATATTTGCCATTTTTTGTCCAGTGGGTACCGCGAGGGGCCTGTTCGACTGGCTCAACGGCCCGGTGATGGATGCCGGCATGATCAGCCCACTCGATCCAGACCTTGTCCACATCACCGACGACCTCAACGGTAGCGCGCACGGTCGTGGTGTAAGAAGCAAGGGAGGGCCATCGCCTAGAATCGTCAGTGCCTAGATATTCGACGAAAGGAAAGACGATGGCCCACAGCGACATTCTATCCCAGCCGGACCGGGGGCTCGGCCTCGACC
>JAUMPM010000018.1 GCA_031294825.1 Collinsella sp. | reverse complement strand
ACTCACATTACCAGCCGCGGCACCTGCCCGGCACTTTCCTATCAGCCGTCGGGGGCGGCGCGCCCCGCGCCGGCAGCACCCAACAGGCCCTCTCGGGGGCAGGGACGTTCGGCCGTGCGCGGGCGCCCGGTCGGCGGCCCGCTCCGGGGGCGCCTCAATCGTAGCCCGAGGTGGTCCCAGGCTGGCAATTTCGACTGTAATGGACGTTCTTAAACGACTAGCCATCGGGGACACTCTTCGTCATCCGGCACTTGGGGACGTTCCTAAAGTGCCGGCACATAAGGAACGTCCCCAAGTGCTGGGTTCCTATGTGTCGGGTTTCTGGCTGGCAAAGAGTGTCCCAAACGACTAGTTATTAAAGAACGTCCCCAATGACTAGGTGAAAAGGGGGCGCCGCGGGATGGATCCTGCGGCGCCCCTTTGCGTTGGCGTGTCGCCTAAGCTTTACAGCTCGTACAGCGTGGTGAACTTGTCCTGCAGGTAGCTGCAGTAGTAGCGGGCGTCAAAATCCATGCCGCAGGCACCCTTGATGAGTTCCGGCGCGTCCTTGGCGCGGCCCCACTGCCAAATGTGCTCGCCCAGCCACGCGCGGACGGGTGCCAAGTCGCCGCTCGCGCAGGCACCGGTAAGGTCGACGCCGTCGCGGCACATGGCCGGCACAAACATGGCATCGTAGGCGCTACCCAGCGCATACGTGGGGAAGTAGCCAAACGAACCGCCGCTCCAATGCGTATCCTGCAGGCAGCCGTGCGTGTCGTCGGGAACGGGAATGCCCAGGTACTCGTCCATAAAGCGGTTCCAAAGCGCGGGGATGTCCTTGGCCGCAGCCTCGCCGGCAAACAGCATGCGCTCGATCTGGTAGCGCACCATAATATGCAGCGGATAGGTGAGCTCGTCGGCCTCGGTGCGGATCAACGACGGCTGCGCGATGTTCACGGCGCGGTAGAGCGTGTCTTCGTCGACGTCGCCGTAGACCTCGGGCGCGTGACGACGCAGCACCTCGAGCAGCGGGCCCATAAAGGCGCGGCTGCGACCCACGGTGTTCTCGAAAAAGCGGCTCTGGCTCTCGTGGATGCCCATGGAGGTGCCGCCCTCCAAGCACGTGCGCGCATAGGCGGGATTGACGCCCAGCTCGTACATGGTGTGCCCCGCCTCGTGGATGATGCTGTAGACGTTGGAGATGCAGTCGTCCTCGTAGATGTGCGTCGCGATGCGCGCATCACCCACGGCAAAGCCCTCGCTAAACGGATGCTCGGTAAAGGCAAGCGTGGTGTCGTCCAGGTCCAGGCCGACAAGCTTCATAAGGTCGAAGCTCATGGCGCGCTGGGCAGCCTCGGGCACGTGGGCGTGCAAAAAGTCGGCAGCCGGCTGCTGGCCGCGCTCGCCGATGGCATGCACGAGCGGCACGACCGTGGCCTTGACCTCGTCGCAAAACGCGTCGAAGCTCTTGGCGGAAAGGCCGCGCTCGTACTGGTCGAGCCAAACGTCGTATGGATCGCGCTTGGGGTCCATGAGCTCGGCCTGATGCTTAAGTTGGGCGACGATTCTATCCACATAGGTCTCAAAGCTCGCCCAGTCGTTGGCTGCCTTGGCCTTGTGCCACACGGCGTCCGCCTCGCAGGTGAGCCTGGTCCAGGCCTCGGCTTCTTCGGTGGGGATGGCACTGGCCTCACGTTGATCGCGGCCGAGCACACGGATCTCGTCGAGCAGCTGAGGGTCGTCGACTTTGCCGCCGGCGACGGTCTCGCGCGCTAACGAGCGTACGAGCTCAACGGACTTCTCGCTGGTCAGCAGCTTGTGATGCTCGCCGGCAAGCGTGCCCATGGCGTCGGCACGCGCTGCTGCGCCGTTGGCAGGAGCAATCGTCGCTCCATCGAACTCGGCAATCTTGAGCAGGTACTCGCGAGTCCACAGCTTGCCTTCGAGCTTGCGGAGCTTCTTGATGCTCTTGCCCGCCTTGGCCTTCTTATCGAGTTTCTTTCCCATACCTATATCCTTGATCTCGCAGGTCGAGCGCCACGGGTGGGCGTGCGGCCAGTTTGCACAGCTACCTGCCTTGTACCCAGTGCGAACAAAACGGAACGCGGCGATGCACACACAGAATGTGTTATCCTATAGCCCAATGCGTTGACGGAGAGGGTTTTGCCCGCCGCGTCGCCGGCAAGAGAGGGAAGGTCATGGGCTGCGAGCCTTCCTGCGGTGACAAGGGCCAAGCGTTCACTCCCGAGCAGCGACCTCAACGGGCACGCGGCCAGCGGTGGCGAAGCCCCAGTAGGGAAGCCGTGAGCCTCGCGACAAGGGGCACAGAGTGGGCGCGGCGGGCCAGACATCCGCCGGGTCAAACAAGGTGGTACCGCGGAATTCAACCGTCCTTGGGCAATGTACATGCCCGAGGGCGGTTTTTTGTTACCGAACCGGGCCGCACATCCGCAGCTCCGGGTGGCTCCAGCCGCCGCGGCAAGTGGATGCGCGAGAGACGAAAGGGAAGACATGAGTCTGATTGATGATCTGGTCAAACTCGAGGAAGAGGCCAAGGAGCTCGTCGCAGGCGCCGACGACGCAGCCAAGCTCGAGGCTGCGCGCGTTGAGCTGCTCGGCCGCAAGGGCCGCATCACCGGCCTGATGCGCATGATGGGCAAGCTCGCCCCCGAGGATCGTCCCGTGATGGGCAAGCGAGCCAACGAGATGCGCCAGCTGATTGAGGGCATGCTCGACGAGCGCAACACCGAGATGAAGGCCGCCGCCCTCAAGCGCGCACTGGAGCACGACGCCGTCGACATCACGCTGCCGGGCATCCGTCCGCAGATCGGCCACCAGCACCTGATCAAGCAGATTATCGAGGAGGCCGAGGACATCTTCTGCGGCATCGGCTACACCGTCGAGTCCGGCCCCATGGTCGACACCTCCTACTACAACTTCACCGCGCTCAACGCCCCCATGGATCACCCGAGCCGCTCGGCCCGCGATACCTTCTACGTGGTCGACAACAACCCCGGCAGCGTCGCGCACCCCGAGGCTCACGCCCACGGCGAGTCCGACGTGCTGCTGCGCACCCAGACTTCGGGCGTGCAGATCCACACTATGGAGTCGCAGAAGCCGCCCATCTACATGATCTGCCCGGGCACCGTCTATCGTCCCGACACGGCCGACGCCTGCCACCTGCCGCAGTTCAACCAGATCGAGGGCCTGGTCGTCGACGAGGGTATCACCTTTGGCGACCTCAAGGGCACGCTCGACTACTTTGTTAAGTGCATGTTTGGCGAGGATCGCAAGACGCGTTACCGCCCGCACTTCTTCCCCTTCACCGAGCCCAGCTGTGAGGTGGACGTGAGCTGCCACGTCTGCGGCGGCAAGGGCTGCAACTTCTGCAAGCACAGCGGTTGGATCGAGATCCTGGGCTGCGGCATGGTCGACCCCAACGTCCTGATCAACTGCGGCATCGACCCCGAGAAGTACACCGGCTTCGCCTTTGGTATTGGCGCCGAGCGCGTCGCGGCCCTGCGCTACGACCTGCCCGACCTCAGAACGCTCATGACAGGCGATATGCGCTTCTTGAACCAATTTTAAGTTGACCTGTCCCGGCGGCTTCCCGAGCCACCGCACCTTGCCTTTCAATCGTCGGTTGCGTACCTAAGTACGCGGCCCTCCTCTTTCAAGGCAATCTGCGGCACCTCGGAAACCCGTCTCCGTAGCTGGAGTTTTCCGACTGTTTATTGCAGGCGTTACAGATGAAAGGAGACCAGTTAGATGCGCGTTTCTTACGACTGGCTCAAGACCATGATCGATATTCCGGAGGATCCCAAGACCCTTTCGGACGAATATATCCGTACCGGCACTGAGGTCGAGGCGATTGACACCGTGGGAGAATCCTTCGACCACGTGGTGACCGCCAAGGTGCTCACCAAGACCCCGCACCCCGATAGCGACCATATGTATGTGTGCTCGGTCGACGTGGGTGACAAGAACCTCGACGCCGACGGCAATCCCGCTCCGCTGCAGATCGTCTGCGGCGCGCAGAACTTCGAGGCCGGCGACCACATCGTCACGGCCATGATCGGCGCAGTTCTGCCCGGCGACGTCAAGATCAAGAAGAGCAAGCTTCGCGGCGTCGTGTCCATGGGCATGAACTGCTCCGCACGCGAGCTCGGCCTGGGCGGCGACCACTCTGGCATTATGATCCTGCCCGAGGATACGCCCTGCGGCATGCCGTTTGCCGAGTATGTGGGCTCGAGTGATACTGTGCTCGACTGCGAGATCACGCCCAACCGCCCCGACTGCCTGTCCATGATCGGCATGGCCCGCGAGACCGGCGCCATTTTCGATCGCGATTTCCACGTTGAGCTGCCCGCCATCAAGGCGGAGACTGGCCGCGCGACCGACGACGAACTTTTCGTCGAGATTGCCGACGAGGGCCTGTGCGACCGCTATGTCGCCCGCATCGTGCGCAACGTGAAGGTCGGCCCGTCGCCCGACTGGATGGTCAAGCGCCTTAACGCCCTGGGCGTGCGTCCGCACAACAACATCGTCGACATCACCAACTACGTGATGATGCTCACCGGTCAGCCGCTGCACGCCTTTGACCTGGACACCTTTGCCGAGCGCGATGGCCACCGTCGCGTGGTGGTTCGCGCCGCCCAGCAGGATGAGAAATTCACGACGCTCGATGGCGAAGAGCGCGTGCTCGACGCCGGCATGGGCCTTATCACCGACGGCGAGCGCCCCGTGGCGTTGGCCGGCGTTATGGGCGGCATGGATTCCGAGATCGAGGACGACACCGTCGACGTGATGGTCGAGAGCGCTTGCTTCAACGCCGGTCGCACCTCGCACACCAGCCGCGATCTGTCGCTGATCTCCGACGCCTCCATTCGCTTTGAGCGCCAGGTTGACGAGACTGGCTGCGTGGATGTCGCCAACGTTACCTGCGCGCTCATCGAGGAGATCGCCGGCGGCGAGGTTGCTCCCGGCTATGTCGATGTTTTCCCCGCGCCCAAGACCATCGACAGCATCAAGCTGCGCCTGGCCCGCGTGCATGCCATCTGCGGTGCCGACATCGAGCCCGATTTTATCGAGCGTTCGCTTACCCGTCTGGGCTGCACCGTCGAGCGCGACGGCGAGGACTTTATGGTTACCCCGCCGAGCTTCCGTCCCGACCTGCCGCGCGAGATTGACCTGATCGAGGAGGTCCTGCGCCTATGGGGCATGGGTCGCGTCACGGCGACCATTCCGGCTGCCAAGAACCATATCGGCGGTCTGACGCGCGAGCAGAAGCTTACCCGCAAGGTCGGCGAGATCCTGCGCGCCTGCGGCCTCAACGAGACCACGACCTTTGGCTTTGCTGCCCCGGGCGACCTGGAGAAGATCGGCATGTCCACCGAAGGCCGCGGCTGCCCCGTGGTGCTCATGAACCCGTTGGTCGCCGAGCAGACCGAGATGCGCCGCTCGTTGCTGCCGGGCTTACTGCAGTCCGTTGCCTATAACGAGGCCCACGGCACGCCCAACGTGCACCTGTACGAGGTCGGCAGTCTGTTCCACGGTCGCGAGAATGCCAGCCTGCCCAAGGAGACCAAGTCCGTCGCGGGCGTGCTCTCGGGCCAGTGGAGCGAGCAGTCCTGGAACATGAAGTACCGCAAGCTGCGTTTCTTCTTTGGCAAGGGCATCGTCGAGGAGCTGCTCGCCCAGCTGCGCATTGAGAAGGTTCGCTTCCGTCCCGTCGAGGGCGAGAGCTATGCCTTCCTGCAGCCGGGTCGTGCTGCCGAGGTGCTCTCGGGCGGTACCGTGCTGGGCTGGGTCGGCGAGATTCACCCCGAGGCGCGCGAGGCCTGCGGCATCGATGAGGTCGTCGTTGCCTTTGAGCTCGATCTGGACAAGCTGATCAAGGGCGCCCGCAATCAGGAGAACTACCGCGAGTTCTCGCAGTACCCTGCCGTTGAGCACGACCTTGCTATCGTGGTCGACAACACTGTGACCTGCGAGGATCTTGAGCGTCGTATTACGAGTGCCGGCGGCAAACTGCTCGAGGGCGTGCGCCTGTTCGACGTCTACCGCGATCCGGTCCGCATCGGAGCGGGCAAGAAGTCCATGGCCTTCGCACTTACGTATCGCTCCGACGACCACACGCTCACCAGCGAAGAGGTCGAGAAGGCGCACCAGAAGATCGTCACCAAGGTGTGCAAGGGCGTAAACGGCGAGGTCCGCGGCTAGGGCTTGCGCTGGGGTATAGGTCAGCGGTGGTTGCCGCCGAGTCCTACACGACTGCTGTTCTCGGTATAAGGCACCGTTGAGCCTGCATATATGACACGCGCATTACATAACGGCGTGCTGCTTTGTCGGCAGTGCGCCGTTTTGCTATGATAGCCCGCGGCGTGTTACGAATCTGACATTACGTAACACTGGAAAGGTGATTCAAACGGCGTTGCAATTCCGTGCGCCGACAACCGGGAGGCGTACATGCACATTCCAGATAATTATCTGTCCCCGCAGACCGATGCCGTTATGGCGGTGGCGATGGTGCCCGTTTGGGTTCACTGCATCAAGAAAGTGCGCGCCACGCTCGATCGCGAGCACATGGCTTTCCTGGGCATCTGCGCCGCGTTCTCCTTCCTGCTTATGATGTTCAATGTGCCGCTGCCCGGCGGCACCACAGGTCACGCCGTCGGCGGCGCGCTCATTGCGCTGCTGCTAGGCCCCGAGGCCGCGGCTATCGCTGTCTCGGTTGCGCTGGCGCTGCAGGCGCTGCTGTTTGGCGACGGCGGCGTTCTGTCGTTTGGCGCCAACTGCTTTAACATGGCCTTTGTGCTGCCGTTTGTCGCTGCTATCGTGTTCCGTGCGCTCAACAGCCGCCTGCACGACAAGAGCTGGGGCACCTCGGTTTCTGCCGTCGTGAGCGGTTGGGTCGGCCTGTGCCTGGCAGCCCTGTGCGCGGCAATCGAGTTTGGTATTCAGCCGATGCTCTTTACCAACGCTTCGGGCGCGCCGCTGTACTGCCCCTTCCCGCTGTCCGTGGCTATTCCGGCCATGTTGATCCCGCATATGCTGGTCGCCGGCGTGATCGAGGGCGTGGCGACGGCCGCCATCTACGGCTTTATCAAGAAGACGGCGCCGAGCGTTATCGTCGGGCCCGAGGCCGTCGATGGCCAGCTTACTGCCGAGGGCGCTGCTGCCGAGAAGACCTCGCTGGTCCCCACGCTCATCTTGGTTGCCGTGCTTGTCGTGGCTACGCCGCTCGGCTTGCTTGCCACAGGTGACGCATGGGGCGAGTGGGACGCCGAGGGCGCCGCGACCGCCGTTCAGGGGGCTGGTGACGACAGTCTGCAGGCTTCGGTCGGTCTCGATGCCCCGACCTTCGCCGATGCCCTGCCCACGGGCGATTATCTGCAGGCCTATTCCGAGGAGCAAGGCCTTGGCTTTGCCGGCCAGGCTGCCATGTATATCCTTTCGGGCGTGATTGGCGTGGCAGTGCTTACCATCGCATTTCGTCTGATCTCGCTGACGGTCAAGGAAAGCGGTGCTCATGGCAATAGCCGAGCTGCCTAGCTGGCTTGCGGCCGAGGAGCGATACGAGCCCGCGGGGGCTCGGCATCGTGTGATGCAAAAGAACGTCTTGCACCTGGCGAGCCTGCTTGAGCGGGTTCGCCTGGGTGGAGGCGCGCACGAGGGCGGGTCGATGGTCGACCGCGCCCTTTCTTGCGTTTCGGCTCCGGTGCGCCTGGTGGGGATGTTCGTCTGCGTCCTGTGCGTGTGTCTGACGCAGAGCCCGCTGTACCTCATGTTGATGGCGGCTATCGCGCTGGTGCTGGTCGCGGTGCGCCCCGCACGCGGGCTGCGTGCGACCATTGTACCGGCGCTCGGCGCCACGGGGCTTGCGGTGGTTCTGGCATTGCCTGCCCTGCTGCTGGGCGCGTCTGCCACGGGCGCCATGCTCAAGATTGCGCTCAAGACCTTCATTAATGTGTCGCTGGTGCTGGGCGTTTCGTGGACGCTTACCTGGAGCCGCATGTCGGCGGCGCTCAAAATGCTGCACCTGCCCGACGAGGTCATCTTTACCTTTGATATGGCACTCAAGCATATCGAGGTGCTGGGACGCACGGCGCACGATCTGTGCGAATCGGTCATGCTGCGCAGCGTTGGCCGTGCGCCTGAGGGATTTTCGCGTACCGATTCGATCGCGGGTATCATGGGCATGACGTTTATCAAGGCGATGGAATGCAGCCGCGCGATGGACGAGGCCATGCTCTGCCGCGGCTTTGCCGGTGTGTATCCGGCTCCTGCGCGGAGCGGCTTTGGCTGGCGCGATGCGGTTTACGCGGTCGTTGTGGTTCTGCTCGCCGTGTTGTGCGCGGTGCTGTAGCGCGGGCGGTCGATCCGTTGATGTGAATAGGGAAGGGCGACGTTTTGGCAAACGATACGAATAACGCGATGGGCGCGAGCGGTGCTGCTGGCGCTGAGACCACGCCGCTCATCGAGTTTCGCGACGTGGTGTTTTCCTATGCGGGCCATACGGTGGTCGACGGCGTTTCGCTGCAGGTGGACCGTGGAGAGCTCGTTGCCCTGCTAGGTCCCAACGGCTGCGGCAAGACGACGATCATGCGCCTTATTAACGGCCTTGAACTCGCTGACGCAGGGGCATACCTGTTTGACGGGCACGTGATCGATGCGGCGTTTCTAAAGGATTCCGCGGCCGCTCAGCGTTTTCATCAGCGCGTGGGCTTTGTGTTCCAGAATGCCGATGCGCAGCTCTTTTGCGCCACGGTGGGCGAGGAGGTCGCGTTTGGCCCGGCTCAAATGGGACTGCCGGCAGACGAGCTCGAGCGCCGCGTCCGCGATGCCATGAAGCTGTTCCAGGTTGCCGATCTGGTCGATGCCTCGCCCTATCAGCTTTCGGGCGGGCAAAAGAAACGTGTGGCCCTGGCGGCAGTCGTATCGATGAACCCCGATATCCTAGTGCTCGATGAGCCCACCAATGGACTCGACGAGGATTCATGTGACATCGTGGTCAACTTCTTGCTGGCTTACGTCGCGGCGGGTAAGACGGTCTTGATGAGCACACATCACCAGGATTTGGTGCGACGCCTGGGTGCCCGTGCAATCTATATCGATCGATATCACCATGTGGTCGAGGCGCCTTCGCCGTCGTATGGAACCGAAAGCGGTGCTACGGACTAGTTGCTGCGTAGAGCATGCGTAGCCGCCCGCGCGGCATTGCCGTGATGGTATAGTTATCCAGGTTTTTTATGGGGGTGGCTATGCCAAGCTGGAACATTCATATCGCTCAGACGGAGCGTTTGCTGGAGCGCACCGGTGCGCTTGCCAATAGCGTGCGCGACCGCAATGCCTTTTTGTTTGGCTGCGTGGTTCCGGATATCTTCGTGGGCTATATGGTCCCTGCCATTGCCGATCCCATCCCGTACCGCATTACGCACTTTGCCAAGCCTGAGCCCATCCCAAAGCCTCGTGAGCATGAGTTTTGGGATACCTATGTGGCACCGTTGCTAAAAAGTTCGCCCACCGGTGCGCCGGCCGCGGCGACCTCGATTATCGAGGAACGCGAGCGACTGAACCGCGTGCACTATCCCCAGCGCTACAAGGATGCCGAGCCGGTTGCCGGTCCCGGCGCCTATGAGTTCTCGCTTGCATCCGAAGATGTGGCACAGTCGTTGCTCGATTTGACACTGGGTGTCTGGTCGCATTTGGTGGCCGACACGGTATGGAACACGCGTGTGAACCAGTATCTGGAAGCAAACGGCGGCAAGCCGAGCGAGGAATTTCGCATTAAAAAGCAGGGCGATTTTGACTGGTTTGGCAAGACGCTGGGCATTGTTTCCATCCCGCGTGCGACCGATCGTCTGTATACTGCTGCGGCGCGTTTTGGTCAGTATCCCATCCATAAAGAATATGTGCTCAAGACCATCGGCGTCATGCACGAGATTGTACGCGAAAACCCCGGTGAGCCCGACCATCCGCCATACCGCCTGCTAACCGAGGAGTTTTTCGATGCAACGTTTACCGAGGTCATCGAGCTGACCGAGGCGGGATTTGCGGCTCGCGTTGCTGCTTCTGGCGTTCCCGCAGTCCCCCTGATTGCTAGCTGCTAGCCGGCCGGCTTGGCAGTGAATAGCTCACCCCAATTGATCAACAGCTTCCGTCGCATGGCGTAAACACGGCAAACGAGCTGCACATCTCATAGCATGCCATAAGTAGCTGGTTGCGTGTCATGCCATACAGTAGACATCGGCGCACAGAAAAAGGGCCCGGAAGGCAATGCCTTCCGGGCCCTTTGCAATGCAAGTGTGCTTGCAAGTGCGATTTAGCGCACCTGAGCGACGTAAGCGACGTTGGTCGAGGAGACCTTGTCCTCGAGCTGAACGCTCATGCGGGGATCGCCGGCGGTGGCGACGGTCAGATCGCCGGCCTCGACGTAGCCGAGCTCCTTAGCGGTCTCGATCGCCTTGACGATCGTGCCGTTGACGGTGCCCTGGGTAATCTCGGCCTGGTGCGGGATAACGCCCCAGTACATAATCATCTGCTGGACGGCCCACTCGTGGCGGGAGAACGCGCAGATCGGCATGTTGGGACGGAAGTGCGAGATCAGGCGAGCGGTACGACCGGTGGTCGTCGGCACGGTGATGCACTTGGCGCCAACGGTGGTAGCCATGTTCACAGCGGACATACCCACAACGTTGTTGACGACGCGGGTGCCGTGAGCATCGGCCGGAACCTCGAGCGGAGCGTGAGCCGGGAGGTACTTCTCGGTCTCGAGAGCAATGCTGGCCTGCATCTTGACGGCTTCAACCGGGTACTTACCGGCAGCGGACTCGCCGGACAGCATGACGGCGTCGGTGCCGTCGTAAATGGCGTTAGCAACGTCGGCAACCTCGGCGCGCGTCGGGCGCGGGTTCTGCTGCATGGAGTCGAGCATCTGCGTAGCGGTGATAACGGGCTTGTAGGCCGCGTTGCACTTGGCGATGATCTCCTTCTGGATGTGCGGAACGAGCTCGGGCTTGATCTCGATGCCCAGGTCGCCACGGGCGACCATGATGCCGTCGGAAGCCTCGAGGATCTCGTCGAAGTTCTCGACGCCCAGGGCGCACTCGATCTTCGGGAAGATCGTCACGTGCTCGCCACCGTTCTCGCGGCAAAGCTCGCGGATGCCGCGGACGGACTCGCCGTCACGGATGAAGGAAGCGGCAATGTAGTCGATGTTCTCGGTCAGGCCAAAGAGGATGTCCTGACGATCGCGCTCGGTGATGGCGGGCAGCGAGATATTGACGTTGGGCATGTTGACGCCCTTGCGCTCGCCGATCAGGCCGTCGTTCTTGACGACGCAGGTCATGTCCTGGCCGTCGACGGACTCGACCTCGAGGGCGACCAGGCCGTCATCGATCAGGATGAGGGAGCCCTTCTCGACCTCGGAGGGCAGAGCCAGGTAGTCGAGGGAGATGTGCTCAGAGGTGCCGTGGAAATCCTCGGACGTGGGCTGAGCGGTGACGACGATCTTATCGCCGGTCTTGACGGCAACCTTCTTGCCGTCGACCAGAAGGCCGGTGCGGACCTCGGGGCCCTTGGTGTCGAGCAGGATGCCGACGGGCAGACCGAGCTCCTTGGAAATACGACGGACGCGCTCGATGCGACCGTGGTGCTCGTCGTAGGATCCGTGCGAGAAGTTAAAACGGGCGACGTTCATGCCCGCCTTGATCATCTCGCGGATGGTCTCGTCGCTATCGCAGGCGGGACCCATGGTGCATACAATCTTGGTGCGCTTGTACATTCAGACCTCCATCTGACATCGTCTTGCGCTGATAGATAAACCATAAGAAATAAAACTGAGATGATTATAACGAAATGGCGACCGAATACCCCAAAAAATCGACCGTATGCCGAATTAGAAGTTCATTTTTTGCGAAAAAACGGTATATGAAAAATCTTTACCAACCGTTCTGACCGCTGCTATCTGGGCGATATTTCAGTTTAACGATGCGCCGAAGAAAAAACGTTTTATCAATCTTGAGCATCACACTGTCTGCACCGTTGCGCCTGTGCCGTGTTTCCAGATGGAATGTTTTGGCTAGACGCGTCGCTTTGGGGTACCATAGCTCCACTATCAACTGCCGCTCAGCACGGCAGCCTTGATGAGCCCTTGCCCTTCTCCTGGGAATTATGATCGGGCATCAATCTGCTGAGTGGCCCGAATCCCAGGAGGGGACTCTATATGCAAAAGGAATACCTGTCCGCCGCGGCGGAGGTGCTCAGCGACCAAGGTGTCGATGAGAACCTCGGCCTGAGCAACGACGAGGCGTCGTCGCGCCTTGCCAAGACAGGCCCTAACAAGCTTGAGGAAGCCGAGAAGACGCCGCTGTGGAAGCGCTTCTTTGAGCAGATGGCCGACCCCATGGTCATTATGCTGATCGTTGCCGCCGTTATCAGCGCACTTACGGGCATGGTCAAGGGCGAGCCCGATTTTGCCGACGTCGCCATTATCATGTTCGTCGTTATCGTCAACTCGGTGCTGGGCGTGGTCCAGGAAGCCAAGAGCGAAGAGGCCCTCGAGGCCCTGCAGGAGATGAGTGCGGCGCAGTCCAAGGTGCTGCGCGACGGCAAGCTCGTGCACCTGCCGAGCGCCGAGCTCGTGCCCGGCGACGTGATCATGTTCGAGGCGGGCGACTCTGTCCCGGCCGACTGCCGCGTGCTCGAGAGCGCCACGATGAAGATCGAAGAGGCTGCACTCACTGGCGAGTCCGTGCCTGTCGAGAAGCATGCCAACGTGATCGAGCTCGCCACCGGCACCGATGACGTGCCGCTCGGCGACCGCAAGAACATGTGCTACATGGGCTCCACCGTGGTGTACGGCCGTGGCCGTGCCGTCGTGGTCGGTACCGGCATGGATACCGAGATGGGCAAGATCGCCGGCGCTCTGGCCGAGGCCAAGGAAGAGCTCACGCCGCTGCAGGTGAAGCTCGCCGAGCTCAGCCGCATCCTCACCATTATGGTTATCGTCATCTGCGTCGTCATCTTTGGCGTTGACATCATCCGTCACGGCGTGGGCAACGTCCTTACCGACCCGACCGCCCTGCTCGACACCTTTATGGTTGCCGTCTCGCTCGCCGTCGCCGCCATCCCCGAGGGCCTGGTCGCCGTCGTGACCATCGTGCTGTCGCTTGGCGTGACCAAGATGGCCAAGCGCCAGGCAATCATCCGCAAGCTCTCTGCCGTCGAGACTCTCGGCTGCACGCAGACCATCTGCTCCGACAAGACCGGCACCCTTACCCAAAACAAGATGACCGTCGTCAAGCACGAGCTCGCTGCGCCTAAGGAGAAGTTCCTGGCCGGTATGGCCCTTTGCTCCGACGCCCAGTGGGACGATGACCTGGGCGAGGCCGTGGGCGAGCCGACTGAGTGCGCGCTCGTCAACGATGCCGGTAAGGCGGGGCTCACCGGCCTGACCGCCGAGCACCCGCGTGTGGGTGAGGCCCCGTTCGACTCTGGCCGCAAGATGATGTCCGTGGTCGTCGAGACCCTGGACGGCGAGTACGAGCAGTACACCAAGGGCGCGCCCGACGTGGTGATTGGTCTGTGCACCCATATCTACGAGGGCGAAAAGGTCGTCCCCCTGACCGAGGAGCGTCGCGCCGAGCTCGTGGCCGCCAACAAGGCCATGGCCGACGAGGCCCTGCGCGTGCTGGCGCTGGCAAGCCGCACTTACACCGAGGTCCCGAGCGACTGCAGCCCCGCTGCGCTCGAGCACGACCTGGTCTTCTGCGGCCTATCCGGCATGATTGACCCTGTCCGCCCCGAGGTCGCCGACGCCATCCGCGAGGCCCACGATGCCGGTATTCGCACCGTCATGATCACGGGCGACCATATCGACACCGCCGTGGCCATTGCCAAGCAGCTGGGAATCGTCACCGATCGCAGCCATGCCATCACCGGTGCCGACCTCGATCGCATGAGCGACGAGGAGCTCGACGCGCACATCGAGGACTACGGCGTGTACGCTCGCGTCCAGCCCGAGCACAAGACCCGCATCGTCGAGGCTTGGAAGTCGCGCGACCAGATCGTGGCCATGACGGGCGACGGCGTCAACGACGCCCCGTCCATCAAGCGCGCCGACATCGGCGTGGGCATGGGCATCACCGGCACCGACGTCACCAAGAACGTTGCCGACATGGTGCTTGCCGACGACAACTTCGCCACCATCATCGGTGCTTGCGAAGAGGGCCGTCGCATCTACGACAATATCCGCAAGGTCATCCAGTTCCTGCTTTCGGCTAACCTTGCCGAGGTGTTCTCGGTGTTTATCGCCACGCTCATCGGCTTTACCATCTTCCAGCCGGTGCAGCTGCTGTGGGTGAACCTGGTCACCGACTGCTTCCCCGCGCTCGCGCTGGGCATGGAGGATGCCGAGGGCGACATCATGAAGCGCAAGCCGCGCAACGCCAAGGACGGCGTCTTTGCCGGTAATATGGGCCTGGACTGTGTGGTCCAGGGCTTGATCATCACTGTGCTGGTGCTGGCGAGCTTCTTTGTGGGCGTGTACTTTGACATGGGCTACATCCACATCGCCGATATGATCGCCGGCAATGCCGACGAGGAAGGCGTGATGATGGCTTTCATCACGCTCAACATGGTCGAGATTTTCCACTGCTTCAATATGCGCAGCCGTCGTGCGTCGCTGTTTAGCATGAAGAAGCAGAACAAGTGGCTGTGGGCTTCGGCCGCGCTGGCGCTGGTGCTGACGGTGATCGTGACCGTGCAGCCGACGCTTGCCGAGATGTTCTTTGGCCCCGTGACGCTTGAGCTCAAGGGCGTTATCGCCGCGCTGGGCTTGGCCTTCCTGATCATCCCGCTGATGGAGATCTACAAGGCGATCATGCGCGCGGTCGAGAAGGAGTAAGTTAACCTGTCCGGGCCCGCCCCTGCGTGTTTTCTTCTTCGCTGGTCCTCGCGCTTCGCGCTGCGGGATCGCTCAGAAGAAAACACTCCCGGGGCGGGCCCTGTGGTATCCTTGCTGGCTTTCTCGCGCGCGGATGAAAAAGGGCTGAGGGAAAGAAGGTGAGCGGCCGAGCAATTGCTCGGCCGCTCGTTTTGAATAAAGGATGTGTCCTTAGGAAACCCCTCCCGGCGGGCGGGCCTTCGGATAGCCTCTCGGGACCATGAGCTGAGGGAAAGTATGTGAGCTGGTCGGGCTTTGCCCGGCCAGCTCTTTTTGATTTAAAATACCTGCTCAGTTGTGATTTTGGCTGCTGGGAGGCGTTTGTGGCTAAGGCTAAGGCGAAGGCGAAGAAAAAGACGACGGGGGCGCGGGCTAAGCGTGACCGTCGTCGGAAACTCGCGACCGAAGCGCCCGTGTCTGCCGAGGAGTTGTTGGCGAGCGTACCGGGGCTCGATGCGCTGCAGGATGTTCCGGCGTTTGATGACCTGCCGGTCGATGAAGCCCAGCAGACTGCCTTTGATGATTTCTGCGCACATGCCGAGGAGCCCGAGCAGATGCAGCTGGGTGCCGTTATTCGCCTGGATCGCGGGTTTCCGCTGGTGGCCACTGCCGACGACACCTTTCGCGCCGAGCATGCCGTGGGGTTTGCCAAGTCGCGCGGCGAGGACGAGGTCCTGCTGCCTGCCGTGGGCGACCGTGTGGCGGTGCGCCGCGCTCCCGGGCACGATATGGGCGTGATTGAGTGCGTGCTGCCGCGCCGTACGAGCTTTGAGCGTTGGCGCGGCCGTGCCCGTGGAGAGCGCCAGGTGCTCTGCTCCAACGTGGATAGCGTGCTAATCGTGCAGGCGCTCGGTGCCGGTGAGGTGCTGCTCGACCGCGTGGCGCGCTCGCTGGTGTTGGCGCTCGACTGCGATGCCGAGCCGGTGGTGGTGCTTACCAAAGCTGACCGCTGCGATGCCGAGGAGCTCGAGCGCGATCTGGACCGCGTGCGCCGCCTGGTGGGTCCGGACGTGCGCGTGATCGTGACGTCCTCTGCCGAGGGCCGCGGCCTGGACGAGGTCCGTGCCTGCGTGCCCGCCGGGAGCTGTGCCATGATTCTGGGCGAGTCGGGTGCCGGTAAGTCGACGCTGCTCAATGCACTGCTGGGCCACGATACGTTGGCGACCGGCGGTGTGCGCGAACGCGACGACCAGGGCCGTCACACTACCGTTGCGCGCGTGATGGTGGCGCTGCCGGGCGACGCCGGCGTGATCGCCGATGCCCCGGGCCTGCGCAGCCTACCGCTCGTGGGTCACGAGCGGGGTCTGGCGCGCGCCTTCCCCGAGATTGTCGAGACATCGCGCGCGTGCCGGTTTGGCGATTGCACACATACCCATGAGCCGGGTTGCGCCGTTCGCGAGGCCGAGGACGCCGGGCAGATTGACAGCCTGCGTCTGGAAACGTTCCAAAACCTGGCGTCATCCATGCGCGTGAGCGCTCAAATGCTCGATCCCGATGTCCATCTGTAATTGATTTTTCCTATGACAGCCGTCTCCCAACTGTTCGGGAGACGGCTTTTTTTGCTGCGGAAAAGCCTCGAAACATGCAGCTTGCTGACGTGCTGACCAAAACCTTGCCATGAGCTTGACGGGCTGGTCAGCTTTTGGTCAGCGATTGGTTTGACATCGAAAACCAAGATCGCGATTGCGCCGCTTTGCACTCTGACCGCCCAGACAATGGTGGTACGGGCATTCGCCCGGCACTGCCATGAGAGGAGCGGCCGTGAACAAGAGCAAGCGCATCGCCATCAGTCTGGTCGCGGGCGTGCTCGCTGCTCTGCTCTGCATGGTTTACGGCTCGTCGATCCGCTCGCAAGCCGAACGGGTCCAGGCTGAGACCTTGGCCAAGTACGGTGGCGATCGCGTCGAGGTATGCGTCGCGGCGCGCGATATCGATGTGGGCGAGACCCTCGATGAGACCAATGTCATAACCCAGGAATGGCTGACGAGCCTGTTGCCGCGTGACGCGGCGACCGAGCTGCGCCAGGTGCGCGGCGACGTGACGACTTCGCGTATTCCCAAAAACGCCGTGATCTGCAATGTCTACACCAAGGCCGAGAGCCACAAGCTCGAGGTGCCTAAGGGCAAGGTTGCCGTTTCGGTGGCGGTCGATGCCGAGCACTCGGTCGGCGGTGCTACAGGCGTGGGCAGCTACGTGGATGTGTATGTGCAAAAAGACGGCGTAACCGATCGACTGTGCGGCGCGCACGTGATCGATACCAGTGAGGATTCCGGTGCCACGCGCGAGGGCAAGATCGAATGGGTGACGCTGGCGGCTGACCCCGAAGACGTCAAGGAACTGCTGGGAGCCTCGGGCAAGGGAACGGTCAGCTTGACGATTCCCGCCACGGCGCGCGGCAAAAAGAGCGGAGGCGACGAGTGATGAAGGCGATCTGGCTTGCGTGCTGCGCGTGCGGCGATTACGGGCTGTTGCAGCGGGAAGTCGAGGGCCGTGATGCGGGTGCACAGGTGCTTCGCGTGGGTGACCTGGACGGGCTGGTTTCCATGGCGCGGGCGTTTCCGTCGCGCCGCGGGGCTGCCATCATCGCGGCGTCTCTGTTTGATATCGAAGATGTGCGCAAGACTGTTGCGCGCCTGACGGCCGAAGGCCGCGTGAGTCGCGTGGTCGTGTTGATAGAAGCGCTCGATCCGTCGGATATCGAGGGACTGTTTCGCGCGGGGGCGACCGAGGTCATCGCTGCGCACAGCATATGCGGCAACGGGCGCGCGGGCGAGGGAGCGGTTGATTCCGATCGGCGCATGACGATTGAGCCCGATGCTTTTGTTGATAGGGAACCCGGGGCGCCTCGCGCTACAAGAGGCCCGCGTGTTGATGATTATGGAAAAGCGGAAGCCGAGCATGGTCGGCGCCCCCGGAACCCCCTTGTATACGATGACGCTGGAGGGCCGGCACAGCATGCTGGCGACTCCCCGGCTGTAGATATGGGATACGTGCACGGCGTGAATCTGGCGGATGAACTCGACGAAGTTGAGGGCTTTGCCGGGTGCGGCGAGTTGTCGCTGATGCAGCATGAGCAGATTGCACAGAACGAGCCTGCCTTGCAGACCGAACAAGCTGCCATGCCGGCTTGGACGCAGCGTGTGGTTGCGGCGGGGGAGACGGGGACGCTGTCGCCGACGCCCGCCCCGCCGCCTCCGATGCCGCCGGCAGACGCTGCCGCTCCGCAGCATCGAGCTCCGGTCATCTGCGCCATTTCGGGTTCGGGCGGTTGCGGCAAGTCGACGATCGTTGCCACCATGGCACACATATCGTCGCTGTTGGGCTTGCGTGCCGCCGTGCTCGACCTGGACCTGATGTTTGGAAACCTTTACGACTTGTTAGGCGTCGATGCTCCGCGCGATATGGCGGCACTTATCGAGCCGTCGGCGGCGGGCGCGCTCACCGAGCCGGATATCGTAGCCACATCGATGCGCGTGGCGCCGGGCGTTACGCTCTGGGGTCCCGTCGCGGCGCCCGAGCAAGCCGAGCTCATGGCACGTCCGGTGGAGCTATTGCTTGATGTCCTGCGTCGCGAATCCGACGTGGTCTTTATCGATACCTCGGTCTTTTGGGGCGACGCCGTGGCGGCTGCGGTGGCGGCGAGCGACCGTTGCCTGGTCGTTGGCGATGCGGCGGTGTCGTCCGCGACATCGGCATCGCGCGTCATTGAACTGGCAAGTCGAGTAGGTGTGCCGCGCACGCGCATGAGCGCCGTGTTCAACCGGTTCGGTGCGCGCGGGGCAGACGAGGACGTCGCCATGCGCTTTGAGATTGCCTGTGCGTTGAGCTCAAAGATTCGTATCGCCGATGGCGGGCAGGATCTCGCCGCGCTCATGGCGTTTGGGCGCGCTGACGAGGCAGTGGGTCAGACGAGCGCTTTCGCGACCAGCGTGCGCGAGGCCACGCGCGAGATGCTCGTGGAACTGGGGTGCGCCGTCGGCCCTTGGAGCGATATGGTCGCCGACCGTGCAACGCGCACCGAACGCCCGCGTATCCGCCTTCCCTGGTCGCGCGAGGGTGATCAGCGATGAGCCTGCAAACGAGGATTAAGGCTGCCGGCGCTGCAGCGGCGGCAGCGCCTGTAGATGCGGGGCGTCGTCGCGCGGTGAAACGACGCACCAAGCGCGCTGTGATGGACCGCATGGGTTACGACGAAGTGGCGCGTATCAGCGCCTATATCGACCCGGCGCTTGCCCGCTCGGAATTGCGTCCCGCGGTGGAGGCGGCGCTCAATGTTGAGGAACCGACCGATCTCGCGACGTCCGAACGCGAGACCATCATCGACGAGATTTTGGATGACGTGGTGGGCCTGGGGCCGTTGCAGCCGCTCATCGAGGACGACACCGTTACCGAGATCATGATCAACGGCTGCCGCTCGGCCTTCTTTGAACGCGGCGGCGTCTTGTACCCTATCGAGCATGCGTTTGAGGATGATGAGCAGATCCGTGTGCTTATCGACCGCATCATCTCGCCACTTGGCCGCCGTATCGACGAGCGCAGCCCCATCGTCAACGCTCGCCTTAAAACGGGCTATCGCGTCAACGCGGTGATTCCGCCTGTGGCGATTGACGGACCGATTCTCACCATCCGAAAGTTCTCGGACCGCATCTGCTCGCTGGACGAGCTTGTGGGGCTGGGGTCACTGCCGCTTTGGTATGCGCAGCTGCTGTCGTGCGCGGTGTCGCTGCGACAGGACCTGGCGGTTGCGGGAGGCACGGGATCTGGTAAGACCACCCTGCTCAACGCGCTGTCATGCGAGATTTCCACCGGCGAGCGCATCGTGACGATCGAGGACTCTGCCGAGCTCAAGTTTGCGCATCATCCGCACGTGGTGCGCCTAGAGGCGCGCGAGGCTTCAATTGAGGGCGAGGGCGCGGTGACGATCCGCGACCTGGTGACCAATGCCCTGCGCATGCGCCCCGACCGCATCGTGGTGGGCGAGGTGCGCGGTGCCGAGTGCTGCGACATGTTGCAGGCCATGAATACGGGCCACGATGGGTCGCTCACCACACTTCATGCGGGTTCAGAACAGGAGACCGTGGTGCGTCTGACGTTGCTTGCACGTTATGGCATCGATCTGCCGAGCGAGCTCATCGAGGAGCAGATTGCCATGGCGCTCGACGGCATCGTGATGTCCGAGCGCCACGCCGATGGCAGGCGCTTCGTCTCCTCGTATTCGGGGGTGCGTCGCGCCGCGTCGGGCGGCGTAGAGCTCGAGCGCTATGTGACTTTCGATGCCGCCGAGCGCACCTGGGCGCTTGACCGCGAGCCGCCGTTTATCGCAGAAGGCCTGCGGTCGGGGACGCTCACGCAAGAGGAGGTGGACGAATGGAGGTCGCTGTGCCCCTCGTCGTAGGGGGTTTGGCAGGGTTTTCTGTTGCGACGGCGTGCGGGGCGGAACCTCGTGTGCCGCAGGTGCCGCCGGCGGAGCTGGCGCGTCAGGCGCTCGAGACGGTGGCAGAGAAGCTGCCGCGTGAGCTGGTGGAAAACGATCTGCTGAAAAAGATCGCCCGTTCGTGGGCATCGCTGGCTCCGGCGCATCGCCTTGGCCTCGTGATTGAAGATGCTTCGGGGCGTTTGGCGTTTCTACTGCTATCGAGCGGTGTCTGCAGCGTTTTACTAACGATGGTGTCGTTATCGCCCCTCGGGTTTGCCTTGGGACTTGTTGCTCCGATTGCCGCTGGCGCCGCTCGGGATGGCTTTGAGAGCCGGCGCGAGCAACACGATGCAGAAGAGGCCATGCCCGAGGCGTTTACCGCACTTTCCATGTCGCTTGCCTCGGGACATTCGCTGGCCCAGGGCATGCGCTTTGTGGGCGCTCATGCGCAAGAACCGGTGCATACCGAGTTTTTGCGGGTGGCGGCGGCGATCGATTGCGGTATCTCGGCGACCGACGCGCTCGATGACTTGCTCGTGCGCATCGACGCCCCCGGTCTTTCGCTTGTGACCTTGGCGCTTAAGGTGTCACAGCGCACCGGCGCTCCGCTTGCCGACTTACTGTCCGAGGCGTCGAGCATGGTAGGGGAGCGCATTGAGCTCAAGCGCCGCCTGGATGTCAAGACGTCGCAGGCTCGCATGTCGGCGCATATGGTCGCGGCGATGCCGGCGGGCATGTGCGCGGTGTTGGCGCTGCTTTCGGCAGATTTTCGTCGCGGTCTTGCGACGCCTGCCGGTGCGGGCGCTGTGGTGCTGGGTCTCGCCCTCAACGCCGTTGCCCTGGTGGTTATCCGGCGCATTATGAGGGTGGAGCTATGAGCGCCCCAGTTGCAGTTGCGGCTTGCCTGTGCGCCCTGAGTGTATTTATCGCGACGGGTTTGGATCGGGCGGATGCACGCAAGATCGCAGGGGCCTGCAAGCGCGAGGCGGTGCTGGTCGCTGCCGCGGGTCGCTCAGTGGTCGATGCCCTGACCGCGCGAGTGAAGGGCGCGGTTGGAGCGGGCGGCCCGGCGCGAGTTTCGCTCGGCGAAGTGTCCGAGATGATCGATGTTGTGCGCTTGGGTCTTTCGGCCGGTCTTTCGTTTGATGCGGCGCTTGAGATTTTCTGCGCCAACCGCCGGTCAGTGCTGGCTCTTCGCCTTGAGCGGGCCTGCATGGCGTGGCAGGTGGGCGTGGGCACGCGTGAGGACGAGTTGTTGGCCGCCGCGCGCGATCTGGACGTACGAGCGCTCGAGACCTTTGCCATCACGGTGGGGCAGGCGCTCGCCCTGGGTGCCCCACTTGCCGAGACGCTGGCCGCTCAAAGTCGCGAGATCCGTGCGGCTCATCGCGCCGCGGTCGAGCGTGAGATCGAGCGTGCGCCCGTCAAGCTGCTGATCCCCACCGGCACGCTCATCTTGCCGGCGTTGCTTCTGTCCATATTGGGCCCGCTGCTGGGAGCAGGCGGGATGATGTAGGGAGGAATACATGAACACGATGGTCGAAGTTGCTGACAAGGCTTGGAACTGGGCTTTTTGCCGGGCGATCCGCGCTCGCCAGCATGCCAAGGAGCTGTTGCGGGAGGAGAGCGCGCAGGGTACCACCGAGTACGCCATTTTGGTGGGCGTGCTTGTGGTGATCGCGATTATTGCCATCGTTGCATTTAAAGGCAAGGTCCAAGATCTATGGAACGCTATCAGCGAGGGCATCAACAGTCTGTAGAGGGCGAGCGCCCCATCGGGGTGCTGCTGGTGTTTGCTTGCCTGACCGTGGCGATAGCGGCGGTGCTTTGGGGGCTTAACGCCGCGCGGCAGCAGCGTCCTGGGGCCGCCTTCGATTCGGGCTCAGATTCGGCGGTGGCGACTCAAAAAGATGAGATGCGAGATGCGGACGATTCGGATGTCGCTGTCACGGCGCAAACCTTTCTGCGGACGCTCGACAAGCGGTCTGGCACTGCGACGGATTCGCCTGAGGACAACGCGATTGCGGTCCGGCTTGCATGGTCCGAGGACCGACCGATGACCGAGGCAGCGGCGGATATGTTACGCGCCTACCGCGAGGTGCCAACGGCCCAGCTCGCCCTGAGCGGCTATCTCGATATTAAGGGCAACGTATGGGGCGCCATCGTGCGTGACGGACGCGGCTGGGTCGATATGGTGACGGTTGCCGCGGATACCGGCGATGCTTCGTGTCGTCTGCGCGCCGTGCGCCTGGTCCCGCAAACAATAAGCTCAAAGGAGGGATCGTGAAATGCATGGCGTTCTGCGTGAAGAGGTTGCCCAAGCGACTGTGGAATACGCCATCGTCACGGTGGCGCTGTTATCGATCGTGCTGGCGATCGCGGGGCTTTGGCGTGCTGGCACCGATGGGCGCTTGGCGGCGCTGGTTGAGCGGGCGGCATCCCATGGCGTTGCCTCGACGTCGGTTATCGACGCCGCTGCGGGCGCTAAGGACATTGCGTTGTATTGATATCGCGCGCGAGGACCGGGCGCAGTCTACGGTCGAGGCCGCTTTTTTGCTGCCGACGTTTCTGACGCTCATCCTTCTCGCACTGCAACCGGTGTGCCTGCTCTATACGCGCGCGGTCATGGAGTCTGCCGCCGCCGAGACCGCGCGGCTCATGACCACGACGACGGCGGAGGACGACGATCTTAAGGAGTTCACCCGCCGCCGGCTTGCCGCGGTGCCCAACGTTTCGATCTTTCATGCCGGCGGGCCGTTGTCGTGGAATATCGAGCTTGGTCGGGCCGGTGCGGGTGGCGTCTCGTCCGTGTCCGTTTCCGGCGAGGTCAGGCCGTTGCCTGTGATCGGTGCGTTTGCGCAGGCTATGGGTGGTACCGCCGAGGGCGGCTACGTTGAGCTCAAGGTCGATGTCTCGTATCAATCACGTCCCGAATGGCTGGAGGGAGATTATGATTCGTGGATTGCTACATGGGATTAAGCGTTTCTGGTCTAGATGCGTTTTGACGCGCCGTCCGAGCTGCCATCGCAAGCGAGGCGGCTTTATGGGCCGCGCCGGTATCGACCTGTTTATCGAAGACGGTGCCTACACCACGCTTTCTTCTGCCGTGGTCATCCTAGTGGTGCTCACGTTGTTGTTTTCGTCGACCGCGGCGATATGGAGCATGTCGCGTGCCGGGGATACCCAGGTGGCGGCCGATAGCGGCGCGCTGGCGGGTGCCAACGTAGTGTCGTCCTATCACACGGCTGCCACGGTGGTTGATGCGAGCATCTTGAGTCTGGGGCTGGCGGGGTTTGCCACAATCGGGACGGGCCTGGTCGCCATCCTCATCCCGGGTGCCGAACCAGTTGCCGGCAATATGGTCGACACCGGGATTGAGATCATTAAAACGCGCAACAAGTTTGCCAAAAGCGCATCGGAAGGCTTACAGAAAATCGAGACGGCTCTGCCGTATCTGATCGCCGCGCGTGCCACGCAGGCGGTGTCGGCGCAGGATACCGATAGTGTGACCTATACCGGTACGGCGCTTGCCGTGCCCAGGACATCCGAGTCTGATTTTGTTGCGCTCGAGGGTTCCGAGATCTCGACCGATGCCATTAAAGATGCGTCGGAAGATCTGGAGCGCGCGGCCGAGGAGCTACAAAAAGCATCGGAGGAGACGGCGAAGGCAAAGGAGCGTGCCTGGCTAGCGGATTGCGGTGGATCGGATAAAGGTTCGGTCGGCAGCTGTTCGTGTATGTGGGAGCGCGCGAAAAGCCTAACGGATCTCTCCGGTGTTCAAAATCCGCATTACGCTTCGAGCGTTACGTGGGAGCCTCAAGTTGCCCTTGATCGCGCGAAGGACTACTACCATTGGCGTCTGACAAATGAGAAGCCCCACGGCTCGAGTGTCGAGATGAGGGCAGAGTCTGCGGCGCGTAAGGCGTTTTATACCTATGCGAGTGCGGAGGTCGATCGGGCATATATAACCGAGAACGGAGACAGGGTTTCCTCCTATATTCCACTGTTGCCGCGCAACTCTGATGAGGTTCGGGCGACGGAGCTCTATACCGATGCGGTGTGGCCGACGAGCGTGAACGATGACAAGGCGTATCTGCATTACGGGACGACCTGCCCTAACTATAAGAAAGGGACGCCGAGCGGATTTGCTTCGGTTGCCGATTACGATGGACAGGATAAATGCAGCAAATGCCATTTTGGCGTTTCGTCGCTTGGTGCTGTTGCGGCGCCTTCAACCTCTATCGAAAACGGCTTCGAGTATCACTTTGACAAGTTTAAAGACGCCCTGGAAGACTACGTCGAATGCCGCAACAAAGAGCTCGAGCTCGAACGTCAGACCGAAGACGAGACCGACCGTGCGAGCAATGCGTTTGACCAGGCCATCAAAGCGCTTTCGGGCGAGCGTCCGCGTATCGCTCCGCCCGGTCGCAACGGCGTAGTTGCCCTTGCGGTTTCGGGTGCCATCTCGAGCCCCGATGAGCTCAACTCTTCGTTTAGCACGGCAGTCAGGCTCGGCGATCGCGGTGCTATCTCTGCCGCGGTGTTGGCACCCGATGAGGCGACGGCGCAAAACAACGTGCTTTCGCGATTTTTCTCGACATTGAAGGAACGCTCGGGCGGCGTTGCCGGCGTGCTCGACGGCGTCATGGATGTTTGGGGACGGCTGCTCGTAGGATACGGTGATATCCAAGGTTCGGCCGACGAACTTATGGACGAGATGATTAAAGGCCTAGGAGGGGGCAGCGGCGCGTTGGGTTCCATCGCATCGTGGCTCGGCGATACCGTTTCGGCGTCCATGGCGGCGTTGGGTCTGGAACCGTGCGACTTGCGCCTGCGAAAGCCAGTGCTGACCGATTCCGCCAACGTCATTAAGAGCCCGGGGTCTGACATTGCTGGTCTCTCTCAAGCGCAAGACAAGCTGCGAAGTATTCCGTTGGGCGTGACCGATCCCAAGGCGCTTTGCGAGGCGTTGGAATATCAAGTCGAACGCACCATTAGCGGTACGGTGTTCACGCTTGCGGAGATTCCTCTGCCCGGCGGCGGCTCCATCCCACTCACCGTCGATGTTGCCACGCTGGTTGGCGCTCTGGGCGGTGGGTCGTAATGAGTATCCGCATGCGTCTGCGCGAGGAGCGCGCCCAAGCGACGGTGGAGATGGCGGTGGTTACGCCCGTTTTGCTGGTGCTGGCACTCATCGTGTACAACGTCATGATCTTTGCCAGCGCTGTCGCGCGCTTCGACCGCGTGGTACCCGACATCGTGTTGGCGCACGCCGTGGCGTCGGAGGGGGAGGGCGACGAAAGCTCTGCCGATGCCTCGGCGACGGTTCAGACTCAAATTCTGAATGCCATGGAAGGCTATGACTTGCGGATCGAAGTGTCGAGCGAGCAAGGCGCGAAGGCATCGGATGGTGGCCTGCTCTCCCTATCCGGTACGTTTAGGACCTACACCTGCACCATGCACTATGAGCCGTGGCCGACTTCTCTCAGCATCGCTGGCGTTTCGCTGGGGGCGCCGACAACGTTGTCGCACGAGCGCGCGGTGACGGTCGATCCATGGCGTCCGGGGGTGGTCATGTGACCGCGGTCTCGTCCTACATCGCCTACGCGCGGGCACTCAACAGGCTGGGTTGGACGCCGGCCGAGTTTGCGGTGGCGGAGTCGTTTGTCGTGCGCCTGCGCGGCATGCTGGGACGGCGTCCGGTTGCCGCCAACGGCCTGCCGCTCGTCATGGCGTTTCCACGCTGCTCTTCGGTCCATACGTGTTTTATGGCCTATCCCATCGACATCGCCTTCATCGATGCGCGCGGCTATGTCCTCGTATGCTACGAAAACGTACGTCCCTGGCGTATGTGCTCCTGCCCCGGCGCCTGGGCCGTACTAGAGCGCCCTTCAATCATTGTTTCGACCCCTGCTCTCCAACGCGTGCCGGCTTAAGGGACTGAGCGAAAAACTTCTTGCTGCCGGCTGATGCCTCTGACGTGCCGATTTATAGAACCGAGGCTGTGCTCAAAAACTTTTTTAAAATTCTCGGTTGACCGGAACGCGTCCTTGGTTATACTAATCAAGCCTTGAAACAAGGCACACCTCAAATGGCTGGGTAGCTCAGTTGGTAGAGCAGAGGACTGAAAATCCTCGTGTCAGGGGTTCGATTCCCTTCCCCGCCACCTTGAATTGACTAGGACCTCTGCAAGGGGTCCTTTTCTTTTATACAGCCCCCACATGGAATCGAACCCCGTGAGGGCGTGGAGCTGAGTAAACGCGTAAGCGTTTGCCAGCGCAGCTCGCAAGGCGCGTAAGCGCCGCAGCGGTCCGTCCGCGCGGCGCGCGGACGCGATTCCCTTCCCCGCCACCTTGAATTGACTAGGACCTCTGCAAAGGGGTCCTTTTCTTTTATCGAGGGCTCTGCGAAACTGCGTCCCGGAATTTGGCTTCAGAGTGGGATGCGTTTTCCGCTTTGAGGCCGCTTGGGAAAGCACGACCCGGAATCCGGCGTCAGAATGGGATGTGCTTTCCTTTTGCGGTCTTTGGCGGAAACTGCGTCCCAGATCCCGCGCTCAGAACGGGATGCATTTTCCGATTGAGGCCTCGAGCGGAAAATGCATCCCAGTCTTTTGCGAAAAACGGGACGCGCTTTCCGGCGCTTACTTCCGACGTGCGTGCACATCTCGGGCCCGCCCGCTCAGACATTCCTCCCGCTTTTGCGCCACTTTACAGACCGTTCGGTCGTCTGTCCGCACGCGCGGGTATACTCAAAACGATACTTTTCCTATGCAATACGATGCAGGCTCGGCCTGCACGATCCGAAGGGGGCAGTGATGGAGAGGATACTCGGCGTTAATCTCTCTGGCTGGTTTATTCCCGAGCCTTGGGTGACCCCGTCGCTATACGCGGCGACCGGTGCATCCAATGCGGCCGAGCTGCAGGAGGCCATGGGCACCGCCGCCTATAACGAGCGCACGCGCCGTCATTACGAGACGTTTGTGAGCGAGGATGATTTCCGTCGCATGGCGCAGATCGGCCTCAACGCCGTGCGCCTGCCGGTGCCTTGGTATGCCTTTGGCTCACAGGAGTCCGATGCCTCCTACATCTCGGTTGTCGATTACATCGACCGCGCGATTGAGTGGGCTGCCAAGTACAACATTCGCGTGCTGCTTGACCTGGCGACTGTGCCCGGTGGCCAGGGCGATTCCAACGATTCGCCCGCCACGCCGGAGGCTGTTGCCGAGTGGCATTCGTCCACTAACGGCCGCCATGTCGCACTCGCCGTGCTCGAGCGCTTGGCCGAGCGTTACGGCGAGGCCGAGAGCCTGCTGGGCATTGAGCTGCTGGATACGCCGCAGATGAGTGTCCGCAAGAGTCTCTTTGCCATGACGGATGGCATTCCGGCGCACTACCTGCGCAATTTCTATCGCGATGCCTACGAGCTCGTCCGTTCGTATATGCCCGAGGATAAGATCGTCGTCTTTTCGTCTTCGGGGCATCCCAGCGAGTGGAAGCATTTTATGCGCGGCGCCAAGTACAAGAACGTCTACATGGACCTTCACCTGTACCATTACCGCGACGAGTATGCGCTCGATATCACGAGCCCCCGCGGGCTGACGACGGCGATTTCCCGTAACAAGCGCGAGCTTAAAGAAGCGATTTCGACTGGGTTCCCCGTGCTGGTGGGCGAATGGTCGGGCGCGGCGATCTTTGCCAACTCGTCGGTTACGCCCGAGGGCCGCAATGCCTACGAGCGCGTGTTTATCGCCAACCAGCTGGCTTCGTTTGCGCCGGCTGCCGGTTGGTTCTTCCAAACGTGGAAGACCGAGAAGCGCATTGCAGCATGGGACGCCCGCGCGGCGCTCGGTACGCTCGAGCGCGGCATGATTGAATAGGTTGATATGACGCAAAACAGCACCCATACGGGCAAACTCTATGTGGTCGGCACGCCCATCGGCAACCTGGGCGACCTGTCCCCGCGCGTTGGCGAGGCGTTTGCCGCCGCCGATGCCATCTGCTGCGAAGACACGCGTGTGACGTCAAAGCTGCTGATGCACCTGGGCATTTCCAAGCCGCTTGTCCGTTGCGACGAGAATGTGATCGCCAGCCGCGCCGTCGGCCTGGTCGACCGTCTGCTGGCGGGGGAGACCCTCGCTTTTGCCTCGGACGCCGGCATGCCGAGTGTGTCCGATCCCGGACAGGCGCTGGTCGAGGCGGCGCGTGAGGCCGATGTGCCCGTTGAAGTTATTCCCGGGCCCTCTGCTTGCGTCACGGCGCTCGTTTCGTCCGGCATTCCCTGCGAGCATTTTTTCTTCGAGGGCTTTTTGGGCCGAAAGCACGGCGACCGCGTGCGCCGTTTACAGCGCCTTGCCGTGGTGCCCGGCGCACTCATCTTCTACGAGTCTCCACATCGCATCGTGGCGACGCTCGAGGCCGTGGCGGAGGTCTTTCCCCAGCGTGAGGTTGCCGTCTGCCGCGAACTCACCAAGCTGCACGAGGAGGTCTTGCGCGGGCCCGCTGCTCAGCTTGCCGAGGAGCTGCGTGCTCGCGGCGAGGTAAAGGGCGAGATTGCGCTGGTCATCGCGCCGCCGAGCGAGGATGAGGAGGCCGGTATCGTGCCGGTTGGCGCCGCGGCAGCGGATCCCGACGAGGCCCTGCGCGAGGATATCCGCGCCGCGCTCGAGGAGGGGGAGCCCGCCTCTGCGGTGGCAAAGCGCCTGTCACAGAAGTACTCGCGCCGCAAGCGCGATGTCTATGCCATGGTGCTCGATATGCAATAGATGGAGGATATCCAGCCCTTGCGCTAGAATCATCCCCTGTATGCAACGTTTTTCTGGAGGACAAACCCCATGGATCAAAGCAAGCCTTCGTTCTTTATCACGACGCCCATCTACTACGTCAACGCCGATCCGCATCTGGGCACGGCTTATTCCACCATCATCGCCGACGTCCAGGCTCGCTATCGTCGCTCCGCTGGCTATAACGTCAAGTTCCTGACTGGCATGGACGAGCACGGCGAGAAGGTCGCCGAGGCTGCAGCCAAGCACAACATGACGCCGCAGGAGTGGACCGACAGCCAGGCTCCGCACTTCAAGGAGCTTTGGAGCAAGCTCGAGATCTCCAACGACGACTTCATTCGTACCACCGAGCCGCGCCAGCATCATGCGGTGCAGTATCTGTGGGAGCGCATGAAGGAGTCCGACTACCTGTATAAGGGCAGCTATGACGGCTGGTACTGCGTGCCTGACGAGACCTACTTCACCGATACGCAGGTCCAGAAGGGCGACGAGGAGTACGGCAGTGTCGGCCAGCACCTGTGCCCCGATTGCCACCGTCCGCTCGAGCGCGTGCAGGAGGAGTCCTACTTCTTTAAGCTTTCCGCCTTCCAGGACAAGCTGCTCAAGCTTTACGACGAGCACCCCGACTTTGTCGAGCCTGCGTTCCGCATGAACGAGGTACGTAGCTTTGTCGAAGGCGGCCTTAACGACCTTTCCGTGAGCCGTACGAGCTTTGACTGGGGCATTCAGGTCCCGTTCGACGAGGGCCACGTGACCTACGTGTGGTTCGATGCGCTGCTCAACTATATGACGGCCGTCGGCTACGGTGTCGACACCGACGAGGCGCGTGCCGAGCTGGCCTATCGCTGGCCCGCGCAGTTCCACATCGTGGGCAAGGACATCATCCGCTTCCACTGCGTCATTTGGCCCGCCATGCTCATGGCCATCGGCGAGGCCCTGCCCGAGCACGTCTTTGCCCACGGCTTCCTGACCGTGCGCAATGCCGAGACCGGCAAGGCCGAGAAGATGTCCAAGAGCCGCGGCAACGCCATCGCTCCGCAGGACGTTATCGACATGCTGGGCGTCGAGGGCTATCGCTATTACTTTATGACCGACGTGGTGCCCGGCACCGACGGCGCCATCAGCTTCGAGCGCATGGAGCAGGTCTACAACGCCGACCTGGCCAACAGCTGGGGCAACCTTATCTCGCGTTCGCTCAACATGAGCGGCAAGTACTTTGACGGTTGCGCGCCCGCCAAGCCCGCATCGTTCGATGCGTTCGACAACCCGCTGGCAAAGATTGCCGATGGCCTGGTCGAGCGCTACATGGCCAAGATGGACGTGCTCGATTACGGTGGAGCTAAGGACGAGGTCATGGAGCTCATCCACGCTGCCAACCACTACATCGAGGACTCCGAGCCTTGGGCGCTTGCCAAGGACGAGGCCAAGGCTGACGAGCTGGCATTTGTGATCTACAACCTGCTCGAGGCCATCCGCATTGCCGCTCACCTGCTGATGCCGCTCATGCCCCAGACTTCTGCCGAGGCCCTGCGCCGCCTGTCCTGCGAGGACGAGGCCGCGAGCGACGACCTCAAGGGCATTTGCGCTTGGGGCCTGCTTGCCGGTGGTCAGCCCGTCGAGAAGGGCGAGCCGCTGTTCCCGCGTCTGGGCTAAGCCGCTGCGCGCCATATCGGCAATTTGCTGTTTAGATGTAAGGGCATGGCCGCAACGGTCCATGCCCTTTTGCTTTACGATGCAGCCACCATGTTAAGGAGGCAACCATGACAACTTCGCCTTTGGCAAACCCCACGGCAACTAGGGAGCTGCTAGAGGAGTTTGGCCTTGCGACCAAGCATCGCCTGGGCCAAAACTTCCTGATCGACAACCATGTGATCGAGCGTATCTGTGAGCTCGCTGAGCTTGCGGGCGATGAGCGCGTGCTCGAGGTCGGCCCGGGTTGCGGCACGCTGACGTTGGCCCTGCTGCAGGAGGCGGCGTGCGTTACGTCGATTGAGGCCGATCCCGAGCTTGAGCCGGTGCTCGACGCCCACGCCGCCGACTATGGCAACTTCCGCTTTATCATGGGCGATGCGCTCAAGGTGACGCCGGAGCAGATTGAGCAGGCCGCCGGTGGTGAACCCACGGTGTTTGTCGCGAATCTGCCCTATAACGTGGCGGCGACGATCATCCTTCAGTTCTTCCAGACGATGCCCGCGCTTAAGCGCGCTGTCGTCATGGTGCAAAAGGAAGTTGCAGATCGTATTGCCGCAACGCCGGGCAACAAGACCTATGGCGGCTACACGGCAAAGCTCGGCCTGTATGCGCAGGTGACGGGGCGCTTTGAGGTGCCGCCGCGCTGCTTTATGCCGGCACCGCATGTGGATTCTGCCGTAGTGCGCATCGATCGCGTTGACGGAGTGGTACCCGAGGGCATCGACCGCGAGTTTGTGGCCCGTGTGATCGACGCCGCATTTGCTCAGCGCCGCAAGACGATCCGCAACTCCATGAGCGCCAACGGCTTTGCCAAGGACGCGCTCGACGCCGCCTTTGAGGCCTGCGGTATCGCACCTACCACGCGCGCCGAGACGCTCGACGTCGCCGCCTTTGTCCGCTTGGCTCAGGAGCTTTCCCATGACGCCTAATGCCGAACGCGTGACGTTTACCAAGAAAAAGAAGACGGTTGCTTGTCCCGTGCCCTTGGCGCCGCTTGCCGACACGCATGCACATCTGCTTTCGTTTTGGGGCAAGGATGTGCCCGAGACGCTCCTGCGTGCCAAAGCCGCGGGCGTCGACCTGTTGGTGACGATGTTCGACCCCATTGCCGACAAGCGCAGCGTGGCGGACTATAGCGACTGGCTGGTGCGCGAGATTCTTCCGATGCAGGATATCCCGCAGATCAAGTATCTTGCCGGCGTGCATCCGTATGGCGCGCCGGACTATACCGACGACGTTCATGCACAGGTCGTTGCCGCACTTGATGACCCCTTATGCGCCGGTATTGGCGAAATCGGCCTGGACTATCACATGGACTATGACGACGATATCGCGCCGGCACCCCATAACGTGCAGATTGATTGCATGGCGCGCCAGCTCGAGCTTGCCGTGCGCCGCAATGTGCCGGTGGAGCTGCACCTGCGTCACGAGGACTCGGATGGGGAGCGCACCTCGCACGTTGATGCGTACAACGTACTGCGCGAGGTGGGTGTGCCCCAGGCTGGTTGTGTGCTGCACTGTTTTGGCGAGGACCGCGCCACGATGGAGCGCTTTGTGGATTTGGGCTGCTATATCGCCTATGGCGGTGCGGCCACCTTTAAGCGCAACGACGACGTGCGCGAGGCATTTGCGGCGACCCCGCTCGACCGTATTTTGTTCGAGACGGATTGTCCCTATATGGCGCCGGAGCCCATTCGCGGTCTTGAGTGCGAGCCGGCAATGATTTCCATCACAGCAAACGCGCTGGTCAACGACCGCGTCGATCGTACCGGCGAGGACGCTGAGGCAATCGCTCGAGCCGCCTGGGAAAATGCCTGCAAACTTTTTCAAAAATAGTTCTTGCGTTCGCGGTGGCGCTCCGTTATTCTAATTCCTGCACGCGGGCGTGGCGGAATTGGCAGACGCGTACGGTTCAGGTCCGTATGGGGGCAACCCCATGAAGGTTCAAGTCCTTTCGCCCGCACCATTGATTGAAAGAGCTCCCAGCAATGGGAGCTTTTTTGTTATGGGCCGTTTTGGCAGATTTGACATATCGATTTCGCGCGGTAGATGTCCCTGTGGTCAAAAAGTGGTAAAGATGAGTACTGACATGAAAATAGAGACATTTCATGAAGCCATTTTTGCTCATTTTGCGCAACAGATGTACGCTAATTTGGCTCAACCTTGAGACAAAATGAAGTAATTTCGATAGACCTCGGGTTCAACGAGGCGATTTTGACCCAAATACGCTGTTACTAAACTGGTAACAGTACTCATATTTGGCCTTTTTTGACCACGGGTCCTCTTGTTGATGTCACGTCGTTGCTTCGTACGGGTATCCTAATGCCAACGTGTGCCTATCAGAGGAGAGACCATGCTGTTGTCCGGTATCATCGCCGCCCTTACCAGCCTTTTGATCCCCATCATCATTCTGTTGCTGCTGCTTCCCAGCGCCTGCTATGTCGTTGAACAGCAGCATGCTGTGATCATCGAACGCTTAGGCAAGTTCAACCGCATCGTCAACGCGGGCTTCCACATGAAGGTACCCGTGATTGACCGCAAGGCCGCCACGGTGAGTCTGCGCACCATGAAAAACGGTTTTGGCATCGACGTTAAGACCCAGGACAACGTGACCATCGGCCTTGAGGTCTCTGCTCAGTACCACGTGAGCTATGACATGGGCGCCGGCCCGGCAGATTCGGGCATCTACAAGAGCTACTATATGCTGCAGGAGCCCGTCGACCAGATGCGTGACTTCATCACCGACGCCCTGCGCTCTTCGATTCCCGTCTACACACTCGATGAGGTCTTTGCCAAGAAGGATGACATCGCCAAGGATGTCAACGCTACCGTTTCCGAGCAGATGGCCGCCTACGGCTTCACCCTCGTGTCGACGCTCATCACCAAAATCGCACTGCCGACCGAGGTTGAGAACTCCATGAACGACATCAACGCTGCCCAGCGCAAGCGCGCTGCGGCACAGGAGCTCGCTGAGGCCGACCGCATCAAGCGCGTCACCGAGGCGACCGCCGAGGCCGAGGCAATGGAAAAGGCGGGCGAGGGCATCGCCAACCAGCGCAGGGCCATCGCGCTGGGCATCAAGGATTCGCTCGAGATCATCCAGGAGACGGGAGTCGGTAACGACGAGGCCAACCAGCTGTTCATGTTTACGCAGTGGTCCGAGATGATGACGGAGTTCGCTCGCACGGGTAAAACCTCGACGGTCGTGCTGCCGAGCGATTTCTCGCAGTCGGCCTCGATGTTCGAGCAGATGCTGACAGCCAGCAAAGTTCAAAACGACTCGAAGGAGTAGACACGCGTGAAATACACCGTCGTTTGCGTCGGTAAGCTCAAGGAGCGCTTTTGGAAGGACGCGTGCGCCGAGTACACCAAGCGCCTAGGTGCCTATGCCAAGGTGGATATCCGCGAGGTGGCCGATATCGACCCGGCTAAGGCGGGCGGCGTGGATGCCGCGCGCGACAAGGAGGGAGCGGCGATACTTGCAGCCCTGCCGCCTCGAGCGCATGTGATCCTGCTGGCCATTGAGGGCAAAGAGCGCTCGAGCGAGGAGCTTTCGGCGCGGCTCGATGATCTTATGCTGCGAGGCAATAGCGACATCGCCTTTGTGATTGGCGGATCGGACGGCGTGAGCGATGACGTGCGCGCACGAGCCGACGAGATGCTCAGCTTTGGACGTATTACCTTGCCGCATAACTTGGCGCGCGTGGTGCTGCTGGAGCAAATCTATCGCGCCTGCAAGATCAGCCGAGGCGAGCCGTATCACAAATAGGTCGGCAATACGAAACAATGGCGTGGGACAATACCTTTCGTTTTGAGGAATGTGTCTGAAAGGACTATGCGACATGAAGATTGGATTTGTCGGTTTTGGCAATATGGCGAGCGCTATGGCCGATGGCTGGATCGCTGCCGGTGTAGCTGCGAGCGACATGTGCGCCTGCGCGGGTCGCTACGACGCACTGGTTGAGCGCTGCGAGGCGCGCGGCATGGTCGCCTGCCACGATGCCGCCGAGGTTGTCGCCGCATCCGATATCGTGGTCGCTGCGGTCAAACCGTACATGATCGAGAAGGTATTCGTCCCGCTCAAGGATGCTCTTGCCAAAAAGGTCGTTCTGTCGGTTGCCTGGACCTGGGACAGTGCCAAGTGGGAGCAGGTCCTGCCGGGTGTCGCGCACATCTCGACGGTGCCCAACACGCCGGTTTCGGTGGGCGAGGGCGTCATCGCCTGCGAGAAATCCTCTACGCTCAGCGACGAGCAGCGTGCTGTTGTGCTCGACCTGCTCGGTAAGCTTGGCACCGTCGTCGAGCTCGATACGAGCCTGCTGTTTGTGGGCGGCACGGTGGGTGGTTGCGCTCCGGCATTTGTCGCCATGGCAATCGAGGCCCTGGGCGATGCAGCGGTCAAGCACGGTATCCCGCGTGCCGATGCCTATCGCATTGTGAGCCAGATGGTGCTGGGTACGGCAAAGCTGCAGCTTGCAACTGGCCAGCATCCTGCGGCGATGAAGGATGCCGTATGCTCGCCCGGTGGTGCCACCATCAAGGGCGTCGTTGCGCTCGAGGACGCCGGCATGCGCAGTGCCCTGGTCAAGGCAATCGACGCAACTCTCCAGTAAAACCTGCCATTTAGGGACAGGTTTATTTTGGCAGGTTTTTCCTGCGGTTTTGTCGTATGTGCGAAAAGCGCCCCGCAACTGGCTCAATTCCAGTTGCGGGGCGCTTGCGTTTGCCCAGATAAAACCGACCAAAATAAACCTGTCCCTTTTTGGCAGGTTAGTCCCAGAAGCTGTCTTCCTCATCCTCGGACTTGGGTCCGCGGTCGACGTACATCTTATGGGTGCGCTTCTCCATTACAAAGGCAAGAATCGCAAATAACAGGATGCCGCCGGCGAAAAGGATGGCAAAACCGGTGCGGGTGCCAAACAAAAAGGAAAAAACTGCGTCCATTGGGTGCCTTCTTGCGTAGTTGAGTTGGGTCGTAAACGCTCATAAGTATATACTTGCCCATACATGTACAAGGTTGCAACCTAAATGGAATGTATATCGCCGGAGGATCTAATGCTTGATATCAAGTTTGTTCGCGAGAACCCCGATGCCATCGATGTCGCCATGGCTAACCGCCAGACGTCTTGGGATCGCGAGAAGTTCTTTGAGCTCGACGACGAGCGCCGTGCCGTCATCACCGAGGTCGAGGAGCTCCAGGCTACGCGCAATGCCGAGTCCAAGAAGATCGGCGCCCTGATGAAGGAGGGCAAGAAGGACGAGGCCGAGGCCGCCAAGGAGGCCGTGCTCGCCGTCAACGAGAAGATTGACGGTCTGGCCGAGCGCCGTACTGCTCTCGAGCAGGAGCAGTACGACTTCATGGCTCACCTGCCCAACATTCCTTGCGAGGCCACGCCGTACGGCAAGGACGAGGACGAGAACATTGAGCGCCGTCGTTGGGGCACCCCGCGCGAGTTCGACTTCGACTTTAAGCCGCACTGGGATCTGGGCACCGATCTGGACATCCTCGACTTCGAGCGCGGCAACAAGCTCTCCGGCAGCCGCTTCACCGTTCTCGGTGGCGCCGGCGCCCGTCTTGAGCGCGCCCTCATCAACTTCTTCCTCGATACGCACACCAGCCGTGGTTTTAAGGAGTGGTGGCCGCCCATCGTCGTCAAGCGTCAGACCATGTTTGGCACGGGTCAGCTGCCCAAGTTCGAGGACGACGCCTACCACGTCTCGGGCGACAACTTCCTGATCCCCACCGCCGAGGTCGTGCTCACCAACCTGCACGCCGGCGAGGTCCTCGATGCCGACACCCTGCCGCGCCGCTACACCGCCTTCACCCCCTGCTTCCGCGAGGAGGCCGGTTCCGCCGGTCGCGACACCCGCGGCATCATCCGTCAGCACGAGTTCGACAAGGTCGAGATGGTCAAGTTCGCTAAGCCGGAGGAGTCCGACGAGGAGCTCGAGAGCATGACCGCCGAGGCCGAGTACCTGCTGCAGCAGCTGGGCCTTCCGTATCGCGTGATTAGCCTGTGCACCGGCGACTTGGGCTTCTCTGCCCGTCAGACCTACGACGTCGAGGTCTGGCTGCCGAGCTACAACGCCTACAAGGAGATCAGCTCCTGCTCCAACTGCGGTGACTTCCAGGCTCGCCGCGCCAACATCAAGTATCGCGACCCCGAGAACTTCAAGGGTTCGCGCTACCTGCATACTCTCAACGGTTCCGGCTTGCCGGCCGGCCGCACCATGGCCGCCATTCTGGAGAACTACCAGAACGCCGACGGCACCATCACGATCCCCGAGGTTCTGCGTCCTTACATGGGCGGTCTCGAGAAGATCGAGCCAGTCGCGTAACTTGGCTGCATAGGGAATATGCAAGGGCGCTCCTTCGGGGGCGCCCTATTTCGTGCGCAGGTCCATACCATGCCGTGCGGACAGCTCAATAGAAAACACACGAACAACTGTTCTGTATACAGCCATCTACCTGCTATGTTTTTGCTAAATAAGAGCGAGAGAAAGGGGACGCGATGGAGCTGTTTGATAATCGGGTGGTTTTATTTGAGAGCGACGAGGGCGGGGAGTACCTGCTTGTAACGTGTGAGCCGTCTGGCATGGGCGGCCTGGTGGTTCGGCAGACGAGTGAGGGTCCGTTGACACAATGGTGCTTTGAGGAGTCGCCGCATGTGGCCGAGACCTTTGTGACGCACGAGGGACTTGTGGCGCTGGAGCACTTCTATGGAGTTGGGACTTCCAACCAGGTCGCGCGCATGCTGAGCATCTCGTTTGCCGATTATGATTGTGCCCAGCGGGTGAGATCGCTCCTGAGGGAACTTGATGCCAAGTTCGACGTGATCGAAAAGCCAATCGATCGTACGGGGAACAGCGGTATATGCGGAGCAGCATGACAAAACTGCGTTCCACAAAAAAGTTTGAGATTGTGCTTGACTCCAATAAGCTAAAGTGGTTTTATATGTCTTGCGCTGCGGCGTTACCTCAGCTGGATAGAGGGTCTGACTACGAATCAGAACGTCATAGGTTCGAATCCTATACGCCGCACCAATTGAACTTGAAGCCTCCGGCAACGGGGGCTTTTCTTTTATGGCGGTATCCCATGGATTCGAATCTCGGTCGAGGCGCGAGCGTCTTAATCATCACTTCGTAAAATTTTTCCAAATTGTCGCTTGACCCATCGAGGGGTCACGTGCATAATAATCCGTGCGTTGCGGCGTTACCTCAGCTGGATAGAGGGTCTGACTACGAATCAGAACGTCATAGGTTCGAATCCTATACGCCGCACCATTTGAGATTAAAGCTCCCGGCGACGGGGGCTTTTCTTTTACGTAAGCACCGCATGGATTCGAACCTCGGTCGAGGCGCGGGCGTAAAGAAAACGCGGAGCGTTTTTAGCCCGCGGGCGAGCGCGCCGGCAGGCGGGCGAAGCCGGTGCGGATCCGCGCAGCGGATGCGCGGAATCCTATACGCCGCACCAATTGATTTTAAAGCTCCCGGCAACGGGGGCTTTTCTTTTGCGCCAGCTTGAGTGCTTTCGTCCAAAGGGACGATTTCCTGTCGACTCGTGTAAGATTCCGAGTAGGTGTCGCGGCCCATCCGCGACCACTCCTTCTCTCAACGACCGATCAGGGTGATATTTCGTGGCAGAGCGTCCGACATACAAGCTCAGGTTTCTCGATCCCAAGAAGCGCTTTCCGGCGATGCCCGAGCAGCCTGCGGGACGCTCATATGGCGTGGTCTGGAAACTCTTTGGCGAGGATCAGCATGAATCTTGTTATGTCGTCGAATTCGTTGGCAAAAGTCATGTGTCGCTTTTGGGCTACGTAAGCGTTTCGGGTGAGGTGTACAAGGTGGACCGCCCCGTCAGCGAGGCTCCGCTGCCCAACGATCCCGACATGGAGCTGGTCCTTGACGAGTCGGATTCCGGTATTGGTGAGATTATGGTAAGGGAAGCCAACGGTGCAATGCGCGCGTGTGCGCAAACTGCCGGCTCTCCCGAAGGCCCCATGCGCGAGCAGTCCGACCACGAGACATGGAATTCGACCCGCGCCCTTCCTTACGGCGAGTTCATGGCCTCGATGTTCTTGCGCTACGTGATATTTGCCAACTCCGAAAGCGCTATTGTGAACACGGCGGACGCCGGCGGACTCGACGAGGGTATGCAAAACGTTGTCGACAAGATCAAGCTCGTAAAGTTGTCCGAGCCGGTCGAGGTGTTTTTGGGCTTTAACACGGCACCGCTCCCCGATGCTATCGAGACGCTGCTTTACCGCGTTGACCATGCCGAGAATCCGAGCGGTATCGAGCGCTATGCCGCCGCCCTTATGAGCGAAATTGACTTGCCCCGCCTGCGCACCATCGCTGCCAAGTCCGAGATGAGCCTGGCTCGCATTGATAGCTCAAAGATTTTCTATCTCAATTTTGATCGTAGCCTGTTGGACCAGGACGAGATTGACATGCTGCTTGCCATCGAGTGCCGTCTCAACCGCCTCTCCGGCATCCTTGAGCGCATCGGGGCCGGATTGGCCCCCGCGGCATCCTCGCCGAGCCTTGAGGGCTGCGCGCTCTTTGATGCGTGGCATATCGCCAAGACGACCAACGATGTTCCCCGACTGCTCGATACGGCTTCGAGCGATAACCCGTGGGCCAAGCCGGGAACGGTTTCGTGCCAGCCGGGCGGCGAGTGGGACGTGCGCACGCGTTTTGCGCGAATCGTTGAGGCGCTCAACGTGGTCACGCGGCTCGACTATACCTATCGGGCAAACGTTGCCGAGGGGATTATGCTCGTTCGGTTTGGGCACTCTGTCGTGGATGCCATGCCGCAACGTGAATACGACGCCCAAGATGACGCCTGGCGCGAGCTGGACGAGGACACGCGTGCGATCTGGGCCGCGGAGCACGATGCGCGCGTGGCACTCACACTTGCGGCAGCGTGTTTTGCCGCGGGCGCCTGCATCACGCGCTGCTATGTGCAGATTGCTGCTCCCGACAGTGAGCAGGGCGAGCGCGTTGTCGCAACGTATTTCTTTGGGCGCGCGGCCTATCTGGCCGATTGCGTGCCTGTCGCCAAGGATCTTGAGAGCATGGACATGGACGATATGCCGTGCAAGCGTGTGCTTGAGGCGTATGAGTCAACCGCTCCGGAGACGATTGAGCCTGCGGAGGTTCATGCTCGTCCGCGTGATGACCATCGCACGCTGCCGCCGGCGCTGCGCGATCTGCTGCTTGCCGATACGGCTGACGAGTTGGAGGTCATGGAAGAGGACGACGACCCATACGTGGCCCGTGTTGTTGAATTGCGCGAGCAGACAAAAGTCGACCGTACAGGTGCTTTTGAAGGCTTTTCCCGTCTTGTCGAGGAGTTGGAGGCTAAGTGCGCCGTCGCCGAGCTTTTGGCGACAGGTCCGGTTCAAACGCAGTTTTGCGATAACCAGCTGGTGCGCATGGTGCTACCGGTGTTGGAAGAAGACCGCTCTGTGCGGATCCTTCGTGCGCCCGATGCGCTGTACTTTGCCCAGCACGAGATCTGCAGCTTTTACGCCGAGCAAGAGGACTTTGAACGAGCACTGCCCGAAGTGCGCCATCTTTACGATCTGGCGCGCTCGTCCATGCAATCGCACTTTGCGCTCATCAACGTGCTTGCGCGTCTGGAGCGCTTTGACGAGATTATCGAGGTGGCGCGCCACGGCCTACGTATTGCCAGCGATCGATCTGCAATCGGCTACCTATTCTATCGCTTGGCGTTTGCCTATTGGAATTGCGATCAGCTCGACCTGGCGCTGGCTTGTTACCGTCTGGTGCCGCGCGGCGAGGAGTCGGGCAGCAGCGCGCTGGAAGAAATGCAGGGCCTTATGAACGAGATGGGCGTCAGCGAGCCTCCGACGTTCGAGGAAGCGGTCGAGACCATCCGCAAGGCTGGACTCGAGTTGCCGCCAGTGCCCGCCGTGACCAACCAGCTGGCGGATGCTGCCGTGCAGTTGGTCGACAACGGCTTCTTTTTCCTGGCGCGTGGCTGCATCTTCCAAATGTGGCGCACCATGGGCAACGATGAACTCGGCTCCCTCAACCGCTCACTGGGGTAGGCGAAGCTTCCAAGGAGGAAAGGATGCTAGGCAATTAGAAAATTTCCTCTTGCCCATCCTTGGCTGTTTGGTTACTATAGAACGGCTGTTACGGAGAGCTGACCGAGAGGCCGAAGGTGCTCGCCTGCTAAGCGAGTATGCCCCAAAAGGGCATCTGGGGTTCGAATCCCCAGCTCTCCGCCAGTTTAACTTTAAAGAAGGGTCCCATCGGGGGCCCTTTTTTATTATCGAGAAAGGGCGCTGGGGATTCGAACCCGAGAGGGCACGGGCGTTAAGCAAACGCGAAAGCGTTTGTAGCCCGTGGGCGAAAAGCCGCCAGGCTTTGAAGCCGGAGGGCATGCGTAGCATGCCCGGACATCCCCAGCTCTCCGCCAGTATGAATTGAAAGAAGGGTCCCATTCAGGGCCCTTTTTTGATTAGGAGAATGTTAACTGGGGATTCGAACCCTCAAAAAAGGAGGCGCCCCGTTGGACGCCTCCTTTCAGCGAGTGTATTGTTCTTCGACCTTACACCTCGGGTGCCTTGGCTACGGTCTCGCTCTCGGCTGTGAGCGGGCGGTTGTCGATGCGGCGGCCCAGGCGGTCGAGCTTCACAAGGAGCCACTCAATGGGATTCGGCCCTGCCCCTTCCTCGTCGGCAACCAGGTCCATGACGGCGATCTTGGTGCCGTCCTGCTTGAGCGTAACGCTGCCCACCTTGTCGCCCACATGCACCGTGCCCGAAAGATCGTCGTGGCTAACCTTTTCGGTCACCTCGCCGGCAAGGGAAAACACGGTCGCTTGCGCCGTAGGATCGGCGAGTGTGGCGTCGATCGTCTTATCCGTCCAGTCGGTTTGGCCAATGCGCGCCATAAGCGGGTTGCCGTTGGCGGTCTTTTCCTGCGTGTTGGCGATCGCGACCGTCACCTTGTGACCGTAGTACCAATTGGCAAGGGTTGCGGTATCGGTAAAGCGCTGGTCGGTGGTGGTGGAGTTCAAAACGACGGTGTAGATCTCGTCGCCATCGCGGTTGTAGGCACTCGTAAAGCAATAGCCCGCGTCGTCGGTGGTGCCGGTCTTGCCGCCGATGTTGCCATCTTGGCCCAGCAAATAGTTATGCGTGTCCATGGAATGCGAATGGTCGGTGCCGTCGGCGCCCGTGACCTCGATCCAGGAATCCTCGCTCGCTACGACCTCGCGGATCGTGTCGTTTTTCATGGCCTCCTGCATCATCAGCGCCACGTCATGTGCGGTTGAGTGCATATCGCCAGCCCACTCATCAAAGTCCAGACCATGCGGGTTTTCAAAAAGCGTACCGGTACAGCCGAGCTTCTTAGCGCGCTCGTTCATGGCCTTCACAAAGGTGGCCTCGGCGTCTTTGGTCTTAGGGTCGATCTTCTTGCCCACATATTCGGCGAGCACGATGGCGGCGTCGTTGCCCGAGGGAATCATCAGGCCGCGCAGCGCCTGCTCCACGGTAAGCTTGTCGCCTTCGAGCAAGCCGGCGGTCGAATTGCCCACGGTGGCTGCGGCGTTGCTTACCGTGACCTTCTCGTCCATCTTGCAATTCTCGACGGTTAGGATTGCGGTCATGACCTTGGTGATCGAGGCGATCTTGACCTGCTCATCGGCGCCACGGGCATAGTAGACGGTGCCGTCTTTGCCCATGACGAGGGCATTGGTCGCATCGATATCGGGCAGGTTTTCGGCCGTGATGCCGCGCGCATCGGCGGTTTTGCCGCAAACATTGTCGGTCGTGAGCACTTGGGCGCCGGCGACGGTGGGCACGCCAGCGGCAAGGGCGATAGCGCAGACAAAGCCGGCGGCAAGCTGGGCTGAGCGCTTTGCAAAAGAGGTGAGGGACTTCACGGATTTCGCTTTCGACGGGATGGTCTCTTCTGGAACTAGAGTATATCGTTTGCCGGCGTCGGCGATCATCGCGTGCGTGCGTGGCCCACATCCGCGCCCGAACGGGCACAAGGGTGCTTAAGGCCGACTTAATCACCCACGCTTGTTGTGTGTGGCATGCGTCGCCTCGGGCATAATGGAGCGCGAGAGGAGCACGCATGAACGAGCGCATTTTGGTAGTTGATGACGAAAAGGCCATCGCCGACTTGGTTGGTATCTACCTTACAAAAGAGGGCTTTGATGTCCAGATTGCCTATAGCGGGGCCGATGCGGCCAAGGCAATCTTGGAGCAGGAGTTCGATCTGGCGCTGCTGGATGTCATGCTGCCCGATATCGATGGGTTTGAGCTGCTGCGTACGATCCGTTCCAGCCATACCTATCCTGTGATCATGCTGACGGCGCGCGATGCCCAGCAAGACAAGATCGAGGGCCTTTCGCTTGGCGCGGACGATTACGTGGTTAAGCCGTTCCGTCCGCTGGAGCTCATCGCGCGCGTGCACGCTCAGCTTCGCCGCTACACCAGCTACGGTAGCCGTGCACAGGCGGCCGAGTCGCCGACCATTCAGCTCGACGGCTTGGAGATCAACCGCGATGCTCGTTCCGTGACAGTGGACGGTTCACCGGTTCGCCTCACGCCCACCGAGTATTCAATCTTGCTGTATCTGGTCGAGCATCGCGGCAGCGTGGTGGCCGTGGAGGACCTGTTCCGCGCGGTGTGGAACGAGGACTTTATGCCCGGCTCCAACAATACGGTGATGGTGCATATTCGCCACTTGCGCGAAAAGATTGGCGACGACGCACAAAAGCCACGCTTTATCAAAAACGTCTGGGGCGTCGGCTACATCATCGAATAACGCTTTTCGCTTGTGAGGATCTTGATATGACAAAAGACGATAGGCAAGCGTTCGAGGTGCCCGATCGGCTCTTTGAATACGTGAGGTCGGTCGTCGACAACCGCGCGCTCGCAACGGTGCTGCTCTTTTTGCTGAGCCTGCTGCTGATTGGCATCGACAACATCGTCGGAATCTTGGCGGTGCTGCTTGTCGGCTTTTTGCTGATCGATCGATTTGAGATCGTGTGCCGCTGCGTGGTGATTGGCGGCGCCGCGTGGGCCATGACGTTGGCGATTGGCGCCATGGCGCTCGGCGGCATCGAAGGGCCGGTGCTGTTCGATGCCGGCTTTGTATTCAACATGCTTGGCTTTGTGCTGGCGCTTGCCGCGTGCGTGCTGTTCTTGTGTGGCCGCGCCCTGTACTACCAGGGCTACGAGCAGGGCGAGCAGCATGCCGATTGTGTGCTGGCCGCTCGTATTCAAGATCGCCTGATCGATCACCCCAACACCTGGGACAACATCGACGGCGACTTCTTGGAGGTCGAGGGCGCCCTTAACCGCGTGCGTGACCGTGAGCGCAAGGTGCAGCAAGCTCTGCGTGACGAGTCGCATCGCAAGGACGATCTGGTCACGTACTTGGCACATGACCTACGCACCCCGCTTGCCAGTGTGGTGGGCTATCTTTCGCTGCTGCAAGAGGCTCCCGAGCTGCCGGTTGAGCAACGTGCGCACTTTACGGGCGTGGCGCTCGACAAGGCGCACCGGCTCGATGCGCTCATCGAAGAGTTCTTCGATATCACGCGCTTTGACTTCCACGATATCGTGCTCACGCGCGGGTATGTTGATCTGGGGTTGCTGCTGGCTCAGGTGGCTGATGAGTTCTATCCCATCCTCAACGAGCAGCATAAGGAAGTCCAAGTTGATATTCGCGAGGACCTGACGGTGCTCGTGGATGGCGACAAAATAGCTCGCGTGTTCAACAACATCATGAAAAACGCTATTGCCTATAGCTATGAGGGCTCGACTATCACGATTGAGGCCGGGCGCCAAGACGATGGCGGCGTGCGCGTGCGCTTTATCAATCAGGGCGATCCTATCCCTGCGGCTAAGCTCAAGGTGATCTTTGAGAAGTTCTATCGCCTGGATGCGGCGCGTGCGACCAATCGCGGTGGTGCCGGTCTGGGCCTTGCTATTGCCAAGGAGATCATCGCGGCACACGGTGGTACCGTTGCATGTGAATCGACGCCCGAACACACGATATTCACCATCGAGCTGCCCGCCGCATAGCCAACGTGCCCTTACAAACACTTGACAATGCGCTCACGTGCATATGAGCCGCGATTTCTACTATCGATACTGCTGAATTGATATCGATGTGGAGGTATGCGGTATGACGGCTGCTGCGGCTGTGGAGCCCACGGAGCTTGAAGAACTCATGAAAGCGCAGGTCGAGGCCGCGCGCGAGCGCGAGGTTGGGGATGCGACTCGCCCCACGGCAGAGGATCTTGCCGCCTCGCCGACGCGCATCGACGTCGAGGGCCTCGACCTGTTCTATGGCGACCACCATGCGCTCAAGGACGTGAATATCAAGATCCGCGACAAGCAGATCACCTCGTTTATCGGGCCTTCGGGCTGCGGAAAGTCCACGTTGCTGCGCTGCTTTAACCGCATGAACGACGGCATCAAGGATTGCCGCATCGAGGGCAAGATTGCGCTCGATGGTCAAGATATCCTGGGCGATTACGACATCTGCCGTTTGCGCCAGCGCGTGGGCATGGTGTTTCAGCGCCCCAACCCGTTTCCCATGAGCATCTACGACAACGTCGCGTATGGTCCGCGCGGCATGGGCGTGCGCGATCGCGCTGTGCTGGATGAGCTGGTCGAGGACTCCCTGCGTCGCGCTGCCCTGTGGGACGAGGTCAAGGACAAGCTCAAGGAGTCGGGCCTGGGTCTTTCGGGTGGACAGCAGCAGCGCCTGTGCATCGCCCGCGCGCTGGCCGTGCAGCCCGACATTCTGCTGATGGACGAGCCGACCTCGGCGCTCGACCCCGTGTCGACGCTCGTGGTGGAGCAGCTGGCCTGCGAGCTCAAAGAGACCTGTACGCTCGTGGTCGTTACGCACAATATGCAGCAGGCGGCGCGTATCTCCGACTCGGTCGCGTTTTTCTTGCTGGGCGAGTTGGTGGAGCACGCGCCCACCGCGCAACTCTTCAAGAATCCGACCGATCCGCGCACGGCGGATTATTTGACGGGACGTTTTGGCTGATACCATCTAGTAAAGGTACCTTTAGGGTTAAGATGCGGTCATGCCGGCCGCAAAGGGGTTCAACATGATCTATTACGTCGAGGACGATGACAACATCAGGGATTTGACGGTCTATGCGCTGCGCAAGCAGGGGATCGAGGCCGAAGGCTTTTCGTGCGACGGTGAGTTTAAGGCTGCCGTGGCGCGACGGGTGCCCGATGCTGTCCTGCTCGACATCATGCTGCCCGATACCGATGGTTTGGCGATTATGCGCCGACTGCGTGCCGATCGCCTGACGGCGACGGTGCCCATCATGATGCTTACCGCCAAGGATACCGAGCTCGACAAGGTGATGGCGCTCGATGGCGGTGCCGACGATTACCTGACTAAACCCTTCTCGCTCATGGAGCTCGCCAGCCGCTGCCGCGCACTGCTGCGTCGCGGCGGCATGGTCAAACAGGCAAGCGATGTGCTCAGCGTGGGCGACATCGTGCTCTCGCCCAGCCATCGTGAGGTGACTGTTGCCGGCGAGTCGCTTAAGCTCACCCTGCGCGAGTTCGACCTGCTCGAGTACCTCATGCGCAAGCCCGGCGTGGTCTTTACCCGCGAGTCGTTGCTGCAGAGCGTGTGGGGCTGGGACTTCGACGGCGGTTCGCGCACCGTTGACGTGCACGTGCAGACGCTTCGCCAAAAACTGGGCGAGCATGCCAGCGCCATCGAGACCGTGCGCGGCGTGGGCTACCGCTTGGCCGAGCCTTCTGCCGGTGATGGTGCCGAAGGTGACGACACCGCGGCCACCGCATCGGAGGAGTAACCCGTGGTCTTCGCCCCCCAGGGAAAACATACGCTGTCGCACCGCGTTTTTGTGACGATCTTTGTCTGCGCCATGGCGGTTATCGTGGCGTTTACGGTGCTGGGTGCGTTCTTTGTGCAAAACACCTTGGCGGATGCCACGAGTGCCAACCTGGCGCAAGAAACCGAGCTCATTGCTGCCGCCCTCGACGAGCAGCAGGAGCCCATCCCGTTCTTGCGTAGCCTCGATCGAGAGGACTTGCGCATCACGCTGATTAACAAGGATGGATCGGTTGCCTACGACAACGAGGCGTCGCCTTCCACACTGCCCAACCATGGCGATCGCCCCGAGGTCATCGAGGCCTTTGAGAGTGGTTCGGGTTCCGCGGAGCGCGCAAGCTCTACGCTCGACGAGATTATGCTGTATCGCGCCGTCGCCCTTGATAACGGCCAGGTTGTCCGCTTGGCGCAGGCCCAGCCTGGCGTTGCGGCGATTTTGCTGTCGATGGTGGCGCCGATGCTGCTTATCGCAGCAGCGGGTGCGGTACTCTCGTTTTTTATGGCGCGCCGCGAGTCCCGTGCCATCATCGCGCCTTTGCAAGAGGTGGATTTGGACCACCCACGCCGTAGCTATGAGCACGCCTATGCCGAGATGGTCCCCATGCTTGAGCGTATTGAGTCGCAGCGCCAGGAGCTCAAGCGCCAAATGGCGGTGCTGGCGGACAACGACCGTATGCGCCGCGAGTTCACGGCGAATATCACCCATGAGCTCAAGACGCCGCTTACGGCGATTTCGGGCTATGCCGAGCTCATCGCAAACGGCATGGTCGAGGGCGAGGGCGACCTGCGCAACTTTGGCGGTCGCATCTATCGTGAGGCGGGCCGCTTGGCAGCGCTTGTCAACGATATCCTTACGCTGTCTAACTTGGACGAGGCCGAGCGTGCAGCTGAGGGCGAGGCGGTGCCCATTGGGTCCACGGAGCCTATTGAGCTCTCGCGTGCCATCTACGCGGTCGAGCAGCGTCTTGAACAGGTCGCCCGTCAGGCGAATGTGACGATAAGTCATGAGACCAAGCCTGTGGTCATCGAGGGCGTGTCGCGCTTGATTGACGAGCTCATCTATAATCTGGCAAGCAACGCCATCCGCTACAATCGACCCGGCGGTACGGTTACGCTGCAGTGCGGCACCAACGACGAAGGCCATCCGTTCCTTGCGGTCGCCGACACGGGAATCGGTATCGCGCCTGAAGAACAGGGCAAGGTATTTGAGCGGTTCTATCGCGTGGACAAGAGTAGGTCCAAGGCACGCGGCGGAACCGGTCTGGGGCTTGCCATTGTCAAGCATGCGGCCCTGTATCATCACGCCACGCTCGATCTGTCGAGCGAGTTGGGCGTGGGAACCACCATTACGGTGACGTTTCCCATACAGCAGGACGAGCCATTCGCATAGCGATATAACATAGATATTGATGCAGACGCCGCATTTGACTTTCGGGTGCGGCGTTGTTGTGCAATTTTACGATTGCTTCCGACATTTTTACAGGAGAGCCTGTTTCTTATGTATAGAGTTTGGTCTCGGTAAAAAGATGCGATAACATACGGACAGTTTTGTCAATCCGAACTGGGGAAATGAAAGGCAAGCTGCATGACCCTTCTCGAACTGTTCCAGCTGCTGAAGAAGCACCTTCAGCTGGTCATCACCCTTCCGGTGGTCTGCGCGATCGCCATGGGCATCGTGTCCTTCGTTGCGATGGACAACACCTATACCGCGACGACGAGCATGTACATTCTCGCCAAGACCGACGATAGCGGTCAGATGAGCTACAACGATCTCTCGGCGAGTCAGATGCTTTCCAACGATATCGCCACGCTGCTGGATAGCGATAGCGTTAAGAGCGGCGCAGCCAATGAACTGGGCCTCACCGATCTGGATGACTACAAGGTGTCTGTTTCCTCCGAGACCACCACGCGTGTCATTACGCTTTCGGTTACCGGCACCGATGCCAAGGAGACGGCTAAGGTCGCAAAGGCCATGGCCAGCTCGGTGAGTACGGTCGCTCAGAACGTCGGCGCTGCCCAGAGCATCAACGTTATCGACGAGGCTAAGACCCCCGAAGCCCCCAGCGGTCCCAAGCGTATGCTGTACGTTGCTGTCGCGTTCCTCGCCGGTATCTTTATCGCAGTTGCCTATGTCGTTTTGGCAGACATGCTCAATACCCGCATCCGCGGTGCCGAAGAGGCAGAAGAGCTCCTGGGCATTCCCGTTGTTGGCCGAATTCCGGCTATGAAAGGTGGTAAATAGGCATGGCTAAGGCAAAGAACACCGATAAGCTCGTTGTACAGAATGCCGCCAAGACCCTTCTGGCCAACATCCGCTTTGCGAGCGTGGACGACCCCATTCGCTCCATTACTGTCACGTCCTCGATTCCCAACGAGGGCAAGTCTACGGTTTCCATCAACCTTGCCCAGGCTATCGCCACGAGCGGCAAGTCCGTGCTCCTGGTCGAGGCCGATATGCGCCGCAGGTCCCTTGCCGATATGCTCGGCGTCCGCTCCCGCGGCGGACTCTATGCAGTCCTTTCCGAGCAGGTTTCTATTGACCAGGCGATTGTCGAGACGGGTCAGAAGAACTTCTACTTCCTCGATGCCGAGCCGCATATTCCCAATCCTGCCGACATCATCGTCTCTCACCGCTTTGCCAAGCTGGTAAAGGCACTGTCCGCCAAGTTCCAGTACGTCATCTTTGATGCTCCCCCGGTCGGCACCTTCATCGATGCTGCCGAGATCGCAAGTCTGACCGACGGTGCGCTTTTTGTCGTGCGTGAGGATTTCACCAAGCGCGAGGAGGCGCTCAACGCCATCGGTCAGCTTAAGAAGTCCGAGAAGGTCAAGCTCATCGGTACCGTTATGAACTACTGCGAGACTGAGACCAGCGAGTACTACTACTCCTACTACACCAAGGACGGTAAGAAGGTGAAGAAGGGCTCCGACGATCAGGGGACTTCCAAAAAGGGCATCTTCACCAACCGAGCAAACGTTTAGTTGATTAAGGCTGACCTATGCGTGACATTCATTGCCATATCTTGCCGGGTGTAGACGACGGCGCCGCCGATCTCGATGAGAGCTTGGCGATGCTCGAGGCTGCCAAGCGGGCCGGTGTAACCAGAATCGTTTGCACTCCTCACTGCCGTGATCCCTATTTTGATTACGACAAGATGTGGGATGCCTTTGAGCTGCTGCGTGATAACGCTGACGGTTTTCCGCTCCAGATGGGCTTCGAGGTCAACCATCGAAAGCTCGTTGAGCTTGGTATCGATGCCGCGGAGCACTTGCATTTCGATGGGACCAACGAGTTTCTGCTCGAGCTTTCGACGCATGCCGATGCGTATGCGTTTAGAGAGTACGAGAACACGATTTACGATTTGCAGTGCCGTGGTTACCAGGTGATTATCGCTCATCCTGAGCGCTATCGTGCGGTTCAAAAGGATGTAAGCGTGGCGGAGCGCCTGGTCGATATGGGCTGCAAGCTGCAGGCTTCGGCGGACTTTATTGCCGGCGGTCGCTTTGGTCGCGAGAAAAAGCCGGCACAGCGCCTGTTCGATCAGAACCTGTACAGCTTCATCGCGAGCGATGCCCATAACGTGGGTCATTACGACTGCCTGGCGAAGGCTCGCGCGAAGTTTAGTGTGCGCGGAGCTCATTTTCGCTAATATCTGTCCCTAACGTTCGCATTGAATGAAAGGGCAGCCATGGATATCCAACTTAAGACGGGATGCTTTGATGACGCGGCGTTGGTGCGCCGCGTCGTTTTTATGGACGAGCAGGGCTACGAGAATGAGTTCGACGCCATCGACGAGGATCCGAACTGCATTCATGTGACGCTCTATGTAGACGGCGAGCTTGCCGGTTGCTCGCGCGTGTTTCCCGAAGAGCTTGAGCGCGCGGCTGACGCAGAGGCTCCGGTGTCGCCGGCGTGCGACTTGGACGAAGGCGTCGCGGCGGGGGAGACCTACATTATGGGGCGCGTGGCCGTGCTGCCGAGCATGCGCCGTCGCGGTTTGGCGAGCAAGATTGTCGAGGCCAGTGATACGTGCGCGCGTGATGCCGGCGCCAAGCTCATTAAGCTGCATGCTCAGGAATACGTGCTGCCGCTCTATGCCAAGGCGGGCTACACGCAGATTGCCCCGGTGGACTACGAAGACGAGGGCCAGCCCCATGCTTGGATGGCCAAGCGCGTAGATGGCAGATAGGGACGTTCCTTTCCTGCCGGCAGTTTGGGACACTCCTTGGCAATTGGCGCATCAGAGCGCTCTGACATACAGTTTTTCGATTCCGTCTGTATATATGCGCGCTAATGGGTTATAAAATCTAAGTCTGAACATAGCAGGTCTGCGATGCGGCTCGGGCGACCGGGCCGTTTTTGCGGGCGGGGGTAGCGCGAAAGGACTGCACATGCGTCAATTTAAGACCGAGAGCAAAAAACTGCTCGACCTCATGATCAACTCCATCTACACCAATAAGGAAATCTTCCTGCGCGAGCTTATCTCTAACGCGAGCGACGCCGTCGACAAGCTCAACTTTAAGAGCCTGCAGGACCCGAGCGTTAAGATCGACCAGGGCGACCTGGCCATTCGCGTCTCCTTTGATAAGGACGCCCGCACCATCACGATTTCGGATAACGGCATTGGCATGACCGCCGAGGAGCTCGAGCGCAATCTGGGCACCATCGCCCATTCCGGCTCCGAGGAGTTTAAGACCGAGAACGCCGAGCAGCAGGGTTCGGATGTCGACATCATCGGCCAGTTTGGCGTGGGCTTCTACTCGGCCTTTATGGTCGCCAGCCATGTGAAGGTCGTCAGCCGCGCCTATGGCGAGGATGTCGCCCATGTGTGGGAATCCGACGGTCTTGAGGGCTACACCATCGAGGACGGCGAGCGTGCCGAGCACGGTACCGATGTCATCCTGACGCTGCGCGAGAACGAGAAGCTCGATGCCGACGGCGAGGCCGAGACCTACGATCGCTTCCTGACCGAGTGGGGCCTCAAGAGCCTGATTCAGCAGTACAGCAACTATGTGCGTTACCCGATCCAGATGATGGTGTCCAAGAGCCGCCAGAAGCCCAAGCCCGAGGATGCTGGCGACGATTACAAGCCCGAGTACGAGGACTACCAGGAGCTCGAAACCGTCAACTCCATGACACCGATCTGGAAGAAGCGCAGCTCCGATGTCGAGCAGAAGGACTACGACGAGTTCTACAAGTCCACGTTCCACGACTTTGACGATCCGGCACGCACCATCAGCTTCCACGCCGAGGGCACGCTCGAGTACGACGCCCTGCTGTTTGTGCCGGGCCGCGCGCCGTTCGATCTGTACAGCAAGGATTACGAGAAGGGTCTGGCGCTCTACAGCTCCAATGTCCTGATCATGGAGAAGTGCGACGACCTGCTGCCCGACTACTACAACTTTGTCCGCGGCGTCGTGGATTCCGCCGACGTGTCGCTCAACATCTCGCGTGAGACGCTGCAGCAGAACCGTCAGCTCAAGGCCATTGCCAAGCGTGTCGAGAAGAAGATCACCGCCGATCTCGAGGATATGCGTGACAACGACCGTGAGGCCTACGAGAAGTTCTTTGAGAACTTTGGCCGCGGTCTTAAGTACGGTATCTACTCGAGCTATGGCATGAAGGCCGATGAGCTTGCCGACCTGCTGCTGTTCTGGTCTGCCAAGGAACAGAGGATGATTACCCTGGCCGAGTATGCCAAGGGCATGCCCGAGGATCAGAAGGCCATCTACTACGCCGCCGGCGACTCGCGTGAGCGCTTGGCTAAGATGCCCGTGGTGAAGGGCGTGCTCGACCGCGGCTATGACGTGCTGCTGCTGACGCAGGATGTGGATGAGTTCACGTTCCAGGCTATGCGTGAATACGTTGCCGCCGATATGCCCAAGATCTACGAGGACGATGCTGCCCGCGAGGCTGCCGAGAAGGCTGTGGCCGACGGTGCCGAGCCCGAGGTCGAGGATCGTCATCTGGAGCTCAAGAACGTTGCGACCGGTGATCTTGACCTGGCGACCGAGGACGAGAAGAAGGAGGCCGAGGACGCCACCAAGGAGAACGAGGACCTCTTTAGCGCTATGAAGGAGGCACTCGGTGACAAGGTCGAGAAAGTTGCCGTCTCCGCGCGCCTGACCGATGCCCCCGCTTGCATCACCACCGAGGGCCCACTTTCGCTCGAGATGGAGAAGGTGCTCCAGAAGGGACCCGAGGGCGCGCCCGACGGCATGCCCAAGAGCCAGCGCGTGCTCGAGCTCAACGCCAAGCACCCGGTCTTTTCCAAGCTCGTCGCCGCTCAGAAGGCGGGCGACGCCGACAAGATCAAGCAGTACTCCGGTTTGCTCTATGACCAGGCCCTGCTGGTCGAGGGCATTCTGCCCGAGGACCCCGTTGCCTTCGCAGCAGCTGTTTGCAACTTGATGTAGTTAGGTATTTACGCGGTTTTACCAAACCGCGTAACGGCTCGACGCTGCCCTCAGGTCCGCCGTTCTAACGAACGGCGGACCAGTCGACGCTGCGCGGGCGCCAGAGCGACAACTTGTCATTCAAAGAGGACGGCATGACCAGAAGGTCTATGCCGTCCTCTTTTCATGCCAATTTGTTCGCTCTGGCGCCCGCTCGCTGGCATTGCCAAAACATCGACGTTACCGTGGTCCTAAGTAGTCATTGGGGACGTTTTTGTTTGACTAGTCGTTTAAGAACGTCCCCAATGACTAGTCGGATTGATAATTTGTGCGGGTTGTGGTTTTGTGACCTGCTGAAATTTAAGATACTGTACAACTGTACGTTAACTCATCTTCGTAGTATATTGCTACCCGCAAAACTCAATACCATTGTGCTCTGAGACGCTAAAGCGCCTACGTACAATGGTTGTCGATAGTACGATTCGATTCAACGACAGGATGGATGGTCCAAGCGTGAGCCTCGGCAGCAAACTATCCGATGCAAAGGTCTCCTTTGCGATATTCAAGCGCGACATTAGGCGGCTGCTTGTGAACCCCGTCGCCTTGGTGGTTACCCTCGGCGTGTGTGTTATTCCCTCGCTGTATGCCTGGTACAACATCGTGGCAAACTGGGATCCGTATGGAAACACCCAAGGCATCAAGATTGCTATCGCCAACAACGATCGAGGCACCCAAAACGAATTGGTGGGTGAGCTCAACGCTGGCGACAAAGTGGTCGACCAGCTCAAGGAGAATCATCAGTTGGGCTGGACGTTCGTCGACTCGACGGCCGATGCCAAGGAGGGCGTCGAGAGCGGCGAGTACTATGCCGCTATCGTGATTCCCAAGAACTTCTCGGATAACCTGGTTTCGATGCTCGACGGCAACTACCATCAGCCCAAGCTCACGTACTACGTCAATGAGAAGAAGAGCGCCATTGCGCCCAAGGTTACCGATACCGGTGCAAACACCATCGAGGAGCAGATCAACTCGGAATTTGTCTCTACGGTAGGCAAGACTGTTGCCGGTATCGCCAAGGATGCCGGTGTCGATTTAAAGGACAAGGCAACCCAGACTCAGGACTCGCTGGCAAGTTCGGTGTCCGAGGCGTCCGACACCTTGGGCGAGGAGCGCGATTCGATTGGCGATATGAATGCCGCCATCGATAAGACGAGTGGCGCCATTGCCTCGGCCGATGCGGCACTTGCCGGCCTGCAGGGTCAGGCACCGTCAGTGACGCAGGCGATCTCTCAGGGTAACGACCTGCTGGGCGAAGCTCGCACCACGGCGGGCAACTCCATCACCTCGCTCTCCAAGGCGCTCTCGGAAGGCAGCCTTGCGCTCACCAAGACGTCGGCCTCTGCGAACGCTGCCATCGGCAAGCTGACGGGCGCGGTCACATCTACGACCACCCGTATCGACAACTCGCTCGAGTCTCTTCAAGCGACGATCGACCACAATAAGGCCGTTATCGGGCACTTGGAGATTCTCGCCAATGACACGTCGACAGGTTCCGAGGAAATTGACGCGCGCATTGTATCGACCATCGATTTGCTTCGAGAGCAGAATGAAAAGCTTCAGAGCATCAAGGACGGTCTGTCCGCGCAGTCGAGCGCCATGGCGAATGACGCAGCGGCTGTTTCGGGTGCCAGTGACGCTATCAATAACGCAATTCATACCGGTGCGACCAGCCTTGGCCAAGCCCAGACGGACTTGGGCCAAAACGCGCTGCCGAAGGCCTCGAGCGCGCTCGACTCTTTTGCTGCCGTTTCGGGCGACCTGACCGGTATCGTCTCGGGTATGACACCTACACTTGCAAATGCGCGCGGCACGTTGGCGCAGCTTAGCGCTACGCTCGGCCAGGCCAAGACCACGCTGTCCCAGACCGATTCCTCGCTTGCCAAGGTCCAGGACAAGCTTGCAACCGCCGCCAATGACATCGCGGCGCTGCAGACCTCCGAGTCCATGGGCGAGCTGGCCGATCTGATGGGCGTCGATGTCAATGACGTGGCAGATTTCATGGCGTCTCCGGTTGAGTTGACGTCCAAGTCAATCTATCCGGTCAAGAGCTTTGGCTCGGGCATCGCTCCCTTCTACACCAATCTGGCGCTTTGGGTGGGCGGCTATGTGCTCATCGCCATTTACAAGCTCGAGGTCGACCGTGAAGGTGTTGGCAGCTTTACGGCGCGCCAAGGCTACTTTGGCCGCTGGTTGCTCATGGTGATCCTGGGCGCATTGCAGGCCATCATCGTTATGGTGGGTGATCTGGTTATTGGCGTACAGTGCGTCAACCCGTTGCTGTTCGTGCTGGGCGGCATCGCCATCTCGTTCACCTACGTCAATATCATCTATGCGCTGTCCACCACGTTTAAGCATATCGGCAAGGCTATCGGCGTCATTCTCGTCATCGTGCAGATCCCGGGTTCGTCGGGCATGTACCCCATCGAGATGATGCCCGGCTTCTTCCAATGGCTGCACCCGCTGCTGCCCTTTACCTACGGCATCAATCTGCTGCGTGAGACGGTCGGCGGTATGTATTCGTTCAACTACCTGTTTAACCTGTGCATTCTGGGCGTGTTCTTGATTGTGGCGCTCTTTATCGGTCTGCAGCTACGTCCGCTGCTGCTCAACCTTAACCTGCTCTTTGATAAACAGCTTTCCACGACCGGTATGATGATTTGCGAGTCCAACGACCTGCCGCGCCAGCGCTACTCGCTGCGTACGGCCATGCGTGTCATGCTCGATTCCGATTCGTACCGTCGCGAACTGCTCGATCATGCGGTCGCCTTTGAACATCGCTACCCGTACTACATCAAGGGCGGTTTTGCCGCCGTGGTGGGCGTTCAGGTCCTGCTCTTTGTCCTGTCGACGGTTCTCGATATCGACAATAACGGCAAGATCATCCTGCTTGTCATTTGGATCATCTCGGTTATTGCCATCTGCGGCTGGCTTATCAATATCGAATATATCCGAGCGAGCCTCAATACCCAGATGCGCATCTCGGCGCTTTCGGATGAGGACCTGCGTCGCGAGATGCGCGAACACACGGCCGCCATTCCTGCTGCCCGCCACATGTTTGGCCTCAACGCCAGCGAGCGTGGTGCCAAGGGCGGCGATCAGTCCACGGGCCGCTTGCCGCATATCGGCTCGCACCATAAATCTCAGGGCAGCGACAGCACAGCCACAAATGATGGAGATACCACCGCGCTTGGCAAGCACTCCAAAGGAGGTGAGGCATAAATGAAGAACATCCTGCATCTGTTTAAGCGCGATGTCCAAAACGTGTCTCGCTCCGTGATCGGCTTGGTTGTCGTGATGGGCCTCATTATCGTACCGTGTCTGTACGCGTGGTTTAACATCGCCGGCAGCTGGGATCCGTACGGCAACACCGGCAATCTTAAGATCGCCGTGGTCAACACCGATGAGGGTTACGAGAGCGATTTGATCCCCGTCGAGGTTAACGTGGGCGAAAACGTGACCGCCACCCTACGCGGCAACGAGAGCTTCGATTGGGTTGTGCTCAACAATCGCGAAAAGGCTATCGAGGGCGTTAAGTCGGGCGCGTACTATGCTGCCGTCGTTATCCCCAAAACGTTTAGCGCTGACATGATGACGCTTTTCTCGACCGACGTGAAGCATGCCGATATCGAGTTCTACGAGAATCAGAAGGCCAACGCCATTGCGCAGATCGTGACCGAGAAGGGTTCGAGCGCCGTCCAGAGCCAGGTTAACAAAACTTTTACCGAGACCATTACGAGCATCGGTCTTAAGACGGTGTCCAGCCTGCTCGATTACATGAGCACCGACCAGGTCAGCAACTTTATCGCCAACCTGTCCTCGACGCTCGGCGATTCGGTCCAGGACCTGCAGGACGTTCAGGCCAGCGCAACGTCGCTGGCGGGCATTTTGAGCTCCACGTCCGATTCGCTGACGTCGGCGAGCGGCATGCTCAAGCAGACGGGCACGGTCGATGAGTCAACGAAGCAGCTGATGGAGCATGTCAAGAGCGGTATTAGCGATTCCAAGGAAGCGCTGAAGGACGCCAACGACGCCATCAATGCCGCGATTGACGGAAGCGCGGGCTCGTTTGACAACGTGTCCGCCGAGCTTGCGAAGGCATTTGATGCCGCGAATCAACATGTCTACCTTACAGTGTCCCAGCTCAACGATGCCGCGGCGGCGCTCAACACGCGTGCCGACGATATCGACGCCACGGCCGACCAGCTCCGCAGCTTTGCCGATCAGGTGACTGACGAAAAACTCCAGGACAGCCTCAAGTCTGTGGCAACATCGCTGAGCAGGATTGCTGTGGAGTATCGCAACAACGCCAAGGACTTGACGGCCACCGCGAAGTCTCTCTCCGATAGCATGGCCGAGGTCAACAACTCGCGTGCCGAGGTCGATCAGGCCATCGCCGATGCCAAGGCCGGCATCGCGGGCGCCAAATCCGATTACGATTCCACGTTCTCGGTTAAGGCCAAGGAGCTCAAGAAGACGGTTTCGGGCATCCTGGACTCGCTCGATGGCATCTCGGGCGATCTGGATAGCGCCGTAGACGGCCTGACCGACGCATCCGGTTCGCTGGCAAAGGGCCTCTCCAAGGCTGCAAAGCTGGTCAACAAGGCTTCCGATCAGCTGGGTGAGGCGTCGGACAAGATCGGCGCGTTTAAGGACGAGCTCGACGGCGCCTTGATGTCGGATGACCTCGCTACGATCAAGACGATGATCGGCAATGATCCCGAGGGTCTGGCCGTGTCGCTTTCCGGCCCCGTCGCGCTCGACCGCAAGCCGGTCTATCCGATTCGCAACTACGGTTCGGCCATGGCACCGTTCTACACGATTCTGTCGCTATGGGTCGGCTCGATCGTACTGGCAGCCATGATGAAGGTCTCGGTCGACGATGAGCTTATCAACGAGCTTATCCCCGTGCGCCTGCACGAGATCTACCTGGGCCGCTACCTGTTCTTTGGCGGTCTGGCTCTGCTGCAGGCAACGCTCGTGTGTGCGGGCGACATCCTGTTCTTTGGCATTCAGTGCGACAACCCGCTGCAGTTTGTGCTGGCGGGCTGGGTCGCGAGTCTCGTGTTCTCCAATATCGTCTACACGCTTACGGTGTCGTTTGGCGATATCGGCAAGGCTTTGGCCGTTGTGCTGCTGGTCATGCAGGTCGGCGGTTCGGGCGGTACGTTCCCCATCGAGATGACCGGCCCTGTGTTCCAGGCGATATATCCGTTCCTGCCGTTTACCCATGGCATCAACGCCATGCATGCCGCCATGGCTGGCGCCTACCATATGGAGTACTGGGTTGAGCTGGGCATTCTGGCGAGCTATCTGATTCCGTCGCTGGCCCTGGGCGTCGTCTTCCGCCGCCCGGTCATCAAAGCCAACGATTGGATCATCGAAAAGCTTGAGAGTACTAAATTAATCTAGCGCAACAATGTAAACGCTGATGCTGCGGCAATGTCAGCGAGCGAGCCGCATTTGCGCCAAGGTGACGTGAAACGAAAGGGCGCTGACCTTCTGGTCGCGCCCTTGAAGTTGAACGTCAGATTGGTGTGAATGCGGCTCGCGCAGCGTCGGCCGTTCCGCCGTTCGGTAGAACGGCGGAACAAAACGCTTTAGCGCGGTGAATTGCACGGGCTGCTTGGTTGTTGCTACAGTAGCGGGGCGTGCCGGGGGTCCGGTGCGTCCCGTTTTTATTTGACCATGAGGCGGCACGCAGCCATACGCGTGCGGACACCACGCCCAGATTGAGTGCGAGGATGTTCCATGGCCCAATACGCTGCCAACGAAATCGAAAACTTGCCCGATAGCCCAGTAGCCCGTGAGGATTTGGGCGCGGGCGGTATTCCCCGGGGCGCCGGCGCACGCTCTCCGCTGTTCTGGAAGGTTCTGCTCCTTTCGGTGGCGGTCATCTGGGGCTACTCCTTTACCACTATGAAGGACGCACTCGGCACCATTCCGGTGTTCGCGCTGCTCTATGTACGTTTTCTGCCCGCAGCGTTGGTCATGTTTGCCGTCTTCCACAAGCGCATCATCGCGCACCTCAACGCTCGCAACCTGATCGTTGGCCTGAGTATGGGCGTGCTCATGTGGGCGGCCTATGCGTTGCAGACGGTCGGTCTGGCACATACTACGGCGGGCAAGAATGCTTTTTTGACGGGCACGTATTGCATCCTTGTACCGTTCGCGAGCTATTTCCTGAGCGGCGAAAAGCTCACGCGCTACAACTTGGGTGCCGCGCTGCTGTGCCTAGCGGGCATTGGCCTCGTCGCACTCGATAGCGTTGAATTCAACATTGGTGACGTCATTACGCTGGCGGGTGCGGCCTTTTTCGCCATCCAGATGGCGGTGACTGCCAAGTACGGTCGCAAAATGGACATCAACGTCATCACGTTTTGGATGTTTGTGGGCAACGGCGTGCTGAGCCTGGCAACGTCGCTGCTATTCGAGACCCAAGCGCCTCTGTCCGTGTGGACGCCGAGCTTTATCAGCGCGATGGCGTTTCTCTCGGTGGGCTGCACATGCGCGGCTCTGCTCATCCAAAACGTCGGCCTGGCGCATGTCCCGGCCTCGACGGGCTCGCTGCTCCTTTCGATGGAGTCGCCTTCGGGTGTGCTGTTCTCGGTGCTGCTGATGGGGGAGGCGCTCACCTCGCGCCTGCTCGCCGGCTTCGCGCTCATCTTCCTGTCGATTATCTTGAGCGAGACTCACTTCGATTTTTTGCGTCGAAAGCCGCGCCCGCAATTGTAAACAACTTGTTGCGCCGCCCTCCCGGGGCGGCATTTTTTATGCCTCGCCCTTAAAGTAGTACCTTGCACTTTACGCTATCAAAGTGCTTGCTGCAAAAACGATACTGGAGGGCATCTATGGCACCAGCTTTGTCCAATCTTCAACCGCAATCAGCGCCCAAGGCCACCGCAGCGGCGCAGACCGCTATCGGTGACGGTCTTGTTGCAGAAGCTCAGGCTTTTGCAGACGAGCTCGCTGCGTGGCGACACGATCTCCACCAGATGCCCGAGCTGGGTAATAGCCTCCCACAGACCTCTGCGTATATCCAAGCGCGCCTGACCGAGATGGACATCCCATTTGCCACGCTCGTTGATGGTTCCTGCGTTGTGGGCCTTGTCGGCGCCGGTGCCGCCGCGGCCCAAGGCAATGGTGTCTGCACGGACGAACAGGCCGGTACGGTCATCATGCTCCGTGGCGATATGGATGCCTTGCCCGTTGCCGAGGAGTCGGGCGAGCCCTTTGCATCCACCAACGGCTGCATGCACGCTTGCGGTCACGATATGCACGCGACGGCGCTGCTTGGTGCGGCTCGTATGCTCAAAGCGCGCGAGGCAGAGCTTGTTGATGCCAACGCTACGGTTAAGTTGCTGTTCCAGCCGGGCGAGGAAACCTTTGAGGGTGCCCGCGCCGCCATCGCCGACGGTCTGCTGCAGAACCCGCGTCCTCAGGTCGCCTTTGCCATGCATGTCAATAGCCAGTCGCTGCTTGGCCTGGTGCTCTACGGCAGCCCGGCGCTCTCGGGCGTGTACGGTTTTCGCATCACGCTTCAGGGCAAGGGCGGCCATGGCTCGAGCCCCGAGATCTGCATCGACCCCATCACGGCCGGCGTCCATGTACATCTGGCGCTTCAGGAGCTCATCTCCCGCGAGGTGCCGGCGGCCAAGGAGGTCGCGCTTACCGTTGGTAAGTTCGCCGGCGGTCTGGCCGCAAATGTCATCCCCGACACTTGTGTGCTCGAGGGAACGCTGCGTGGCTTCGACGTCGAGCTCATGGAGCACCTCAAGACCCGCATCGCCGAGGTCGTCAACGGCGTGGCCGCAACGTACCGCACGCCGGCGACCCTCGAGACGCTCTCGGATGTTCCGCCGCTTGTACTCGACAGCGATATGACTCAGGCGTCGCTTGGCTACGTGGGCGCAGTGCTGCCCAAGGCGGCTTTCTTGCCGCTTTTCCATGCCATGGCGAGTGAGGACTTCGCGCTTATCTCGAGCGAGATTCCGAGTGCGTACTTTACCGTGGGCGCGGCCGTAACCGACACGGACGAACACTTTGCCCAGCACCATCCCAAGGCACGTTTTAACGATGCCGAGCTGCCGCTCGGTGCCGCGGCCTATACCGCCGTCGCTTTGGGCTATATCGCCGACCACCGGTAGCACCCAACCTTGCCTTTCAAGCCTGCGGGCATGGCCGTAAGGCCTATGCCCTTGTCTTTCAAGGCAATCTTGGGCACTACCGGCGCCCGGCGCCGGCTATTCGTTTGTTAAATAAGGAGCAGTATGTCCCAGCAGCGTAAGTTCTTCCCCGGCTGGCTCGTGGTGGCCTCCGGCTTCGTGATCATGGCCACGTGCTACACGATTTTCGTCAACTGCATGAGCCTGTTCCAGCCGCTGATCGTCAGCGACCTGGGCATTTCCCTTGCGCAGTACAACATCTCCAATGCCATCTCCACCGTGGTGAGTGTCGTGGGTTCGCTCGTTATCGGCCATGTTGCCGATAAGGTGAGTGGCCGCGTATTGGGCTCGCTCACCGTTATCGCTACCTCGGCAGTGCTTGCCGGCATGAGCTTTGTCGGTGAGCTGTGGCAGGTCTACGTGCTCTTTGCCGTTTCGGGCTGCTTCGCTGTGGCCTCGACCCGCCTGCTTATCAGCCTAGTGACCGCCAACTGGTTTACGGCCAAGCGAGGCCTTGCCATCTCCATCGCACTTTCGGGCTCGGGCTTTGGCGGCGCTATTCTGTCTCCCATCGTGAGCTCGCTTATCGTGAGCGTTGGCTGGCGTTCCGCCTTCCTGGTGCTCGCGGCTATCTGCATGGTGGCGGCGCTGCCCATCACGGCCTATTCCTTCCGCACCAAGCCTTCCGAGATCGGCCTTAAGCCGCTCGGCGAGAACCCGGGCGATCCGTCCGTCTCGACGGCTGGCGACAAGGACGAGCACACGGCCCCCGAGGTCAGCGTCGGTTGGTCGCGCATTAAGAAGAGCCCGGCATTCTGGCTGCTCGTCGTGGCATTCCTCTTTATGGGCTTGGTCAATGGCGCCATCCTGCCCAACCAGGTTACCAACATGACGAGTGTTACCGTCAACGGCGCCAAGATCGTCACGGGCGGCCACGATCCCATGTGGGCAGGTACCGTGCTTTCGGCCTATATGGTCACCGTCGTTATCGCCAAAATTTCGCTCGGTGCGATCTATGACCGCTTTGGCAATATCCTTGGCTCCGTTGCGTGCATTATCGCCTGCGTGGCGCTGTGCTTCCCGACGACGGACCTCGGTCCTATTGTCGCCGCTGTGAGCTTTGGTGTCGGAACGTGCATGGGCACTATCACGCCTACCATTGCCGCGTCCAAGCAGTTTGGCATGGCCGACCTCGGTAAGGTCACGGGCACCATTACCTCGCTCGAGATGGTCGGCGGCACCGTGGGCGCCATCGTCTCGGGCGTGCTGTTCGATGCCACGGGCTCCTTTGCGAGCGCCTGGATTGTGTGCCTGGCGTGCTCCGTGGTCATGCTCGTGTTTCTGCTGGCATCCGAGCCCATCGCCGCCAAGCTGCGCGCGAGCGTGGCGGGGGAGTAGACTCCGTCGCTCTTTTCTGTTCGCCCCGTTCTGTCCGTGGCTGCCCTGGAAGCCGAATGGATGCTCGTACCGTGCTTGGGTTGCCAAGGCGGCCGCGGGCCTACGAAATGAGCCGGTTTCCTCCGTCCCCAAGGGGCCGCGTGATCCGAAGGGGACGGAGGAAAACGGATCACAAGTAGCGGCGGCGCGTCTGGCCGAACGAGTCCCCATACCCTCGTTCGGTCAGACGCGCCGCCGCGTTTTGTTTTTGTGCCGTATAATGACTACTACCTATGACGCGATACAAAAGAAAGGTGTTTGCCCATGCAGGCACAGAAGGCGGAGGGAACCCGCGACCTTATCGGCGCCGAGATGCGCGCCTGGCAAAAGATGCAGCAGATTGCGGCCGGCGTGTTCGAGCCGTTTGGTTTTAAGCCCATCGAGACGCCCGCGATCGAGCAGGTTGACGTGTTTGTCCACGGTATCGGCCAGTCGACCGACGTCGTGCGCAAGGAGATGTTCCGCGTGTTTAGCGGCGCCAACCTGGAGCGCGTCTTTACCGAGGGCACTGACACCAAGCTTAAGCCCAAGCAGCGCCTGGCCCTTCGTCCCGAGGGCACGGCCGGCGTGGTGCGCGCCGTCGTCGAGAACAATCTGGTGCCCCAGGGCTCCACGCCGTTTAAGGCTTACTACGCCGAGGCCATGTTCCGCGGCGAGCGTCCCCAGAAGGGCCGCTTGCGTCAGTTCCATCAGGTGGGCATTGAGTGGCTCGGCGCTCCCGATCCGGCGGCAGACGCCGAGTGCATCATCATGCTCATGGAGTTCTACAAGCGCCTGGGCTTCGACCTTTCCAAGCTCCGCCTGCTCATCAACTCGATGGGCGATGCCCAGTGCCGTCCGGCCTATCGCGAGCAGGTCAAGCAGTTCATCCTCGATCACGCCGACGAGATGTGCGACGAGTGCCGCGAGCGCGCCGAGCTCAACCCGCTGCGTGCCTTCGACTGCAAGAACGACCACTGCCGCGAGATCATGGCCGAGGCTCCGCTGATGGGTGACAACCTGTGCGACGAGTGCCGCGAGCACTACGAGCAGGTCAAGCGCTATCTGGATGCCGCCGGTATCGAGTATGTCGAGGATCCCACCTTGGTGCGCGGCCTGGACTACTACACCCGTACTGTCTTTGAGGTCGAGGCCCCTGGCGCCGGCGTCGGCTCCATCGGCGGCGGCGGCCGCTATGACGGCCTGGTCGAGCTCGAGGGTGGCAAGCCCACGGCGGGCGTCGGCTTTGCTGTCGGTTTTGAGCGCGCCCTGCTGGCCCTGCAGGCCTTTGGCAGCGATCTGGGTGCCGAGGAGGCCCCGTGCGTCTATGTCGCCAATGCCGGCAAGGAGCTGCGCCAGAACGTCTTTACCATTACGCAGCAGCTTCGCGCCGCAGGCATCGTGACCGAGGCCGACTATCAGGGCCGTTCGCTCAAAGCCCAGTTTAAGCAGGCCGATAAGGTGGGCGCCAAGCTCATCCTGGTCTTGGGCGGCGACGAGCTTGCCGCCGGCAAGGTCAAGGTGCGCGACATGGAGAGCCACGAAGAGGTCCTTGCCGATCTGGCCAACGTCGTCGAGGCGGTTCGCGAGCGCCTGTAGTGCATCTTTTTGAGCTGCGGACCCGCTAACACGTCCCGCTCGCGGCGAGCGATTGTTACGGGGGTGTTTCGCATTTATGCGGAATGCCCCCGTTTGTGTATGCCGTCCACCGAGAAATACGACCATTTAGGGCAAAAACCCTTGCAATGCAGAAAATACTTTTGTGTGGTAAAGCGCAATCAGTGTCGAAAGTATTTCTCAAGCGCCTATAATGAATACCGCATGTTACGTGCATAGAAGGAGGAATGGGAGGAAACGTGGCTGAGAACCTAAGCAACCAGTCTGTACCCGAAGCCGCGGCGCGCGTCGCTGCCGTGGTCAACCGCCTCGTTAACCGAATCGGCTCGAATGCCGAGTCCAGGGAGCGTCTCGCCGAGATCGAGATCCCCGAGGAGCTGCGCGATAATCTGGCGCTGTTCTTGCGCCTGGAGCGCCGTGTGCTTAGCGAGTATGATCCCGAGATCGCGGACCTGTTCGACAAGATTTTGACAGCCGAGATTGTGGCCAACGCCGGAAACCCCGGCACCCGCGCTGCCGACGAGTCCGTCGACGAGCAGGGCGTGCCCACTGCCGACGAGCCCACCGCCGTGGCGTTTCGTGAAGTCGTTGATCTGATCGACAGCCTGCCGCTCGATAAGCAGCAGGTTATCGTCCGCGCCTTTACGAGCTTCTTCCATCTGGCTAACCTGTCGGAGGAGAACTACCGTGTCGCGCAGCTGCGTGAGCGCGAGGCCGGCGCATCGACCGATACCGAGGTCGATCCCGCCAACGAACTCACCGTCGCCTATCACCAGTTGGTAAACGAGATGGGTGTCGAGGGTGCCAACGAGCTGCTCGGCAAGCTTGAGTTCCACCCTGTCTTTACCGCACATCCCACCGAGGCCCGTCGCAAGGCCGTCGAGGGCAAGATTCGCCGTATCTCCAACCTGCTGGAGGAGCGTCCGCGTCTGGGCGGCTCCGACCTGGTGGAGAACGAGCGCCATATGCTGCAGGAGATTGACGCCCTGGTGCGTACGAGCCCCATCGCGCTCAAGAAGCCCACGCCGGTCGAGGAAGCCGATACCATCATCGACATCTTCGATAACACGCTGTTCGATGTTATCCCCGTCATCTATCGTCGTTTTGACGACTGGGTGCTGGGTGATAAGGCCGGTACCGTGCCGCCGCTGTGCCCGGCATTCTTCCATCCCGGCAGCTGGATCGGCTCCGACCGTGACGGCAACCCCAACGTCACCGCCAAGGTGAGCCGCGAGGTCGCCGCCAAGTACTTTACGCACATGGTGCTCAAGCTCGAGGACAAGTGCCGCCGCATCGGCCGCAACCTGACGCTCGAGGCCACCTACAGCAAGCCGTCTGCCGAGCTCATTAACCTGTGGAACCATCAGGTCGAGATGAGCACCCAGTACACCGCGCGTGCCGAGCTGATCTCCGAGCACGAGCCGCATCGCGCCGTCATGCTCGTCATGGCCGATCGTCTGAACGCCACCGTGCGCCGTATTACCGACACCATGTATCACAGCGCCGACGAGTTCCTGGATGACCTGCGCGTCGTCCAGCGCTCGCTGGCTGCCTGCGGTGCCGTCCGTGCCGCCTACGGCCCGGTCCAGACCATCATCTGGCAGGTCGAGTCCTTCGGCTTCCACATGGTCGAGATGGAGTTCCGTCAGCACTCCGTGGTGCACGCCCGCGCCCTCAAGGATATCCACGAGAACGGTATCCATGGCGACCTGCAGCCCATGACGCGCGAGGTCATCGATACCTTCCGCGCTATCGGCTCCATCCAAAAGCGCTACGGCAAGAAGATGGCGCACCGCTACATCATCTCGTTCACCAAGAGCGCCCAGCATGTGGCCGACGTCTTTGAGCTTGCCCACCTGTCCTTTGCACACGAGGAGGATGTCCCCGAGCTCGACGTGATCCCGCTGTTCGAGCAGCTCGAGGACCTCGAGGGCTGCGTCGACGTGCTCGACCAGATGCTTACGTTGCCTGTGGTGCAAAAGCGCCTTGCCCAGACCAACCGCCGCATGGAGGTCATGCTGGGCTATTCCGACTCCTCCAAGGATGCTGGTCCTACCACGGCCATGCTCGCGCTGCACTCCGCGCAGGAGCGCATTGCCAAGTGGGCCGAGAAGAACGATATCGACCTGGTGCTCATGCACGGTCGCGGCGGTGCCGTGGGCCGTGGCGGCGGCCCGGCCAACAAGGCCGTGCTGGCGCAGCCCAAGGGTTCGGTCAACTGCTTCTTTAAGCTCACCGAGCAGGGCGAGGTCATCTTTGCCCGTTATGGCAACCGCACGCTGGCTCAGCGTCACGTTGAGTCCGTTGCCGCCGCAACGCTGCTGCAGTCGGCCCCGAGCGTCGAGAAGACCAACACCGAGACCACGCAGAAGTTCTGGGATATGGCCGACAAGCTCAACGCCGCAAGCCACGAGCGCTATCTGGACCTGCTGAACACCGAGGACTTTACACCGTGGTTCTCGACCGTGACGCCGCTGACCGAGGTCGGTCTGCTGCCGATCGGCTCGCGTCCCGCCAAGCGCGGTTTGGGTGCCAAGTCGCTCGACGACCTGCGTACCATTCCGTGGATCTTCAGCTGGAGCCAGGCGCGCATTAACCTGGCCGCTTGGTACGGCCTGGGCACCGCCTGCGAGCAGTTTGGCGATCTGGACCAGCTTAAGGCTGCCTACCAGGAGTGGCCGTTCTTCCGCACCTTTATCGACAACATCGAGATGTCGATCGCCAAGACCGACCAGCGCATCGCCAAGATGTATCTGCACCTGGGCGATCGCCAAGATCTGTCCGAGAAGGTCTTTACCGAGATGCAGCTCACGCGTAAGTGGGTCCTTGCCATCGTCGGTGACGAGTGGCCACTGCAGCGCCGCCGCGTGCTCGGTTGCGCCGTCCGCGTGCGCAACCCCTACGTCGACGCCCTGTCCATCGCCCAGGTCCGCGCCCTTCGCGAGGTGCGTATGAACCAGGACGAGATGGCCGAGGAGAAGAAGGCTGAGTACATGAGCCTGATTCTTTCGACTGTGACCGGCGTCTCGGCAGGACTGCAGAACACGGGGTAATCGATAGCCCTGTGGCTCTCACCGGGACTCGATGGGTTTCCCTCTGAATGCGTCCTCGCACTTGAAGCCCCCTTATCCTGCTCCTTCGGAGCTGTGGATAAGGGGGCTTCGTGCTGCGGAATGCATTCAGAGGGAAACCCATCGGGCCCCTTCGTCCTCGGTCTTCTGGGATTAAAGCTGAAGGGAATAAGGCGCGCTTCGCGCATAGCGTGGAGTGCGGCGAGGGCTTCTTGCGTCCTGCGGAGTGTGCCTAAAAGTAAACTAATGGCGGACCCTGCGATGTCCGGCCTTCGGCGGATCAGCCGCTGGGTGAGGGTGGTGCTTGGGGCGACGTGCAAAAAACGGAGTTTTCAGCAGCCAAAGATTGGTGCATAAGGCTATGGGTGACGTTCGCGGCCCCTGTTGATGCTTTTGCACGACGATTGGGCTTTGGCGATGTTCATATATGGCTGGTTTCTCGCCGCATGCTATCCAGATTGGTCGAGTCATGAGGACTACCTACCTTTTGAAAGACTTTTGACACCAAAATCTTATCCCGCGATGCTGAATACTCGCAAAAATGCACGCTCCGGAGGGTACCACCCTGTTACGGCTAGAAATCCATGCGCCATTATATGCAATTAATTAACGCATTTATGCAAAATGGCTTACGTGCGAACGTCTCGGGGTAGATGTTTGCCTCGGCGCTGCGTAAATCATCCTGTCTATAGTGTCTTTGACAGGCGGCCGCGGTCCCCTTTGGGATCGCGGCCGTTTTATTGTGGGTCAAATATGAACGTTGTGTTAATGAGTCGGTGGACGGTGGTGTTTTTCGGTGAGCGGCGTATCCTTCCAACGGTTTATCTAGTGTGTCAGTTGAAAGGAAGAGGGCGCTCGTCATTGTTTGAATGTGAACTGCCGTTTGACCACAAGACGTTGCATCTGGAGCTCGAGGATAAGAACTTCGCGGGTGTGATGGAAGGTCATCAAAACGAGTTTAAGACTACAAAATCACAGGAAGAGCTGGTAGAGGAGTCACTTGCCAACCCTTATGGCTCGCCTTCGCTCGAGGAGCTTTGTGCTGGCAAGAAGGATATTGTCATCATTAGCTCCGATCATACGCGCCCCGTTCCCTCGCGTGTGACGATGCCTATTCTGCTGCATCACATCCATTCCGCTGCGCCCGAGGCTCGAGTGCGTATTTTGGTTGCTACGGGTATGCATCGTCCTTCGACGCACGAGGAGCTCGTCAACAAGTACGGCGAGGAGATCGTTGCCAACGAGGAAATCGTTATGCACGTCGCGACTGACGACAGCATGATGAAAAAGATCGGCACCCTGCCTTCCGGTGGCGAGTGCATCATCAACAAGATTGCCACCGATTGCGATCTGCTGCTTGCCGAGGGCTTTATTGAGCCGCACTTCTTTGCCGGTTTCTCTGGTAGCCGCAAGTCCGTCCTGCCTGGCATCGCCAGCTACAAGACCATCATGTACAACCACAACGGTCAGTTTGTGAATGATTCCCACTCGCGTGCTGGCAACCTGTGCCACAACCACGTGAGCGAGGACATGTTTGCCGCTGCCGAGATGGCTCACCTTGCCTTTGTGCTTAACGTGGTGCTCAACGGCAAGCACGAGGTCATCGGCTCCTTTGCCGGCGACATCCACAAGGCGCATGAGGCCGGCTGCGAGTTCGTCAAGAGCCTTGCCGGCGTTGAGCCCGTCGAGTGCGAGATTGCCATCACCACCAACGGCGGCTACCCGCTCGACCAGAACATCTACCAGGCCGTGAAGGGCATGTGCTCTGCCGAGGCCACGCTTCCCGAGGGCGGCGTGATCATCGACGTCGCCGGCTGTGCCGACGGTCACGGTGGCGAGGGCTTCTATCACAACATCGCCGACAACGATCCGGCAGAGTTTGAGCGCGCCTGCATCGACCGTCCTAAGGACGAGACCCTGCCCGACCAGTGGACGAGCCAGATCTTTGCCCGCATCCTGGCGCATCACCCTGTGATCATGGTCACCGACCTGTGCGATTACCAGATGATCAAGGATATGCACATGACGCCGGTCAACACTCTCGATGAGGCGCTCAAGCTCGCCTTTGAGATGAAGGGTGCCGATGCTAAGGTGGCCGTCATTCCCGATGGCCTGGGCGTTGTCGTCGCTCAGCACTAGTACGCGGCCTAAACGAATCGTTTATAACCGACAAGAAAGATAAGGTTTTATGCTTACCAAACTCCTCTGCGAATTCGGCGCAACGGCCCTCATGATCATCTTTGGCGTGGGCGTGCACTGCGATACCGTGCTCAAGGGCACCAAGTATCAGGGTTCCGGCCACATGTTTGCCATCACCACTTGGTCTTTTGGCATCTCGGTCTGCCTGTTTGTCTTTGGCGGCGCCGTGTGCATGAACCCCGCCATGGTGCTTGCCCAGTGCATCGTAGGCCTGGTGCCGTGGAGCAGCTGCATCCCCTTCATGATTGCCGATATGCTCGGCGGCTTTGTGGGCGCCGTAATCGCTTGGCTTATGTATGCCGATGAGTTCAAGGCTTCCGAGGGCGTCGTCGACCCCATTGCTCAGCGCAACATCTTCTCGACCAACCCCACCACCGAGGGTACGAACTATGCCCGTAACTTCTTCTGCGAGGCTATCTGCACCTTTGTGTTCATCAGCGCCATCCTTGCTGCCGCTAGCCGCGCCGGCGAGAACGTTTTGATGCTCGCCATCTGTGTCGGTCTGATCGTTTGGGCCGTTGGCATGGGCATGGGCGGCATCACCGGCTTCGCCATGAACCAGGCTCGTGACCTTGGTCCTCGCATGGCCTATCAGGTGCTGCCGATCAAGAACAAGGCCGACAACAACTGGAAGTACGGCCTGCTTGTTCCTGGCATCGCACCGTTTATCGGTGCCGCTCTGGCCGCACTGTTTGTGCACGGTTTCTTGGGCATGTTCTAGTCTGAGGCTACATAGTTGTCCGCTGACCGCATGGGGTAACTTCCCAGCGCGTCCTCGGACATGCAAAAAGGCTCGCTGCGCACTTCGTGCGGCGAGCTTTTTGCGTCCTGCGGAATGCGCTGGGAAGTTACCCCATGCGGTCAGCTGCGGGGTCTTTGTTGCGTTCGTACAAGCAACCCAACATATATATCTGAATTTGGATGGGAGGGGCTTGTTGCTGGTAGGGGCGTTGGGCTGTTGTCGATACTTTGGGATGGATTGTGCTTTGGGTTGGGGCGGAACTTTGGGATGAGCTTCTTACTTAGTTGAAGAGGGGCTTTATGGCTGAGAGGTAGTCTTTTGCTACGTCGGTTTTGTCTGCTTGGAAGTTGTGCCAGGCCCACCATTGGACGGTGGCTACGAAGCTTGAGGCTATGTGGTGTAGTAAGAAGCTGCGGTCCATGCTGCCGGCGGGGCCTGTGGGGTCGGCGGGGACGGTCTCGGCTGCGCGCGACATGATGGTCTTGCGGAGACAGTCGGCGAAGACGCGTGAGCCGGCGCCGGCTACGAGGGCGCGTACGCCCTGACGGCGCTCCCAGAGGTTGTTGAGGATATGTTCGACCTGCACGAGTGGGTCGTCGAGCGGTGTGCCATCGTCGTCGAGGGCGTGGGTGCAGATGTCGCTCACGAGCTCGGATAGTAGGTCGTCTTTGCTCTTAAAGAGGCCGTAGAATGTCGCGCGGCCTACGTGAGCGCGCGCGATGATGTCGCCGACGGTAATCTTGCCGTAGTCCTCTTCGCGTAGCAGCTCGGAGAACGCCGCAACGATGGCAGCGCGGCTTTTTTCTTTGCGGGCATCCATGGCTATGCGTCCGCGTGAACGAGCAGGCAGCGGAGCGTACCGGAGCAACCCTCGTAGGGGCGCTTACCGGCGCCGTAGCCGACGGCTTCGATGCGGTAGCGTGAGGGCAGTTGGTCGGACGTGCGCAGCGCGGTGACGATGGCGGCGCCCGTGGGCGTCACGAGCTCGCCGGCGACCGGTGCAGGCGTGAGGGCGATATTGCCCGCCTGGCACAGGTTGACGACAGCGGGGACGGGAATAGACATGAGGCCGTGGGCACAACGGATGGTTCCGTGGCCCTCGGAGAGCGACTCGACCACGATGTCCTCAATACCCAGGTCGTCGAGGCAGATGGCAACAGAGCAGACGTCGACGATGGAATCGACGGCGCCTACCTCGTGGAACATGACGGTCTCGGGCGTTTTGCCGTGGGCCTTGGCCTCGGCGGCGGCGAGCGCGGTAAAGATGTCGAGCGCACGACGCTTGGCGCCATCGCTTAGCTGCGAGCCGTCGATGATGGCGGTGACGTCCGCCAAAGAGCGGTGGTGATGATGGTGGGTGTGGTGATGATCCTCGTGCTCATGGGCGTGCTCGTGGCAGTGGACGTGTTCGTCCTCGTGGTGATGCTCATGCTCGCCATGGTCGTGATGATGGTGATGAGCGTGCTCGTGCGTGTGCTCAGCAGTTGCCTCGTTGCCGTAGAGCCAAGCCATGTCGTGGTCATGATTCTTCAGCTCGGCCGCAAGCTGAACATCGAAGTCACAGGCGTCGATGCCGTGCTTGTTCACGCGCGTCACGGCAATCTCAAAGCCATCGACCGGCAGCGTGGCGAGCTGTTCGCGCAGGTGCTCCTCGCTGGCGCCCAGGTCGAGCAGGGCCGCGACGGTCATATCGCCGCTGATGCCCGAGGTGCCGTCGATGATAAGCGTGTGCTGATGGTTGGACATGGAATGCTCCTTAACGGGCGCAGGGCGTGCCAGCGCTCAGATGATTGATAAGACTTGCCTGGTAGGCGGCACCAAAGCCGTTGTCGATATTGACGACCGAGACGCCGCTGGCGCAGGAATTGAGCATGGCGAGCAGTGCTGCCACGCCGCCAAAGCTTGCACCGTAGCCCACGCTCGTGGGGACGGCGATGACCGGACAGCTCACCAGGCCGCCGATGACGCTCGCCAGGGCGCCTTCCATGCCGGCGATGGCAATGACCACCTGTGCCTGGGCAAGTTCCTCGGCATGAGCGAGCAGGCGGTGCAGGCCGGCGACGCCCACGTCGTAAAGACGATCGACTTCGTTGCCGTAGAACTCGGCCGTCAATGCGGCCTCCTCGGCGACGGGCAGGTCGCTCGTGCCGGCGCAGGCCACGACGATGCGTCCGTTGCCGGTAGGGGAGGGCTTGCCGCCCACGAGAGCGAGCTGTGCGTTCGGGGCATATCCCAGGTCGATGCCGTTGCCGAGGAGCTCAGCGGTGCGCGCGGCTTTTTCGGCATCCAGGCGCGTGACCAGGATGCGCTCCTGGCCGGCATCGCGCAGTGCTTCGATAATGGCGGCAATCTGCTCGGCGGTTTTACCGGCACCGTAGACAACCTCGCCGGCTCCCTGGCGTACCCCGCGTGAAAGATCGAGCTGTGCAAAACCCAGATCAGCGGTTGGCGCCGTCTGGATACGCGTGAGGGCGACGGCCGGGGTGACTGCTCCGTCGGCAACATCGCTCAGCAATTGCTCAAGATCTTGCTTATCCATATATGTTCCCTTCGACGGCGCAAAGTCTAGCACTCAAAGGGTATGTTTCCGAACACTAAGACAAAATTGTTCGGAAACTATAGGACAGACTGATTCAATTGTTAGACGGATCGGCTAGTCACGCAGGATGATGTCCATGGCGAGCATCAGGTTGCGCTCGTCGATGGCAAACGGGGCGGCTTCGCGCGTCTTGGGCTTGGCGCAAAACGCGATGCCCGTGCCCGCGGCCTGAATCATGGGGATGTCGTTGGCGCCGTCGCCGATCGCGACGGTGTGTGCCATATCGACACCGCACTCAACCGCCCAGTCCAGCAGCTGGATGAGCTTGGACTCCTTGGTCACGATGTCTGCCGCCAGCTTACCGGTAAGCTTGCCGTCCACGACCTCCAGGCGGTTAGCCAGGCAAAAGTCGATGTCCGCGGCGGCCACGATCTTATCGGCGACCTCGTGAAAGCCGCCGCTCACCACGCCGACCTTCCAGCCCTTGCTGTGCGCCGAGCGCACAAGCTCCAGCGCGCCGGGGGTAAACGTCACGCGCTCAAAGGTGCGCTCGAACACACTCTCGTCCAAGCCGGCAAGCAACCCCACGCGCTCCTCGAGCGCCTGCTTAAAGTCCAGCTCGCCGCGCATAGCGCGCTCGGTGATCTGCGCCACCTGCTCGCCCACGCCGGCCTCCTCGCCCAACAGGTCGATGACCTCCTGGTTGATGAGTGTGGAGTCGATATCCATAACGATGAGGCGTGCAGTCATGGCGGGCCTTTCCGAGTGCAGTTGTATTGGGGCACATTGTCGCACGTGGCACGCCTTGGCGACGGCCGCGGTGCACCAATTGTTTCGTCTCCGTCAAGTCTTTGGGCATGAGCTACTTTTCCGCGGCACATCGACACAGGTGCGATAAGATAGAACGCCATGTCCGGCTGCGCGGTTTACGCAGGCTGGGCAAATCTGTACGACGCCGCCCGGAACGACACGGGGCGGCACAGATCCATAAAGGAGGATCACTGGTATGAGCCAGACCCGTCCCATTGACGAGCATTCCATGCACACCCGTACCTGCGGCGAGCTTCGCTTCGAGAACGTGGGCGAAGAGGTCACCCTCACCGGTTGGGTGAGCCGTCGCCGCGACCACGGCGGCCTTATCTTCTGCGACCTTCGCGACCGCGAGGGCATCACGCAGCTCACTTTCGACCCCGAGCACTCCGATGGCGATGCCTTTAAGATCGCCGAAACCATGCGTCCCGAGTGGCCCATCAAGATCCACGGCGTCGTGCGCGCTCGTGGTGAGGAGACCACCAACACCAAGCTCGCGACCGGCGAGATCGAGGTCCTGACCGACCACGCCGAGGTGCTCAACACGTCTGTCACCCCGCCGTTCCAGATCGAGGACGGCATCGAGACCAGCGAGGACACCCGCCTGCGCTATCGCTATCTGGACCTCCGCCGTCCCGAGATGATGGCCAACCTCAAGCTGCGCTCCGACTTCACCTTTGCTATTCGCGAGGCGCTGCACAACCGTGAGTTCATGGAGGTCGAGACGCCCTCCCTGTTCAAGTCCACGCCCGAGGGCGCTCGCGACTTCATCGTTCCCAGCCGTATTCAGCCGGGCAACTTCTACGCCCTGCCGCAGTCCCCGCAGCTCCTGAAGCAGCTGCTCATGGTCGGTGGCGTCGAGCGCTACTATCAGGTTGCCAAGTGCTTCCGCGACGAGGACCTGCGTGCCGACCGTCAGCCCGAGTTCACCCAGGTTGATATCGAGATGTCCTTCGTGGACCAGAACGATGTCATGAGCGCGCTCGAGGAGGTCCTGGCCGACGCCTTCGGTCGCATGGGTGTCGAGATGCCCACGCCGCTGCGTCGTATGGACTACTGGGAGGCCATGGACACCTATGGCTCCGACAAGCCCGATACCCGCTATGGCATGCACCTGGTCGACCTGACCGACATCTTTGCCAACTCCAAGTTCAAGGTCTTTGCGACTGCCGCAAACGAGGAGGGCTCTGTCGTCAAGGCTATCAACGCCAAGGGCGCCGGTGCCTGGGCACGTGCCAAGATCGATAAGCTCGCCGGCGTGGCCTCCACGTTTGGCGCCAAGGGCCTGGCCTGGATCGCCTTCCGCGAGGATGGCTCCATCAACAGCCCCATCGTCAAGTTCTTCTCGGACGAGGAGATGGCCGCTCTGCGCGAGCGCATGGACGTCGAGCCCGGCGACCTTGTGATGTTCGCCGCCGGCCCGCGCCTGCTCTCTGACGAGATCCTGGGCGGCATGCGCTCGCACATGGCCAATGCGCTCGAGATCAAGCGCGAGGGCCACGACTTCCTGTGGGTCGTCAACTTCCCGCTGTTCCACTGGGATGAGGACCGCAAGGCCTATGCAGCCGAGCACCAGCCCTTTACCCTGCCGACCGAGACCGACATCGCCAAGATCGAGGCCGACCCGTTGGCAGCTGGTTCTTGCACCTATGACTTTGTCATGGACGGTTTTGAGGCCGGCGGCGGCGGTATGCGTATCCACAACGCCGAGATGCAGATGTCCATGCTCAAGCTCCTGGGCTTTACCGAGGAGCGCGCCGAGTCTCAGTTTGGCTTCCTCATGGAGGCCCTCAAGTTTGGTGCGCCCCCGATGGGCGGTTTCGCTCTGGGCCTGGACCGCGTGTGCATGCTGCTCACCGGCTCCGACTCCATCCGCGACGTCATGGCGTTCCCCAAGACGGCCAGCGGCTCCGACCTCATGTCGGGCGCCCCGAGTGCCGTTAGTGGCGCCCAGCTCAAGGACGTCAGCCTGCGCCTGATGTAGGCAAGCGGCTACATATTGCCCGTTGCGAGGGAAGGACGCGTGCCTTCCCTCGTTTTTTTTGGGACGGGGATGCGGCCGGTAACGTACAATAACTACCACGTGGCTGGGTTTGCCGGCCGAATGTGCGATGTCGTGGGAGGGGACATGGTCGAGTTTACAAAGACGATTAAAGATCCGTTGGGATTACATGCCCGCCCGGTTGCGCTGCTCTATGACATCATTGCCAAGCATCGTAGCGACGTGTCAGTCAGTATCGGCGATCGCCACACGGATGGCCGCGACGTTATAGGGCTCATGGCACTCTGCGGCGAATGTGGCGAAGACGTCGTGTTCCGTGTTTCGGGCGTGGATGAGGCCTCCTGCGTCACGTCGATCAGAAACCTCTCGCTTTAACCTCAACAATGTGACAAAGGGGCAGTCCCCTCTGTTGCATAAATTGGTATCAATAGGCACTGCAAAGAGATGGTCTTTGCGGTGCCTTTGTTTCGTATGGGAAACTTTTTCGAAATCTGGATGGGGACCCTTTCCAAAAAGTTAACCACGTGTTAGTTTACTAAAGCGAACATAGGCGTGGTTAACTTTTGCTGCGTCGATGTGAAGGACGAATCGATGTTAGGAGCCCAGTCATGTCTTGCGGACCGCAGATGCCGGCAATGCCGCTTTCGATGGTAAAAGCGGGCGAAACCGTGCGCGTGTCTCGTGTAAAGGGCAATGAGGATATGAAGCACCACCTCAAGGACCTCGGCTTTGTCGAGGGCAACGAAATCCACGTGGTGAGCTCGAGTGGCGCCAATATCATCGTCACTGTGCTGGGCGCACGCTTTGGTATCGATTCCAAGGTTGCCATGCACATCATGACCGTCGGTTAGTCGACGGTATTTCTGTACGCACTGAAAGGGGGACAAGTAAATGAAGACGTTGGGTGACGTTAAGGTGGGCGAGAGCTCCACTATCGTCAAGCTTCACGGTGAGGGTGCGCTTCGCCGCCACCTTATGGACCTGGGGCTCATCAAGGGCACTTCGTTCAAGGTCGTGAAGGTTGCACCGCTCGGTGATCCGGTCGAGATCAACGTGCGCGGCTACGAGCTTTCCATCCGCAAGGAGGAGGCGGCTGTCGTCGAGGTCCAGTAAGGGCTCGCGGCGTATATTTCTGCAGATAAAGTTAGGTATTTCTAACTTGATGCTGCAACTTTGAAGCACATTATCCAGCCTGCGCGGAGAAAGCAGCGCAGGCACACAAGGAAGAAGGATTGAATGGCGGATTCTCAGATCCATGTCGCGCTGGCGGGTAACCCCAACTGCGGCAAGACCACGCTTTTCAACCTGATCACCGGCGCCAACGGCTACGTTGGCAACTGGCCCGGCGTCACGGTTGAGAAAAAGGAGGCCAAGCTCCTAAGCGACAAGAACGTTACCATCACGGACCTCCCTGGCATCTACTCGCTTTCCCCCTACAGCCCCGAGGAGCAATGCTCGCGCGATTACCTCATGAGCGGCGAGCCCGATGTTGTCGTCCAGGTTGTCGATGCCACCAACCTCGAGCGTAACCTGTACCTGGCGCTTCAGGTTATCGAGACCGGCCTGCCCGTGGTCGTTGCCCTCAACATGGCCGACCTGGTCGAGAAGAACGGCGATAAGATCGACACGGACAAGCTTTCCAAGAAGCTCGGCTGCCCGGTCATGATGATCTCGGCCCTTAAGAACAAGGGCATCAAGGAGCTGTTCGAGCAGGTTAAGAAGTCTGCTGCTTCCAAGGGCCAGGTGCCGGAGCACAAGTTCGATTCCTCCATCGAGGACGTTCTGACGCACATCGAGAATAACCTTCCGGCGAGCGTTCCCGCCAACAAGCGCCGCTACTACGCTGTCAAGCTGTTTGAGCGCGACGCGGACGCCTGCAAGCTCATCAACCTCACTAAGGAGAAGGCTGCTCGCGTAGAGCAGCTGGTCGCCCAGTGCGAGCAGGATTGCGATGACGACGCCGAGTCCATCATCACCGGTGAGCGCTACGGCGTGATCGCGCACATCATCGACGAGTGCCTCACCAAGGCCCCGGCCAAGATGAGCACCTCCGAGAAGATCGACCGCGTGGTTACCAACCGTATTCTGGGCCTGCCGATCTTTGTCGTCATCATGTTCTGCGTGTACTACATCGCCGTTTCTACCTTGGGCGGCACGGTGACCGACTTCACCAACGACCAGCTCTTTGGTACCGACGGTTGGTATGTGCTCGGCCAGGGCCGCGACGCTTACGATGAGGCTGTCGAGGCTGCGGGCGACAATGCCGACTCGGTCGACCCGGCGCAGTACGGCCCCTATGTTCCGGGTATTACCACCATGGTCCACGACGCACTTGTGGCGGGTGGCACCGAGGACGGTGGCCTGGTCGATTCGCTCGTCTGTGACGGTATCGTCGGCGGCCTGGGCGCCATCTTCGGCTTTGTGCCGCAGATGTTCCTGCTTTTTGTGATGCTGTCCTTCCTGGAGGACTGCGGCTACATGGCCCGCGTTGCCTTCATCATGGACCGCGTGTTCCGCCGCTTTGGCCTGTCCGGTAAGTCGTTCATCCCCATGCTCGTGTCTTCGGGCTGCGGCGTCCCCGGCGTCATGGCTACTAAGACCATCGAGAACGAGAAGGACCGCCGCATGACGGTCATGACTACCACGTTCATCCCCTGCGGCGCTAAGCTGCCGATCATCGCCCTGCTCATGGGTTCCATCATCGGCGACTCTTCCACCACCGCGGCGTGGATCAGCCCGCTCTTCTACTTCCTGGGCGTCTTTGCCGTCATCGCCTCGGGCCTTATGCTCAAGAAGACCAAGCTCTTCGCCGGTCGCCCGACGCCGTTCGTTATGGAGCTTCCCGCCTACCACTTCCCGGCGATCCGCTCTTGGGCGCTGCACGTGTGGGAGCGCTGCTGGGCCTTTATCAAGAAGGCCGGCACGGTCATCTTCGCGTCCACTGTCGTGGTTTGGTTCCTGTCCAACTTTGGTAGCTACAACGGTTCCTTTGGCTTTCTGCCTGCGATGGACGGCATCCCCGAGGAGTTCATGGACTACTCCGTGCTCGCCATGTTGGGCAACCTGGTCGCTTGGATCTTCGCCCCGCTCGGCTTTAGCACCTGGCAGGCAACCGCACTGACCGTCTCTGGCCTCGTCGCCAAGGAGAACGTCGTCGCCACCGCCGGCTCGCTGCTGTCCGTCGCCGACGCGGGCGAGACCGACCCGAGCCTGTGGACCGCGTTTGCCGGCATGTTCCCCACCATGGGCGCTTGCGTTGCCTTCGGCGCCTTCAACCTGCTGTGCGCTCCGTGCTTTGCCGCCATTGGCACCATCCGCAACCAGATGGACTCTGGCAAGTGGACCGCGATTGCCATCGGCTACGAGTGCGCCTTCGCTTGGGTGATCGGCCTGTTCATCAACCAGTTCTACAACCTGCTTGTCCTTGGGCAGTTTGGTATCTGGACGGTTGTGGCCATTGTGCTGCTGGTTGCGATGCTCTTCCAGATTTTCCGTCCCATGCCCAAGCATGCATGGACCGATGAGGACGAGACCAACACTGCTTCCGCCGCAGTTTCCGCTTAAGTCCGAATAAGGATTAACCCCTTTCCACGAGCCCGGGTGTCCCAGCGACACTCGGGCTTTTTGGTGGGAGAGATGTGGCGTTTCCGCAGATAAAACCGACCAAAACAAACCTGTCCCTTTTTGGTAGGTGGAGAATGGGGTAAAGTAAGTGGTGGTTAACTAGAGGAGGCTTGCTATGGCACCTATCGATATTGTTGTACTGGCTGTTATCGGTATTGCGTTTGTCGCGGTATGCGTGCGCATCTACCGCAAGGGCACCTGCGCCGACTGCGCTCAGGGTGGCGTTTGCACGGGGCATTGCTCCAACAAAAAGATCTGTGCCGCACTTAAGGGCGTGGACAAAATCGCCGAAGACTTGGGCCGCGGTATTCATTAGTCGACCGGCGTTTGGGCATGTTTGACTGCGAATACGGCAGTTGCTGATAGGATAAGTACGTTAGCAACTGCCGCCGAGCGGCTCAAACGAAAGGAAGCCTGTATGGAGTCCTCTGCCTATCCGATGCTCTTTAGCCCCATCAAGGTCGGTACAACCGAGGTCAAGAACCGCGTCTTTATGCCGCCGGTATCTACCAACCTGGCCGATCATGGCTATGTGACCGACGATCTGGTCGACCACTACCGCGCCCGCGCCAAGGGTGGTGTGGGCCTCATCATCACCGAGGTCGTGACGGTCGAGCCCACCTATACCTATCTGCCGGGTGACATGTGCTGCTACGACGACACGTTTATCCCCGGCTGGGAAAAGCTCGCCGCAGCCGTCCACGAGTACGGATGCAAGATCATGCCGCAGCTCTTCCACCCCGCCTACATGGCCTTTAACATTCCGGGCACGCCGCGCCTGATCGCTCCGTCCTTTGTGGGCCCGTCCTATGCCCGCGAGGCGCCGCGCCCCATCACGGTCGATGAGATCCACGAGCTCACGCATCAGTTTGGCGACGCTGCCGTGCGCATGCAGAAGGCCGGTGTCGATGGCGTCGAGGTCCATGCGGCACACGCCCACGGTATGCTCGGCGGCTTTTTGACCCCGCTCTACAACAAGCGTACCGACGAGTACGGCGGCTCGCTCGACGCCCGCATGCGCTTCTTGCTCGAGGTCATCGCCGAGATTCGCGAGCGCTGCGGCAAGGACTTTATCATCGACGTTCGTATCTCGGGCGATGAGTACACCGATGGCGGCCTGACCCTCAACGACATGATCTACGTCTCGCGTCGCCTGGAGAAGGCCGGCGTCGACATGATTCACGTGTCGGGCGGTACCACCATCAAGCGCGGCTCCGCGATTCCCGCCGCCGGTACGCAGCAGGCCTCGCACGCCGCCTGCTCGCGCGAGATTAAGAAGCACGTCAACATTCCCGTCGCCACGGTCGGCCGCATCAATGAGGCCTGGATTGCCGAGGAGCTGATCGAGGACGGCGCTGCCGACATCTGCATGATGGGCCGCGCCAATCTGTGCGATGCCGAGTTCTGCAATAAGGCCGCTGCCGGCAACGCCGACGACATCCGTCCCTGTATTGGCTGCCTGCGCTGCCTGAACGGCATTATGTTTGGCAAGCGCATCTCCTGCACCGTCAACCCGGACGTGGAGCGCGACGAGGCCGGCTACGAGCCTGCCGCCGAGGCCAAGAACGTGCTCGTTGTGGGCGCTGGCCCTGCGGGCATGGAGGCAGCCTACATTGCCGCCAAGCGCGGCCACAACGTGGTGCTCGTGGATAAGCAGGATGAACCGGGTGGCGAGATGCGCATCGCGGCCGTTCCGCCGGCAAAGCAGGAACTCACCCGCGTGATCAAGTACCAGTATCGTCGCCTGGCCGAGGCCGGCGTGAAGTGCATATTTGGCACCGAGCTTACTGCCGAGGACATTCAGCGCGATTATGCCGGCTACGAGGTCGTCCTGGCTTATGGCGCCGAGCCCATCGCTCCGGCCTTCATGCAGGGCTTTAAGCAGGTTATGACGGCCGACGACCTGCTGGGCGGCAAGGCTTTCCCGGGCAAGAAGATCGTCATCGTGGGCGGCGGCACCGTCGGTTGCGAGACGGCCGACTACCTGGCCCCGCTGGTCAACGACCTGTCGCCGGCCAATCGCGATGTCACTGTTATCGAGATGACCAAGACGCTTGCCGCCAACGAGGGCGGTGCCGGCCGCGCGGTGCTCATCACGCGCATGCTCTCCAAGGGCGTCCACGTGCTGACCGAGGCCAAGGTGACCGAGATTACCGAGGACGCCATCAGCTACGAAAAGGATGGTGAGATTTACACCATCGCCGATGCCGATACGCTGGTGCTGGCCATGGGTTATCGTCCCAATACCAAGTTGGCCGACGACCTTGCCGCTGCTGGCGTTGCTGTCCACGTGCTGGGCGATGCCCAGAAGTGTGGCAACATCCGCGATGCCATCGGCGATGGCTATAAGGTTGCCTGCGAGCTCTAGTCAACCCCTTGTTGCGTGGGGGCAGGTTACTTTGCACCAACTTGGCGCATGTAAACCTGGCCCCATTGACGAGGTTGCCGCCATCCCAGGGCGGCTTCATGGAGTAGCGCCCGTATGCATCGAATAATTCCTCTCATAGATGTGCGGCACAAAGAGCCCCGAGCTCACACGAGCTCGGGGCCTTTTTCGTCTGGATTGGGGACGCATAGCCGGACGAAAGCGTGTTGCGTTTGGCGTAAAACCATACGAAAGTGCAATTTGCGTCTTATTTCCGAACGTAAAACAGACGAAAACCGTTTACGTCTGCTTTAAATCCGTATGAAAACGGTTTTCGTCTTGCAGGGCAGTTGCCGTTTCTACAGTTCAACTTCAAGTTCGGCTTTGTGCTCGTAGAGATAGTCGCGCATGTAGGGGATGGCAAATGAGACCTTGCCGTACGAGGGAGCCTCGATAATCGATTCTCTTAACAGGCGGCTGCGGACGGAACTCACCTGTTGAGGCGTTTTGTTTAGGGCATCGGCAACCATGCTGGTCGAGCTCGTCTGCCCCAAAGACGCCATGCTCAGCAGATAAGCGATGCACGTGGGCGGAATGCGCTGCAGCGCGGGCTCAATCACCATGGCGCAGAAGCGTTCGCGTGCCGTTGCAATGCCGCGCTCGGCTTCTTCTTCTCCAATAATCGCTGTATGCGCGCGTCTCGCCAACTGCCATGCGTAGTATCCAACGAGTTGGATCATGAAAGGATAGCCTTGCGTTGCCTCGGCAAGTTGGCCGGCAATACCTGGCTGCAACTCCACGCCAGACGCTTCAATGGTTTCCTCGAGGGAGTACAACACTTCGGTTACTGCCACAGCCTTCAGGTCAAAGGGGAGGGCGCGGCGCAAAAACGCAAGTGTCTTTCCGTTGATGATGCTTTCAATCATCGAAGGCAGACCCGCAAAAACAAAGGCGATATCAAGGTCTTCGCCGATAACCTGCTGAATCGCAATGGAGAGCGTTCGGACCTCATCGAGCTCTGCGTCTTGAACCTCGTCGAGAGTGATGAGCAGGCCATTTCCATTCTTGGATATTGTCTGTCTCATGGCGTCGCGTAGCGATGGGCCGATTCGTTCAATATCTATGCTGCCGATGGATATGCCAGCTACGGTGGGCTCAAATCTGGCGTGCTTGGCCTGGAATTTGGGCTGCAGCTGTTCGAGAATGCGCTGGCAAAGTCCCTCGGTTGCGACCTCTTTTATGACCGTCCAGCCACGGCTTTGCGCCAAACGTGAGCACTCGTCAAGGAGGACCGTCTTGCCCGTTCCACGCACGCCGGCTATGCGCATTAGGCGCCCAGGGGCACCAGGCCCGTTGGTGAGGCCTTCACTGAATTCTTCAAGTACATCTTCGCGGCCGATAATCGTGGGAGGTGTTTTACCTGCTGTGGGCTTAAAAGGGTTTGTTTGCATGTGAGCCACCTTTGCTCAAGATATAGCAAGATATAGCAAAGTATAGCAAGATATAGCAAAGTAAGCGCTACTCGCGAGTTTTGCGGTGGTGCTATTTTCCAAATGCCGCGTGGATAAAGCGCTGGGCGAACAGCTTGTTGGCAACTCACGAGGGCTCGGGGTGCCAATTTGGGATGGAGTAGTGCTGTGCCACGAATAGGGCCTATCTACTACGTTTAAGCCGCAGAGGACAACCATAGCCGGCTATTTTGAAAATCGATAAGCTCTCTACCAGCGGTTTTGTTTTTGCACTTTTCAGCATGGTCTGGGCTCTCCGCGTTAACGTAGTAGATGGGCCCCTTTTGTGGCAAGGGGCCGACCTGCGGCTCAGGGTAGCCAAAAAAGCCCCGTCCCAAAAAGACTGTTGGAAGTTGCGGTGGAATAGTTCCTGTTTTTGCTGCTGAAGGCTTTGAGCAGGAACTATTCCACCGCAACTTATGAGGGGGCGGGGGATGCGATAGTATTACGGGTGATATTCGACAAACCGTGGGCTTCATCCGAGGGCTTTATGGAACAACACCAGCATTATCAGAGCCTGCAAGATCAGGCATACAACGCACTGCGCTCCAAGATCATCTATGCCGAACTCAGGCCCGGCACGCGCCTTTCGGCGATTGGTCTGGAAAAGGAGACGGGGATCGGGCGTACGCCCATTCGCGAGTCCTTTGTGCGCCTGCGTGAGCAGGAGCTGGTGGAAACGCGTCCCAAAAGCGGCACCTACGTCTCTAAGATCAGCATGGAACGCGCCGAAAACGCCTGCTTTTTGCGCGAGAAACTCGAGAGAAGCGTGCTCATTAAATGTTGTTCGGCTGCTACGCCCGAGCAAAAGCATCGGCTTGAGCAGATTCTTGCCGAGTCCGAGTCGCTCGACCATAGCGAAACGCGTCGCTTTTTCGATCTGGACAACCTGTTCCATGAGATGTGTTTTGTGATTGCCGGTCGCCACATGCTGTGGGATTGGATGAAGAGCATCAATACGCATTTCGAGCGGTATAACTGGCTGCGTATGGTGTCGCAGGATCTGGATTGGGAGCCGATTCGTCGGCAGCATCGCCGAATTCTCGAGGCTATTAAGAGGGGCGATACCGATGCGGCGAGCTATCTGGCCGAGACACACTTGCATCTGATGCCCGAGGAGCAGGGCCCGGTTATCGCCTTACATCCCGACTACTTTGAGCTGTCTAAAGACTCGGCTATCTAGCCCATTATCGCATCTGCTCGAGACGCAAAAACGACGCTGCTCACCTACAGCGTTTTGCAACCGAGATTTTTAAAAAATGCCTAAAATGGCTCAGACTGCTGACAATTGGGAAACGGGGTGCGCCATGGCGCAGATGAGAATCAAGGACATTGCCGCCGAGGCGGGCGTGAGCCCGGCCACGGTCTCGCGCTATCTCAACAACCGCCCCGGGCAGATGACCGAGGAAACCCGCGCTCGCATCGCGGCGGTTATCGAGCGCACCGGCTATCGCCCACGTGCCGCCGCACGCAATCTGCGCAGCTCACGCACCAACCTCATCGGCGTGATCCTGGCCGACATCGCCAACCCGTTCTCCAGTGCCATGCTCGAAGGACTTTCCACCAGTGCCGCCGCGCGCGGCTGCTCGCTTATGACGGCCATTAGCGGCAACGATCCCGCCAAGGAGGCCGAGTCGCTCACCAGGCTTATCGATGCCGGCGTGGACGGCCTGGTCGTCAACACCTGCGGAGGCAATGACGGGGCGATCGCCGCGGCAGCGGGACGCCTGCCCGTTGTGCTGCTCGACCGCGATGTTGCCACCGGCGGTGTCGATCTGGTGACATCTAACAACCGTGAGTTGGTCGCCGGCTTGGTAGACGCCTTGGCCGCTGCGGGCAGCGAGCGCCTGTGCCTGCTCACCGAGGCAAGCGACGACAGCCCCGTCCGTCGCGAGCGCGCCGAGGCCTTTGTCGAAGAGCTTTCGCGCCGCGGCCTTGCGGGCGAGGTCGTCACCCTGGCCGATGGCGGTGCCACGGGCGTTGGCCGTTTGGACGAGACCATCCGCGGCTATGCAGGTAAAAAGCTCGGCCTCATTGCCGTCAACGGCCTGGTCTTTCTGCGCCTGACCGAGGCACTGGCACAGTTGGGACTGTCGTTGCCGGCGGGTCTCAAGATCGCAACGTTTGACGACTACCCCTGGAACCATGTGCTCTTTGGTGGCGTGACCACGGCCGCGCAGGACACCCTCACCATTGCCGAGCGCGTGGTCGAGCGCCTGTCCGAGCGTATCGACGTTGTCACCACCACGGTGGGCGAGGCCGCAAAGCTCGCCCCCAAGCGCATCGAGATTCCCGGTCACATCGAACACCGCGCCTCGACCTCGTGCTAGCCGCCTGTCCGAGTCGGTCTGTTCGTGCTTGGCACCCGCCTGCGCACACGTTTTTTGAGCGCTTGATACGCTTTAACCCTGCGGAAACATTTTTCTGCGATAGTATCTGCGATATAGACCAGTCGAAACCCGCCCGAAAGAAAGGGGAGCGACATGAACCAGCAGAACATTGATTACGTACTCCGCTCCGTAGAGCAGCGTGACATCCGCTTTGTGCGTCTGTGGTTTGTCGACATTCTCGGCCGCCTCAAGAACTTTGCCATTAGCCCCGAGGACCTCGAGGTCGCTTTTGAGGAGGGTATTGGCTTTGACGGCTCGGCCATCGAGGGCTTTGCCACGCCCGAGGAAGCCGACATGCTGGCGTTTCCCGATGCTTCGACCTTCCAGATTTTGCCGTGGCGCCCGAGCCACAACGGCGTCGCCCGCGTGTTCTGCGACGTGTGCACTCCCGATTGCAAGCCGTTTGCCGGCGACCCGCGCGATGCCCTGCGCCGCATGTTCCGCAAGGCTGAGAAGGCTGGCTACCTGCTCAACGTGGGCGCCGAGCTGGAGTATTACTACTTCCCCGACGAGCACACCCCTGAGCCGCTCGACAACGTGGGCTACTTCGATCTTTCGGTGAGCGATGCCGCTCGCGACCTGCGCCGCAACACGGTCCTCACGCTCGAGAAGATGTCCGTGCCCGTGGAGTACACCTTCCACGCCGCCGGCCGCTCGCAGCACGGCATGAGCCTGCGCCATGCCGAGGCCCTGAGCATGTCCGACGCCATCACCACGGCCAAACTCATCATTAAGCAGCAGGCCTACGAGAGCGGTTGCCACGCCTCCTTTATGCCCAAGCCGTTGGCGGGCGAGGACGGCAGCGCCATGTTTTTGCATCAGTCGCTGTTCGACCACGACGGCAACAATGTCTTTTGGGGCGAGGACGACGAGAAGTACCACCTCTCCGATATCGCCAAGCACTACATGGCCGGCATTCTGGCGCACGCGCGCGAGATCAGCGCCATCACCAACCCCACGGTCAACTCGTACAAGCGCATCACCACGGGCGGCGACTCCGTGCCGCAGTACGCCACGTGGGGCCTGCGCAACCGCGCGAGCATGGTCCGCATCCCGGTCTACAAGCCCGGCAAGCAGCTGTCCACGCGCATCGAGCTTCGTAGCCCCGACCCCATGGCCAACCCGTACCTGGTCAACGCCGTCACGCTGGCGGCTGGTCTGGACGGCATCGAGCGCAAGCTGGAGCTCCCGCCCGAGGCAACGGCTGAGACGCTCAAGCTTACCGACCGTCAGATGGTCGAGGCCGGCTACACGCCGCTGCCGCGCTCGCTCAAAGAGGCGCTCGACGTGTTTGAGGACTCGCAGTTTATGAAGGATGCCCTCGGCGAGCACATCCACAGCTTCTTCCTCAAAAAGAAGCGCGACGAGTGGCATAAGTTTGAGTCTACGATCACCGAGTGGGAGATCAAGCATTATCTGGCGAACTCCTAATCGCGCTGGCTTGTTCCAGTACGATTGAGCTCATTTCTTTGGAGGCCGATATGTCCGAAAAGAGTGCCCTGTTCATGGCGCGCACGACGCGCTTCCACGAGTTTGCCCGCAGCTTGACGACCACCCTGGGTGTCGAGGTGAGCCTGGCAACCCCCGATTCGCCGACTGCGGCGCACGACTTTGACCTGCTGATCCTCGATTCCGATGGCATCCGCAGCGACCGCATCGATCAGATTGCCAAGTGGCTTGACGATCGCGGCGGCGTCCCCATGCTGGTGATCGTCGACGACGAGGCGCTCGGCACCCTGCGCCTGCCGAACCACGCGCATGCCGACTTTGTATGCCCCACGGCGACGCCCAACGAGCTCAAGGCTCGCGCGCAGCGCCTGATGGGCGAGGAGGAGACCGTCACCGCCGACGATGTACTCAACATCGATAACCTCGAGATCAACCTGGCTACCTACCAGGTGACGCTCGATAACGAGCCTATCGACCTGACGCTGATGGAGTACTCGCTGCTGAGCTTTTTGGCGACGCACCCCAACCGTGCCTACAGCCGCGAAGTGCTGCTGCACCGCGTGTGGGGCTTTGAGTACTGCGGCGGCACGCGCACCGTCGACGTGCACATTCGACGCATCCGCTCCAAGGTGGGCCCGCAGATCGCGGCACACATCACCACCGTCCGCGGTGTGGGCTATCTGTTTAAGGACTAGATTTCCACCACAAAGGGGACAGGCACCTTCGTGGTGGTTTTGACGCAGGTGCGGGTTCCTTTTGGGCCTGCAGCAGAACTTAAGCCTTCCTAAAAGATTGCGTTCTCATACACGTTCGCCCGCATATTGGGGTACAACTCAACGTGAACAATGATGGCCCGCCACATGTTTGGCGGGCCTTTGGTTATTAGACGAAAGGATCGCAGCTATGAGCGAGAACGATTCCCAGCGTCCCCAGGACGCGGGCAACGCCGGCGAGACTCAGCAGCAGCCGCGTGTGCAGGTGGAGTCGACGCCTGCCGACAGCAGCATTCCCTACGTGCAGGCCTACGACACGCAGACCGGCAAGCCGCTGGGCAGCCAGCAGGTTGTAAACAAGCACACGGTGGTCAAGACCAAGACCAAAAAGCTGCCGATCTTTATTACGGCGCTTGCCGGTTGTGCGTGCGGCGCCTTGCTGGTCATCGCGCTCATTATGAGCGGTACGCTCAATATCGGTGGCGGCAAGAACGCCGTGACGGCGGGTGCTTCGGGTTCGTCGACGCAAAAGATTACGATCGACTCCGAGGACACCACGCTGGCCGAGGCCGTTTCTGCCAAGGCATTGCCCTCCGTGGTTTCCATTACCGCCACTTCGAGCGGCAGCCAGAATGGCTCGCTTTCGCAGTCTGCTGATGAGTCGGATAGTTCGGGCAGCGTCGGTTCGGGCGTGGTGCTCGATACCGAGGGCCATATCCTCACCAACAACCACGTGGTCGATGGCTATGACCAGTACGTGGTGACCATGGACGACGGCACCACCTACGAGGCCGAGTTCGTGGGCAACGACGCCTCGAGCGACCTGGCCGTCATCAAGCTCAAGGATGCCGATGCCTCCAAGCTCACGCCGATCGAGATCGGTGACTCCTCCAAGCTCAACGTGGGCGAGTGGGTCATGGCGATCGGTTCGCCGTTTGGCAACGAACAGTCTGTCTCCACCGGTATCGTCTCGGCGCTCTACCGCTCAACGGCCATGAGCTCTACCAGCGGTAACACCATCTATGCCAATATGATTCAGACCGATGCCGCCATCAACCCAGGCAACTCCGGCGGCGCGCTCGTCAACGACAATGGTGAGCTCGTGGGTATCAACTCGCTCATCGAGAGCTACTCGGGCTCCAGCTCGGGCGTGGGCTTTGCCATTCCCGTTAACTACGCCAAGAACATTGCCGACCAGATCATCGACGGCAAGACGCCGGTGCATCCGTACATGGGCGCTACGCTTTCGAGCGTCAATGCGCTCAACGCCCGCACCAACAAGCTGAGCACCGATAGCGGCGCGTATGTGGCGAGCGTCGTCGAGGACGGTCCTGCCGCCAAGGCTGGCATCCAAGAGGGCGACGTCATCACCAAGCTGGGCGACGACGAGATCACGAGCGCCGATGGCCTGATCATCGCACTGCGCAGCCACGAGGTGGGCGAGAAGGTCGAGATTACGCTTATGCGCGGCAAGGAGGAGAAGAAGGTCACGGTTGAGCTGGGCTCCGATGAGAAGCTGCAGAACCAGCAGCAGGACGACAGTTCGACCGACACTGGCAACGGCGGTATTACTGACGAGCAGCTGCGCCAGTACCTGGAGGAGCTGCTGGGCCAGCAGGGCCAGGGCCAGGGTCAAGGCTACGGCCAGGGCTACTAGCGAGCCGTTTCGCATATGCCGAAGCCAGAGGGGCTGTCCCGCCAAGTGTGGGACAGCCCCTCTTTTCTTATTGATCCGTTGGGGACGGAGGAAAACGGATCATTTAGAAACGGCCAGGGCATGGTTTGATCGCGCGATCCACCCCGGTCCGGCCGCTGCCGATTCGGTGCGGTTCGAAAGGGCTATTCGGCCCCATGGTGACCGGTGGTACTCTTGTATCCGTTTGAAATCGAGCGAAGGAGTGCCGCTATGGAGCAATCGAGCCTGTTTGGTGACGGTGTGGACATCGATACCGAAACGCCCACGACCGCGGAAGCCACCGCACCGACCGATGCCCGTGCCCAGGCGGCAGCGCGCGCGGCCGAGCTGCGCCACGAGCTCGACTACCACGCGTACCGCTACTACATGCTCGACGCGCCCGAGATCACGGACGCCGCCTTTGACAAAATGCTCGTTGAGCTGCAGGAGATCGAGGCGGCCTATCCTGACCTGGTGACGCCCGACAGCTATACCCAGCGCGTGGGCGGCTACGTGAGCGAGCAGTTTACGCCGGTCACGCATATGGCGCGCATGTATTCCATGGACGATGCCATGGATCTGGACGAGCTCGATGCATGGCTCCAACGCACCGAGGATGCGCTCGGTGCCGGTAGCGTCACCTATACCTGCGAGCTTAAGATCGACGGTCTGGGCGTCGCGCTTACCTATCAAAACGGCACCTTCGTACGTGCGGCCACACGTGGCGACGGCACCACGGGCGAGGACGTGTCGCTCAACGTCCGTACCATCAAGGACGTGCCCATGCACCTGTCCGAGCCGGCACTCGCCCACATGGGCGCCGATCGCGAGCGCACCATTGAGGTGCGCGGCGAGGTCTATATGCCCAAAGGCAGCTTTGTACGCCTGAACGACGAGGCCGATGTCGAGGGCCGCGACCCCTTCGCCAACCCGCGCAACGCTGCCGCCGGCAGCCTACGTCAGAAGGATCCCAAGGTCACGGCGCGCCGCGACCTTGCCACCTTTATATACGCCATCGCCGATACCGACCCGCTGCACGTCCACAGCCAGCGCGAGTTCCTCGATTGGCTGCGTAGCGCCGGCTTTAGTGTCAACCCCAACGTGGCTCGTTGCGCCACGCCGGCCGAGGTCCACGAGTTCTGTGCCCAGGCGCTCGAGCACCGCGGTGACCTGGATTACGACATCGACGGCGTGGTCGTAAAGGTGGACAGTTTCCAACAGCAGCTCGACCTGGGCTTTACCGCCCGCGCACCGCGCTGGGCCATTGCCTTTAAGTTCCCGCCCGAGGAAAAGCAGACCGTCCTGCGCGAAATTCGCATCCAGGTGGGCCGCACCGGTGTGCTCACGCCGGTCGCCGAGTTCGATCCGGTGACGGTTGCCGGCTCCACCATCGCGCGCGCCACGCTGCACAACATCGACGAGATTCGCCGCAAAAACGTGCGCGAGGGCGACACTATCATCGTGCACAAGGCGGGCGACGTGATCCCCGAGGTCGTGGGCCCGGTGCTCGACAAGCGCCCGGCCGATTCGGTCGACTGGCACATGCCCGAGGTCTGCCCCGTGTGCGGCAGCCCCGTGGTCCACGAGGACGGCGAGGTCGCTTACCGCTGCGTCTCCATCGATTGTCCCGCGCAGCTCAAGGAGCGCCTGCTCCACTGGGTGAGCCGCGGCTGCATGGACGTCGACGGCCTGGGCGACGAGATCGTCGACAAGATGATTGCCGCCGGCCTGATCCACGATGTCGCAGACTTCTACCAGCTCACGGTCGACGACATCGCCGGCCTGGACACGGGCCGCATCTATGCCAGCTCCAACAGCAAAAAGGGCGTTAAGAAGGGCGATTCCATTCCGGTGGGCCTCAAGACGGCCGAAAAGATCGTCGCCGAGCTTAACAAGTCCAAGAGCCAGCCGCTCGGTCGCGTGCTGTTTGCCCTGGGTATCCGCCACGTGGGCAAGAGCGTGGGCGAGGTCATCGCCGAGCGATTCCTGTCGATTGACAAGCTCATCTTGGCGAGCGAAGAGGACATCGCCGAGTGCGAGGGCATCGGTCCCAAGATTGCGGCGAGCGTCAAGCAGTTCCTGGCCGTGCCCGAGAACCTTGCCGTGCTGGAGCGCCTGCGCCAAGCGGGCCTGTCGCTCGAGGTCGACCTGGGCGCCGCGCACGCGCAAGCCGCAGCCGATGCTGGCGTGGCGGGCGAGCTTGCTGATGCGCAGCCGCTCGCGGGCCTGACCTTCGTGCTCACCGGCACGCTCGTCAACCGCACCCGCGACGAGGCGGGCGCGGCGCTCAAGGTGCTTGGTGCCAAGGTCTCGGGCAGTGTTTCAAAGAAGACGAGCTATCTAGTCGCCGGCCCCAAAGCGGGCTCCAAGCTCACCAAGGCCGAGCAGCTGGGCGTACCCGTGCTGGACGAGGACGCGCTCGAGCAGATCCTGGCGACTGGTCAGGTGCCCCAGGCTTAGCGCATTGATAACCAAATTGAAGAACCGCCCGGAAAGCATGATTGAACTGCCTTCCGGGCGGTTCTTATTTGGACGGGGCGACCGGCACTGTGATCTGCGTCACGTAGGTCGCGGGATCGTCGCTGATGATGTCGTCGATGAGGGCAATCTCGCGCGACGGACCGGCGGGTGTCAGGTTATGTTCGCGCATATAGCCGAGCAGCTGCTCGTAGCGCGGGGCTGCCTGCGCGTGCGTGCCGCGAAAGCTTAGGGTCAGGCAGCGCGAGGCGGGCCGCGTCTCGACGTCGCCCAAGTACTCATCGGTGTCATCAAGCAGCAGAAAGACTTCGTCGTAGCCGTTAAAGTCGCCGGCGGCCAGGCGCTCGGCGCTAATCCCAACGCCCAAGTTGCCCAGAAAGACAAAGGTCTCGTGTTGCCCCTTCTGCAGCTGACGAATCTGCCACTCCAGCGCATAGGCGTCGGTAGGCTTAACGCGTTCGCGCAGCACGGCGCAGCGAAGCTCGGGCGTATCGATTGTGCAAATGGTATCGAGCTCGGTGTTCAAGGCATTGTGCAGCAGGGCAAGCCGGTTATCGATTTTGCGCGACACGCGTTCGAGCTCGTGGCGCTTGCGTTCGATGAGCTCCTGCTGCTGAGCCAGCTGCCGCTGCATGAGGTCCACATCGCGCGTAGTCACAAACTCGCGGATTTGTGCGAGCGGCAAGTCAAGAACGCGCAGGTGGCTGATGGTGTTGAGGGTGGAGAGCTGCCGCGATCCGTAGTAGCGGTACCCACTTGCCGGATCGATGTGCGCCGGGTCCAGCAAGCCCATCTGCTCGTAATGGCGCAACGTGCCCACGCTCAGGTTAAACAGGCGTGCCACTTCGCCAATGCGGAGCAGGCCCTCGGTATGTTCGGTTGGCGAGTCGGTCATGGGACCGCTCCTTTCGGTAAAAAGCAGGGGAGGGGCGCGGCTCGCGTCGCCCCGCTACGCCACTAGCTTGTCAAAAGCTCCGCGGCGGTTGAGCACGGTAAACGCGACGACACAGATGACTGCCGATAAAATCGATCCGCACGGCGAAGCGATGCCCATGGGAAACAGCGTGTCGGAATAGGCGTTCGACAACAGCCACGCGCCGGGCACGCGAATGAGCGCCACGGCCAGCACGTTGTGCGCAAAGCCGATGTAGCTCTTGCCGTATGCAGCGAAAAAGCCGCTAAAGCAAATGTGGATGCCGGCAAAGATTGCATCGAAAATATAACTGCGCATATAGCCGGTACCGGCTGCGACTACTGTAGCGTCCTTGGCAAAAAAGCCAATAAACGCCGGCGCCACCAGCCACATCAGCACCGTGATCAGGCAGCCGTACACCACCGAGATGGTCATGGCGTCCTTAAGCACCTGACGCGCGCGGTCGCCCTTGCCCGCGCCGGCGTTTTGCGCCGTGAGCGCGCTGACGGTGGCTCCCATGGAACTCGGCACAATGAACAAAAAGCTGATCATCTTCTCGACCAGGCCCACGGCGGCGGCGTCGACGAGCCCTCGGTGGTTGGCGATGACGGTGATAAACATAAACGCCACCTGGATGCAGCCGTCCTGCACGGCCACGGGCACGCCAATCTTAAGGATGCTGCCGAGCACCTCGGGCTGGGGACGCAGGTCGCTGCGCTTAACGTGGATGTTCGTGCGGCGGCTCTTGAGCCACACGAGCGCGAGGGCAACGCTGACCGTCTGGGCGGTTACCGTGCCGAGCGCTGCGCCCACGGGGCCGAGCCCCATGTGCCCGATAAACAGAAAGTCGAGCGCGATGTTGATGATGCATGCCACGCCGATCACGTACATGGGCGAGCGCGAATCGCCCAGGCCGCGAAAGATGGCCGAAAGGATGTTATATGCGGCGATGCACGGAATGCCGATAAAGCAAATGCGCAGGTAGGAGGCGGTGCCTTCTACCGCCTCGGCCGGCGTGCCAATGAGCGCCACAATCTGCGGGCACAGCGCAAGCAGGATGGCGGCCAGCACCACCGAGACACCCATAAAGAGCGTGATGGTGTTGCCGATGGCGGTCTCGGCGCGGTCAAACCGGCGCGAACCCACGGCGTGGCCGACGACCACCGTGGTTCCCATGGCCAGGCCCACGAGTGCCACGGTAATCATATAGAGCGTCTGCGCGCCATTTGCCACGGCGGTGATGCCGGCGGCGCCGCTAAACTGCCCCATCATGTACAGGTCGGCCATGCCGTAGAGCATCTGCAAAAAGTACGAAAGCATATAGGGCAGAGCAAAGACCGCGATGGTCTTAAGGATATTGCCGCGTGTGAGGTCGTGTTCCATGGGCAGGGCTTTCTGGCTGGGTTTGTTTACGTACCAGTGTAGTGAAAACCCTACAACGATTGTAGAGTCAAGGTTTGTGTTGACAGTGGGGCGAAAAAAGACACGCTCCGAGCGCGATGCTTTGGCCCTCTGTGCCCCTCACTTCGCCTCGCCTCAAACCATCACAACATTCGACGTTTTTCGCTAAAAACGGGAAAAGCATCGAATGTTGTGATGGTTTTTCTGCCACTCGATCGGGTGGAATCGCTTTCTTGCGCACGAAGGTGTGCGGACCCGTGGGCAGGGGAATAAGGTTGGTTATCCGACTCCATTGGAGGGCTCATGGACCTGCCGATCGTCCTGTCCCATAAGACTGCCTGGCTGCACCACAACGTGGCACGCCCGTCCGAGCCGCTCTCGCGAGCAAGCAGCCTATACGATGAGGACTCGCTTGCTAACGAGGCGGAGCCGACTGCGGGCCTGCCCAAATTGGGGTTAGATACCAAGGGGCTGAGGGCTTCAACGGCAGTTGGGATCGTTACCGACTATCTGGTTGCGCTTGGTATTCCGCGAGAAGAGCTCGATCATATCGATAAGCTCGTCAACTTCGATTTTGAGCGCTCGACGCCGGCTGGATTTAGGTGCCACGTGTTTGGGGCGCCGATACCTCCATGCCATCTTATCGAGGTGGCAGAGGGCCTTCTGGTGGTTGATGAGGCCATGTGCTTTGTCCAAGCGGGTTCGTGGATGAGTGAGCCCGAGCAGCTGGAATATGGCTACGAAATCTGTGCCCGATACCATTTGAATCATCTGTCGACAGGCGATTATATCGAGATGGGGCAGAGGTATACCGTTGCCGACTTGATTGCTTATTGCAATGAGAACCGATCTCGTCAGGGGGCTGTGCGCGCGGCTGCCGTGCTCAGGCGCGTGCACGATGGCGCGCGGTCGCCCATGGAGACGGCCACCGCAATCATGGTCGTGGCAAAACGTTCCCAGGGAGGGCTGGGATACGCCAAGATCGAGCTCAACCATCGGGTCGATGTTCCCAACGAGTTCAAGTATCTCGCTAAGTCCGGGTATTTCGAGATCGACGTATATGCGCCTGCGAGCGGTACGGGGATTGAATACAACGGCTCGGACCATCTTGATAAACAGCGCAGCGCGTCGGATGCGGAGCGTATGACCGTGCTGAGCGCGCTGGGCTTTAGGATGATCGTCCTCACCGGGACCCAGTTTGCCCACCAGCTGCAATTGCATCGGGCGATGAACGCCATCGCGCTCGCTATGGGCCTCAAGTGCGACCGAAGCGAGGTGTTCCAGAAACGGCAGAACGACCTGCGAGAATTCGTGATTCGACACTGGGATGGCGGCCTTTAGGGGCGCTTTGGTCCTTCTACGGGGTGCCGTGGGCAGGCAGACCATCACAACATTCGACGTTTTTTGCCAAAAACGAGAAAAGCATCGAATGTTGTGATGGTTTGCGTGCTGAGGATGGGCTTGGGAGGCCGGTCTTGCTCGAAGCGACCTGTCCTGTCGTACGGGTGTCGGCATAAATCTCTCGTGGGGTATTATGTTTTCCGAAGAATAAAACGCCGCGTGAGGGGAGGGCTGCGTGGACGGGCACGTGCAACATGACGGCTTTGGCCGCGATATCAACTACCTGCGCATTGCCGTTACCGACAAGTGCAATTTCCGCTGCATTTACTGCATGCCGGCCGATGGCGTGGCGCCCCGTGCACACGACGAGCTACTCAGCGCCGAGGAAATCGCCCGTTTTGTGCGCTTGGTGGCGGGGGAGGGCATTCGCCGCGTGCGCCTGACGGGCGGCGAGCCGCTGGTCAGCCGCCGCATCATCCCACTCATTCGCGACATCCGCGCGATTCCGCAGATCGAGGACATCTCGCTCACCACCAATGGCGCCCTGCTACCCAAGCTGGCACCGCAGCTCAAAGATGCCGGCCTTAACCGCGTCAACATCTCGCTCGACACGCTCGACCCTACGCTCTTTGGAAAGATCACACGCCTGGGTCGACTCGAGCAGACCATGGCCGGCATCGACGCGGCGCTGGCTTGGGGCTTTGAGCCCGTTAAGGTCAACTGCGTTGTAGTGCGCCGGCTCAACCAGGATGTGGCGACCCTTGCACGGCTGACCGTCGACCGCCCCATCCACCTGCGCTTTATCGAATACATGCCCATCGGCGACGAGCGCACGAGCTCGCATTGCGCTGTGGACCCGCATGCGCCCGCGCTCAATCCCGAGCTGTGGGACGCGAGCGATACCGTGCCGAGCGACGAGCTGCGGGCGCGCATCAATGCCGGGGCCGCCGCGGCGGGACTGGGCGAGCTCGAGCCGCTCGACATCAACGACGCTCCTGCCGGCGCGGGCCCTGCGCGCTATTGGCACTTTCCGGGCGCGGCGGGAACGGTCGGCTTTATTAGCGCCATGTCCAACCATTTTTGTGCGAATTGCAACCGTCTGCGCCTGACGGCCGATGGCGACGTGCGTCCGTGCCTGTTTAGCGATGCCGAGTATTCGGTGCGTGAGGCGCTGCGCCGTGGTGATGATATGCAGGTACTTTCGATTTGGCGCGATGCCGTGGCCCACAAACCGCAGGAACACGCGATAATTGAGGGCACGCAACGATTTATGTCCCAAATCGGAGGATGATCATATGGCCAAGAGCAGGTACGCCGATGCCACCAAGGCCGCTCGCAGGGCCGCGATGTCTGCCCACAAAGCCACGGCTGCGGCGAATGCCGGCAACGCCGACGCGTCCGCGCGGCCGTCTGCCAGCGCTGTCGCCGAGCCCGCCCGCGACGCCCGTCGCGACGAGCTGACGCACGTGGATGCCAAGGGCGAGGTGCGCATGGTCGACGTGTCCGACAAGGCCGAGACCCATCGCATCGCCATCGCCGAGGGCACCATCCTCATGCATCCCGAGACGCAGGCCATGGTGCTGCAGGACCGCGCCAAAAAGGGCGATGTGCTCGCCTGCGCGCGCGTGGCGGGCATCATGGCCATCAAACGCACGAGCGACATCATCCCCATGTGCCATCCGCTGCTCATTACTAAGAGCAAGTGCGACATTGCGCCCATCGCTGCGGCGGGGACGCCGGCCGAGGACGTGCCCGAGGGCTGGGCGCCGGCGCGCACGGACGGGCAGGTTGGCTTTCACGTACTGGTTACGGCCGGCGTGACGGGCAAGACGGGTATCGAGATGGAGGCTCTGACCGGCGCGAGTGCCGCGTGCCTAACGATTTATGACATGTGCAAGGCCGTCGATCGCGGCATGGAGATCGTCGACGTGCGCCTGCTGCACAAGGAGGGTGGCCGCTCGGGCATATGGGACCGCGCCGAGCGTCAGGCTGCTGCTGTTGAGGCCGTGGGAGCCGCGGGCAACGCGCCCGCGAGTGCACCCGTCGCCGTCGCGCCCGCAGCTCCGGCACCGGCCGTCCCCGCGATCGCGTTTATCGGCTACCAAAACTCGGGCAAGACCACACTCGTCGAGAAGGTCATCGCCGAGCTCACCCGCCGCGGCCTGCGCGTGGGTTCGCTCAAGCATCATGGGCACCATGGCTTTGATATCGATGTGCCTGCCAAGGACACCTGGCGTCATCACCAGGCTGGATCCAAGCACGTGGGACTTATCTGCGCCACGCGCTGGGCGGAGTACGCCGACACGCGCGAGGAGGACGAGATGCCCGCGCGCGAGCTGCTGTCGCGCTACAACGATGTCGACGTGGTGATCATCGAGGGCTACAAGACCGAGGGCTTCGACAACATCGTGGTCGCGCGCTCCGGTGTCGACCGTTTACGCGGCAAGAGCTCGCTCGACCTGGTCGACGGCCACACGCTGGCCCTTGCCTGCAACGAGGCCCTGGCACGTCAGGCATTCGATGCCGGCTTTGCGACCCGAGCCATCAACATCAACGATGCCCGAGCCATCTGCGATCTTATCCAAGATCATCTGGCCTAAAACCTGCCAAAAAGGGACAGGTTTATTTTGGCAGGTTTTATCTGGGAAAACGTTGTTTCCACCACAAAGGGGCCAGGTACCTTTGTGGTGGTTTTTGCTTTGGTAGATGCGTGGGACATGCCTTAAAATCTACCAAGTAGTTCATGACGGGCGAAAAACGGAGAGAAGGGGCTTGATGCGTCCTTAATGTTTCATACGGATAGATTGATTTGACAGACGGTGGCGAATGCCCGCCGCCCGTATTCGTATGAAACAAGGAGTCTCTATGCTCGCCCCTCTTTTCTCAAAGCCTCAATCATCGCTGTCCGCGCAGGCTAAGCACCTGGTGGCAATGCGCTTCCTCATATATACCGGCTTCCAGACCAGCTACTTTATCGGCGTTATCGGAACACTCACCTATGCAGACGATGCCTCGGTCGTGGCGACATCGCTGGCCGTCCTTTTTATGAACGTATTCGTGATCTTGGGATCCTTTGCGGGTGGCGCTGCGCTCGACGCCTGGGGCCCGCGCCGTCATTTCTTGCTGAGCATCGTGGGCACGCTGGCAACCGGCGCGGCGATCCTCGTTTTTGGCAGCGCGACCGGCATCGTCCTGCTCGGTGCGGTGCTCCTGGGCTTTGTGATGGGGTTCGCCCAGCCCATCGCCACATCCTATCCGGCCTACCTCACCGACGATCCTGTCGAGCTTAAAGACATCAACTCCGCCATCGCCATGTTTTCAAACGTGAGTATCATCGTTGGCCCCACGTTGGGTGGCTTTGTCGCGGCGGCTGCGTCGTCGCGCGCGGTGTTCGTGCTCATGATGCTCTTTACTGTGCTGGCGTTCGTCGTCGGTTGGGGCTTTAGGCCGCAGACCAGCCATGTCGCCGGGCATGCGGATGCCGATTCGGCAGAGGAAGGGGAGCGTGCGGGACAAAGCTCCAACCCCAGCGCATCCACTCGTGTCACCTTCGCGACCAGCATCAAGACAGTCTTCACCAACAGCGTCCTCGCGTTACTGTTCTGCATCATCTTCCTCTCGAACTTTGGCTACGGCGCCTTCGACCCGCTGGAATCGTTCTTCTACCGCGATGTCCTGCACGTCGGTGTCGAATGGATGGGCTGGCTCTCGTCGGCCAGCGGTGTGGGCGCGGTGCTGGGCGCCGTGGTCGCGCTCCGCTTGCCGCCGCACCTGGTCAACCTTAAAACGCTGCTCGTGGCGCTTATGTCTGTGGGTCTGGGAAGCCTGCTCTATGTGGGGACACCGTACGTGGGCGTGGCTCTTGTCGGCCAGGTTGCACTGGGCATAGCTTGGGGCATCGTCAACCCGCTCCACAACACGATCGTGCAAACGACGGCCCCGCTTGGGCAGCTCGGTCGCGTGAACTCGGTCATGGGCTTTGGCAACATGTTCGCCGGCGTGGCCCCGCTGGCGATTGCCCCGTGGCTGGCGGCGACATTTGGCGTGCAGCAGACGCTCGTAGGGGCGGGCATGGTCGTGACGGCGGTTCCCGCGGCGTTGCTGCTGTTTGGCCGCCGGCATTTGGATCGTGCCGCAAGGCAGTAAAACCATCACAACATTCAGCGAAAATCGCGATTTTGCCGAAAAACGTCGAATGTTGTGATGCTTTGCGCCCCGGGTCCGGCCACCCTTCGGGTTCGACCACCACAAGGGGGAACGGGCACCTTTGTGGTGGTTTTTGCTTTGACGGGCCGCGCCCGCGCCTTGGTATACCATGTACGCCGTTCACGAATACACCCCACACCGCCGCACAACCCAGAAAGGCTCCCATGGACACCACCTTCAGCCACATCAAAGCCGTGTTCTGCGATATTGACGGCACGCTGCTCACGAGTCAGCACACGGTGTCCCCGCGCACCGTGGCGGCGATCCGCGCCCTGCGCGAGCGCGGCGTGCTGTTTGGCCTGTGCACCGGGCGCGACGCCCACGCGACCGAGGCCATGTACGAGCTCTGGGGCATCGAAGGCCTGGTGGACGTGCTCGTGGGCTGCGGTGGCGCCGAGGTCATCGACCGCGCGCACGACATCAACGAGCTGAGCTATCCGCTGCCGGGCGAGACCATCGCGCGCATCTGCAAGCACATGGCGGACCTTCCGGCAACGCCCGTCTGCCCCCGAGACGGCGTGTTCTACGTGCCCGAGAGCAACGCGTGCGTAGAACACCTGTCGCGCGTCGACGGCGTGCCCTACCAGGTGGTCGATTTTGCCGAGTTTTTGCGCGAGCCGCAGCCCAAGGTGATGTTTACCATGGCGCCCGAGGTAATGCCGCGGGTGATTGAGCGGGCGTCGACGTTTGCCGATAACACTGTCAAGGCGGCGGCTCTGCAAACCACACAGCGGCTCTACGAGTTCATGGATCCGCGCGTGTCCAAGACACGCGGCCTTGTGCGTGTGGCGGAGCTCAACGGCATGGAGCTCCAGAACATCTGCGTGTTTGGCGATGCCGATAACGACACCTGCATGGTTGCCGACGCCGGCGTGGGCGTGGCCATGGCAAACGGCAGCGATGCCACCCGCTCCGCCGCCGATTTTGTAACCGCGAGCAACGACGAAGACGGCATCGCGATCTTTATCGAGGAACATCTGCTGTAGCGCCGGGGGAGAGCCACCACAAAGGGAATAGGCACCTTTGTGGCGGCCTCAGGCGATTTGGGCGAAATGATGCCTAAAATCTGCGCGAAAATTCAAATATAGTTGTCTGAACATCACGCTTCTAACTACCGATGGATTAAAGATATTCTCATCAGTTTGATAGGATATTCCTTCCGGTTAATGACCTACCGCTCACGGTCGATTTTCGACCGTTCACAGGATGTTTGCTCTTGAGCAAAATGTTGTGCAAATAAATCTAATGCCATTAAAAAATAATACGCAACTAAATTACCAGCAGAAACAAAATATAGATAGCGAATAAACGAAGGTAAATCTGAACAAATGTCAAGAGAATTGAGAACTTGCTACAAAAATGTCGGTTTTGTTGCTCAGATGTTTAAACAATCGTTATAATTGCATTACTAAACGAGCGCAATTACAGATTGCGCAGATACGTTTGATAGTGAAAGAGCAAGATCGCGGTCTCTTGGGGAGGAGACATCGATGAAAGCGAATTCAGAAAAAACTAAGCAGAGTAAAAAAGCGACGCGCCGTGTACTGGCAGGCGTTTTGTGCGGAGCCTCCGTGTTGAGCCTGGTACTGTCGCTCGTCATGCCTCCGATCTCGCAGGCCATTGCCAACGATGGTCAGGCGGGTGCAGCCGAGAAAACTGTGACGGCGGCTGATTCCTCAACTGAGTCTACTGATGTGGAAAACACCAACAACGGGGATACCGAAAAGCAGGATAGTGACGATGCCGGGAATGATGCGAGCGAGGACACCGTCGCAGCAGACTCGACTGCTGATGGCGCGGAAGCCAAGGGTGCCGAGCAACCTTTCGACGCACAGCCTTCCGATAATGAAAATAGCGACGAAAACGCTATCGCTCCCGTCAGTACCGAAGACTATAAAAAGGTAGAAGGTAATGTTGCTAATGCATTCGTTGGTGGCGGCAAGTATCGTTTGAGTGGTAAATCCTGGTCAGATAGCCAGATCACCATCACCGCAAACACCACCATCGATCTTAACGGCAACATGCTCTATCACGGTCCCGGTTCGGTGGGGTCGTTCATCGTGGTTCAGAACAACGCCACGCTTACTATCGAGGATTTAGGCCAAACAACAAAAGATGCACCAAGTCCGGTCGATACGGCCAATACGTCGGCGGGTCAGCCTGCGAGTATAGAGTGGGAAAGGGGAAGCGGCTCTAATAAGGGCACTCCTAAGAGTCTTACTTACTTCGAGACCGTGAGTGAGCCAACGGAAAACGGGCTCGGTACTACCGAAACTACAACCAAGCATGTCCTGACTGGCTTCGGTGCGATTGATGCTGCATCAGATAATGGTTCTGTTGAAAACGTTATTAACGTTAATGAGGGCTGCGTGCTCAATCTCAAGGGTGGCATGATCACCACTGCCGCAAGTTTAAAACAATACGGTCAGGTAATCAAAGCTTCAGGCACCGTTAACATCTCAGGCGGATATATCGCGGGTGGTAACTGTGACAATGGCGGATGGGGCGGTGGCCTGTGCGTGACGGGCGCAAATGCCTCGCTTAACATGACCGGCGGCGTAATCGCTGCAAACAAGGCTGCTTCTGGCGGCGGCATCTATGCTAACCTGGGCGCCAAGCTGAATCTTTCTGGTGGAGTCATTTCGGGCAACGCCACGTATGGCAACGTCTATAACGAAGGCGGGAGTCCCAACAATGGCTATGGCGGCGGTGTCTTTACCAAAGGCGCCAACGTTAACATCAGTGGTTCGGCCAACATCACAAACAACCGTGTTGATTCGTATATCAACGACTCGAACATTTATAACAAGGGCCTGCTTGGCGGCGGTGGCATTGCATCTGTTGACGGCGGCACACTAACCATGGAGGGCGGCTCCGTTACAGCTAACTACTCCAAAGAAGCAGGCGGCGGTATTTATGCCGGTTTCTGGGACAAAAAGATTCAGTTTACCATGACAGGTGGCACGATTGCGGGCAACGAATCTCTTAACGGCGAGGGCGGCGGTTTGCGTATCGCTGGCGGCAACAGCCCTGGTATGCAGGCGAAAATTGAAGCTACCCCCAATAGCAAGATTTATATCACGAATAACAAGACTATGACGGGCGTAGATTGTGAGAGTGGCGGCAAACGTGGCGGCGACTGGGGCGGTGGTGGTGTCTTTGTTCAGAAGGGCGGCAGGCTCAATATTTTCAAGACGCTGATCACTAATAATCGCGCCGGTGGCTGGGGCGGTGGTGTCGGTGCTTGTCCTACGGGCCAGACAATCGTTTCGCACTCAAATGGCGCTGCTATCTATGACAACGCAGATAACGTTGATCAAGATGGCAATAAGCTGACAACCGTTGATCAAAATGGCAATAAGGTACCAACGTATCATTATTCCGCTGGCGGCGACGGCAAAAAAGAAGACCACGATGAAGTTAATTACGTTACTCCTACCTTCCAAACATCCGGCCATAAGGATTTCTTCCTGGTGCGTAATAAGGAAGGCGCGAATCAGACAATTGCTGTCGTTCTCGGCAAGATGCTCGGTGGCGGCTCAGCTGACTGGAAGGGCACCCGCGATGGCAAAGAGATCAAAATCGATGCCAACGGCGGTGCCGAGGCTAAGTGGATGTTCGGCCTTGAGGCTAATCCTTCCGATGCGGCTAGAAGTGATGCGCAGAGAGATGCTACGACCATCATCAGTGGCAACTACTCCTACACCCACGGTGGCGGCATCATGACCAACGGCGATCTTGTCGTTGGCAAGGTCGAGGCTTTGAACGTGTATCCTGCAATCAAAGTTAAGGCTAACAAGGTTTTCATGAAGGACGGCAAAGCTCAAAGCCTCGCGGGCCACGGCTACCGGTTCAAGCTGTTGGGCAAAGCCGCCGGTACAGGTGAGGAGCCGTATTGGGATACGAACGGCAAGCTCCAGGCAAGCGGATGCGAGGCGACGTCTGAGTTTACCGTTAATACCGAGGAAAAGATAGGAGAGATTGTCATTGATACGGCTGCGAATTACCAATCGGGCGATTACGACCTCTACCTTGTTGAAGTTCCTATCGAGGAAAAAGGAACAAAGTTTGATAAGTCTATTTACAAAATACATGTAGATGTTAGTGATCAACCAGTTGAAGAGACGGATCTCTTGGGAATTAAGATTCGTCGCCATGCGGTCAATACGAGCACTTCAAAAGTATACGTTAAAAAGGAAGGCGAAACGGTCTTCAAAGAGTGTGATAAACCTGCTGACTTCTATAAGTGGAGTGTAGATTCGGCCGACAGAGCTGTCTCGACCGTAACAATCGGCAACGACTCCAACCCTGCGTTTACGAACGTGCCCTACCAGACTGTCGGCACTTGGACGCCTCAGGTGACCAAGAAGGTCGACGGCGGCGAGATGAAGAGGTTTAAGTTCGAGCTGTATACCAAGAATTCTGACGCGGAGAAATCTTTTAAGCCCATATATAAATATACTACTGCTGAGTCGAAAAACCTTCAGACAGTAGATTTCGGATCGGTACAAATCGGCCCACTAGGCGTTAATGAGCTCGATAACAATGGGCAGGCGCAGTTCACCTACTACATCTGTGAATGCGCCGCCAGCGAGGCCGATGGCACCAAACACGAAGGCTACAAGAAGGACACCAAGACTTTCAAGGTCGTGGTGACGGCAAAGGATGACGGCAAAGGACATCTGACCTGCACGCCGACCTACTACGAGGTCGACGCCAGCGGTCATGAGAACACGAGTCCAACCTCCAACCCCACCTTCACCAACACCTACTCAACCTCTTTGCCCCTTTCTGGTATGTCGGGCGTCACTCTGACGTACCTTGCCGGCGCGGCGGTGCTTTGCGCTGCTGCGACCTGGATGCACATTCGTCGCAAGGCGAATGCGAAGGGAGGTAAGCGTCGTGAATAAGAAAGTTTGCTCCTTCCCGATCTTGTTTGCGCTGCTTACCCTCCTGATCGGCACCTGCGCGGTTGTGTTCCCCGCATCCGCGCAGGCCGCGCCGACCTCGACCGGTTCTATCACGGTGAGCGGCACCGTGGCGAGCAGCTACGACGCCTACCAGATCTTTAGCGCCAACGTCGGCGACGGCGACGGCGACGCCAAGATCGCTACCGACCTCGCCTGGGCAAGCGACGCCGTGCGCGACGCTGCGTTGCCCGTGCTGCACAGCGCCGGCATGCCCAATTCCCAGACCACCGCGCAGGAAGCTGCCGAGTGGCTCAACACCGATTCCCACCTTACGAGCGCGCTGAGCGCACAGCTCGCTCGTTCCCTCCAGAGCTCTGACGCCGTGTCCATGGCCCTTAACGCGGGCACGGCGGCCGAGCTGCCCTGTGGCTACTGGCTCATCGTTGCCGACGACGACGCCATCGCCCAGGGCGAGGCCGGCACCGCGCCGATCATGGCCCTGGTGGGCGGCAGCGCCGTCACCGTCAAGCCCAAGGCCGCGACGCCCAAGGTCGCCAAGCACGTGTTGGAGGACGGCACCGCCGCCTGGCAGAAGGCCGCCGACGCCACGGTCGCCGACGACCTGTACTGGCGCCTCTCTGCCACGGTCCCGGCGGGCCTTGCCGCCTACGACACCTATACGGTGCGGTTCGTCGACACCATGAGCGCGGGGCTCGACCCCTCCAAGGTGGCCGCGAGCATGCGCGTGTACGTGGCGGCGGGCGCGGACGGCGGCTTCGACGCCGTCTCGACCAGTAAGGACGGGCGCGTCGGCACCGAGCCCGCGAAGGGCTGGACCGATATCACGGCCCAGTGCGCCACCAAGGTAGCGGCCGACGGCAAGACCTTCACCGTGCGCACCGGCGACCTGGTCGCCGCGCTCGGCGGGGCCGACGCCTTCACCGCGGGCGCCCGCGTGGTCGCCGTGTACAACGCGCCGCTCAGCAGCGCGTGCAACCACGGTATCGCGAAGGGCAACCCCAACGAGGTCTACCTGCGCTACCCGCGCTCTCCCTTTGCCGACCAGTCCGGTGACGCCGGCTTCACCCGCACGCCGAGCGACGATGCGTGCGCCTACACCTGGGATCTCGCGCTCACCAAGCGCGGCAGCGACGGCGACAAGCCGCTTGCCGGGGCGGTCCTGAGTATCGCCGATGACCGCGGTCGCACACTGGCGGCCGACGGCACGTGGGATGCGGAGGGCAAGGCCACCGTCACCACGGGCGAGGACGGCCGCGTGACCGTCTCGGGCGTGGACTCGGGCAAGCTGGAGGTCCGCGAGCTCAAGGCGCCCAAGGGCTACACCGCCTTTGAGGGCACGCGCTCCGTGACGGTCAAGGCCGAGGGCCTGGACGTCGACCAGGTGGCCGCTGCCAAGCCCAAACTCACCATCACGGCCGAGTCGCCCCTGCGCGCCGACAGCGCGGACGGGTCGACGGGCAGCCTGGAGGCGTCGCTCATCAACACGCCCACCGGCACACCCCCTAGCATTACCACCGGAGGCTTTATGCCCTCGACTGGCGATATGGCAATGTACGCCGCGGCCGCCGCAGCGGTCGCCGGGGCCGCGCTCATCGTGGTCGCGCTCCTGGTCAAGCGGGGAGGTGGCAGCCATAAAGAGTAGCTGGCAGCCCCACAGAGAGCGGGGCGAGACGTAGCGAAGTAGATGCTAAGACACAGACAGATGATGACCGATCAAATGAGAATCAAACGGAAAACGGAGGAAAAGAAGATGAGCATGAACAAGAACATCGCACGCTTGGCAGTAACCGCCGGCCTCACGGCGGCGTTGAGTTTCGGCGGCGTGATGGCCCCGGTGACCATGGCGTTTGCTGATGGTGCGACTGCTTCGACCAATAGCATTAAGATCAATAAGAACGAAGACAATGGCAGCGTGAAGTACAAGGCCTACCAGATTTTCGAGGCCGATGTCGTGGATGAGGACGGCAAGACTGACAAGGTCGTTTCGAATGTTAAGTGGGCAACTGGCGTTGAGGACACGACGCAAAATGCCATCATCGAGGCTATCAACAAATATAAGGAAGGCGCTCTGAAAACCGATGCCAGCCCGCAGGATGTTGCCAATTGGCTGACTGCCAACATTATCGGGACCACAAACACGACGGTTCTCAAAGACACCGATTTGCTCAATACGCTTGCTGGACTGGTTGCGAAGGATGTCGCTCCGACCATCCCGACGGGCGCTACGGAGGCTTCGTTTGCGGCGGGCAACAAGGTTTCTTTCGACAAATCTGGTTATTACCTGTTCCTGACTGACAAGGACACTTTAGCTCCGGATGGGTCGGAAGCTGACAACAAGAATACTGCCACTTCTCCGATTTATGCCGTTGTGGGCGCCGGCGATGTGGTGGTTACCGAGAAGACCAGCATTCCTACCGTCAACAAGGCTGTTATGGATGACAAGGACAAAAATTGGGTGACAGTGGAGAACGGAAACATTCTTACCAAACCCAATAAGGCCGCTGACTCTGCTATGGACGATTGGGTCGATTACAAACTCGTCGGTACGGTTGCGAGTAATATCGACACCTATAGCGACTATAAATACGTCTTCACGGACAAACTGCCCAATTCCATGACGCCCAAGTTCGTCGATGGCAGCGAGAATAATGTTCCGGATGTCACGGTTACGATCGGTAACCAGACCGTAAAGAATGATGCCGTGCGGGGCTACACCACAAATCTCTCGGATGATAACGAACTTACCGTTAACTTCAAGAACCTGAGGAATTGTGTTGACGTTGACGATAACCCCATTGCCGTCAACGCTAGCTCGAGGGTGACCGTCGAGTATCAAGCCAAGCTCGACTCCTCCAAGATTTTCGACAGCAATAATGTCATTAAGGAAAAGTTCAAGGATCTTATCGGCAAGGCTCAGGAGAATACGGTTAAGCTTACCTAGTCTAACAACCCGAACGGTACAGGCGAGGGCAATACGGTAATTCACCCTGCCTATGACTACACCTATGGCATCGATGTCATCAAGGTGGGTTCCGATAATGAAACTAAGGGGCTCGAAGGCGTTGAGTTCACGCTTCAGGAGCAGGGTGATACGAACAAATTTATCAAGGCAAACGGCACCAAGACGACCAATAGTGAGCAGGCCAAGCTGAGGACCGACGCAAAAGGCAAGATTAACGTTGTCGGTCTCGATGAAGGCACCTACATCCTGAAAGAGGTCACCCCGGCGCCTGGCTACAATAACTCCGCAGCAAACGGTGTGACCTTCACCATCAAGTGCGAGCTCAATCAGACCGGCGACGAGGTTATTCCCAGCGTTGATTCTGCAATCAAGGCAGCAGATGGCGTGGTCAAGGACAACAAGGCTACCGCATCTACCGGCAAGCTCAGCTTCATCATTGTCGACCAGAAGGGCTCCAACCTCCCGCTCACCGGTCTCAACGGCGTGACCTTCACCTGGATCGCTGGTGGCGCGGTGCTGTGCATCGGCGTGGCGCACCTCATCCGCAGCCGTAAGCAGGCTGAGGAGTCCGAGCAGGAGTAACGCTCACTCATCCATCCCTTTGGCAGGTGGGATGCGATGGCCATGAGACTTGCGGACACTTTTCTCGTCCATCCACGTTCTTGCTTTGCCATTTTCTTTTCGGGGCAGACTCCGCGCTGGAGTTTGCCCCGTTCTTTTTGGACAACACAGCCAGGCTCCATTGCCCGATGGATCAGGTGTATGAATATCGAACAGATGTTTGCAAATATTGCGTTTACCAGCTGTGGGTGCATACGCTCGCAGTAAAATATCCTTGCGACGCATCCCGTGCGCGGGCGGCCGACGACTCGATCGGAGGTCCCCAAATGCTGAAATTCCTTAACGCGCTCGCCGCCCTCGCGACGGTGGGCACGTTCGTCATCGCGTTTCTTGACTCGTATGAGGTTCGGTTTAAGGTCCGTAGGCGCACGCGCGGTGCGGACGGTAGAAGGCATTTGCGCCGCAACAAGCGCAAATAAGAATGCCCGGGGTTCGGAGCCCGGGCATTTAACTAAAACTGAAAACTAGGCCGCCCGCGCTCTCGTACACTTACGCGGGGTGCGTCGTTTTCTATTGACATTGTATCCCGAATCGCCCCGCCGATCCGGGACATTTTGAAAACTCAAATGCTGGCCCAACTCGCGCTGCGCAATGCTGTCAGGCTGCGTTGTCCGGTGCATGAGCTCGCAATTCGGCTATTATTTGTTTAGACAACCTGAGCTGTAGAGGAGTGACCGGCGATGGTGCAGGGCGCCAAACATATGAAGAGCAATAACGCCGCGGACAACGGTGGCTCAAGCCCTCAGCCCAAACCTCAACCAAAGCCCAAGCGCCGTCGCAAGCGACTGCCGCGCTGGGCCGACCGGCTCATCACCATCGTTATCATCCTTATTGGCGTGGGCCTTATGACCTGGCCGTGGATCTTGGACCGGCTCGAGGCCTCGGGCGTGTTCAACCAGATCAGCACCGTGTCCAGCACCGTGGACGCGCTGTCTGCCGAGGAGCGCGAGCGCATCCTGCTCCAGGCGCGCTCCTTTAACGAGCAGCTGGCAGGCGAGGCCACCGAGCTTCCCGCCGACCAGATCGAACCCTACGCCCAGCAGCTCATCTTTGACCGCGACCCCATGATGAGCTGGGTCGAAATCCCCTCCATCGACGTGAGCATGCCCATCTACCACGGCACGAGCGAGGAAGTCCTTATGGCGGGCGTCGGCCACCTGGAGGGCACGAGCCTGCCGGTGGGCGGCACCTCGACGCATTGCGTGCTCACCGCGCACTCGGGCATGCGCAACCTGAGCATGTTCGACGACATCCATTCGCTGGAGCCCGGCGACCTGGTGCTGCTGCACACCATGAACAAGACGCTCGCCTACAAGATGGTGGACTCCGAGGTGGTGCTGCCCGAGGAGATGGAGTCGCTGACCATCGAGCCCGGCGCCGACAAAGTGACGCTCGTCACCTGCACGCCCTACGGCGTGAACGACCATCGCCTGCTGGTGCATTGCGTGCGCACCAAGTACAACAAGAAGGACGTCGACAAGCAAAAGTCGCTGGCCGGTCGCCACTGGGGCAAGCGCGAGTTTGCCGTGCTTATCGTGGTCGTGGCCATTGTGCTGTTGCTGCTGGACATCGTGATCCACGCGGTCCGCAAGCGCCGCAAGGCCAAGGCCTCGGCATAGGACATCGTTCAGACCCACCACAATGGGGACAGGCGCCTTTGTGGTGGTCGGGGGCTTCTAAACCATCACAACATTCGCTGAAAATCGCGATTTTGGCGAAAAGCGTCGAATGTTGTGATGGTTTTCGTTGCGGTCGGGACGGCTTTCGTTGCGGGCGAGACGGTTCTCTCTATGGACGGTGCGGTTTCGCTGTATAACCGCCGGACCACGCCCTGCCAGTTGCCACCCTCGTTACGTTTTCGCTGCATTTGGGTAAAGTGCCTGCTCCAAGCCGGCGTTGCCCTGTATACTAGAGCGGTTTAACTGTTATGCGGAAGGGAGCGCCTATGGCACTCAGCGAGAAAGACGTGCGCGGCATCGCCGAGTACGCAAAGATCGCACTGACCGATGACGAGCTCACCCAGATGACGTCCTACATGAACGATGCCGTCCAGATGCTCGAGCCCGTCTTGCAATATGACTTGCCCGACGTGGAGCCCACGTTCCATCCCATCGGAAGCCTGTCCAACGTAATGGGCGATGACCTGCGCGAGCCCGAACGCGATCTGCCGCTCGACGTCGCGCTTAAAAACGCCGGCAGCGCGCGCGATCGCTACTTCCGCGTGCCGTCCATTTTGGGAGAGGGGGAGAGCGAGTAATGGCGCAGAGCTTCGATTCCCTTACCGCCGCCCAGATCGCCGCAGGCGTTGCCGCCGGCGACTTTACCGCTACCGAGGTGGCCCAGGCCTCCCTTGCCGCCATCGAGGCGCGCGAGGGCGGGGTCCAGGCATTCCTGCAGGTGGCGCCCGAGCTTGCGCTCGAGGCCGCTGCGCGCGTGGATGCCGACCGTGCCGCAGGCAAGCCACTGCCCCCGCTCGCGGGCGTGCCGCTGGCCATCAAGGACAACATGAACCTCGTGGGCACGCGCACCACCTGCGCTTCCCGCATGCTCGAGGACTACCAGAGCGTCTACACCGCCACCTGCGTCCAGCGCATGCTCGATGCCGGCTGCCTGCCCATGGGCAAGGCCAACATGGACGAGTTTGCCTTTGGCAGCTCCACCGAGAGCTCGGCGTTCCACCGCACCAACAACCCCTGGGATACCGAGCGCGTGCCCGGCGGCTCCTCGGGCGGCTCCGCTGCCGCCGTCGCCGCGGGCGAGGTCGCGCTCTCGCTGGGCTCGGACACCGGCGGCTCCATTCGCCAGCCGGCGAGCCTCTGCGGCGTGGTGGGCTTTAAGCCCACGTATGGCGCCGTGAGCCGCTACGGCGTGGTGGCCTTTGGCTCGTCGCTCGACCAGGTGGGCCCCTTTGGCCGCACGGTCGAGGATGTCGCGCTGGCCATGAACGCGCTCACCGGTGCGGGCCACGATCCGTACGACTGCACCAGCCAGGATTGCGCCGTCGACTTTACCGGGCATCTCAACGACAGCATCGAGGGCAAGCGCGTGGGCATCATCCCCGCGTTTATGGGGGCCGAGGGCCTGACGCCCGAGGTCAAGGCCGCTGTTCAGCGCGCCGCCCAGGAGCTGCAGAACCAGGGCGCCGAGCTGGTCGAGGTCGACCTGCCGCACCTGGACGCCGCCATCGCCGCCTACTACGTCATCGGCCCGGCCGAGGCGTTCTCCAACCTGGCTCGCTTCGACGGCATCCGTTACGGCTATCAGGAGGAGGGCTGCGCTAACCTGTCCGACCAGAGCTCGCTGTCGCGCGCCCACGGCTTTGGCGCCGAGGCCAAGCGCCGTCAGATGCTCGGCGCCTACCTGCTGAGCTCGGGCGTGTACGACAAGTACTACTACGCCGCGCAAAAGGCCCGCACGCTCATCACGCAGGACTACGACGCCGCGTATGCCAAGGTGGACACTATCCTTATGCCCACCTCGCCGCGCACGGCCTTTAAGTTTGGCGAGATCAGCGACCCCACGCAGATGTACCTTTCCGACCTGTACACCATCTCGCTCAACATTTGCGGCAACGGTGGTATCTCGGTGCCGCTGGGCCTGGGCGAGGACAGCAAGCTGCCCGTTTCTGCCCAGCTGGTGGGTCCGGCGTTTAAGGACCGTCAGCTGCTCACGTTTGCCCGCGCCCTGGAGCGCGGCTTTGCCGATACCGCCACGGGTGCGCCCGCGCTTTTCGTCGCGCCCGATTTTGCCGGGAAGGGAGGCGAGCTGTAATGAAGGAGCTTTCCGAGGTCCTGCAGGATTGGGAGGCCGTGATCGGCCTGGAGATCCATACCGAGCTCACCGCACTCGATACCAAGATGTTCTGCAACTGCAAGCTCAGCCACGATGACGAGCCCAACGCCAACGTGTGCCCGGTGTGCCTGGGCCTGCCCGGCGCCCTGCCGGTGCCCAACAAGCGCGCCATCGAGAGCATCGTCAAGGCCGGTCTTGCTACCAACTGCGAGATTCAGCGCCACTCGATGTTCTACCGCAAGCACTACTTCTATCCCGATATGGCCAAGAACTTCCAGACCACGCAGGGTCCGGTCGCCTTTGCCATGTACGGTCACCTGGACCTGGACGTGACCGGTCGCGGCGCCGCCGAGCGCCCCGACTGCGCGTTTGGCGAGGACGAGGCCCAGAGCCTGGCGAGCGCTTCGGCCAATGCCGAGGGCCTGTCCACGTCCATGACGTCGACCATGCGCGAGGGCAATCAGCGTGCCGGCCATCTGGCCAGCTATGACGCGTCCAACCTGCAGATGCCCGAGCGTCGCGAGGACGGTTCCTACACCGTGCCCATCCGCATCCTGCGTATCCACATGGAGGAAGATGCCGCCAAGATGGTGCACGTGGGCGGCGCCGAGGGTCGCATTACCGCCGCGGCCGAGTCGCTCGTCGACTACAACCGCTGCGGCACGCCGCTCATCGAGCTCGTCACCGAGCCCGACCTGCGCACGCCCGAGGAGGCTCGCCTGTTTATGGAAAAGCTCCGTCGCATCTTTGTGACGCTGGGCATTTCGGACTGCTCCATGGAGAAGGGTTCCATGCGCTGCGACGGCAACGTGTCGCTGCGCCGCCGCGGCGAGACCAAGCTGGGCACCAAGACCGAGCTCAAGAACCTCAACTCGTTTAAGAGCCTGCATGACGGCCTTGCCTACGAGATTTGCCGCCAGGCCGAGGTGCTCGAGGAGGGCGGCATCATCTATCAGGAGACCCGCCACTGGGAGCCCAGCCGCAAGCGCACCGTGGTCATGCGCGTCAAGGAGACGGCCGACGACTATCGCCTGTTCCCCGATCCCGATCTGGCGCCGTTCGATCTGGACGATGAGTTCATCGACCGCTGCCGTGGCGAGATTCCCGAGCTGCCCGATGCCAGGCGCGTCCGTTTTGAGGCCGACTTCGGCATTAAGACGGCCGACGCCGAGCAGATTGCCGGCGACCCCGAGTTTGCCGACTTCTTTGAGGCTGCCGCTGCCGGTATGGCCGGCAAGGAGGCTCAGACGGTCGCAAACCTGCTGGTCAACGAGATGATCGCCTATCTTAAAAGCGCAGGCGCGTCGCTGGCCGAGTCCGGCATCGCGCCGGCTCAGGTGGCGGCACTCGCTAAGCTGCTGGCGACCGATGCCATCAGCTCCAACCAAGCGCACGAGGTTTTTGAGGCCATGGCCCAGACCGGTGACGATCCCAATAAGATCGTCGACGAGCGCGGCATGCGCCAGGTGAGCGATGCCGGCGCGCTGCAGCCGATCGTGGACGAGGTGCTGGCAAACTGTGCCGAGCAGGCGCAGCAGTATCGTGACGGCAACCAGAAGGTCATCGGCTTTTTGGTGGGACAGTGCATGAAGGCGAGCCGCGGCAAGGGCAACCCGAAGCTCTTCAACGAGTTGCTGAGAACGTCGCTCTCGTAAGCGGGAACCCGGGAGCCCCGGCAGGGCGGGTGCTTCCTCAAAATTTCAAACAGTCCTGCTCAAGACGAAGGCCACATTAAGTGGCCTTCTTTGTGTGCGGAACTCATTTTGAGCAAGCACCCGCCCTGCCGGGGCTCCCGGGTTCTGCAACGACTCGGCCGTTCGGGTCAGGCGAGCTGAATTAAATCTGGTGAATGAGGGCGCCGTTGGCGCCCTCATTCTTTATATATGTTGGGAGCGCCAAGCGGTGGGGGTGGTGCCGGTGTATTGTTTGAAGGCTTGGGCGAAGGCGGCCTGCTGAGGGTAGTCGAGCCGCTCTGCCACCTGTGCTATCGTAAGCGAGCTATCTGCCAAAAGCTCCTGCGCCCGCTCCATGCGGCGCCTTCGTATGTAGGCACCCAGGGACTCGCCGGTTTGGGCCTTAAAGGTGGCGCACAGTTTGGATCGGCACGTGAAGAGTCTCTCGGCCACCTCCTGGATGCTCACATGTCTGCCCTTGTCGAGCGAGCGCTCTACAAGGGCAGACGCTTCCTTGGCAATAGTCACGCTGGCGTGCATGCCTGTCGCCCGTTGCGCCTGTCTATGGGCCGCATGCGAACAGGCGAGCTCGGCGACCATGGTTTCCACGATGCCCTGCATATAGACGTGTCCGCCTACGGTGCGGGCGCGGTCCTCGTTAATCCGGCGCAGCGTGTGGCAGATGGCAGACGCCGCTTCCTCGTGCCACGGCTCGGCAAACGCCTCAAAGATTCCCGCGAACTCGGTGGGATAGCGGTGCTCCAGTTCGTCAAAATATCCAGGCAAAAAGAGCACCGAGCGCGAGTGGTAGAGTTGCCCTGCAAACAGTGGGCTTAATTCCTCGCCACAGTTATCTTGGATAAAGCTGCAAACGGCATTGTTTGGCCACGGTCCATGCAAGAGTGTAAGGTTCGCAGGCGTTATGCCAGCCTCGGGCATGCATGTAAGTGTGGGCGCGCTGACCTCGCTCACGCAGGCGTACGGCTCTGGTGTGTATTCGGCCAGGTACATATCGTGCGTCGGGGTAATGAAATGCTCTATGACGATGCAGGTGGGGGAGAGGGGCATGATCCATGCGCTTCCGTGCGCCCGATCGTTTGCCACCTCGCCGGTAAAGACGGCGCCCTTGCCGGAAAGCTCCAGGCCAAACTGATCAAACTGCGGTGCGTAGAGCTCGGTTATGTCGGTCGCGGCCCGATGCATTTTCGAAAGCGTCCCCTTCCTTTGCAGAAACATCCACGCCTGGCTCGATTGTGTGCCTTGGCTAACATATCAATGATAAGTTGATTACGGTTAACTCTCAAGCCGTTAGAAAGGAATCTCATGGCAAAGGGATCAAAAAGGGAAGGCGGCGGTATCGGCGAGCTACTTGCATATGCCGGCGACCGTAAATTCCTAACGTATTTGGGCATGGCGCTCTCGGCGCTCTCGCAGCTGCTGGGCTTTGGCCCGTACGTGTGCATCTGGTTTGTTGCGCGTGACCTTATCGCTGTGGCGCCTAACTGGAGCGAAGCCACCGATATCGCGATGTATGGCTGGTGGGCCGTGGGTTTTGCCCTGGCAAGCATCGTAGTGTATTTCGCAGGCCTCATGTGCACGCACCTGTCTGCGTTTCGCTGCGCGTCCAATATCCGCAAGACTGCGAGCGAACACCTGCTTAAGCTGCCGCTTGGCTACTTTGACATGCACGCCACCGGTGAGCTGCGCCGTATTGTAGACGGATGTGCTGCCTCCACCGAGACCCTGCTTGCGCACATGCTGCCCGATATCGCCGGCGCCACCGCCATGGTCGCCGGCCTGCTCGTGCTGCTTTTCGCACTCGATTGGCGTTTGGGCGCGGCATGTCTCATCTCGGTGGCCATTTCGTTTGGCGCCATGGCCACCATGATGGGCGGCAAGGGCGCCGAGTTTATGAAGGCCTACATGGGAGCGCTGGTCAAGATGAACAAGACCGGCACCGAATACGTACGCGGTATTCCCGTGGTCAAGGTGTTTCAGCAGACGGTCTACTCCTTTAAGGCCTTCCACGATGCGATTGCCGAATACGCCGATATGGCACAAAACTATTCGGGCACGTTCTGCCGAGGCCCGCAGGTACTCAACCTTACCGCGCTCAATGGTCTTGTAGCGTTCCTACTGCCCGTGGCGTTGCTGTTGGCGCCGGGCGAGACGGACTTCGCGCATTTTATGGCAAACTTCACGTTTTACGCGATATTTTCGGCCGTGGTACCGACGGCCATGACCAAGCTCATGTTTGTGGGCGAGGCCTCTCAGATGAGTGCCGATTCGCTGGCTCGCATCCGAAGCGTTATGGATTCCCAGCAGCTCTCCGTGCCCGTCCAACCCAAGCACCCTGCCGGCAACGACGTGCGATTTGAGGATGTGAGCTTTACCTACGAAGGCGCCGAGGCGCCTGCCGTCAACCATGTGAGTTTTAGCGTTTCCGCGGGGAGCACCCTCGCCTTGGTGGGTCCTTCGGGCGGCGGTAAGTCAACCTGCGCAAGCCTGATCCCGCGTTTTTGGGATGTTTCCTCGGGTCGAGTGCTCGTAGGCGGTGTGGACGTTCGCGATATGGATCCACACGAGCTTATGGACCAGGTCGCCTTCGTGTTCCAGACCAACCAGCTGTTCCGGCAAACACTTGCCGATAACGTGCGCGCCTCCAAGCCCACGGCCACTGATGACGAAGTACGTGCGGCCCTCTCCGCAGCTCAGTGCGACGACATTGTGGCCAAGCTCCCACAGGGCATCAACACCATGCTCGGCGCCGGCGGAGCATATCTTTCGGGCGGCGAGGTCCAGCGCGTGGCACTCGCCCGCGCGATCCTTAAAGACGCGCCTATCGTGGTGCTCGATGAGGCCACGGCGTTTGCCGACCCCGAGAACGAGGCGCTCATCCAGCGCGCCTTTAGCAAGCTGGCGGCGGGTCGCACGGTCATTATGATTGCGCATCGGCTTTCGACCGTGGTGGGCGCAGACCAAATCGTGGTGCTTAACCAGGGCAGCGTGCAGGAGTCGGGTACCCATGCCGAGTTGCTGTCCCAAAATGGCCTGTATGCCAAGATGTGGGCTGAGTACGAGCAGGCCGCGAGTTGGAAAATCACTGCTACGACCGCGGATACCGCCGTCGCGAAGGGAGGCGAGGCCTAAATGTTCGCCTCATTCCAAAAGAAGTATTTCCTATCCGATAAAGGCATCGCCGGCGTAAAACGCGGCATTTTCTGGACCACGCTCACCAATCTTATTACCATGGCCGGCATGGGCTTTTTATTCCTGGTTATGGCCGGCTTTGTCGAGCATCTCGCCAGCGGGGCTGACCTGCCGGATGCCCTGCCGATCGTGGGCGGCCTCCTGGTCTTTTTCGTGTTGCTCTTTGCCTCTAACTGGCAACAGTATTACTACACCTACTGCATCTTTTACGAGGAGTGCGGCAAGCAGCGTATGGAGATCGCCGAGCGCTTGCGCAAACTGCCGCTGTCGTTTTTTGGTCGTCGTGACCTGGCCGATTTAACCGAGACCATCATGGGTGACGTTCAGACTATGGAGCACGCCTACAGCCATGTGCTGGGAGAACTCTGGGGCGCCATCATCGCAAGTGCCATCGTGTTCGTGTCGTCGCTGTTCTTTTGCTGGCAGCTGGCGGTCGCGGCGTTTTGGAGCATTCCCGTGGCCTTTGCCGTGCTGTATCTGACACGCGGCCCCATGACCCCGGTGTTCGACCGCGTGCGCGCCGAGAAGGTCAAGGTCACCGAGGCGATCCAGGAGACGCTCGACTGCGTGCGCGAAATCCGCGCCACCAACCAGGAGGCCCATTATCTTGAGGGGCTCAACGCCGTGGTCGATGCCGAGGAGCGCGAGACCACCAAGGGCGAGCTCGTCAACGGGCTTCTGGTCAACTCCGCCTTCTCCATTCTGCGTCTGGGCATTGCCACCACGCTGGTCACGGGCGCCACGATGGTCGCCTCCGGGCGGGTCGACTTTTTGGTGATGTTTGCCTTCCTGCTTATGGTGAGCCGTATCTACGCGCCGTTTGATCAGGCCCTTATGCTCGTGTCGGAGCTGTTTGTCGCCGAGTCGTCTGCCAAGCGCATGCGTTCCATCATGGAAGAGCCTGTGGCGCGGGGCAGCGAGAAATTTGAGCCCGTGGGCCACGATGTGGTGTTCGATCATGTGGCATTTGGCTATGGTGCGGGCGAGGACGGCCGCGCCGGCGAGAAAGTTCTTACCGATGTGAGCTTTACCGCCAAGGAAGGCGAAGTTACGGCGCTGGTCGGTCCTTCGGGTTCCGGTAAGTCTACGGTGAGCCGCCTGGCCGCGCGCTTTTGGGACGCCACCGAAGGCACGGTCACCGTGGGTGGCGTGGATGTTGCGAGCATTGATCCCGAGGTGCTGCTGCGTGATTACGCCATTGTGTTCCAAGACGTGCTGCTCTTTGACGACACGGTGATGGGAAACATCCGTCTTGGTCGTCGCGATGCCACCGATGAGGAAGTGCTTGCTGCCGCGCGTGCCGCCAACTGCGACGAGTTTGTGGGCCGCATGCCGCAGGGCTATGACACCATGATCGGCGAGAACGGCTCCAAGCTGTCCGGCGGAGAGCGCCAGCGCATTTCCATCGCCCGTGCGCTGCTCAAAGACGCGCCTATCGTGCTGTTGGACGAGGCGACAGCGAGCTTGGATGTGGAGAACGAGACCGTGGTACAGCAGGCGCTCTCCCGTCTGCTTGCAGGTAAGACGGTTATCGTTATTGCCCACCGTATGCGTACGGTGGAAAATGCCGACAAAATCGTTGTGCTCAAGGATGGTGTGGTTGCCGAGCAGGGCACTCCGGCGCAGCTTAAGGCGGCAGGCGGAGAATTTGCCCGCATGGTCGCACTGCAAAAGGAAGCGGCTGCCTGGCAGCTGTAGGAAAGGGGACCAAGATTTCCAAAGGTTAACTTTGGTTGACCGTAATAGTTCGACTAAACTAGTCTCAAAAGCGTGCTCGAGCAAACTAATGAACTCGGGTGCTAAGGCACCATGCCGCGCTTGTGCGGCAAAAGGGAGAAGCAACATGAAGAAGTCGACTTTCAACACCCTGCTTGTCGGTGGCGGTTTTCTGCTTGGCACGGCCGGCATCAAGCTGCTTACCAGCGCTCCGGTAAAGAATGCCTGCGTGCAGGGTATCGCGTGCGGCATGCGCATCAAGAACGGCTACCAGGACATGGTCGAGCAGGCCAAGGCTAATGTCGACGACATGGTTGCCGAGGCTGCTTACATCACCCAGAGCGAGGCCGCTGCTGACGAGGCAGCCGAGTAACGCTCCCAGGCACAAACTATGAGATTCTCGATTATTAGCGAGATCCCTGGCAGGACCCGTCTTCAATTGGCGGGTCCTGTGCCAGAGAGCGATCTCGACGCACTTCTTAAGCTCAGCGGCGATATCGACGGCGTGCACAAGGTGCGCGTTTATGGCCGTATTGGCCAGATGGCGCTGGAGTACGACGAGCCGCGCCGTACGAGCGTGCTCGACGCCCTGGGCGCACTCGATGCTCAAGCTATCGCCGATGCCAAGTCGGGCTATGTGATGCAACTCGAGCCGCGCAAGCACAAACTCGTTATGGACCTGGCGACACTCGTCGGCGCCCATTACGCACGTCGCTGGTTCTTGCCGACGCCTCTGCGTGCGGTGTTTGTCGTGGCCGGTTACATGGCATTTTTGCGCGCTGCCCTTCATGAGCTGGCACAGCCGCGCCTGACCGTTCCTGTGCTCGACGCTTCGGCCATCGGCATTTCGTTCGTCAAGCGTGATGTCGACACTGCGGGCCAGACGATGTTCCTGCTCAACGTGGGCGAGCTGCTCGAGGACTACACCCGCGCCATGAGCGAAAACGAGCTCATCAACTCGCTGCTCGATGTGCCCGACAAGGCGCAAAAGGTCGTCGGCGACACTGAGGTGAGCGTTGCTGCGACCGAGCTCGAGCCCGGCGATCTGGTCGCCGTACGCACCGGCATGTCCATCTGCATCGACGGCGTGGTCGAACAGGGGAGCGCCATGGTCAACCAGGCGACCCTGACCGGCGAGCCGCTTGCCGTCGAGCGCAGCGCAGGCGACGACGTGTTCGCCGGCACTGTCGTGGAAGACGGCAGCATCTTGGTGCGTGTGCGCGCCAATACGGCTCAGACCAAGCTCCGTTCGATCGTCTCGCTCGTGCAGACGGCCGATTCGCTCAAGTCCGAGGGCCAGTCGCATATGGAGGACCTTGCCAACAAGATCGTTCCGTGGAACTTCCTGCTCGCGGGCTTGGTTGCGCTCACCACGCGTAGCCTCATCAAGACCTCGGCGGCGCTGATGGTCGACTACTCGTGCGCACTCAAGCTCACGGGTTCCGTCGCCGTCATGACTGCCATGAGCGATGCCGCCAAGATGGGCGTCATGGTCAAGGGCGCCAAGTACTTTGAGTCGTTTGCCAAGGCCGACACCATTGTGTTTGATAAGACCGGCACGCTCACCGAGGCACAGCCGCGCCTTGCCTGCGTGCTGACGACCGACGGCTGGAGCGAGGACGAGGTCCTGCGCCTTTCCGCTTGCTTGGAGGAGCATTTCCCGCATCCGGTGGCACGCGCCGTCGTCAACGCTGCTCGCGAGCGTGGGCTCGAGCACCGCGAGCGCCATGCTGCGGTCGAGTACATCGTGGCACACGGCATTGCCTCGTCCATCGAGGGACGTCGCGCGATTATCGGCTCGGCACACTTTGTGTTTGAGGATGAGAGCGCGCAGCTCGAGTCCGACATTAAGGAGCAAATCGAGTCCCAGATGCAGGGCCTGTCGCCGCTGTATCTGGCGGTCGACGGCACCGTTGTGGGCGTGCTCGGTATCGAGGATCCGCTCAAGCCCGGGGTCCGCGAGGCTATCGCCGACCTGCATGCGTTGGGCGTTAAGCACGTGGTCATGCTCACGGGCGACTCGGAGCGCACGGCCCAGCGCATTGCTCGCGAGGCAGGTGTCGACGAGTTTAAGGCCGAGCTGTTGCCCGAGGACAAGTACGCCTACGTGGATCGCATTAAGGGCGAGGGGCGCCACGTTGCCATGGTGGGCGACGGCGTCAACGATTCGCCGGCGCTCGGTTTGGCCGACGTGGGCCTGGCGATGGGTGGCGGAAGCGACATCGCCAAGGAGGTCGCCGATATCATCCTGACCGATACGGATCTGGCCGCGATCGTGCGTCTGCGCCGCATGAGTCAGGGGCTTATCGACCGTCTGACGAGCTCGTATTCCAAGGTGATGCTCACCAACTCAGCGCTGTTGGCATTGGGTATTACCGGCATGATCACTCCGCAGACGTCGTCACTGCTGCACAACGGCTCAACGATTGCGTATAGCCTGGGCAACGCGAAGGCATATCTGCGCTAGCGCTTTTACTTTAGTTTTGGCCTGCATTTGGGCGGTGTTGCAGCCGCCAGAATGCAGGCTTTTTGCGTTTGACCGTGTGCTAGCAGCAATATATAGTTGTGCTAGCCTGGTTAGCAGAAGTCGAAGGTGGGGTTGAGATGAGTGCTGTTAGCAGTATGGCGCAGGTGAATGTTCGCGTTGATCGCCAGGCCAAGGACCATGCAGAGGATGCGTTGCGGCTTTCGGGTACCTCGCTTCCCGAGCTTATCAAAAAGGTCGTGGCAAAGGTTGCGCAGGGCGGTGGTTCGTGCGAAGAGGTGCTGTTGGCCGTTGACGACCAACAGCCCAGCGCTGGTGCCACCTCGCCGTTTGTCGCATCATGGGCGGCGGCGGATCAGCTTTACGCGGACTTGGGCATCGCTACGTCGCCCGTATCCGACGATCGCGATTGGGACACAATCTATTCCGAAGCCATGGATGAGCACTATCGCCAAAAGGGGATGATCCTGTGAGCGGGGCTTTCCTCAAAATAATGGTGGATGCCAACGTATGGGTTGATTCGTTTTGCGTCGACCATGCCGAGTCGCTTGCCGCGCGTGCGTTTATTGGGCAGGCGACGGAGACGGGGGCGTCGCTGTTCTTCCCGGTGCATATCGCTAAGGACGTACTGTACGTTGTCCAACACGAGCTGAAGCGTAGCGTTCTTGCCAGCGGGGGAGCGCTCGACGAAGCATCGGCACGAGTGATAGGCGATGCTACGTTGGCGTTTGTTCGGAATATGACCGAAAACGCCACGGCCGTGGGTGCAGATGCGTCGGATCTTTGGCTGGCGGACAAATACTTAGCGCTCCATCGCGATTACGAGGACAACTTGGTGTTGGCGGCATGCAGACGCGCTGGGGCAGATTACTTGGTGACAAACGATCGAAAGCTGCTCGAACATGCTGATCTTGCAGCAAAGACCCCGCGCCAAATGATGCCGATTCTGGCTTTGGCCGAACGTGGCGGCGCGGCTATCGGTTGACGCGAACTGTTTGCGGGCCTCTTGGACACGATGCGCCAAAGGACCCGCGTCTGCTATTTACAAAAGCTCGGCCTTGATGGCGGGACTTTCTGCGAGCTGCTCGGCTGCCTTTTCGTCGGAGCTGTTGAGTGCTGCGAGGCTGCGGTAGAGCCATTCGTTGACCTGGGTGTTCTTGACACCAGCGGTTTTGGTGAGGTTGGCTATAGCGCTGATTTCGGCAAAGAGTTCGGCCTTTGCACCCGTGAGCTCGCCAAGCTCGATGTCGTGATGCGCGGTGACGCCGCGGTTTTCGCTTACGTGGTCGATGAAGCCACGGACGGTTTCAACGTGCGCGGCGAGTGTGGCCTCATCAGCGCCGTCGGTGAGCGCGTTGAGAGCGCTCGTGACAACGAGGGCGGGATGTCCGCAGGGAACAAAGCCCTCGATGACATCCATAGCTTCGGTAATGGTTGAGCCCAGGCCCACGAGGGCATTGACGAGTTGCTGCTTGGTATCCATAACGGTCCTTTCGACGGGTCAATTGTGCTTGGCGAAAATATACGTGACGCGATCGGTAGCAAAAGTGCGAAGTGCAGCGCACATTGGGGTCTTCACAGCTCGTGCATAGAACAGCTGTCTTCCTTCAGAACGTGGTAACATAGCACTTCGCAAGCGGGGCTCGCCCCGTATGTTCCTTGAAAAGTCGACGGCCGTTGGGCACTCGTGCCCAATGCCATCCAGACTTTCCCGACATTCGGGGGCGACTGGTTTCGACACGATAGCTCTGAGAGAGGAAGCAAGCCGAGGTCTCCTCGCCTCGTTAAACAGGGGTACCGTCAAATTGAATTGACAACAACTCTTCTTTTGAGCCTATGGCTCTCGCTGCTTAGTTTATAGCGGCGCGTCAACCCGGTGATTTCCCCGACACCGGTGCGACGTCATGTTAGGGGAATGCTCCTGCGCACGTAATCGGTATGGCGCAGGCTAAGACCGAACCGGTTAGGACGCCGCGAGCGTGTCGCTGCGCGCCAAGCGTCCGAGACAAAACCAGCGACTGAGCTTGGAGATGCCAATCAGGGGGCTTTCGTGGACCGGAGTTCGATTCTCCGCGCCTCCACCATAAGTAGCAGGCAGATAGATACTCATATCTACCTGCCTTTTTATTTCTTGTTCGTACCGCGGAGAATCGAACTCTATGCAGGGCGAGGGCGTAAAGAAAACGCGTGAGCGTTTTTAGCCCGCGGGCGAGGACGCCGGCAGGCGGCCGAAGCCGGTGCGGATTTGCGAAGCAAATACGCGGATTCTCCGCGCAAAGCTCCAGCCCTATATAGATGCGAGCCGATGGGATGACGACCGGCAATACCCCGCGCCAACGCCACCCCTGTACCGCGGAGAATCGAACTCTATGCAGGGCGCGAGCGTTAAGAAAACGCCGCAGCAACGCAGGGTGGGATGCGCTTTCCCGCCGACCGACCCGTCCTCCGCAACTCCAAAACCAATGCGCTCTCTATCCCAAAACTGGGTAGAAGAAGGCCAAAACGAAACAGCAGGAGGTCAATATGACTGCAGAAGATAAGGCAAAGAACGCCGGCAAAGTCGCGCTCGTTTTGGAGGGCGGCAGCTTCCGCGGGCAATTTACCGCAGGCGTACTCGACGTCCTCATGGAGGCCGGCGTCGAGATTCCGGCGGTATATGGCGTATCGGCCGGCGCCCTCAACGGCGTGAACTACAAGTCGCACCAGATCGGTCGTGCCAACCGCATCAACCTGGCTTTCTGCAACGACAGCCGCTTCATGGGCGCCGCGTCGTTTGCGTCCACGGGCTCCATTGTGGGTTACGACTTTATCTTCAACGATGTCCAGGACCGCCTGGATCCCTTTGACAACGAGACGTTCGACGCGAGCCCCATCGAGATGTACGCCGTCGCGACGGACATGCTCTTTGGAACCGCCACGTACCTTCCGGTCAAAAGCGCCGTGCTCGACCTCGATGCCGTGCGCGCCTCGACGTCGCTGCCACTGGTGACGCCGCCGGTCGAGATTGACGGGCACAAATACGTCGACGGCGGCGTGGCCGATTCGGTCCCCATCGAGCATGTGCTCGAGGAGGCGGGCTTCGATCGCGCGGTCGTCATCGTCACGCAGGACCGCTCGTACGAGAAAAAGCCCTACGAGTTTATGCCCGCCGCGCGTGCGCGTTATGCCGACTACCCCTATCTGCTCGAGGCTATCGAGACGCGCCACGACCGCTACAACATCCAGCGCATGCATCTGTGGAAGTATGAGCGCGAGGGCCGTGCGCTGGTCGTCGCTCCGCAAAAGCCGGTCGAGGTCGGCCATGTCGAGCACGATTCGGCAAAGCTTTTGGACCTGTATATCCAGGGCCGCCAGGAGGCAAAGCGCCTGCTCGCGGAAATCCAAGAGTTCGTTGAGCGCTAGCGACGGCGAACCCTCAAAAAATGACAAAAGCTAAAGAGCTGGAAAATCACGGCTCGTGGATGACATGTGCAGAAACTCTGGTCGGAGCCAAAATACCTGTTGACTCGTACGGCGAGCGGGGTAATATGGACGGGTTACTTGCAGAGCCCCGTGAATCTCTGTAACAACACGTACTGTACATGGAGGAGTCTAAGTGATTTCGAAATCGACTCACTACGCCAAGCAGGGCGAGGTCCAGCGCAACTGGGTTCTCGTCGACGCCGATGGTGCTGTCCTGGGCCGTCTTGCCACCCAGATCGCAATGATCCTGCGCGGTAAGAACAAGCCCCAGTTCACGCCCAACAGCGACTGCGGCGACTTCGTTGTCGTCATCAACGCCGATAAGGTCCAGCTTACCGGTAACAAGGCCGACACGAAGACCTATTATCGCCACAGCGGCTACAACGGCGGCCTCAAGGCTGAGAGCTTCCGCCAGGCTATGGAGAAGCACCCGGAGAAGGTCATCGAGCGCGCCGTTCGCGGTATGCTGCCCAAGACCACCCTCGGCCGTGCCCAGATGACCAAGCTTAAGGTCTACGCTGGTGCCGAGCATCCGCATGCTGCCCAGAACCCCACGAAGATTGAGCTGGAGGCTTAAAGATGGCTGAGAACACCGTTGTCTACCAGGGTACCGGCCGTCGTAAGAACGCCGTCGCCCGCGTCCGTCTCGTCCCCGGCACCGGCAAGGTGACCATCAACAAGCGTGACGCCGAGCAGTATTTCGGCCGTCATCAGCTCGTTGAGAACGCCCTTGCTCCCTTCAAGGTGACCGACACCGCCGGTCAGTTCGACGTTATCGCTCTGTGCGATGGCGGCGGCATCTCCGGTCAGTCCGGCGCTCTGCGCCTGGGCATCGCTCGCGCTCTTCTGAACGCTGGCGACTACCGTGCTGACCTCAAGAAGGCCGGTTTCCTTACGCGCGATGCTCGCGTGGTCGAGCGCAAGAAGTACGGCCTCAAGAAGGCCCGCCGCGCTCCCCAGTTCTCCAAGCGCTAAGGTTTTATCTCCTTTCGAGATACAATGTACAAGCGGGGCCTGCCGATTCCTCGGCGGGTCCCGCTTTTCTTTTTCGACTAGGGTAGGCGGTTGCATATCGCCTGCTAGGGAAGGAGCAATCCTATGCCCCAGAACATCTTCGGTACCGATGGTGTCCGTGGCGTCGCCAACGCCGATCTTTCGTGCGACCTCGCGTTTCGCCTGGGCCGCGCGGCGACCAAGTTTCTTGGTCCGGACATCTGCATCGGCCGTGACACGCGCCTTTCGGGCACCATGCTCGAGAGCGCTCTGACCGCCGGCATTATGGCCGAGGGCGGCCGCCCGCACTGCTGCGGCGTCATTCCTACGCCGGCCGTGGCGCTGCTCACCGTTCAAAACGAGCTCGATGGCGGCATCGTCATCTCCGCTTCGCATAATCCGCCGGAGTTCAACGGCATCAAGTTCTTTAGCCGCAAGGGTATGAAGCTTCCCGACGCGGTCGAGGAAGAGATCAGCGCCTGGGTCATGTCCGAGGAAGCCATGGCTGCCGACACGCTGCCGACCGGTGCCGGTGTGGGCCACATCATCAAGATGAAGGACGCTCGCAAGGCATACGTCGACCACGCCATCGATACGCTTGATGGCCTGAGGCTCGACGGCCTGGTCGTTGCCGTCGACTGCGGTCACGGTGCTTCCTGCCAGACTACGCCCGCCGCGCTGCAGCGCCTGGGTGCCACGGTGCACGCTATCAACACCGATTATTGCGGTACCGACATCAATGTCGAGTGCGGCTCTACGCACCTCGAGCCCCTGCGCGAGCTCGTGCTGCGCACCCATGCTGACATCGGCCTGGCCCACGACGGCGACGCCGATCGCGTGCTGTTCGTGGACAGCGAGGGCAATGAGATCGATGGTGACTACATCCTGGCTATCTGCGGTTCTGACCTTGCCGCTCGCGGCAAGCTCGCCAACTCCGAGATCGTTTCGACCGTCATGTGCAACCTGGGCTTCTCCATCGCTATGAAGGAGCAGGGCTTCGAGATGGTCCAGACCGCCGTGGGCGACCGCTACGTTCTGGAGCGCATGCTCGCGGACGGCGCCGTCATCGGCGGCGAACAGTCCGGCCACATCATCTTCCTGGAGCACAACACCACCGGTGACGGCCTGGTGACGGCTCTGCAGCTGCTGGCCGTGCTCAAGCGCACCGGTCGCACCCTCACCGATCTTGCCGGTATCATGAAGAAGTATCCGCAGGTACTCGTCAACGTGCATTCCGACAACAAGGCTGGTCTGGACGATTGCCAGCCCATCTGGGATGCCGTCGCTGCTGCCGAGAAGGAGCTTGACGGCCGTGGCCGCATTCTGGTGCGCCCGAGCGGTACCGAGCCGCTGGTCCGCGTGATGGCCGAGGCCGAGACGCATGAGTTGACCCAGCGCGTTGTCGACGACATCGTCGAGGTTGTCAAGCGCGAACTTCCCTAATGGTCAAAAACCGTTGCCAAGTGGTAAACTGTTAAGGTTATTTTGATTGATCGGTATGTCCGAGGGGGAGCATGTTCACTAAAGTCCTAAGGTCTTTTGGTATGCGTGGTCGAGTCCTTACGCTGGATGCTCCCATCTCGGGCGACGTCATTCCGCTTTCCGAGGTAAACGACCAGACGTTTGCCACCGGCCTTTTGGGCCAGGGCGTGGCGATTCAGCCCACCGGAACGCGCGTGATCGCGCCGGCTGATGCCAAGGTCGAGGCTATTTTTCCCACGGGACACGCCGTTGCGCTTAACACGGTCGATGGCTTGGACGTGCTCATCCACGTTGGTTTGGACACTGTTCAGCTCGAGGGCAAGCACTTTACCGTACATGCGCAAGTGGGTGACATCGTCCATAAGGGCGATGTACTCATTGAGTTCGATCGCGAGGCAATTGCTGCCGAGGGCTACGATGTGACGGTTCCCATCTTGGTGTGCAACTCCGTTGAGTTCTCGAGCATCAAGGGCTCCGTTGGCGTGCATGTCGAAGAGATGGACCAGCTCATCGTTGCTCGCGAGCGCTAGCAAGTGCACGTGGCCATTAGCCTACAATTCAAACACGTTTACGGAGGGCGCCCTTGAAAGAGGACGCCCTCCGTGGCAAGATGGGATTTGTCCGAAGCTAAAAGGCTTTGGGTCACCGTGGACGGGCAGGGGCCTCGACGCGGTTAGACACGAGACACATACATTACGCGACCTCGCCCTGGTGGCCGCACACGTTGGTTGCGGCCGACGCGGGCCGCGGGCAAGTGCTTGTAAGGGAGCCTTGCCTCTCTTGTACGAGAAAGGACGCGTAATGAAGATCATTAAAGCTAAAGACTACGAGGATATGAGCCGCAAGGCCGCTAATATCATCTCGGCGCAGGTTATCCTCAAGCCCGACTGTGTGCTGGGCCTTGCCACCGGCTCCACCCCGATCGGTGCCTACAAGCAGCTCGCTGCTTGGTACGCGAAGGGCGACGTCAACTTTGCCGAGGTTAGCACCTACAACCTGGACGAGTATCGCGGCCTTTCGCACGACGATCCCCAGAGCTATCACTACTTCATGCGTGAGAACTTCTTCGATCACATCAACATCGACCTGAACAACACGCATGTGCCCGATGGCTCCAACCCCGACGCCGCCGCTGCCTGCTCTGAGTACGACAAGATCGTCGCCGACGCCGGTTACCCGGATCTGCAGCTGCTCGGCATCGGCAACAACGGCCACATCGGCTTCAACGAACCCGATGACCACTTCTCCAAGGGCACGCACTGCGTCGACCTCACCGAGAGCACCATTCAGGCCAACAGCCGCCTGTTCGACAGCATCGACGATGTTCCCCGTCAGGCCTACACCATGGGTACCCAGACCATCATGTATGCCCGCATGATCCTGGTCGTTGCCAACGGCGAGGCCAAGGCTCAGGCCGTGCACGACATGTGCTATGGCCCGGTTACGCCCGAGTGCCCGGCTTCGATCCTGCAGCTGCATACCAACTGCGTCGTGGTCGCCGACGAGGCCGCCCTTTCGCTCTGCGAGTAGCGCGAATCCTGCACCTCGACATAGCCTTGCCTAAGGCCTCCGCTTTGCGGGGGCCTTTTTGCTATCCCCTTCTGTCCACTTGACCAAAATCTTGCCGCAAGCTTGACGAACGCCAGATGCCCAACAGCTTGATTCATTCCATACCAGATTCTATGCAAAAATGCCACTAGAAGGTCGTAGACGGTAGCGGGCGCTAGGCGAGTTGAATGACATAACTGAACCTTGTTCATTTGCGTTACACTGCCGCTTAGATGGGACAAGCTGACAAGCTCATTTACCTGCTTAAAGACCGATTAGTCAGGGGATTAATAACAATCGGCTCTCGCTGTACAAAAACTTGCCGCTTGCGTACCAAAAGACAACCTAAAACACAAGGTCGCTCTATTCATAGCGCGGCTTGTATGGTCTTGCGGCTACAGTGTCCATACGGTCGAGTTGAGGAGCGGGCATGGTAAACGATTTGAGCGGTATAGACGACCTCGAGCTGATGCCGCTGGGCGGAGGCTATATGGTGCGACGCGAACGCTTGATGAATGAGCTTATCGCCAAGGGCCGAAAGGCCGGCATCGTGGTTCTTTATGCGCCCGACGGGTTTGGGAAGACCTCGGTGCTGCTGCAGTACACCCATGAGGTTAAATGCGACCCGACGCGAGGCCCCGTGCGGATTATCGAGGCCGATCGCGCCACTGGGCGCGAGGTGTTTATGCAGCTCGAGGTGGTTACCGAAGAACTCAAAGACAAACCGCACTCCCTTATCGCGATTGATAATGTGCCAAACCTCGATCAGCACGATACCGAAGACCTCATCGACAGGATTCGCGGCCTGCGCGCTATGGGGGTTGGGGTCTTTATCTCCTGCCGTCCTTCAAATCGTCAGCTGATTCATGGGCTGGGCGATTCGGTTAAGATCAATGCGCAGATGCTCAAGGTGCATGCCTATGAGTATTCGGCGTGGGCATCGGCGTTTTCGATCAGCACATCGCTCGACTTCTATCAGCTCACGCAGGGCGTGCCCGAGCTCGTTTCGGCATTGCAGACGGGTCTGTATGGCCAAGGCGATGTAGCCGGCCTGCTCGAAAACGAGATTGTCAACGTATATGGCGCGGCACTTGCCGATCTGGCTTCGCTCGACAATAATGCGCTGTTTTGCGTGGCATGCCTCATGGTTTTGATGGGCGAGGGCAATATCGCAGAACTCGAGGCTTGTGGGGTAAGGCTGTCGATGGTCGACCAGTCCTACTTTGTACGCGACTACCCGATCTTTGGCTTGGACCCCGCCGAGCGGAGTTTTACGTGTCTGGGCACGGAGGATAACGGACGCTTGCGCTTGCGTAAGTTGGTGGCCGAGGTTCGCCCCGAACTTGTTCCGAGGGCGGCCCGGATTTTGCTTAAGGCGGGCCGATGCGATGCGGCGATGGGCCTGGCGGACGCCTTTTTGGACCGTGAAGCGGTCCTTGAACTTGCTGGGCAGTATGGGGTCGATCTGGCTCTGACGGGGCATGGGGCCGATATCTGCCGAGCAGCGTTGGGCACGATCGATGCCGACGATCCGGCTCCAGAGCCAACGCCCGCCGAGGCGCTCGGCGTATATCTGGCAGCGGTCAGCGTGTCCAATACAAAGCTCGCCCGCTATATGGCATCGGTTATCGAGCGCGGGGGCGAACGGGCGGCCTGTGAAATAGACCCTGTTTCATGGAGGGTGGCCCAGACACTGACGGCTGTTTGCTATGGGGACAACGGGCTTGGGCTTCCTACGAACCTGGCCGTGCCAGAAATCGAGACATCCCACACCGCACTCGACATGCTGTCCGCGCATATCGAGGTCAAGCGATGCCTGACCGAGCGGGGAGATGACGGCGGCGTTCTACAGCAGCTCAAAACGAGCAGGGCCTACGACTGCGAGCTCGACATCGCGGGGATTGTTATACGGGCCGATAGCATGCTGGTGGAGCTCTTTGACGGGTCGTTTGCGGGAACCGACGAGCGCGACGACGAGATGGCGGTGGTGCGGGAGGCGCTCGACGTACGTGGGCTTAAGGCGATGGCTATCTGGGTGCGCATGGTGCTGGCGGCACGGCGGCTCCTTTCCGGCTTGCCGGTAACCGACGAGCAGGCATTCAATGAGCTCGACCGTTTTGCCGTGCGCGTGCGCGACAATCAAGTCCAGTTGTTTGGCTTGATACTGGAAGGCTGGCAGTCGCTGGCTGAGGGGCGTCCGGTCAATGCCAAATTCCGTGCGGTGCAGGTGCTCAGGCTTGCCGAGGAATCGATTGGATACATACGCGACAACGCACTGCTGCTAGAGCGCGCGGCATACTTACGCAATACATCGATGGTATCGGTGCGCGAAGAGGCAGAGCTGCTCGATTTGAGTCGGACGCAGGTCGGTGGTGCCGAGGCTTGGATGGTGGCGCTGCATTTGGCCTCCGCGGGCCGCGATAGCGACCTTGCAGCCTGGATGTCCATGAACCGCCCGGGGATTTTAAATCCGTCGTATCGGCTGTTTGCGCGTCTTGCGATGCATTGTCTGGGTGAGCCGGCTGCTAGAATTCGAAAGAAGCTCCCGGTGCGCGAGCTGTCGCGATATTCGCTGCGTGACGACTTTGAGGGCGAAGGCGAGCGTCTGTTCCAGGCCGGCGATGCCGAGGGTGTCGATGTGATTGGCCATATCGAGATTCGCATGTTTGGGGCGTTTCGCGCCGAGCGCGACGGGTTTCCCATCACGGATAAGATGTGGCGCCGCAAGAAAGCGGCGACGCTTGCCGAGCGGCTTGCGCTGGGCATGGATGCGCTGGTCGACCGCGAGACGCTGGCTATGGAGCTGTGGCCCCACGCCGAGTTCAATAGCGCTCGTAACAATCTGTACTCGACGATATCGCGCCTGCGTTCGGCCTTGGGGCCGACACCGGACGGCAAGTCGTGTGTGCTGATCCAAAACGAGTGCATTGGGCTTAACGGCGATTACGTCAAGACCGACGTGCGGTTGTTTGATCAGATAAGCCGCGAAGTTTTGGGAAATCGCACGGGTGCGCGCGGGCCCCATCTGATCGAGCTGTGCCTTAAGATCGAGCAGCTTTACGCCGGCCCGTTGTATGTTCCCAATGGCTGTAATCCCACCTACTTTTTGCGTATGAGGCGCATTATGGAATCGAAGTATATCGACTGTATGATTCGGGGCGCGAATGCCGCCCTAGAAGAAAATGACCTGCAGTCGGCGGTATGGCTGGTGGAGTCGGGGCTGCGGCAAGAGACGGCGCGCGAGGACATGGTGCGTTGCGCTATGCGCGTCTACGGCGCGGCGGGGCGACGACGCGATATCGTCGAGCTGTACAGTGGGCATATGCATCACCTGAGGGAGCAGGTCAATGGCGTGCCCGAGCCCGAGACGCGGCGTCTGTACGAGCGCTTGGTCGAGGGCAGGCTTAACCGCGTGCTCGTCGAGCGATAAAAAATGAGCGTCCGAATTGCTCGGACGCTCACAAGCTTGATGTATGTTGGCTCGCCGGATCGTTGACGCTTAGACGAGCTTAATCTTCTCGATGTCCTTGCGCGAGGACTCGCGATACAGTGAGAACTTGCGGCCGATAACCTGGACGACCTCGGCATGGCAGCGATCGGCAAGCTCTTCGGCGGCCTCGCGGGCGGAAAGGCTGGAACCATCGAGTACGGAGCACTTAACGAGCTCGTGCTTCTCCAGGTAGGCGACCGTCTGCTCGACGGTGCCCTCGTTGATGTCGGACTTGCCGATGATGATGGCGGGGTTGAGGTGATGGGCCATGCTGCGAAGCTGCTTGACCTGGGCTCCTGTCAGTGCCATGGGTTCTCGCTTTCTATGTTATGGGGCGCCCCGCGATGGGGCCTTAATCTACGTGAGCTGTCCCACGATAGCGCAGGAACGGCGCGGTGTGGGGCGTGTTTGCCCAGTTCAAAAAGAATGCGGATGCCGAGCGGGAGAACAACGCGGGTTGCAGGAGGACGTGTACGGCGGCCGAAAGCGGTCTATGGACGGCCCGAAGAGACCGGCTCCCATGCAATAAACGCCCAACGGACCTTGCGGACGTGGTCGAGCATGTAGCGCCCCTGCGGCACGCCCTTGGACCCTGGCTCGCCGACATGGGGATTCTCAATCATATGCTGAGCGACGTAGTCGCGCAGACGGTCGATCTTATCCTCGTTACCGTGCTCGAGCATGCGGGAGAAGTCTGCTACGCCCGCCTCAAGGCTATCGAAGGTATCGCGACGAGGCGATTCAAAGTACGTAACCTGCGGCAGGGCACCCATCTGAATGAGGATATTAAAGGCATACACAAAGCCATTACTGCAGGTAACCGAGGCACCGATGGCGTTCATCAGGTGCAGGTCATAGCGCGGGCTGGAGTTGGCGACCATCGTGACGGCACAACGCCGACGAGCCGTTCGATCAAGCTTGGCAAGCGCACCTTTTAGGTTGGTCGTGGTGACAGAGCGACTGGCAAAGGCAACATCTACCGCTTTCGCGACCGGTCCAACCAAATCCCAGTCATCATCCCAAGCAAGCTCAAGCGGTGTAATGCGATCCTCGAGCCCATAGTACTCAATGCCAGCATCAAGCGTGCCCAACATAGCAGGGGAAAAATCAGCGGCAATCACGGGATGTCCAGCCTGAGCAAGCGGAATAGCAATCGACCCAGCCCCACACCCCATATCAAGTACGGATTCACCAGGCTTTAACGCCAGCAGCTTCATAAAGTCCCGGGCATACGGAGCAGTCTCAAGCGGCCGAAAATGCCGAGCCCTTTTGTCCCACTCAAAAGAGTCATCTGCCCGCCGCCGACCAGCCTGCAGACGCATCCATTCGCCATTCCAATCCGCAGAAAGCAGCTCAGAACGAATCAAATCATCAGCCACGGGCCATCCCCCTCACAACAAAAAAGCGACTCCTCCCAAAAGAAGAGCCGCAACCAGCATATATCAGAAAGAACCGATCCAACGCCAAACCGCCATATCGACCATGCAGTGCAGGAGCGAAGCGACTGCAACCGGGATAGAGCTCAACCGAGGTCCCGTTGTGCGAGGAGCCCCGGGGAGGGCAAATATATAAGGTCGATCGCGAGTTCCGCACGAGCCGGAGAGCACTTAATGTGCTCTCCGTGCGAGTCAGGACTGTCCGAGCAGGCGACCTTATATATTTGCCCTCCCCGGGGCTCCTCGCCTCGTATCCCTGGGCTAGTTCTTCAGCGAGTTCAGCGGAGCCGGGAAGCGTCCACCACGGTGGGCAAGCACGGTGCCGGCGTTGGGGTTCACCGGCATGATGGGCGCACGGCCAAACAGGCCGCCGTACTCGACGCAGTCGCCCACGCCCTTGCCAATGGCGGGAATCACGCGCACGGCCGTGGTTTTGTTGTTGATGACGCCGATGGCCATCTCGTCGGCGATGATGCCGGCGATGGTCTCGACCGGGGTGTCACCGGGGATGGCGATCATGTCCAAGCCAACGGAGCACACGCAGGTCATAGCCTCGAGCTTCTCGAGCGAAAGCGCGCCAGCCTCGACGGCGGCGATCATGCCGGCGTCCTCGGACACGGGGATAAAGGCGCCGGAGAGACCGCCCACGCTGGAGCTGGCCATGACGCCGCCCTTCTTGACGGCATCGTTGAGCATGGCGAGTGCGCAGGTCGTGCCGGGGCCACCGCAGGTGCCAACACCGATGATCTCGAGGATGCGGGCAACGGAGTCGCCGATGGCAGGCGTGGGGGCCAGCGACAGGTCGACAATGCCCTTCTCGACACCCAGGCGATGGGCGGCTTCGCGGCTCATGAGCTCACCGGCGCGGGTGATCTTAAAGGCGGTCTGCTTAATCTTCTCGGCGACCTCCATCATCGATGCGGAATCGGGCAGCGTCTCCAGGGCCGCGGCCATAACGCCGGGGCCCGAGACGCCTACGTTGATGACGGCGTCGGCCTCGCCACCGCCGTGGACGGCGCCTGCCATAAACGGGGAGTCCTCGACCATATTAGCAAAGCAGACAAACTTGGAAGCGCCGACGGAGTCCTGGTCGGCCGTGAGCTTAGCGGCGTCGATGATGGTCTGCGCAGCCATGAGCACGGCGTCCATGTTGATGCCGGCGCGCAGGCTGGCGACGTTGACGCTGGAGCAGACGCGACTCGTGGTGGCGAGCGCCTGCGGGATGGACTGGATGACGCGGCGGTCGGCGTCGCCGATGCCCTTCTGGACGAGCGCGGAGAAGCCGCCCAGGTAGTCGATGCCGAGGGTCTCGGCCGCACGGTCGAGGGCATGCGCGATGGGGGTGAGGTCCTCATCCTTGCAGCAAGCGGCGATCTGCGCCACCGGGGTGACGGAGACGCGCTTGTTGACGATGGGGATGCCGTACTCGCGCTCGAGGTTCTCGGCGGTCTCGACCAAGTGCTCAGCCGTGTGCGTCACGTGGTCGTAGATCTTCGTGCACATGCGGTCGAGGTTCTCGTCGCCGCAACCCATGAGCGAAACACCCATGGTGATGGTCCTGATGTCGAGGTTCTGCTCCTCAACCATGCCGCGGGTTTCCGCGATTTCTGCGGGCGTGATCGCCATCCTTGCGCTCCTATCTGCCAAAACGAGCATAGTCTTATCTATTCTAACGTGCCGCACGTGCCAAGTGGCGCATGCGGCACGTTTTGGTGCTCGGTTGTTTCCGTTGTGTTACTGCCCAAAGACCTCTTCGGCGATGCGCGCGCTTTCGGCGGCGTCCTTGGCGTAGTAGTCCGCGCCAATCTGCTTGGCGTATTCGGGGGTGAGTACGGCGCCGCCTACGATGATCTTGACGCCCGGCACCTCGGCATGAAGCAGCTTGATGGTCTCCTCCATGGCGACGACCGTGGTGGTCATAAGCGCCGAGAGGCCGACGAGCTTAATGTCGCGCTCCTTGACGGTCTTGAGCACCTCCTGCGGATCGACGTCGCGACCCAGATCAAAGACGGTATAGCCGTAGTTATCGAGCAGCATCTTGACGATGTTCTTACCGATGTCGTGGATATCGCCCTTGACGGTGGCCACGCAGATCTTGCCCTTGTCGGCAATCTCGCCGGCGGGCATCAGGCGTTTGATGGTATCGAAGCCCACGCGCGCGGCCTCGGCCGAGGCCATGAGCTGCGGCAAGAAGAACTTTCCCTGGTCAAAGAGGACTCCGACCTCATCGAGGGCGGGGATAAAGTGGTTGTTGATGAGGTCCATGGCGTCGTGGTCGGCCAGCAGGCGCTCGGTCTCGGCCGCGATTTCGCCCTTGCGGCCCGAGACGACCATGTGGCGGATGGGGTCGTCGTTGCCGTCGGTGCCGGCGGTGCCGGCAGCGGGCACGGTGTCGGTCGATGCGGCCTGAGCTGCTGCCGGGTTTGCGGCGATCTTATACGGGTCGGTCCAGCCGGCGTAGCGCTCGATGTATCCGGTCGAGCCTTCGTCCTCAACGCTCAACACGCGATAGCTGTAGACGGTGTCCATAAAGCGCTTGGAACCCGGGTTCATGATAGGGGCGTCCAGACCTGCGCCAAAGGCGGCGGCCAAAAAGACCGAGCCCAGCAGCGGGCGGGCAGGCAGACCAAAGCTGATGTTCGATACGCCGAGTGCGCACTTGACGTTCAGGCGCTTCTTGCACATAGACATGGCACGTAGAATCTGCTCAGCCTGGCGCTGGTTGGTCGAGGCGGTCATGACCAGACAGTCGATGAGGATGCGGTCCGGGCCGATGCCGTAACGGGCGGCTTCGGCCACAATGCGCTCGGCGATGGCATAGCGTGCCTCGGCGGTATCCGGGATGCCGCCCTCGTCGAGCGTGAGGCCGACGACGTTGGTGCCGTAGTGGGCGACCAGCGGAAAAATCTCATCCATGATCTGCTGTTTGCCATTGACCGAGTTGATGATGGGCTTGCCGGCGTAGCGACGTACGGCGGCCTCGACGGCGGCGGGGTCGGTGGAGTCGATCTGCAGCGGCAACAGCGTGGAACCTTGGAGCTGCTCGGTCGCTTGCTGGATGACCTTGACCTCGTCGATCTCGGGCAGGCCCACGTTGACGTCCAGGATGTCGGCGCCCTGCTCCTGCTGGCTGATGCCCTGGCTCACGACGTAGTCCAGGTCGCCGTCGCGTAGGGCCTGCTGCAAGCGCTTTTTGCCGGTGGGGTTGATGCGCTCGCCGATGACGGCGATCTTGTGGCCGTCGCAGGGGAGGTCCACGACCGTCTGGGCGCTCGTGACCGACATGCTGGGCTTGCGGCGGCGCGGGCTGGGCGTGTGGTTGTCGATAAGCGTGCGCAAGGCCGCCATGTGCGCCGGCGTGGTGCCGCAGCAGCCGCCCACGACGCTCACGCCGTCGGCGATCATGCCGGCGACGGCCTCGGCGTACTCGGGTGCTTGGATATCAAAGACGGTATTGCCGTCATCGTCCACACGGGGGAGTCCCGCATTGGCTTGCACCATAACGGGCTTGTCGGTGACGGTGAGCATGCGCGCGGCGAGCCCTCGGAGCTCGGCCGGGCCTTGGCTGCAGTTGATGCCCAGGACGTCGGCGCCGATGGCGTCGAGCGTGATGGCGGCCACCTCGGGGCTCGTTCCTAGGAAGGTACGGCCGTCTTCCTCAAAGGTCATGGTGGCAAAGACGGGCAGGTCGGAGTTTTCGCGGCAGGCGAGGACGGCCGCCTTGATCTCGGCAAGGTCGGTCATGGTCTCGATAATAAAGAGGTCGACGCCCGCAGCGACGCCGGCGCGCACCTCCTCGGCAAAGAGGTCGTAGGCCTCGTCAAAGCTGAGGGTGCCCAGGGGACGCAGCAGGGCGCCGATGGGGCCGATGTCGCCGGCGACGTAGCGGGCGCCGGCCTCACGGGCGCAGGCGACAGCGGCGGCAAAGACGTCTGCCACGGTGGCGGCTCCGTCGAGCTTGTGGGCGTTGGCGCCAAAGGTGTTGGCGGTGATCACGTCGCAGCCGGCCTCGACGTATTGGCGCTGAATGTCGGTAATGACCTGGGGCTCCTCAAAGTTGAGCAGCTCGGGCAGGGCGCCGGCCTTCATGCCGGACGCCTGCAGCATGGTGCCCATGCCGCCGTCAAACAGCAGGTGTCCCGTGCCCTCGATGGCGGCATGCAGGCGGTCATCCTTAATGCGAAGGTCGTCGATCGTGCGCGTCTTGTATGCAGCGCCATTACGGCGTGCGGCATCAACGGGTGCCGCCAGCGCGGCGCCGTCCAGATCATGAGTGATAAGCGGAGTAAACATCGATGGCTCCTAATGGCTGGAATAGCAGGTGGTGTGGGCGGCGCGGAAGCGGCAGTGCTCGCGCATGCGGCAGATATTGCAGGTGGGGCGGCTCTGGGCGTCATGGACTTCGCCGTCGAACAGACCAATCACAGCGGTCACGCTCTTGGTGGGCATGAGCAGGCTGGTGGGGGTGACGGTAAGTCCAATGAGGCGCGTGGCATTGAGTGCATCCACGATCGAGCGCTGGGCAGAGAGCGGGCAGTCGCCATAGCCGGGACTGAAGCGCCAGTTGCCGGCGAGCCCGTGTGCAGCGGCTGCAGCCTTGACCTGCTGGTCCATCTGCTCGACGGCGGCCTCTACATAGGCGGAGCACGCGGCGTCGAGCACGGCTCCCTCTAGGGGCTGCTGGGCTCCAGTGGTGCGCAGGCGACGCTCGGCTTCCATGCCGAGGGTACATGCCATGAGCGCGGCAAAGCGGGCGTCCTTAAGGTGGCGATAGATATCACGACCCCGCAGTTCAACATTGGTGCCAACCAAGCGGATGCAGGGCTCGCCCTGCTCGTCGACGCCTGCGGCATCGACGGCAAACACACGGCGCACGCCACGGGGCTCAATGTCCAGTTCCAGACGCTCAACGACAAGCTCAATTCGTCGTGACAGCTCGGGCTCAATCTGCTGGCCGCCGTAGCCCAGATACCGCAGCATCTCGGCACGGTCGACACGAGGGTGGTGGGCAGCATCGATACGGTAAAGCGCCGGCGACGCAAGGTCGGCCGGCATTTCAACAACGGTTGTATCGACGTGCGGTTTTTCCATTACCCCAGGCGCTCCATAATGGTCGCGGCGATTGCAGGACGGTTCATAGTGTACAGGTGCAGACCGTCGGCACCGTGTTCCTTAAGGTCGCAAAGCTGACGAGCAGCATAATCTACACCGGCTGCCTGCAGGCTCTCGGGGTCGTTCTCGTACTTGGCGAGGATCTTGATGACGGGGGAGGGCAGCGACGCGCCGCACATAAAGACCATGCGGCTGATCTGCGACTTGCCCATAAACGGCATGATGCCCGCGGTGATGGGCACGGTGATGCCGGCCTTGTCGGCAAGCTCGCGGAAGCGATAGAAGCACTCGTTATCAAAGAAGAGCTGTGTCACAAAGAAGCTCGCGCCGGCGTCTTGCTTTTGCTTGAGGTGCTCGACCGAGAGGTTGAGATCCTCGCAGGCAATGTGGCCTTCGGGGTAGGCTGCGGCGCCCACACAAAAGCCGGCATCGACGAGCTCGGGGATAAGGTCGCGGGCGTAGGCGTAGTCCGAGGCGGGCTTGTCGTCCTCGGTCGCGCCAGCGGGAAGATCGCCGCGCAGGGCCAGGATGTTTTCAACGCCGGCGGTGCGATACTCGTCGATCTTGGCGGCGATATCGGCGTGCGAGCGGCCCACACAGGTAAGGTGTGCCACCGAGGGCGTATCGAATTCGCTCGTAATCATATGTGCGATGGGGGCGGTGGTGGCGCCGTTGCCCGAGCCGCCGGCAGAGCAGGTGACCGAGACAAAGCTCGGCGAAAGCTTGCACAGGTTGCCTGCCACCTCGCGAGCCGTGTCGAGGGTAAGCTCACCCTTGGGCGGGAACATCTCAAACGAAATGGGTGCGGTGCCCTGGGATGCTGCCTGCTTAAAAACCTCGTCGACGCGCATATCGTGCTCCTTTAGATATTTAGTGCGATGTGTTGTAAGGATTCTACAGCACCGCTGTGCTACGGTGGAGTTTCGCTCGCTATTTGGGGATACCAATCGAAGATGTTTCGCTATCGGCATTTCCTATAACAGAGCGGTCAATCTAGGATGGGGCTATATTGAATGGTATTTGATGCGAAATACCAGTTAATAGAGCCCCATCCCAAATTGACTACCCTTAAACTATGGGGAGAGGTCTGCAATTTATACAGTTGATTGGCCATTAAGGACGGCAGCGCCGCTGTGATGCGGTAACCTCATTGATTGGTTTCGCGACAGCAACATAACGGTAATGTCGCGGAAACACGGCGAGTCTAAGCTATGACTCGTTCGTTAGTAATCAACACCGCATCTCACGCGGTGCCGATACGAAGGGAGTTCCGTATGGCCGATCTTACTGACCGCTTCGGGACCATGGTGTTCTCTGAGGAAGTCATGAAGGACTACCTCCCCAAGGACATTTGGAAGCGCCTTGCTGCAACCCTCGAGGGCGGTGAGCCGCTCGACCTGGATGTGGCCAACGCCGTTGCCCACGCCATGAAGGTCTGGGCCATCTCCAAGGGTGCGACGCACTACGCACACTGGTTCCAGCCGCTTTCGGGCATTACTTCCGAGAAGCACGACAGCTTCCTCGAGCCCAACCACGACGGCACCGCTATTACCAAGTTTACGGGCAAGAACCTCATCCAGGGCGAGCCGGACGCCTCCAGCTTCCCCAACGGCGGCCTGCGCGCCACCTTCGAGGCCCGTGGCTACACCGCTTGGGATCCCACCAGCCCCGCTTTTATCAAGGACGATGTCCTGTGCATCCCCACGGCTTTCTGCTCCTACACGGGCGAGGCCCTGGACAAGAAGACCCCGCTGCTGCGCTCCATGACCGCGCTCTCGCGTGAGTCCAAGCGCGTTTTGGCGCTGTTTGGTAAGACCCCCAAGAAGGTCGTTCCTTCCGTGGGCGATGAGCAGGAGTACTTCCTGATCAAGAAGGACGCTTACCGCAAGCGCAGGGACCTGGTCATCACCGGCCGCACCCTCTTTGGTGCTGCTCCCTGCAAGGGCCAGGAGCTCGAGGAGCACTACTTTGGCGCTATCCGCCCCACCGTCTCGGCCTATATGAAGGACCTGGACGATGAGCTGTGGGCGCTTGGCATTCCCGCCAAGACCAAGCACAACGAGGTCGCTCCCTGCCAGCATGAGCTCGCCCCTGTCTATGGCGAGGTCAACGAGGCCATCGACCAGAATCTGGTCATGATGGAGAAGATGAAGCTCATCGCCTCCCGCCACGACTTGGTCTGCCTGCTGCACGAGAAGCCCTTCGAGGGCATCAACGGTTCGGGCAAGCACAACAACTGGTCGCTTGGCACCGAGTCCGAGAATCTGCTCGATCCGGGCGACACTCCGCTCGACAACCTGCAGTTCATCGTCTTCCTCACCGCGGTGATCGAGGCCGTCGATAACTATCAGGAGCTCCTGCGTGCCTCCGTTGCCTCGGCCGGCAACGACCATCGTCTGGGCGCCAACGAGGCTCCTCCGGCGATTATGTCCATCTTCCTGGGCGACCAGCTTACCGAGGTCGTCGAGAAGATCATCGATGGCAAGGCTTCCGTCCATGCCACGCGCGGCGTGCTTGACCTGGGTGCCGATACCCTGCCCAAGCTGATGCAGGACAACACCGACCGCAACCGCACCTCCCCGTTTGCCTTCACCGGCAACAAGTTCGAGTTCCGTGCCTGCGGCTCCGAGCAGAACGTCTCCGACTCCAACCTGGTGCTCGATGCTGCCGTGGCCAAGTCGCTCAAGTCCTTCGCCGACGCACTCGAGGGTACGCCCGAGGATGAGTTCCAGGACGCTGCGCTCGAGTACTGCAAGAAGGTCCTGACCGACCACCAGCGCATCCTCTTTTCCGGCGATGGCTACTCCGACGAGTGGCCCGTCGAGGCCGAGAAGCGCGGCCTTGCCAACAACAAGACCACGGCCGACGCCCTGCCCGCCTTTGTTTCCGATAAGGCCATCGCGCTCTTTGAGGAGACGGGTGTCCTGACCAAGGCCGAGGCCCAGTGCCGCTACGACTGCAAGCTCGAGAAGTACAACAAGCTCATGAACATCGAGGCTACCACGATGGTTCGCGAGGCGCGTCGTACCTATCGCCCGGTCATTACCGCCTATGCCACCAAGGTCGCTAAGGGCCTTGAGACTATTCGTGCCGCCGGTGCTGAGGCCGCCATGCAGTGCGAGCAGAACACGCTCAACAAGCTCTGCAACGGCATCACCACCATCAACGACTCCATCAAGGCGCTTGACGCCGTGCATCAGAAGGCTGAGGCCCTCGATGGCCAGGAGCAGGCCAACGTGTACGCGCACGAGGTCGTTCCCGCTATGGATGCGCTGCGTGCCGCCGTGGACGCCATGGAGGAGATCGTGGCAGCCGACTACTGGCCGGTCCCGACCTACGACGACATCCTGTTCTACGTGTAGGGCGTAACTGACATATCGTCACGGTATTGAGCCGGGGTCCGCATCATGCGGGCCCCGGTTTTTGTTTGCGAAGGACGCTTTGAAGCCCGTTTTGCCGCCGATTTGCCTAGGTATAAAGGGCTATGGGCAAAAAACGTCAAATATGAGTACTGTCACAAGTCCTGTAGCATTATCTATTTACAAAATATGGGTTGTTACGCAACATATGTCCAAGTACATAGCTGATAAACGCCTGCAATTCTTCCGCCGTAGGACCCCTGGCGTCTAAATCGCCTTCTGATGGCATGAAATCGCTGTTACTAAATTGGTAACAGTACTCATATTTGCTATTTTTTGCCCACAGGCCCTTGGACGACAGTGTGATTTAATGCCCTCGGGGTTCGAATCCCGGCGCATGGGTAGCAAAAAGCCCGCTACCGAATTGGTAACGGGCTTCTCAGATTCTGTGGTGCCCCCAGCGGGATTCGAACCCGCGATATCCACCTTGAAAGGGTGGCGTCCTTGGCCGCTAGACGATGGGGACAGCGGGAAAGAGTATAGCAGACTTTTTTAGCCGTTCACATATCGTTGGCAAACTGAAAAACCACCACAAAGGTGCCTGTCCCCTTTGTGGTTGTGGGGTGCTAGGGGAGGAGCTTCATGGCTGCGTCGTGGGCGGCGCGCTCGTAGGTGTCGTCGAGGGGCTTGAGCGGCAGCAGGGCTGTGGCCTGCGCGTCGCCACGGCGCTCGAGGGCGTGGGTAATGAGCCAGTCGGCGAGTTCGGGGTTCTTGGGCAGTGCCGGTCCGTGCAGGTACGTGCCGATGACGCCCTTGTAGATGAGGCCCTCAAGACCATCATCGCCGTTGTTGCCGGTGCCCGTGACGACGGACGTTCCGAGCGGCGTGGCATCGGCGTCCAAAAGCGTGCGGCCGCCATGGTTCTCGAATCCCACAAAGGGCTCGGGTGCCAGGTCGGTTTTGACGGCTACGTTGCCGATCAGGCGGTCGGAGCCGCGTACGGTTTCGGCGGCAATGACCCCCAGACCCTCAATGCAATTCTCACCCATATAGTACGAACGGCCGAGCAGCTGATAGCTGCCGCAGATGGCGAGCAGCGAACCGCCATCCTCAACATAGGATGCGACCTTGTCTTTTTGAGCGAGCAGCTCGTGTGCCACGGCTAGCTGGTCGCGGTCGGAGCCGCCACCCATCATGACGATATCGGCATCGGTGAGATCGAGTGATTCGCCCATACGGACCTCGTCCACGCGCACGGGAATGCCGCGCCAGGCGCAGCGGCGCTCGAGAGCGATGACGTTGCCGCCGTCGCCGTAGAGGTTGAGGGCATCGGGGTACAGATAGACGATGCGCAGCGGGCGCGAGAGCTCGACCGGCGCGACGCCGACGGGGACGGCACTGCCATCGGCGCACGTTGCGGCGTGGGCGGCAACCGTAGCCGCATCGGTACCCTTAAGCTCGTCGAGCTCCTTGACCAGCGGCGGGAAGGCCGTGTAGTTGGCGACGGCGTAGAAAGTGTCGCCAGCCTCCTCGTCTGCCACGGCGCCGATCGCCTGCTCGATATTCGAGATGATGGCGGCATCGATGCCGGCGTACTTCAGGCGCACCTGCATGTCGTGCGCACGCGTGCCGCCGGCAAAGGCGACGAGTCCCGTTGTGTCGGCGATGCGCTCAAAGTCGACGTCGTAGATCCACGATACATCGTGGCCGTCGGCATCGTTGTCGTTGAGGAAGAAAGCGCAGAGTCTGCCGCCTGCCGTCTTGATGGACTGGATTTGTCGATCGAAGCCTACGGGATTCTTGGCCAGGTTGGCCTCGACGGTTCGGCCGGCGATATTCCAACGGCCCATGCGTCCGCCTGCTGGCACGTAGGCATCGAGCGTGGGCTGCAGATGCGCCGCGTCCACGCCCAGCTCGTGGGCGGCGAAGAAGGCTGCGGCTACGTTGTAGACCATATATAGGCCGTTGTAGCGTGTGGTGATGTGTACGGCAGCCGCGTCGGGCGCAGACCCAAAGACCAGGTCAAAGCCGTAGCCGTCGCAGCCGAGCTCCACGCCCGTCACGCGACGGACAAGCCCAGGGCGGACCCAGCCGCACGAGGGGCAATGGTATGCGCCAAGCTGTCCGTACTGCACATAGTCGTACTCCAACGGCGCGTTGCACTGTGAGCAAAAACGCGAGTCGCTAATGCGGTCGGATTCGGTGTCGGTGGCGCCGTCGATGCCAAAGGCGATGCTTGCATTGGGAACGCGCGCGGCGATTGCGGCACACAGAGGGTCGTCTGCGTTGTAGATGAGCGTCGTTGCCGGTGAAAGCTCCAGCGCGTGGGCGATGACGTCCTGGGTGTGGTCGATCTCGCCGTAACGGTCCAGCTGGTCGCGGAACAGGTTGAGCAGCACAAAGTACGTCGGCTTGAGCTTGGGCAGAACGCGTACGGTGTAGAGCTCGTCGCACTCAAAAACGCCCACGCGCTTGCCGCTGCTGGTGTGCTTAAGGCCGCCGCGGGCCTCGAGCAGAGCACCCACCACACCAGGCTCCATATTGTTGCCGGCACGGTTGCACACCGCGGTAGCGCCGCTGGCAGCAACTGCGTCGGCGATGAGGTTGGAGGTCGTGGTCTTGCCGTTGGTGCCGGTGATCACCACGCTGCGGTCGACTAGGCTTGCGAGGTCGCTTAGCAGCTCGGGGTCGATCTTCATGGCGATGCGGCCGGGAAGCACGCCACCCTGGCGTTTGAGGACAGAGCGCAGTCCCCAGCGGGCGATATCGCTCGAGGTGCAGGCGAGAGATGAGCGGAGGTTCATGAAGCCGTTCCTAACATAGATGACATGGTCGGGGCGATCGCGTCGCTAAAAGCCGTAGCGGCGCGCAAATTCCTGGGCAAGCTGCGATACGTCTTCGCAGGCGTTGGCCCAGGGGGCAAAGTCGGGGGTGTCCGAGATAATGCCGTCGGCTTCCCAAACCGCCTGGTGTGAGAGGTCCCAGGGGTCGCGCGGCTCGGGTCGGCAGGGAAGATACGGCGTCTGGTACATGGGGTTCAGCAAGAAGAAGGCGCCACCCTCGCAACGGTTAGCGAACTCACGCAGCGCGCGCGTCGCCGGGCGCATCTTGTTTGTTTTGAACAGCAGAATCGTGCGGGCGAGCAGGTACCAAGGAGAGTTTTCGAGTGCGTCTGCCCCCATCTGTTCCTCGAGCTGATGTGCCAGGGCAAAAAAACCGTCCTGGTCTTCCAAGCGGGCGAGGGCGAGTAGCACGGTGCCTGCAGCTCGGGTGGGATAGCCCTCCGCCTTAAGAACACGGCGAGAGTAGTTGGCGGCGGCGCGGTAACGAGCGCTCGCCATGCACAGCTGCGAGATGGCCTCGAGCGTGTGGAGCCAGCCAATAAGCGCCGGCTCGCTCACGGTAAGGTCTGCTGCGGTGACACCGTCGGCCAAAACATTATTGGCCCAGTAGTGCGGGGCCTCCATGTCGAACCCAGGCACGCTCTGTTGCAGGTAGTCGGCCGTACTCGTCTCGAGCTTCATCAAGTCGCCCAGGCAGGCATCGACGGGCGTGTCCGCCAGGATGATGGCGAGCAGCTGAGCATCGAGGACATGCGCATCGACGCGAACAATCTTGAGCAGCTCATCGCGCATATCGTCGAACAGGCGGTTGCGCGTCTGCTCAAACTCCTCGTCGCTGCCCATGTCCTCGATGCGGCGAAGCTCGTCAAGCAAATGACGATGAACGCCGGCATAGGACAGCAGCGCTTGGGCATGCTCGGTCTGCGCATACTTGTGAGGGTTTGCGCTGATGTCGTTATGGACAAGCTCGCGTGCTGCATCGGTGAGTTCGGGGTGCGACGCAACGTAGGCACGCTCCAGGTAAGCGGGGATGTAGACGCTCGGATCCATTAGAGGTCCCCTCCCTTAAATGGAAGCCCCTGCTCGGCTGCGCGTAGGATGCGCTCGTCGATTTGGGAGCGCACGATGTCGTTGGTGGCGACCCAGGCGGCAAAGCTGGCGTTGTCGGGCGCGCCTAGGCCTTCCTGCAGCACCGGCGTCGCCTCGGACAGGGCAAGGACAAGCTCATCGGTGGAGCCCGGACCTACGTTGACGCGAGCATAGACGCCATCGGGAAACTCGGTTTGGAAGTAGAGCGCCTCGGCTGCGTGCGGGCACGAGCGTGCGAGGATGCGCAAGTAGTGCCCGGCGCCTTCGTAGTCCAGCTCGCGCCAGGCGGCGCTCATCAGTGCGATGAGCGTCCACGGGTCCAAGTCGCGCTCTGCGTCCTTGGGACGGCGGCGCAGCGGCGTGTTGGCAAGATAGGGCACGGAGTGGGCGGAGCGAAAACGCTTGAGCTCCTCGGCAGGGTATTCGAGCTTTGCCATGGCAAGCATCGCGGTATGGCGGACGCCGGCGGGGTCGTTGGGCGCAAAGTCCAGGCTGCGATTCGCGGCATCCAGCGACATGCGGTAGCGGCCGCTAATGAGCGCGCGCGATGCCAAAGCGGCAAGCCAGCGCAGGTAGGGACGGCGGGTCAGGTCGCCTGCGGCCTCACGCTCGTAGGGGTCCTGTGCCGAGGCAATCTTGAGCGCCAGGTCGTGCTCCACCTCGTCGCACTTGGACACCAGATACTGCACGTATTCCTCGTTGGATTCGGCAGTGAGCGCCGTCAGCATGCGCTGGGCATCCCAGTTGGCCGGGTCGAGCGCGGCTGCCTCGCGGAGCATGTTCTCGGCTGCGGCTTCTTCTTGCTCTGCCTGGGCGTCGTCGGGGATAAAGGGGATGCGGTAGTCGACAGCCTCGACCACCTTGGCAATGAGGTGCCCGGCGCGGTCGCGATCGTGCACGATGAGCGGCGCGGGGTTGCGGGTGAATTGCTCCATTAGACGCTCGACGGCGGGGCCGTCAGTGAGCGGGATATTGTCGCGGCGCAAGGCCTCAAGAACGAGGCGATGGCAATCCTCTTGAATGGGATCGAATGCCATGGGGCCTCCTTTGCTGCGGTTAGGGTTCAAATGTCTCTATATAAGGTTCTAGTTTACCCGCATGTGGCACACCGGGGGTGCCGCACTTGGACTTGCACCTTTGCACCACGAAGACGGATGTCGCACAAATGTCGGCACCTTGGACGACCGAGTGGTATCACAGTGCCGTAAACGGTCGATTTTTGGCGGCGAACGGGGCACATTTTGGAGGGGCACGGCCCTGTCCGGGATATGTAGTCAACCCTGATAAAACGTTTGCCCAGCTTGGGAGTATGAATGTCCCACAAGGGTCATCAGGGATAGAAAAAACGTTTCATCATTGTTGGCTTTAGGTGAATAACTGACCAACCAGAACGGTAAAATAGTGTTTGTCTGAGCGTTGAGGCGTTAAGACATCGCGCATTGTCATCGCCGGCAACGCGCAAAACGGTCCTAACGGAGCCAATCGGGTGCTCCGTTATATACGCAAGTCTAAGAGGGGCTTGTTTAGGAGGCACAGTATGGGACGTTTTACCAATCCTCGCGATCTGTACTTTGGTGAGGGCGCTCGCCACGAGGTGAAGAACCTCAAGGGCAAGAAGGCTATCATCGTTTCTGGCGGCAGCTCTATGCGCCGCGGCGGATTCCTGCAGGACGTCGAGAACGACCTTAAGGAAAGCGGTTTCGAGGTCAAGCTGTTCGAGGGCGTCGAGTCCGACCCGTCCATCGAGACGGTCATGAAGGGCGCCGAGGCCATGCGCGAGTTCGAGCCCGACTGGATTATCGCCATCGGCGGCGGCTCGCCCATCGATGCCGCTAAGGCCATGTGGGTCTTCTACGAGTATCCCGAGGAGTCCTTCGATAACATCATCCAGCCGTTCAGCTTCCCTGAGCTGCGTCAGAAGGCTCATTTCTGCGCCATCTCCTCTACCTCCGGCACCGCTACCGAGGTCACTGCGTTCTCCGTCATTACCGACTACGCCAAGGGCATCAAGTACCCGCTGGCCGACTTCAACATCACCCCTGATGTCGCCATCGTCGACCCGGAGCTCACCTACACCATGCCCGCCAAGCTGTGCGCTCATACCGGCATGGACGCTCTGACCCACTGCATGGAGGCCTACGTTTCCACCTGCGCCTCTATGTTCACCGATGCCAACGCCCTGCACGGCATCCGCGAGATCGTCGAGTGGCTGCCCAAGTCCTATGCTGGCGACCATGAGGCCCGTCAGCACATGCACGAGGCTCAGTGCATCGCCGGCATCGCCTTCTCCTCGGGCCTGCTCGGCATCGTTCACTCCATGGCTCACAAGACCGGTGCTGCCTTCGAGAACGGCCACATCATCCACGGTGCTGCTAACGCCATGTACCTGGGCAAGGTCATCCAGTGGAACTCCAAGGATCCCCGTGCTGCCGAGCGTTACGCTTACGTGGCCAAGGAGATCCTGCACCTTCCCGGCGAGACCAACGAGGAGCTCATCGCTGCGCTCGTCCAGAAGATTCGCGACCTCAACGACCAGCTCAACATTCCGCAGTCCATCAAGGATTACGCGAATGGCGGCGTGAAGGTCGACGCCGAGAACCCGCAGATGGTTTCCGAGGAGGAGTTCCTCGCCAAGCTGCCCGAGATTGCCGCGAACGCTGAGCAGGACGCCTGCACGCCCGAGAACCCGCGTGAGACCAAGGCTGCCGACTTCGAGAAGATCCTCAAGGCCTGCTACTACGACACCGACATCGATTTCTAATCGACTCTTGTTATCGTAACGAGGGGCTCCGCACGTATCCGTACGGAGCCCCTTTCTTTTTTCTTTTAGAGAATGGGATAGTTATGGCTGCAATTTTCAATAGCCCCAGCAAGTACATCCAGGGTCCGGACGAGCTCGCCAAGCTCGGCTCCTATGTCGAGCCGCTCGGCGCTAAGGCCCTCGTTATTGTGACGCCTTCGGGCAAGAAGCGCGTCGGTGCCAAGATCGAGGGCGGCTTTGCCGAGGCTAAGGCCGAGCTGCTGTTTGAGGACTTTAATGGCGAGTGCTCCAAGGGCGAGGTCGACCGTTTGGTTGCGCTCGCTCGCGACAACGGTTGCGACATCATCGTCGGCGTCGGTGGCGGCAAGATCCTCGATACCGCCAAGGCCGTTGCCTACTATCTGGAGTCCCCGGTTATCATTTGCCCCACCATCGCTTCGACCGATGCGCCGTGCTCGGCACTTTCGGTGCTCTACACCGATGACGGCCAGTTCGATAAATATCTCTTCCTTAAGGCAAACCCCAACATTGTCCTGATGGATACGACGGTTATCGCGGCGAGCCCGGTGCGCCTGACGGTTTCCGGTATGGGCGATGCGCTCGCAACCTACTTTGAGGCCCAGGCTACGCATGATGCCGACGGTGGCACTTGCGCCGGCGGTAAGGGCGGCATGGCTGGCTTGGCGCTCGCCAAGCTCTGCTACGAGACGCTTATGGCCGATGGCGTCAAGGCCAAGGTTGCGCTGGAGAAGGGTGCGCTCACGCCTGCCGTCGAGCACATCATCGAGGCCAATACGCTGCTCTCTGGCATTGGCTTTGAGAGCTCGGGCCTTGCTGCCGCTCATGCCATCCACAATGGCCTGACGATGCTGCCTGAGTGCCACAGCATGTATCACGGCGAGAAGGTCGCCTTCGGCACCATCGTCCAGCTGGTACTCGAGGATGCCCCGACCGAGAAGCTCGAGGAAGTCTTGGGCTTCTGCATTGAGCTGGGCCTGCCGGTCACGATGAAGGAACTTGGCGTTGCCGAGCTTACGCGCGAGCAGGCCATGATTGTTGCCGAGGCCGCCTGCGCACCCGAGGACACCATGTGCAACATGCCGTTTGAGGTGACGCCCGAGATGGTTGCAAACGCCATTCTGGGTGCCGACGCACTGGGTCACTACTATCTCATGGATGAGTAAATCAAGCTAAGGAAGGGGCAAAGCCAACAGATGGCTTTGCCCCTTTTTGCTATGGTGCAAAGGGGTCAGGTTACTTTGCACCAATCGTTGTTTGATGAAGGACGGATTCTCGTATGGCGCTTCCTATGGTTTACGGCGGTCCCGGTCGGTATGTTCAGGGGCCGGGCGTACTTTCGCGTCAGGGCAGGTATTTGACATGGTTGGGCTGCGCTGCCTATGTCTTGTTTGACCAGGGCACCGAGGATCGGCTGTGCAGGCAGATTGTTGATGGATTTCTGGACGAAGATCTAAGCGAGCCGTTCTTTAAGATTTACAACGGTCCGTGTACGGAAGAGGCCGTTGTCGAAATGGCTGAGGAAGCCCAGGCTGAGTATTGCGACATGGTGGTGGGTATTGGCGGCGGCAAAATGCTCGATATCGCCAAGGCCGTTGCGTTTTATGCCGAGTTGCCGTTGTGCGTATGCCCCACGGCGGCGTCGATGGACGGTCCGTGCAGTGCGATTTCCGATGCCGATCTGCAGGGTGTTGCAAATGCGGTCTTTAGAAACGAGCGCAATATGGCTAACGAACAGGCCAAGGTGACCAAACAAAAACTCGTGCAGCTCATGTGCGAGGCATAGTTTGGCGCTTGATTGATCTTGTGCAATCGAGACGGCGATAGGCCATGGGCTATTTGCCGCAAAGATGCGCCACGTGTAATTTGCCCGAGGCGTGGGCCGATGGCGTATCATTATCTCTTGCTTGTTTGCACTGCTCAGGGAGGGGCCGCGCATGGCGCAGGAACACGATCTGTTTGATGACATTATCGAGATCAGCAAGGGTTTCGACTTTCTTAAAAACCCGCTTGGCGGCGTGACCGATGCACTCGATCCGTCGGCGCCGCAGTGGAATCCTGCCGACTACAAGGAGCGCCCGCGCGGCAACACCATTCCGTGTCTGACCTGCAAAAACGAAAAGAGCGGCTGCACCGCGTGCATGGACGTGTGCCCGGTCAACGCTATCGAGGTCGAGGAAGACGCCATCGAGATCCTCGACTCCTGTCGCAAGTGCGGCCTGTGCGCCGCTGCTTGCCCGACGGAGGCGATCATCTCTCCGCGCCTTGCACCCAAAAACGTCTACGACGATATTGTCTCGGCGGCTACGAGCCACGAGACCGCCTACGTCACCTGCACGCGTGCCCTTAAGCGCATGCCGCGCGAGAACGAGGTCGTCGTCGCCTGCGTGGGCGATATTACGGCCGAGACCTGGTTCTCGGTGCTGGCCGACTATCCCAACGTGAGTGTGTACCTGCCGTTGGGCGTGTGCGATAAATGCCGCAACACCGGCGGTGAGGACATTCTGGGCGAGGCGATTGCGAAGGCCGAGGAGTGGTCCGGCACGGGTATGGGCCTGGAGGTCGACCCCAAGAGCCTCAAATGCCATAAGCGTCGCGAGTACGAGCGCAAGGAGTACATGGATAAGATTGCCCGTACCACGGGTCTAACCGTGACCAAGCTCAATCCAGCGACGGCGGCGCTGGCCTCGGTGACGCAAAAGCTCAAGGCCCATCGCCATCAGATTACCCAGCTGGAGCGCACGCTCAACACCATGTGCGGCACCACGACGACCAAGCGTCGCCGTTCGCTCACCCATGGGCGGCAGCTGGTGCTCTCGACATTGCAAAACCACCCCGAGCTTGCCCAGAACATGCAGGTGAGCACGCCGGAGTGCGATTTTGACAAGTGCACGTCGTGTGGTGAGTGTGTCAATGTATGCCCTACGTTCGCCTGCGATCTGGTGGGAAGTGGCCGCTTTGCGTTGGAGTCCACGTATTGTTTGGGCTGCGGCGCCTGTGTCAAGGTGTGTCCCGAGCATGCGCTCAAGTTGGTTGAGCACGACGCGTCCAACCTGATCGTCGTCGATCCCGAGGCCGAGGAAAAGGCCGCCCAGAAGGCGAAGGCTCACGAAGAGGCCCAGAAGGTCAAGGCTGAGGCAAAGGCCAAGCTTGACAAGATGCTCGACCAAGTGGAGAAGCTCGCAGACTAGCCAGCGACCCCAATCTCTGCTTCATTTGCGCCGCCGTGGCGTCCGGGTTCGCCCAGATGCTGCGGCGGCGCTATACTTATGCAGTTTGAAGTACCTGTACCAAAAGGAGCTGTCGTGTCCCTTTCCATCGGTATCGTGGGCCTGCCCAATGTGGGCAAGTCGACGCTGTTCACCGCGCTTACCAAAAAGACCGGCCTTGCCGCCAACTACCCGTTTGCCACGATCGACCCCAACGTGGGTATCGTCGATGTGCCCGATAGCCGCCTGCAAAAGCTCGCCGACATCGTCAACCCGGGTCGTATTGTGCCGGCGACGGTCGAGTTCGTCGACATCGCAGGTCTGGTGAAGGGCGCTAACGAGGGCGAGGGTCTGGGCAACCAGTTCCTGGCCAACATTCGCGAGACCGATGCCATCTGCGAGGTCGTGCGCTACTTTAAGGACCCCAACGTTATGCGCGAGGTGGGCCGCACGGGCGAGTTCGTCGATCCCGCCGGCGATGCCGACACCATCATGACCGAGCTTATCCTGGCCGACATAGGCACGCTCGAGAAGCAACTGCCCAAGCTCGAGAAGGAGGCCAAGCGCGACAAGGAGCTCATGCCCAAGTTCGAGGTCGCCAAGCGCCTGCTTGCCTGGCTCAACGAGGGTAAGCGCGCCGCGTCCATGGAGATGACCGACGAGGAGCGCGCCGCTGCCAAGGGCCTGTTCCTGCTCACCATGAAGCCCATCCTGTACGTGGCCAACGTGGACGAGGACATGCTCAACGAGGACCTGGCGCCCATCGACGGTGTCAAGCCGTTGCCCATCTGCGCCAAGATCGAGGCCGAGCTTTCCGAGCTCGATCCCGAGGACGCTGCCGACTATCTGGAGAGCCTTGGCTTGGAGCAGCCCGGCCTGGACGTGCTCGCGCAGGCAGCCTACAAGCTGCTCGGTCTGCAGTCGTTCTTTACGGCCGGCGAGATGGAGGTCAAGGCCTGGACGGTGCGTCAGGGCGCGACCGCCCCGCAGGCCGCCGGCGTGATCCACACCGACTTTGAGCGCGGCTTTATTAAGGCCGAGGTCATTGGCTACGACGACTACATCGAGCTCGGTGGCGAGCAGGGCGCCAAGGCTGCCGGCAAGCTGCGCATCGAGGGCAAGGACTATGTCATGGCCGATGGCGACGTCGTGCACTTCCGCTTTAACGTGTAAGGGCGACGCGCATGTTTAAATATGGCAAAAAAGCCGGCTACATGGGTATTGCACTGCTCGTACTTGCGGTGATTCCGCTGGTGGTCGCAGCGTTTGTGATCCCCAACATTGGCCCCGAGGTGGCAACGAAGTTTAACGCAGCTGGCGAGGTAACGCGCTGGGGCAAGAGCTACGAGTTGCTGGCGCTGCCGGTGCTCAACTTGCTGCTGAGCGTGGCGACGTACTTTACGGCGGGACGCCAGGCCAAGAACAATGAGGACTCTGCCGCCATGGCGCGCATCGTGTGCGAGCGCTACCTGCGAAACGGCTGCATCACGGGTGTGTTTCTCAACGTGGCCAACGTTTACTTTATGTACTCGGCGATTACCGGAACGGGCTTTGGCTTTGGTTTCTAGCTTGTCCTTTTAGGCAACGAGCCTGCACGCATATTCAATGGCTGCTGCGAGGCCGCCGCTCGATCGTGGTTTAAAGACCATGTCGGCGGCGGCCTCGTTTTCGTATCCGGCGCCGTGAAGTGCGAGTGCGATACCGGCTTCCAGGAGAAGGGGCAGGCCACGCTGGCTGGTTGCTATTACTACGGCCTGGTCAAGGGTGCAGCCGTGCGTTCGGCATTGAGAGGCGAGCTCGCCTCTCGCCGGGTTGGGGAGCAGTGCGGTCGCAACACGGCTCGATAGCAACGTAAAGGCTGTTCGTTCATCCGGGGAAAGGCATTCGGCCTCAACGACGACAAGCTTGGGCTGCACGCCGTCTGTACAGCGTGATTTTTGACGCATGCAAATTGAGCAAGCCGACATAGAAAACTCCTGTATATTCGGCAAAACGTAAACTATAGTTTACGTTTATGTTCGGCTCCATTTCAAACTCGTCTGCATGGACGAACGTGCGAAACAGATTCTTGGCAGGCGGGTCGAAGAGACACGCAGGGACCTTGGTATCTCCAAGGTTGATTTTTGTGTGGCGACAGGAATCAGCCGACCCTACCTCGACCGAATCGAAGATGGGACGGCAAATTTCACGCTCAAGGTTCTATTTAAGATCGCGCCCGCACTCGGCATGACGGTGTCAGAGCTTCTCGAGGGTATCGGATAGGGCGTTCCCCCCGCTGTATTTGACGCTCTTTGGGCGGGTCCCCCTGGTTGCGATGTGCAAAATCGCGAGTATTCAGCACCAGTTTGGCCGTAGATGGTAGCTCGAGCGGCTGGCTTTGCCTTTTTGGCAGTAGTTAATCCACATACTAAATAAAAATGAGGAATAAATATTTACTAGACGGAACCCTCGTCCTAAAAGTTCGTCTAACAATCGGTCGATTCTATGCCTACGGAGGAGAAATTGCAGAATACTCCGATTTTTGCACGGCCCGAGGGGGACTACCTGTCGTTTAAGGTTGCGATAAGTGGAGCTGCCTTAGAGATTACGCCATCGGGATACGGTCGTGGTTGACTTGGCTGTAGAACAGGCGCTGGATTTCGGCGGCATCGCGTGACTGGCCGAGTGCCCACATGGTCTTGGCCACGAGCGTCTCGGTGGTCATGTCATCGCCACGCAGAATGCCCGGATGATCGGCGTAAGCACGGCCGACCTCATAAACGCCCAGATCGAGGCCCTCTTCGGGGACCTGCGTGGTCATAACGACGGTGCGGCCCGAATCGACCCAGCGGAAAATTGCCTCTTGGAATGACTCGCCCGACTCACCAAACTCGGGGATACCGCCAATGCCAAAGGTCTCAAGAATTACAGCATCGTAGCTATCGGCTAGGGCGTCCAGGATACCCGGGTTCACGCCGGGCGTCAGCTTAAGGACAAACACGCGCGGGTCGATGCTGTCGTAGAAACGCACCGGGTTTTCGCCCTGATGAGTGCCGTGGAGCCCGTTGCGCACGATGCGGTCGTTGCGGATGTAGGCAATGGGCGGATAGTTGACGCTAATGAACGCGTTAAAGCTCATGGTGCGCTGCTTGCGGGCGCGCGTGCCGGCAATGGCGACGCCACCAAACACAATCGACACATCGTGCGAGTGCTCGTCGAGCGCATAGAGCAGGCTCTGGTACAGGTTGAGTTTGGCATCAGTAAAAGGGTTGCCCATGGGCTTTTGCGAGCCGGTGAGTACGATGGGCTTGGGGCTGTCCTGAATCAGATAGGAAAGCGCCGCCGCGGTGTAGCTCATGGTGTCGGTGCCGTGCAGAATCACGAAGCCGTCGTGGTCGGCATAGCCTTCGACGATGACGTCGCGGATACGCATCCAGTCACTGGGACGCATATTGGTGCTGTCGATGTTCATGGGCTGCACCACGTCGAGCTCGCAGAGGCCCGAGATCTCGGGGACGCTCTGGGCGAGCTCCTCACCGGTCAGGGCGGGGGAGAGACCGTTGCCGTCCTCGGTCGATGCGATGGTGCCGCCCGTGGCGATGAGAAGGATGCGCTTCATGCTGGTATTCCTATCGTATTTGCCGCCGCAGAGGCGGAATCGTTCGGCAGTATTGTGGCACAGGGCGTCCAATGTTCAAACGTATTACATCATCTGCAACGTTTGGTAACACTTCAATTGCCGTCAAATAGGGGCCTAGGTCGTGCGTTTGCCGTGCGCTGATGGCTGTGAGCGACGAGAAACCCCATATAACGTGTACACTATGGAGGTTATTTTCGTTCATTCACGCGGGTGGGCACCGGCTCCCCGCCAACAAGAGGGGGAACCATGGATCAAAAGGCTTCCGCAAAGGTCCTCGTACTCGACTTTGGTGCGCAGTACGGTCAGCTCATTGCCCGTCGCGTCCGCGACCTCAACGTGTATTCCGAGATCGTCCCCTGCGACATCTCGGCCGACGAGATTCGCGAGATGAACGCCTCTGCGCTCATCCTTTCCGGCGGCCCGGCCTCCGTGTACGCCGAGGACGCTCCGTCCATCGATCCTGCCATCTTTGACTTGGGCCTTCCTGTCCTGGGCTTTTGCTACGGCCATCAGATCACGGCCGTGACGCTCGGCGGCAAGGTCGGCCATTCCGAGGTGGGCGAGTACGGCCGCGCCACCATCACGCGCACGGCAGGCGCCAAGCTCTTTAACTCCACGCCCATGGAGCAGACCGTGTGGATGAGCCATCGCGACGCCGTGTCCGAGGTGCCCGAGGGCTTTACCGTTACCGCCAGCACCGATGTATGCCCGGTTGCCGCCATGGAGTGCGTTGAGCGCAAGATCTTCACCACGCAGTTCCACCCCGAGGTCAAGCACTCCGAGTACGGTCAGCAGCTGCTGAGCAACTTCCTGTTTGAGATCTGCGGCTTGGAGCCTAACTGGAGCATGGACAACCTGGTCGAGACCATGACGGCCGAGTTCCGCGAGAAGGTCGGCGACGACCGCGTGATTCTGGCCCTGTCCGGCGGCGTCGACTCCTCCGTCGTGGCTGCGCTGGGCGCCCGCGCCGTAGGCAAGCAGATGACCTGCGTGTTCATCAACCACGGTCTGCTGCGCAAGGGCGAGCCCGAGCAGGTGGAGGAGGTCTTCACCAAGCAGTTTGACGTCGACTTTATCCACGTCCACGCCGAGGACCGCTATGCCGAGCTTCTGGCCGGTGTGACCGAGCCCGAGGAGAAGCGTCGCATCATCGGTACGCAGTTCTGGAAAGAGTTCTTCGCCGTGGCGCAGCAGCTCGAGACCGACGGCAAGCCGGTCAAGTATCTGGCTCAGGGCACCATCTACCCCGACATCATCGAGTCTGGCGCTCGCAAGACGGGCGGCAAGACGGCCACCATCAAGAGCCATCACAACCTGATCCCGTTCCCCGAGGGCGTGCACTTCGACCTCATTGAGCCGCTCGATCACTTCTTTAAGGACGAGGTCCGTGCACTTGGTCTGGCGCTCGGCCTGCCGGGTCACATCGTGTTCCGCCAGCCTTTCCCGGGCCCGGGTTTGGCCATCCGCATCATCGGTGCGGTCGATAAGGAGAAGCTCGAGATCCTCAAGAATGCCGACGCTATCGTGCGCGAGGAGCTCGACGCCTACAACCAGCGTCTGTTTGAGCAGACCGGCGAGCGCAACTCCGAGCACAGCTGCTGGCAGTATTTCGCGGTTCTGCCCGACATTAAGTCCGTCGGCGTTATGGGCGACGAGCGCACCTATCAGCGCCCGATCATCCTGCGCGCCGTCGAGTCCAGCGATGCCATGACCGCCGACTGGGCCAAGCTGCCCTACGACGTACTGGCCCGCATCTCTGGCCGCATCGTTGCCGAGGTCCCCGGCGCCAACCGCGTGTGCTACGACATCACGTCCAAGCCGCCCGCGACCATCGAGTGGGAGTAGGACGACAGGGTTCTGACCTGCGATTTTGAGTGCCGCACTATGCCGCTGAGTTTCGTTTCGTACGAGAGTCATGACAAAGCCACCAGCGACGGAGATGAGTAAAAGCTATTAAAGAGCCTCCGTTCCCTGCGTTGGGACGGAGGCTCTTTCTTTGCCGTTTTACTCCCTTGTCTCCGTTCGGGGATTATTTCTTGCTCATTTAGGGCTATTCGCGCTGAAAGATTTTGACTAGCTTGGTGTCCTTTATTTCGTAGACAATGTCTGCGACGTTCTCGACCAGCCTCTTATCGTGGGAGACGAACACTATCGTTCCGGCATAGGCGCTCATCATCTGCTCGAGGGCTTCGGCGCTCTTGATGTCCAGGTAATTTCCAGGCTCGTCCATGAGCAAGATGTTGTATCTGCCCAGCAGCATCTTCGCGAGTAGCAGCTTGATGACTTCGCCTCCCGAGAGAACGCCAACGTCCTTTGTCAGGTCGCGCGGTCCGATTCCCATAGAGGCGAGGATGCCTCGAATTTCGGTCATGCTGTACTCGCAACCATCCTGCATGAACGAGATCGCAGACTGACGGGCGTCGAACTTGTAGCCTGTTTGCTCGAAGTAACCGATCTCTGCCTTGGGAGAGATGTTGATACCGTCGGCGCGTCGAGCGATTGCCTTCAGCAGGCTGGTCTTTCCTGTACCGTTGCCACCGGTGATGGCCACTTTGGCACCGAGCGGTATCTCGAATTTCGCGTGGTCATAGAGCATGCAGTTGCCGAAGCTCAAGCTGAAATCGTCTGCCGAGATGGGAAATTTACTATGCAGCTCCAGGGCCTTGCTCTGGCGGAACCGCACGGCGCGAATGCTATCTGGGGCCTCAATCCCTTCGAGCGCTTCGAGGCGCTTCTCCATGTCCTTAGCCGCCTGGTACATCCTCTTCTGTTTGGTGCCGGTTGCTTTCTGATGCCCCAATCGACCTGCATACTCGTTGCTTTTTTTCGCAGCCTTCCGCTTGGCGTCGACCTGCCGTGCTTTTTTCCGTTGTTTTTCGATGGCGGCTTCGAGGCGATCGCGCTCGCGCATCGCCTCTTCGTATCGAGTCGCCTGAGCTTTGCGCTCTTCTTCTTTCTGTCGCAGATAGTCGGAGTAGTCACCCCAGAATTCGGAAATACCGCCGTCTTTGAGCTCCCAGATCTTGTCTACCACCTGGTCGAGAAAATGACGGTCATGGCTCACGATGAGCAGAGCCCCATCAAATGCCTTGAGTTGTCCGACGAGAAGGCGGATGCCGTCTTGGTCGAGGTGGCTCGTAGGCTCGTCGGCGAAGATCGCGCTTGCATGCTGGGAGAGTGCAGAGGCAATCTTGGCGCGTGTTTCCTCCCCGCCGCTCATCGTCTCCTGCGCCACTCCGGCGACGTTGAGACGGGAGAGCATCTCACCACTGTCCTGAGCCGCATCAAGGTCGAGTTCATCGAGTTGGCCGATGAGGGCAATGCTGCCGAAGCGCCTGACGTCGGCGTCCGCAATGGTAAGATTGCCGCTCAGAATTTTAAGCAGGCTGGTTTTGCCTGCGCCATTGTCTCCCACCAAGCCGATGCGATCGTAGGAGTAGATTTCCAACTCTTCGATATCCAGGATATCGCGGCCGGCATATTCCAAAAAGATGTCTTTAGCTTTGACTATGAGTTCCATAGGTTGAACCGCCTTTTGTGTATTAGCCTTTTTCTGGAAGCGCAGCCATGCCAAAAAAGATTGCTCACGTCGATTTTTCGCCTTTGCCCAATTGCCGGCGCGAGCGTTTTGACCTTGCGCAAGCCGGCAAATCCGAAAATGATAGTTGGCGACGAATAAGGAGCGCGATGTGGGATGTCGGCGCAATACCTCGTCGTCGCAAGGGCTTGAAGGCTGACGCGTGAACCGATGGCTGCCGCCTCTTTTTTTCGAATACTTGGGCTATTGAATCCGCCCGGTATCTCTTTTCCCCACGTTTCGGACGCTCGGAGCAAGCAGCATAGCCATCGCAAGCAGTACCATGGTCGCTCCAGAGCCGACGAACCATAACGGAGCTCCAAGCAGATCCGCAAAAACGGAGGGGGCCGCGAGGCCCATGGGCATGGCCCACGCCATGATGGTTCCGTAGAGGCCGAAAACGCGGCCTAGGTACTCAGGAGGTATCTGCTCCTGCATAAGGGCAGTCTGGGTTCCCGCGTACAACGGGGAGCATGCGCCCATAAGAAAGCTCGCCGGTAGGAAAACGGCGAACAGCGACGGGCCGATCAATCCGGATGCGATTGCGACGACGCCGAAGCCGGCGATCGCGGCGACCATGGTGAGCGACCTATTGCGGAACCCTCCCGTGGCCGCCAAAATGCCGGACCCAGCCAGCATGCCTGCGGAGAAAAGGACCTCCACCAAAGCAGCATCCCCCGTGCTACCACCAAAATGTCCCAAGGTCATTATTGGGAACAATGCCGCGAGTGGGGAGAACGCGAAAGCGAAGACGAACCCGCACCAAAGAAGGGCGAACAGCCCCCTGTATCCCCTGATCAGCTTGTAGCCGTCCGAAATCTCAGAGAAAAGTTCTCGAACTTTATTGGAAAAGGACGAGCTGCGGTCGGCTTCGTCGAGTCCTCCTGCGTCTATCTGAGCGGCGAGGACAGCTAGAGAAGCGAAAAGCGCCCCCAGCACGTCGAGGGCAATCATGGCGGTAATGCCCGCCACAGGATAAATCACTGCCGCGAGCGCGGCGCCAAGAATGTATCCGGCGGACTGAATCGCCTGCATCACTCCCGATAGGCGAACGAGATGCTCTGGCGGGGCGAGATGGGGCGTGAGGGATTGGGAGGCCGGCGTGTAGAACGAAGTGCCAGCTGCGCGGAGAAACAGGGCGATGAGTATTGACCACGCAGGTAAGCTGCCGGCCAACGAGGCAATCGCCAAGGCGGCGCCCACCGCGGCAACGAAGAGGTCGGCGCCGATGAGAACACGTTTCAAAGGCAGCCTGTCGACAACGGCGCCCGCAAGGACTCCGAACAAAGCAATCGGCAGAAAGCCTGCTAACGATGCCAGGGAGAGGAGGGAAGATGATTCTGTCGTGAGGGCGATATGCCAAATGAGACCCATTTGGAGAATCAAGCTCGTCAATGTCGACACGAGCTCCCCGCCCCATACGAAACAAATCTTAAATTGCCATGAATGGCACAGCGAAACAGACCTGCGCCGAGAGGTTTCAAATATCATGGTTATGTCCAATCGTGAAATGGCGTGCAGAAAAACAGCGCGACGCCACAACAGCGCCGCTTTCTAGGCGCTCATCCACGTGCGGAAAAGACCAACCACGACACCCCTCCTTTGTTAATTCGGTCTGGCAAACCATGTAATATTAACGAGGCTTGAGTTTGCCTGTCAAGAATCGACCATCGGAAAGGGCAATCCTCTCTGGCCATTCGATTCCTTTTGTATCTTTGGTTGCATAGGTGACCCGCCAGGGCTATTACGCGTGGAAGAGGCGCCTGCCGAGCTGGCCGATGAGGCGCTGAAGATGGCCCTGGTCAGGCGAAACGATCCCAAGGGATGCGTACATCATTCGGATAGTAAGAATGTTGCCAGCAGGTTTTGCGGCAACCGCAAAGGAGCCGTATCCTGCAGCTGGAATCACGTTGCAGCATCCTGACCCGCATTCCGATTGGCGGACGGCCCGCTTCGGCATCCTGACCAGCACAGCGATCGAGCCTTGTCATTCCTTGGATATGCCGGTTGCTCGGGGCGGTCCCGACGGAGGCCCTCGCCTCCCCGGTCCGTGACCCAAGAAGGGCAAGCATGCTGATCTGCATGGCTGGTTCCTCCTTTATGTAGACGACCATGCAAAGAAGGGACAACCGAGGAGGCAGGTTACTGATGCGGGCTCCCGCACGCCCATGACTACCCGACGGGCTGTTTTTCATCTCCGATGCCCGCATTGCAGCATGAACGAATGTGCCTCGACATCTCTGCTGGCATGGTACGACTGGGATCGCACCTCGACGCATCCTTGCGCATACTGCCTTCCAAGTTTCGAAACCGGGAAGGAAAGTGTATGTGAGCGACGATATCGGCGCCGATTCGACGCTCGAGAGGGAGATTGCGCCGATTCTATCCATCGGGGATGCATTCCCGAAGATTCTCATCACTCGCACGAGGCATGAGCCCCATACCCGGGAGGGCGTGCTCGTGCTGAATTTCGCGAGGTGGCTGCTTGGCGGGTAGGGTTCTGAACGTCGCATTGGGATATCGCGCGACAGGGCACGCAGGGCTGTTTGTGCCCGCACGGGAAACGCCGTCGCCATGCGGGCGGCCTGTCGTGTCCGATTAGCCTTTTGCTAAACAGGCTTACGCCAACTCATGGGCAAGCCACCTGAGACTATTCACTTTGCTTATCGTTGACAAAGACCTGTGGCCTGCGGTTTTGTGAACGGCTCGTAAGCCACCCGCGTCGACTCACTTACTGTTGAAGCTGGTGGTTTGCAGGCTCAAAGGCGGTTGAGTTTCAAAACGGGCGTTTTTCGGCGATATCGAGCCTCCAAAGGCGGCTCTCCGTGCCCCTTGGGACAAAAATAAAAACTCAATACTCTGAGTTTGAAAATGGTTTTTGAAGTTGTCCCAGCTTTTGTCCCCGAAGCCGATGAAACGCGACGTCGCGTCATTCAGCGGCACTCACTTCGAGATGCCGCCGAAAACTGGGTGCAACTGGAGTGACGAGACGGCAAAACTATAACCACCGAGTGGGAGTAGAACAGACGTTCGATTCTATGCTATAGTGTTTGCCAATGGGCGCGGCTTCTTACGAATCCGCGCCCATTGCTATACTGGCCTTACGATGACGAGCTGACGATCATAGGCGCCATGCGTGCATTTGCGGCGGAACGGGGATATGCGCCCGACTTCTCCGAATCCCGCCTCTGTCACGAGATTTACCTCTCCGACCCGCGCAAGTACGCGCCGGAGAAGCTCAAGACCGTGATTCGCCATCCCATCAAGCCGATTTAGCGAAACGAGCGCCGCCGTGCGGTCCGGCTTTTGGGGTTTATCAATTGGTAGTCCGCGTCGATCGAGCAAGCTGCCCTGCCTCCCGGCAGGTGCGTAATCCCCTTGGTCGATCCGTCTCGAGGTGCGCTCTTTGCTCATCTTGTGGCGTGGAGTTACGATACTCCTAAAAGTGTAACCAGATTCGAGTTTTAGGAGCAGCTTTTGAAGGGTAGCAGACTCAGGAACCGCGATAGATACCTCGAGGAGGCGATGCTCTTCCGTGACACCGACCTCATCAAGGTGATCACGGGCGTGCGCAGGTGCGGCAAGTCGAGCCTTCTCGATCTAATTAGGATGACCATCGAGTCTGAGGGAGTCGCTGGCCGCGGCTTTGTGAGCGTCAACCTGGAAAGCAAGGGTACGGGCATCAAGACGGAGGACCAGCTTTATGATTACGTTCGCGGGCGCCTGTCGGACAAGGGTCGCACCTACGTTTTCATAGACGAGCCCCAGAGAATCGATGGCTGGCAGGATGCGGTCAACGCAATGAGGGTCGACTTCGATTGCGACATCTACCTCACGGGCTCGAATGCGTATCTTCTCTCGAGCGAGCTGGCCACCTATCTCTCCGGGCGCTACGTAGAGGTAAAGATGCTGCCCCTGTCCTTCTCCGAGTTCGCCGACTTTTGCGGAATCGAGTTCGTATCGGGAACTTCGGTGGCTCTCACTCCCGAGGGGGATCCCGTTCTCTTCGACGACATGCTTACTCGTTACCTTGAGTACGGGGGCATGCCAGCCATCGCATCCCTCTCGACGACCCAGGCGCAGCACTCGGCGTACATGTCCGGCGTCTACGAAGCCATCGCCGTGCGTGATATTGTCAACCGTGAGCGCGGGAAGGGCAAAAGTGCGGTGACTGACCCTTCCCTGCTGCGCCATGTGGCCGAATTCCTGGCGGACAACATCGGCAACGGGTGCTCGTCGAGTCGAATCGCCGGCGCGTTAACTTCTGCGGGGCCGAAGACCACGAACAAGACCGTTTCCTCGTATGTGGGTGCGCTTGAGGAGGCCTTCCTGTTCTATCGTGCCACGCGTTACGATTTGCACGGCAAGGCGCTCCTCAAGACGAACCCAAAGGAGTACATCGTCGACACCGGCTTCCGGACCTGGATGGCCGGCTATAGGGTCACGGATACTGGCCGCCTGTTCGAGAACGCCGTGTATCTCCAGCTGCTCTACGAAGGATGGAGCGTGCATGTGGGCAAGCTCTATGGCAAGGAAGTCGACTTCGTCGCGACGAAGGACGGGCGCGTGCTCTACGTGCAGGCGACTGACGAGATGTTCGCAAGCGAGACCAGGGAGCGAGAGATCGCCCCTCTGAAGTCGATACGAGACAACCACGAGAAGATCGTGGTCGTGAGGCAGGGTTCCTACGACACGGATATCGACGGCATCCGCATCGTGAGCGCGAGGGACTTTTTCCTCTAGGGCCATGCGATTCATCGCGAGGCAGTTAGGTCAAGTGAGAAACATGCCTGACATCGGTTTGCTGACGATCTAAAACAGTAAGGAGAAGCTTGGACAATCGCAAAATCGAGCAGAACGCGGTCAATGCTGTCAAGCAGGCTTTCGGCGATGTCGCTTGCGTCTATGCGTATATAGATGAGAACGACAAGACCGAATGCACCGACGGGCACCTGCAAGTCTACTCGTCTTCTTCCTTCACGATTGAGACCGTTGAAGGCCAGTTGCCGCTTCAGGTCAAGGGGACCACTTCGAAAAGAAAATCGGACCGACCTAAGCGGCAAGTTCGAGTTTCAGACCTCAAGCACTATCTCAACATTGCTGGAGGCTGCATCTATTTTTACGTCTACTGTGGGAGCGAGGCTCGTTCAGCGGAGGTTTTCTACAGACTTTTGCTTCCCTATGACCTAAAGAAGATTCTGGCCGATATTCCGGAGCAACAAGAGCGCATCTCTTTGCGTTTCGACCGGCTTCCATCAGACGCGGCGGAATTGACGCGGCTTGTCAGAAGGGCGGTCAAGGACAGAACAAAGCAGCGAGCAGTCGCTGGCATCGCCCCCAAGACAATCGAGGAATTTAAGGACGCCGGCCTTTGCTTTGATGAGTGCGAGTTTGGAATCGAGCTGCTCGAGGGCGAGTCGCCCGCAAGCTTGGCTCCATACAGGAACGGGCTGTATATCTACGGGAAGAGCCCCTGGGGAGAGCTGTATCCCTTGAATAAGCTTGAAAACATAGTTGGCGTCGCGATTGGGTCTCGGCATGACGTCAGCTCTGGTGATGTTTCCCTAAATGCGGTGGTCATGGCCGGAGAAAATGAGAATGGCGAGCACGTTTTCTTCAGGGGTTTCGACATATGTTTCTCCACCAACACAATCACCCTCAGCGAGACCGGAACTCTTGTCGAGCGCATGGAAGAGTTGGCCCTCATGCGCGCATTGATGCAAACCGGTACGCTTTCCATAGACGGAAGCGGCTTTGCTCGCGGGTGCAAGTTGAGCGGAGGCGACCTCGACGCCCTTGAGAGTCGATTGCAGTCGCTGGAGATTATCAAGCGGGTTGTCGACGCTCTTCATTACAAGCCAGAGCTCGACATCAGTGCGTTGACCACTCAGGATTTAAGAAACATCGAGACAATTTACAAGGGATTGGTTGAGAACGCACCCCTCCACTACAAGGATCGGCAAAACGGATTCGGATATATCAATCTGGGGAACCATCCGATTAAGCTCGTGTTTTACCAAGTATCTGAAGATATGTACCGAATGGTCGATGGGCTTCGACTGGATGACCTGACGGTCTCGGTGTTCTTCCGGGGCGAGGGGGATGCCCCCGTAGTCGTCGCACCTCTGTTCGTCCAAACGATGCAGGACTATATGAGGCTTGCCAATATCGATGCCGAGGTGTTTGCCGCTACGTTGAAGCAGTATCCAGTCACCGAAGTTAGCTCTGCCTACGTCAACGACAAGATGCTTGAAATGCTATCAGCCTACGATCAAGATGCGTGCTGTAAGGAAGAGTTGCTGAAATGCTGCGAGATGACCGTAGACGCCCTGGAAGCTTTTGCGGATCGAGAGGCAACCCTGATAAATCGATATCAAATTGCCGCTCGAAAGCGAGATCTTACTAGCGAGGAGAAATCTGAGTTAATGGCAATCCAGCTGAATTCAGATAGTGTGCTGTCGAAAGCATGCGCAGCAGCCTTGCGCGGAGACTCGGACATGGCCTCTGCGCTCAGAGCGTCACTTGACGAAGAGGCACGAACGACGCTCGGCTCATGGCCGATCGGCCGTTTCTTCGCATAAGACCGCATAGACTTTTTGAGGCATCGAAATGAAGCTACTCGTCGAATCGATTAGAAATGCGGTTGAGAAAGACTGCCTTATCCCAGCCCTTATGTCTTCCCTTACCATTCCCGACGCCATGGGGCAGCTTCTTTATCCCAATCTCGTCCTTCATAACGGGAAGAGAGCGGCGGGGCGGCAGTATGTGAAGTGGTTTGATGACTGGGCGGCAAACGACTTCCTGTTTTCGGGAGACCCCTCGAACGAAGGTGAAACGATTCCAGGTCAAATCTTTAATGGGAAGATGTGCTGGAAGCTCCGGTGCTCCCTGTTGCATTCAGGCGACTACGATGTGTCGGTCGATGCTCCAGGGAAAGACGAGAGCTTCGACTACGACTACAAGTTCGAGCTTGTCCTCCACGGGTGCAACGCCCTCTGCTCTTCCTGGCCGTCGCCCAAGAGCGGGATGCGTGCGACTAAGAGCGTGACGTTCCGCGTTGATGCGGCGTCGCTCGCGAGCTCGCTGTGCAACGCCGCGGAGGCCTGTCTTAAAGAAACGGGCGAAACGGTCAGTTACCCCAATCTGGAGTTATTCGACGTGGCTGCATGGGCGGATAGATTCAATACTCGCTGAGCCATCTCGTCAAACTCCTTGTGTGCTAAACGTTGGTGTTGGCGCCCCGGAAAAGGGGTGTGGCCAGCGCCTAGAATCTTCAGCTATCACGCTGAGACGATAGGAGATGACCACATGGACACTATGGCGCACGAGGCGCCCGCGACGCCGTTGCTTGCGTTTCGCTATCGCTGCTCGAAGCGTGTCGCTTGGGGCCCTGGCCGGAGGAGAGACGACCGCTCCCTGCGAGACTGCGGAACCACCTATATCCGCTTGCTGCGGGCTTGCTTGAACCAGTTCCTCTTGAAAGAATCTATACCTCCGAAGAACTTGTTGTACGTCTCACCGTTCTCCTTGGCCTCGTACTTGACCAAGGCAAGTTCGATGGTGCAGAGGTAATCCGCCACTTGCTCGAGGCGGTAATCGGTCATCGAGGTCTTGCGGCGTCGGACGACCCTTTTTGAGAGGACCTTGCCCACCGAGTCGTCTCGCCCGCGGAACAGAAGGAGCGCATCCTCGCGACCTTCGGCGACCTGTGCTGCGAGATGGAGGGCTGCACCATCGTGCAGGGCCCTTTCCAAAGCGAAGTGTCGAGCCGAAGTGTTGAGCGTCGGCCCTGAATGTTCAATGGCCGTTGTTTTCTGCCCCTCAAGTGGTGAACTTCTCCTCGGGGCTGTTGATTCCCCCACGCGCCCCCTTCCGTTCTCTGTGCTCCCCTTATACTCCTTGTACAGGGAGGTAAGAAGTCATGGACAAGACCGCACAGGACAGCTTGGCAAAGAAGCCCGTCGACATGAGGGACAGGATTCTCGAGCATCTCGAGGCCCTCACCCCTGCCGTCTCGCTCGATGACCTTGCCCGTCTGTCCACCTCCGACATCGCCGAGACGCTCATCATCTCCAGGAGCCTGGCGAGCCAGTACCTCAACGACCTTGTTCGCGCCGGCCTTGTGGTTAAGGTGGCGGGCAGGCCTGTCCGTTATTTTCATCGCCGCGCGTTCCAGAAGCGTTTTCAGGTAAAGCTCTCTGCAAGCGAGTACGCCTCGCTCGCCGACCTCATCCAGGCGACGGGAATCGCCGATCACCGCGACTTCGCGCGTGCCGTGGGCTTCGACCTGAGCCTCAGCTCCGTTGTCGAGCAGTGCAAGGCTGCGGTTCAGTACCCTCCGTTCGGCCTGCCCATCCTCTTGAGCGGCGGCGTGGGTGTCGGCAAGTCTTTCCTTTCTCGCCTTGTGTACGAGTACGGCAAGAACCAGGGCTTGCTGTCCCGCGACTCCTCCTATGTGCGCATCGACTGCGCCGGGGTCCCGGACGCCGCCTCGTTCAACGGGCTTCTTGACGAGTCGATCGCGAAATCGCGCGGGGGTGTGGTTTTTGTCAACGGCATCGAGGCACTCTCTCCCTCTGCGATGGAGCACTGCCTTGCGACGGCCCTCGGGCTCGATGCCTCCCAGGATGCGCCGCGCGCTCGCCTCGTTCTTTCGACGACGCTTTCCGCCGATGACCTGAAGGTTTCCTCGGCCTACAGCAAAATGCCCATCTGTGCCCGCGTCCCCTCACTCAAGGAGCGGACCCCCGAGGAGCGCGAGGATCTCATCTTGAGCTTCCTGCGCAGCGAGGGGTGCCGAATCGGTTCTGATGTGAAGATTAGCCGCGGCGCATACCGTTGCCTCGTGAACGCGGACTTTTCCGATAACATCGCCGGCTTGCGCGCCTGCGTGACGAACTGCTGCGCCAAAGCGTTCCTCAATCGCGAGGGCGACTACGTCGTCGTTCGCCCGTATCTTCTTCCCAGCGGGCTCCTCTCCTCCGCGCAGATCGATCAACAGCCCGACGATGGCGTTCTGATCGACGCGTCCCTGGATGCCGCCGAGAGCACAGGGCCGGTCGAGCAGGCGCTCGATGCCCTGTGCTCTCTCGATGAGCGATTCTGCGCCGGGGAGCTCTCTGTCTCCGAGCTCGTCTCGCAAGCTGTCTCCGCTGTGCGCGGCGTTGAGGATCACTTGATCTTCGGCCGCGGCGTTACCTCCTCGAGGTCGCGCGCCTTCGAGCGCATCGTGGGCGCGGTCCTTGCCGACGCAGGCTCTTCTTATGGCATCGAGCTTTCGAGGAAGGTCGCTTTTCTACTGGCCCAGGAGATTTGCCTGCAGTTGTGGCCGGGCATCGGCCTGGCTAAGCGAAAGTCTGCCTGTGCGGAGCAAATCTCCCATCTCCTCGGTGCCGTGACCTCCGAATTACCGTTTGCCTCGAGCGTCTCCGATCAGGTCGCCGCAGACGTGGAAGGGGCGCTGGGAATCTCGCTCGATCACTTCACGAAGACGCTTCTGACGCTGTGCGTCGCATCGGAGTCTCGCGACGCGAAGGCCCTTCGAACGCTCTGCGTCATCTTGTCCCACGGCTACTCAACGGCGACGAGCATCGCCGACGCGGCGAACCGTATGCTCGGCATGCATGTGTACGAGGCGGTCGACATGCCCTACGACCAGCAGCTGAAGGACATCGTCGGTCCGCTCCAGCGCCTCGTCGACCGCCATTCCTACTGCACCGGGGTCGTGTTCCTCGTCGACATGGGCTCCTTGGAGGAGGCCTATAAGGCCCTCGAGAACGTTACCGACTCCACTATCGGCGTGGTGAACAACGTCTCTACCGGTCTTGCGCTCGAGATCGGGGTCGGGCTGCTCGGCGGCAAGTCCATCGCCGAGGTTCTTGGCGATGCGACCGCCGCGTGCGTGACGCACTGCAAGGTGATCGAGCGCGTCAACCGTGAGGACGCCATCGTCTTCTGCTCCGAGTCCGGGGTCGACGCCGCGGAGAGGATACGCCAGCTCGTCTCGCAGAGCCTCCCGCGCACCATAGGCGCGCGCCTGCTCACGAGGCCCTTCAAGCAGCTCGTTGCGAACGGGTCGAACGACGCCGTTTTCTCCGAGCACCGCGTCTGCGCCGTCATCGGCACGGGAGACCCCGGGGTCGCCTCTGTCCCCTTCGTCGCCCTCGAGGACATCATGTCGACGGCGTCCGCCTCTAAGGTTGATGCCGTGTTCGGCAGGTGGCTTGACGCTTCCGAGCTCTCTTCTTTCCACGAGAAGCTGCTCTCGAACATGACGCTGCAGAACGTCATCCGCTCCATCACCATCCTCGACCCGGAGCGGCTATTCCATGAGATCGAGAGCGCCGTGCACGAGCTTCAGCGCAGGACAGGCGAGAAGATCGGCAGTAACGCCATCATTGGGCTCTACGTTCACCTCTGCTGTCTCGTCGAGCGCCTTGTTACCAGAAACCCCATTGAGACCTACGTTGGCCAGGACCGCTTCGAGGAGGAACGCGCCGATTTCATCGAGTCCTTCAGGCAGAGCTTCTCGAGCATCTCGACGCGCTATCGCGTAGAGGTTCCCGTAAGCGAGATCGCATATGTCTTCGACTACATAAGCGTGAGCGCCGCCCCGGCGCGAGAAGAGCGCCTCGGCTCCTCGGACCTCCTGCTCGACGAGTGACCTTCCCCGCGCCGCCGCAAGCTGACCGCGCGTCCTCAATAATCCGATAACCCCTTGCCCGGCGCGAATCCGGATAGCGCCGAGGCAGTACCGAACGTAAAACTTCATTTGATAGGAGCAAACATGAGTGTTGTTATGGCACGAATCGACAATCGCCTGCTTCACGGCATCATCGTGACGCAGTGGGCCCCGGTGTCGGGCGCGACCCGAGTCATGGTCATCGACGACAAGGTCGCCGGCGACGAGGTCCTGAAGTCCACCATGAGGATGGCGCGCCCCGCGGGCATGGCCGTCTCGATTATCTCCGAGGAGACCGCGCTCAAGAACTTCGCGGCGGGCAAGTACGACCGCGAGAAGGTCTTTGTCATCGCCAAGGAGCCCGAGACGATCCTTCACCTGGTCGAGTCGGGCATCGAGCTCCCGTCGCTGATCGTCGGCGGCTCGCTCGTCAAGGAGGGCGGCGTCCAGCTCACCCAGCGCGCCTATGCCTCCGCCGAGAACGTCCAGAGCTACAAGGCGCTCATCGCCCGCGGCGTCAAGGTGACGGCACAGTTCGTGCCCGCCGACAAGCCCGTCTCCGTCGCCGACCTCATCTAAGGAGGGATCATGGTCAACTTCACTATCCTGCAGGTCGTCCTTTTGACCCTGCTTGCCTTCATCAAGCACGTGGACTACTACGGCATCCCGATGATCTTCGTCAACTATGCCGTCTTCTGGGGCCTTATCACCGGCGTCGTCATGGGCGACTGGCAGACCGGCCTCGTCATCGGCGGCACCATCCAGCTCATGCAGCTCGGCGTCGCGGGCTTCGGCGGCTCGTCGATTCCCGACTACGGCACGATGGCCATCATCGCCACAGCCTACGGCGTGACCCTGGGCGCGGACACGGGCCTCGCCATCGGCCTGCCGGTCGGCATGCTCGGCATCCAGCTCGACGTCATCGTCAAGATCCTCAACGGCTTCGTCGTCGAGAAGTCCCAGAAGTTCTGCGACGAGGGTAAGTTCAATCAGATGAACGCCATCCTGTGGGTCTGCCCCGCGCTCTTCGGCCTGTGCGCCGCCCTGCCCGTCTTTGTCTCCGTGACCCTCGGCCAGCCCGCCGTCAACTGGCTCCTCGAGGTTATGCCCCAGTGGTTCCTCTCCGGCCTCACCCTCGCCGGCAAGATGCTCCCGGCCATCGGTATCGCCATGCTGCTCCGCTACATGCCCACCGGCAAGTACTTCCAGTACCTGCTCGCCGGCTTCTTCCTCTCGGCCTTCCTGAACGTGCCCATCATCGGCGCCGCCATCGTCGGCGTTGCCCTCGCGATCGCGTTCTACCAGCGTGCCGAGAGGGACACCGAGCTCGCCGCCCACGCTTCCGCAGACGCCTTCATCGGAGAGGATGAGTAACCATGGAAAACGAGAACATCACCGCCGTCGAGGGCAAGCCCTCCGGCTACAAGGTCACCAAGAAGGACCTGCGCAACGCGAACTGGCGCTGGCTCATGAGCGTGTGCACCTTCAACTACCAGACCCAGCAGGGCGCCTCAGTCGCCTACGCCCTCTCGCCGGTCCTGAGGAAGATCTACACGAACGACGAGGACTATAAGCAAGCGCTCAACAACCACTTCCGCTACTACAATACCCAGCCTTGGCTCGCCGCCATCATCCTCGGCGCCTGCGTGGCCATGGAGGAGCGCGACGGCCTCGCGGCGGCGGACGCCGTCCAAGACCTGAAGATCGGCACCATGGGACCGCTCGCCGGCGTCGGCGACTCCCTGCTCATGACCATGATCCCGACCATCATGGGCTCCATCGCCGCCTACATGGCCATCGAGGGCAACCCCGTGGGAGCCGGCATCTGGTTCGCGCTCATCCTGGCCATCTTCTGGGTCCGCATGCACGCCCTCGAGTTCGGCTACAAGCAGGGCGTGAAGCTCGTCACCGACTTCAGCGAGAAGCTTCCCAACCTCACTGCCGCCGCCTCCGTGCTCGGCCTCACCGTGGTCGGCTGCCTCATCGCCTCGGTCATCGGCGTCACCTGCCCGATTAGCTTCAGCTTCGGCGACGTCTCGATGGAGATTCAGCCGCTGCTCGACAAGATCCTGCCTGCCATGATCCCCGCCGCCATCACGGGAAGCGCGTATTACCTTCTTACCAAGAAGAACGCGAGCATGACGGCCCTCATCCTCGTGGTGATCGTCCTCGCGATGGTCGCCTCCGCCGCCGGCATCCTCGCCTAGCTTCGACCCAAGAGATTGGTGAATCAATGAGAAAGATAGTTGTGGCGAGCCATTCCCTTCTCGCCCAGGGCTTCAAGGACACCCTCGAGTTCCTTACGGGTAAGAGCGACGCCGTCAACGCCGTGTGCGCCTACGTGAACGACAACGGCGAGGGGCTCGACGCGGCGGTCGAGGCGGCTCTTTCGGGCACTGACGAGGTCGTCGTCCTCACCGACGCGCTCGGCGGCAGCGTGAACCAGCGCTTCTCCCGCTTCGCCTCCGACCGCATCCACGTGATCGCGGGTGTCAACCTCCCGCTCGCCATGACGGTCGCGCTCGCGCGCCCCGACGAGAAACTCGACTTCGACGCCCTCGTCGACGAGGCGCGCCAGCAGATCGTCTACGTGAACGGTGCCAGTTCCGCCGAGTGCGAAGACGACGAATAGAGGAGGTCGACGATGAGAGAGTTCCTTAAAGATGTGTGGATGCACGGCGGTGAGGAAAGCCGCGCCATCACCCCCGAGAACATCACGGGCGAGAAGGGCCGTGCCGCCATGTCGGCCAGCCACCTCGGCGTCGGCCGCAAGGGCTCGTGCTGCGTGCCCCTTGAGTCCGGCGAGACCATCACGCTCGCGGACATCGAGGGTCCCGGCATCATCCGCCACATCTGGATGACCGTCCCCGACAAGACCGCCGCCGGCAGCTTCGTCATGCGCGACCTCGTGCTGCGCTTCTACTGGGACGACGAGGAGACCCCCTCGGTCGAGTGCCCTGTCGGCGACTTCTTCTGCAACGGCTTCGGTGAGCGCGCCATCGTCAACTCGATGCCCATCTGCGTGAACCCGACGGGCGGCATGAACTGCTACTTCGAGATGCCTTTCAGGAAGCACGCCAAGGTCACGCTTACGAGCGAGCATCCCGGGTTCATTAAGTACATCTTCTACACGTTCAACTACGCGCTCACCGACGTGCCGGACGACGCCATGTACTTCCACGCCCGTTTTAACCGCGAGCGCAGCACCCGCAGGGGCGTCGACTACACCGTGCTCGACGGCGTGCGCGGTAAGGGCTACTACGTCGGCACCTACATGGCCCTGTGCGCCCTGGAGCGCTATTGGTGGGGCGAGGGTGAGATGAAGTTCTTCCTCGACGGCGACGAGGAGTTCCCCACGGTCACCTCGACGGGAGCCGAGGACTACTTCGGCGGTGCCTGGGCCTTCCTCGACAGGCCGCCCCATGCGCTGCCCGAGGCGCAGTGCTTCAACACGCTGTTCGCCGGCTACCCGTACCGCTCGACGCGCGACGCCACGCGCGACCGCTTCAGCGCGGGCAAGCCGAACCCGAACCCGATGCTCGCGACCAACGACGACGCGCTGCCCAGGCACGGCCTCTACAGGTGGCACCTTCCCGACCCGATCTCGTTCAAGGAGGACCTGCGCGTGACGTTCCAGGACCTCGGCAACGACGACATCAAGCTCTACGAGCGCGAGGACGACATCTCCACCGTCGCCTACTGGTACCAAAGCGAGCCGCACGCCGTGCTCGCCCCGTTTGCCGCAAGGCAGGACCGCGTGCCCAGGTAGGGTCGCCTCGAAACAAGCCAACGTTATGGGCGCCCGCGGTTGACCATGACTGCGGGCGCCCCTTTGTAAGGAGGATCACATGAGCGAAAAGCAAATGAGGCTCGGCGCCCTCGAGGCCGGCGGGACCAAGATGGTCTGTGCCGTGGTGTCCGGCGACGGCGAGGTTCTCGACCGTATGGAGACCCCGACGCTTACGCCCGCCGAGACCGTCCCACAAATGGTCGAGTGGTTCACCGCCCGCGATGTGAACGCGTTGGGCATCGGCGCCTTCGGCCCGACCTGCGTCGACCCCAACGATGAGCGCTACGGTTCCATCCTCCAGACGCCCAAGCTCGCGTGGCGAGGCTATGGTCTTCGCGCCGCGTTCGCCGACGCCCTCGGGATTCCGGTGACCTACGACACGGACGTGAACGTTGCCTGCCTCGGCGAAGTAGTCTTCGGCTGCTGCAAGGGGCTCGAGGACGCCGTCTACGTGACCATCGGCACCGGCGTGGGCGCGGGCGTCATGTGCGCGGGCAGGCTCCTTCACGGCATGCTGCACCCCGAGGCCGGCCACATGCTGGTAAGGACCCGTCCCACCGAGGAGGGACGCTGCGTCTGCCCGAGCCACGCGAGCTGTCTCGAGGGCCTCGCCTCCGGCCCCGCCATCGCCGCGCGCTGGGGAAAGCCCGCGGCCGAGCTCGCGGACAACGCTGAGGTGTGGGCGCTCGAGGGGGATTATCTGGGGCAGATGTGCGCGAACCTCGTGCTCATGTACTCGCCTCGCCGTATCGTCCTCGGCGGCGGCGTGATGCACCAGGAGCAGCTCTACGGCATCGTCCGCAAGAAGACCCTCGAATATCTGGGTGACTACATCCAGACCGCCGAGCTTAAGGACATAGAGAGCTACATCTGCGCCCCGGGCTGCGGCGGCGACCAAGGAATCCTTGGCGCGGCCGAGCTGGCAAGAAGGGCGCTCGCGTAACTTGCGCTCTCTCCGCCATACAACGCGTTAAGAAAAGACGAGCGCTTCTTGCCAATTGGGCGGCAAGAAGCGCTCGTCTTTTGCATTTTTGTCTCTTAAAATCTTATTTTCACGATTTGCATTTTCATCCTGTTGTCACCGACCCTTGCGAGAAACCGGAAAAAGCCGCTGACAGAAGGGTCCCTCAAATCGTTGTAACCCAGCATATAGCCGCGACTTGTGACCTGCAGACGGCTGTCCCACGTGCCGATTTCCTTGGCGGCATCCGAAACCGCAAAATATGCCCCCACATCCTTGATTTTTGCAGTCTTAAGCCATGTTTTTGCGATCATCTTTACTGCCGTCCGATTGGCAGCATCAAAGACCAGCACACTGCCGGGGAAAGCGTCCGCCATTCCCCGCACCAGTTCCCGGACCTGCTGGGTTAGAAAGTAATAGAACACCCCGGAGGCAAAGAACACCACCCCGCCGGAGACATCGATTTTGCCAAACCATGCGGTGTCTTTCAGGTCGCAGGGGATATTTTGTTCTCGATCCCCGGCGGGCAGTAGCTGCTGCCGCAAGGCAATCACATCCGGGAAGTCCAGATTGTAAATCTTGCATCTACCGTTGTCGCAGGTTCTGCCGGTGTTGTCCAGTCCGCAGCCCAGATTGACCACCGCCGCATTGGGGTGGCCTTTCAGGTAATCCCGCACCTCGAAAGCAAGATCACTCTGCCGTGTGGCCACCTCCAGCGCACCAAAGCGCTGCATCAGGCTGCGGGAGTTTTTCTCTGCCTCTGAAAAGTCGTAGTCGATCTGGTCGAGCAGACGAACCGCTGTTTCATCCCTGTAAAGGTTCGGGTACAGCTCCGTACACAGCTTCCGGGAATACAGCGGGAGGATTAGCGTCTCCTGCACGGTGTTTTTCTCAATCTTACATTTCATAGGTTTCTTCCTCAGTGAATAAAAACTGTCACAATTGCCGCCAGCACAGCCGCTATGACCGTCATGCCTATCGCCATGTGCAGGATGGATGCAAAAATATCCGTGCTTGATGCCCTTACTTCCGCGCCGTGACGCAGAGCCACTTTTTCTTTTTGTGTATCTGCACCTCGTGAAAACCCGCCTGCTCCAGACATGCCTTTAATTCAATGTCCTTGTAGATGGTCATGCCGCCGATGATTTGCGTCCACCTCTCGTCCTTGTCCGTATCGCCATTGCTCTCGTTGCAGATAAGAATTGTCCCGCCCGGCTTCAGCACCCGCCAGACCTCACGGAAGCATCGGGGCAAATCGGGCCAAAAATAGACGGTCTCAAAGGCCGTGGCAGCATCGAAGTAGCTATCCTCAAACACCATATCCGCCACACTGCCTTGCAGAACGGCGCAACGCCCCTCCTGAATTGCAGTTCGGTTGAGCTTTCTAGTCCTCTCCACGCTGACGGGCGAATAGTCGATGCCCTTGACGACGCCATGCGGGCATTTTTCCAGCAGCCGTTTTATGTTCGCCCCGCCGCCGCAGCCGCAATCCAGCACCTTGGCATTTGGCGCAAGTTGTAGAAATCGAAGTCCCCACCGCGCCACAGGGCTGTGGCCCAGATTCATCATGGCAACCATAAGTTTTCCGCCGAGGCCCACGGGCTTGCGGGTATTTTCAAAGAACGACATCTGGCCCCTCCGATTTCGTGCATTCCGCATAGGTCAATGGGAACGAGGCCTTTAGCACCGCGCTTTTCTGCACCGCCCAGCCGTTTTGACGCAGGAAACACAGGTATTCCTCGCTTGTCCACCTGCTGTGGAGGGGGAATCCTGCCATACTCATGAAAAAGGCTTTTACCTTGCCGGAAACCGAGTTTCCTGCGTGGGTGAAGGTTGGCGCGATGAGCACGCCGTCGTCCTTCAGCACCCGCCTGATTTCTTGCAGGGCCTTTTCTGGATGCGGCACTATGTGAAGCGCGTTGGACGCGATCACCACTTCGAAGGACTTCTGTGCATAGGGCAGGCGGAACATATCTTGTACGGAAAAGTGCAGCTTTGCGGATTGATTGTCCCGCTTTGCTTCAAGGATCATCTGTGCAGAAGCGTCTGTAGCCTCGATGTGTGCCGCCGCATTCACGATGCTCTTTGCGATAAGCCCCGTGCCGGTGGCAACCTCCAGTACGGTTTTTGCTTTCACTACCGGCCTGATCAGTCCATACATCTTCTCATACGCCGCCCGGTCGTTTCGCATGAAACGGTCGTATCGACCGGCATTCTTGTCCCAGAAGCCCTTGCGTTCGTGCATGGCTATCGCCCCCAAACAGTTAGAGCCATCTAACTATAACACACGAATCATACAGTAAAATAAGGCTAACCTTATTTCTTGGCTAAGATGCATCTCTTCGGTTTTCGCTTATAACGGCGCGAGTCAGATACTAGGCTGGAGCTGAAGAAGGAGCTTGGCGGACAGGTAGGTCGATACCGGTTCCCGGAACGGTGATCCAGCCAATTACACCAGGGCTCTAGTCATTGAGTGGGAATAGAAAATTCCTTAGTTATGGGGGTATAAATTTGATTTCCTTCAGGATAAACCCCCATGACTATATGAATTGACCCGCTGACTTCAATGAAGATTGGAGGGTAACGGTCAGGGGTGACGGCCCAGCGAGTGTTATTTTGCGAGCTATGCGCATTGAAAGCGACCTTTCGTGGTATAAACTACTTGCCGGAAGCCGCGGCTTTCAGAGTACGGCTTACGTGTACGTTTAACCTCCGTGGGCGACGGGGTGCCGCAAGGCGTAGAATATCGCCCACCTGTAGGGGCCTGCAGCGATGCGGGCCCCGCTTCGTATGAAGGGGGCGTAACCGATGAAGATCGTATCCATCTCTCAGGATTTCTTCGACCTCGTCGAGGGCGACCGCGAGCTCATGCTTAAGCACAATCGCCCCTGCATCGTGGTGGTGAGGCTGCGTTTCCGCGGGAAGCGCAGGGACTTCGCCGTGCCGCTGCGTTCCAACATCGCCCCTAACGTGCCCAAAGACCAGTACTTTGCGTTGCCACCCCGCCCCACGACGCGCCCCGGCTGCCGCCACGGCATCCACTACATCAAGATGTTCCCCATAACCAAGGCCTACCAGCGCCGCTTCAGGACCGAGGGCTCGGCCTACTACGAGACGCTCCAGCGCATCATCGATGGCAACACCAAGCGCATTGTCTCCGAGTGCCAGGCATACCTCGACCGCTACGAGCGCGAGGGAAGGCCTCGCTTTGCCGTCGACATCGACCGCATCGTGGGGCTGCTGGAGGGCGAGAAGTAGGGCACCTGGGACATCAAGGTGATCACGGGGATGCGCCGCTCCAGCAAGTCCGAGCTCATGAAGGCGTTCTCCACCTCCGTTGCTCGGAAGGACCCATCCTCCAACAACGTCTACATCGATCTGCTGGACCTCGACAACGAGCTACTGCTCGAGTACCAGCGCTGCATCGCGAAATCATAGAGCGGCACAAAGAGGGCGCCCGCAACCGTCTCTTCATCGACGAGGTGCAGCTGTGTGAGGGGTTCGAGAAAGCAATTAACAGCATTCACGCGCGTGGCGGATGGGATATCTACCTCACGGGATCGAACGCGTTCCTCCTGAGTTCGGACCTGGCGACCCTGTTCACAGGGCGCCACGGGGAGGTACACATCCTCCCCTTCAGCTTCGGCGAATACCGCTTCTACTTTGACGAGCAGGGGGCCGTCGACGACGACTTCGACGGATTCATCAGGCGCGGCGGGCTCGCCGGGTCCTACGATTACGATGACATCTCGGAGTCGTACGGTTTCCTTCGGCGCGGGCGGATCACCCACCGCCGATCTAGAGGCACTCGGTCAGAATCTGAAACACCTCGCTGCGCTCCAGTTTCTTGGCGCAGCCGCCGGTGAGCACGCAGGTGTCCGCAACCTTGTGCAGCGTCTCGTCGGACGCGTCGGAGCCCATCTCGGCGAAGCTCGTGGGAAGCCCCGTCTCGCCGATGAACGTCTGCAAGCGGTCGATGCCTTCGAGCGCCACCGTAAGGTCGTCTTTGCCCTCGCCGTCGACGCCCCACACCTCGCGCGCCCAGCGGGCGAACTGCGAGGGCGCCTCGGGGGCCAGGTGGCGGTAGAGCGCAGGGTGGATGACCGCGAGGCCCATTCCGTGGTTGGTGTGGGTGTACGCGCCGTACTGGTGCTGGATCATGTGCGCCTGGAAGTCCGTTGACTTGCCGATCTTAAGCACGCCGTTCTCGGCCATGGCGGAGTCGTATACGAGCTCGCTTCGGGCATCGAGGTTCTGGTCGTCGTCCGCGATGATCCGCATGTTGCGGATGACGTTACGCTGGATGGCGAGGTTGATGTCGTCGGTGACATTGCGCCCGCGCGGGCTTCCGAAATAGCTCTCCATGCAGTGCGAGAGTGTGTCGAACGCGCCGCTCATGAACTGCGCGTGCGGTACGGTGAGCGTGAGTGCCGGGTCGAGCGCCGCCCACATGGGCATCGCCCCCAGATAGGCGCCCTTCACGTGCGTCTCCTCGTTGGTGATGACGGCGCCGTTGTTCTGCTCGGCACCCGTGCCGGAGAGCGTAACGATGCAGCCCATGGGGATGAACGAACTCGGCATCTTGCCGTCGGCGTGCTCGAACGTCTCGATGTCCTCGTCAAGCATCGCCTGCGCGGAGACTACCTTGCAGCAGTCGAAGACCGACCCGCCGCCGACGGCGAGAATGAAGTCGACCTGCGCCTCGCGTGCGAGCGCGGCGCCTTCCTGGCACTTCTCGTAGGTCGGATTGGGCATGATGCCGCCGAAGTCCACCACGCGCTTGCCCGCGCTCGTGAGCTTATCGACCACGTGGCCGTAGACGCCGGTTCGTTTGACCGAGCCTCCGCCGTAGGCGAGCATCACTGTCTTGCCCATGGCACCCATCTCGGCATCGAGTGCCTGGTCCATGGCTCCCTCGCCGAAGTAGTTCCTGACCGGGTAGTCGTACGTGAATGAGTTCATGGCAATTCCTCCTAGTAAGTTATCAGTGCGGTCTGACGCTCGTCTACACGTTGCGCACGAGCCCGGACATCCATTCGATGGTGGCGGGGTCGTGGTGGTCGAAGAACGCGCTGCGCCCGGTGTCGAGCGCGGCGATGGCGACCATCTCGTCGTCGCCCAGCGCGAAGTCGAAGACGTCGAAGTTCTGCTCCATGCGATCGCGGTGCGTGCTCTTAGGGATGCAGACCACACCGCGCTGCAGCAGCCAGCGCAACACGACCTGGGCGACCGTCTTGCCGTGCGCCTCGCCGATGCGAGCGAGGACCTCGTTGCGGAAGAGGTCGTTTCTGCCCTCCGCAAAGGGCGCCCAGCCCTCCATGGCTACCTCCTTGCCGACCATGTACTCCTGCGCCTCGCGCTGCTGGAAGAACACGTTGCACTCGACTTGGTTCACGGCGGGGGCGATGCGGTTGAACGAGATGAGGTTTGCGAGGTGATCGGGGTAGAAGTTAGCTGTGCCTATGGCGCGGATAACGCCCTGCTCGTAGAGCTCCTCCATGGCGCGCCACGCGCCGAAAACGTCGCTGAACGGCTGATGGATGAGGTAGAGGTCGACGTAGTCGAGCCCCAGCCGCTTGAGCGACGCGTCGAAGCCGCGCTTGGCCCCCTCGTAGCTCACATCCGACATCCACAGCTTGGTCGTCACGAACACCTCGTCGCGCGGCAGGCCGCTCGCGCGAATGGCGGCCCCGACCGCCTCTTCGTTGCCGTAGCTCGCGGCCGTGTCGAGCAGCCGGTAGCCGACCGAGAGCGCGTCCTCCACGGCGTGCTGGCATTCCGCGGCGTCCGGGATCTGGTACACGCCGAAGCCGAGCTGCGGCATCCTGACGCCGTTGTTCAAGGTGATGTAGTCCATGGTGCCTTCCTTCCTCGCAACTTGACGTATCCACCATACGAGGGGCGCCGCGCCGGCGGAAGTTTCCGTTGGTGAGGGTTCTATAACGCTGGGGTGCGAACGGGGCTATAACCCGCGGGTTCTAGGCGTCACCTCAAAGAGATCGGCGCCGAGCTCGTCGGCGATGGCCTGAGCTACGACAGCGGTGTGGCCCTGTGCCGAGTAGTAGGCCACGAGGACGTTGCCGTCTGCAGCGGGCACTGCGGCGGGCTCGTCCTCGACAGCCGACTGGTCCTCGGCGGCGGCTTGGTTGGTCCGTTATCGTCTGAGCGCTACTCCTGCGCGTCGAAATCGGGGCGTATGGCCAGGTAGCCCTCGAGTGCTTCCTCAGTGGCGGTGTAGTAGGTCATGGTCCCGTCGAGCTTGGCAATCTCGGCCATCTCGTCTTCGGTGAGGGAGAAGTCGAAGATGTTCGCGTTGTCGGCGATGTGGGCGGGGTTCTTGGAGCCGGGGATGATGGAGGTGCCCATCTGCACGTGCCAGCGCAGGATCACCTGGGCCGGGGTCTTGCCGTACTTCTCGGCGAGAGCGACGAAGATGGGCTCCTCCAGAAGACCTTTGTCGCCGTGGCCGAGCGGGTACCACGCCTCGATCACCGTGCCGTACGGCGCGAGGTAGGCGCGCAGGTCGCGCTGGGCGTGATAGGGGTGGCACTCAACGGTCACGAGCTGCGGCATGATGTCGGCGACCTCGATGACCTCGGTGATCTTGTCTTGCGGGAAGTTGGAGAGGCCGAGGGCGTGCACCTTGCCCGCGCGGTACGCCTCCTCCATCGTGCGCCACGCGGCCAGGTAGTCGCCTACCGGCTGGTGCAGGATGAGCATGTCGACGTAGTCGAGCCCCAGGCGCTGGAGCGTGGCGTCCACCGCCGGCATGCCTGCGTCGTAGACGCTCGGCCAGAGCTTGGTGGAGACGAAGATCTTGTCGCGCGCGATGCCGCTCTTGGCGATGGCACGGCCCACGGCGCGCTCGTTCATGTAGGCGTTGGCGGTGTCGATGTGCTCGTAGCCAGCCGTGAGCGCGGCGGTTGCGGCCGCCTCGGCCTCGGCCGGGGTCATGAGGAAGGTGCCCAAACCCTCGATGGGCATCTCTACGTCGTTGTTGAGCTTCAGATACTCCATGGTCTCCTCCTTAATGGTGACTTTTCGAATACAAGGCTACGGCGTTTACTGACGCGCGAGAAGTTCACGTTGGAATGATGGATATAACCATGGGGTATATACGGCACATAATGCGTGACAGGAGGATCGATGTACAACCCACAGCTTGACACTTTCATCCGCGTGGCGGAGGCGGGCAGCTTCTCCAAGGCGGCACAAGAGTCCTTCATCACGCCCACGGCCGTCATCAAGCAGATGAACCTGCTGGAGTCGCGGCTAGGCCTTACGCTGTTCCACCGATCGCATCAGGGGCTTTCGCTTACGCGAGCAGGCAGGTCGCTGCTCGCCGACGCCCGCCATATCGTGCAGTACTCTCAAGAATCAATCGCACGCGCCCGCGTCGCCGAGCGCGGAGAGAAGCGCATCATCCGCGTGGGAGTGTCGCTCATGACGCCCAGCACGCCGCTCACGAAGCTATGGCCGAAGGTGAAGGAACGTTGCCCTGGCATGAGCCTTCAGGTGGTCACGTTTGAAAACACACCCTCGGCGGCGCGCGGTTTGGCGAACCTCGGGCAAGACATGGATATCGTGGTGGGGATTTTCGACGATGCCTTTCTTAAAGAGCGCGGGTGCCTGGGCCTCGAGCTTTCGCGCGAGCCGCTCTGGTGCGCCGTTCCCGTCGACAGCGAGCTCGCCAAACGCGACATCGTCACATTCGACGACCTCCACAATCACAGTCTTATGCTTATACGCCGGGGCTGGAACACCGAAATCGACCGCGTACGCGACGAGATACTCTTGCATCATCCTCAAATCGCGCTCGTAGACTTCCCGCAATATCGGGTGGAGGTGTTCAATCGCGGCGCGAACGAGGACCTCGCGCTTGCGACGCTGCCGTTGTGGGCCAACGTCCACCCCATGCTCAAAACCGTCCCTACCGATTGGGACTGTCTCGTGTCTTACGGGCTGCTTCATTCGCCGCACCCCGCAGACCATGTGCGGGAGTTCCTCGATGCGGTGTCTGCCGTGCTCGAGGCAAAGCATCGATAGGCAATCGCGAACAGATGCGCTTATGCCTATGGGAATAACGGGAACTGGCTTCTGAGCTTGCGTTTTGATACCGTCGAGTACCGCCCGATGTTGTTTCGGCGTCGCCATAGAGCAAAGCAATCAGCGAAATGACGGGAATAACAGCCTCCGAACCGTCTGGTTCGGAGGCTTCCTTTTTGCATGTCTGTCTAAAACGACTCCTTGCCAAAGTCCCTTGAGCATCGGACGGCATTATTGAGCGTGGGCGTTATCGTAGGTATCTTTGATCTCTTCCGGCAAATCGTCGGGAATCAGCGCCTTCAGTCTATCCTCGTTGCCATCCTGAATCGCCTGCTCGTAGTACCAGCATTTGAACCTTTGGTGCTCATCGCCGGCTACTTAAGTGCTTTCGCCGCCTCGCGGGCGCGCCGCTTGGGGTCCTTCGCGGGCTCGTTCGCCTTGGCGGGATCGTCGCCGAAGAACGAGAGCTTCTCCCATTCGCTTGCAACGAATCGCAGGATCTCCTCATCGGACGGCTCCGCGCCGAAGACGATGCGGGCGACGCCGTATCTGCCGCCCTCAACGTGCTCCGCCAGCCCGACCCAGAATTGGCCGTCGTGATATACGGTCAGGGTGGACGACACGCTGATCTGCATGGTTGGTTCCTCCTTTATGTAGATGACCATGCAGAGAAGGGACAACCAAGGAGGCAGGTTACTGATGCGGACTCCCGCACGCCCACGACTACCCGACGGGGACTGTGTTTTCATCTCTGGTGGTTGGATTGTAGCACGTGCGAATGCGCCCGGCATCGCTGCTGACATGGCGCTACTGGGATTCGCTCCTCGATGCATCCTTGTGCACATTACCTTCTCGGTTTCGAAACTTTAAAAGATCTTGAGTTTCGAAACCGAAAAGGAGAGTTTAAGCGAGCGACGACATCAGCTCCGAATCGACGCTCGAGAGGGAGCTCGCGCCGCTCCTGTCCGTCAGGGATGCGTTCCTGAAGGTTCTCATCTGACGACAGAGGTGAGCGTGGTGCCGTTCAAGAAGGGCATGTACCTGTACGTCAAGGTCACCACGCTCGGTTGCGGCGTCTACCCCAAGGCGAGCAAGGCGGTTGACTGCCGTTGCCTAAGCAGTCTTGTCATATCGTTGCCGCAGTCCCCGGCGCAGTGCGCAGCTCCTGCCGAATCTTCCGAAAGCGTTCCGGGACTTCGGCAAGCTCCATCTTCTGCGGGGCATCGACCGTACCCGCTTCCTTCGCCGTTTCGTAATACCAGCACTTGTAATCCACCATCTCCATGGTGTGCAGTAATTCCTCCATCTGCTGTTTCAGAACTTCTTGTTGGTGCCGGAACATGGCAAGGCGCAAATCGATGGTGTCGTCTCCTTGCAGCGCCATCTCGATGTACTGCCGGATGTCCTTGATGGACATCCCGGCTTTCTTCATGCAGCCGATCACCTGCAGCCATTCGATATCCGATTCCCGGAACATGCGAATGCCACCGGAGGAGCGCTCCACGAAGGGCAGCAGCCCCTCCTTGTCGTAGTAGCGCAAGGTGGACGCCGCAACTCCCAGCAGCTTCGCCATCTCTCCCACCGTATAGACCATCTGAAAACCCCTCCGAATTATTCCAGAATCCCCTTGACTTAAAGTTAACTTCAAGTTCTAGGATGCACATGAAGTTCAAAGGAAGCATGCTTCCAAACAGAATGTTTGTCAATCATAAGGAGGGGAATCGAACGTGAACAGGCCGTATGTTTTCTGCCACATGATGTGCGCTTTGGACGGAAAGATCATGGGCAGTTACATGGGAACGCCGCAGGGCAGAGCGGCGGGCGATGCGTTCTACGACATCGCCTTCGGGAAAGAGCCCTTTTACCATCACCAGGGCTGGCTGTCCGGCAGGGTGACGACGGACGACAACTTCACCTTCTACAGGAAGCCGGACCTGGACGAAGATGCGCCGGCCGTTCCGGCAGGTGATTTCATCGCGCAGCCGGACTTCGGAATGTTCTATGTCTCCGTGGACCCCCACGGCAAGCTGGGGTGGAAAAGCAGCACCCTGCGCTATGTGGACACCACCGCCCATGTCGTCGAGGTGCTGACAGAGCAGGTCGGCAACGCCTACAGGGCATTTTTGAGAAAGCTGGGAATCTCGTACATCATCGCGGGAGAAACGGAGCTGGATCACGGTCTGGCCCTTTCCAAGCTGAAAGAAGAATTCAACATCGAGACCCTGATGCTGGGCGGTGGCGGCGTGCTGAACTGGTCGTTCCTGCAAGCGGGGATGTGCGATGAAATCAGCATTGTGTTGGCGGCGGCGGCAGACGGGAGCTCGGATACGCCGCCGGTTTTCAGAGCCGCAGAAGGCATTTCGGAGAGCAAGGCCCTTGGCTTCACGCTGAAAGAGGCGAAGGCCATGGACGGCGGGGCGGTTTGGCTGCGCTATGGCGTGAATCGATAATCATTAACAGGAGGTTTCAATTATGAGGTATGAACGAAAAGAGCAGTTCGAGAAGGTCAACGCATTCGGCACAGGAACGGCGAACACCGCCTATGCCCAGTACTTCACCGGCGATTCGTTCCTGAATCCGCTGACCGATCCGGAAGGCGGCCTGTTCGCCGCCAACGTGACTTTCGAGCCGGGATGCCGCAACAACTGGCATATCCACCATGCGGACAAAGGAGGCGGTCAGCTCCTGCTCTGCACGGCTGGCGAGGGCTGGTACCAGGAGGAAGGCAAGGCCGCCGTCAGCCTGCACGAGGGCAGCGTTGTGATGATCCCCGCCAACGTCAAGCACTGGCACGGAGCGAAGAAGGACAGCTGGTTCAGCCATATCGCCGTGGAGGTTCCCGGCGAGAATTGCGAGAACGAGTGGTGCGAGCCGGTATCCCACGAAGAGTACGCAAGGCTGTAGGGAGGAGCGAAACATGGCAGTCAAGCAGACGGCAGGCAGAGATGCCCTGGGCGAATTCGCCCCGAAATTCGCGGAACTGAACGATGACGTGCTCTTCGGAGAGGTTTGGAGCCGAGAGGGGCAGCTCAGCCTCCGCGACCGCTCCCTCGTGACCGTCGTCGCGCTGATGGCTCAGGGGCTTACCGATGAGAGCTTCCGCTATCACCTGACGGAGGCAAAGAAGAACGGTATTACAAAAGAAGAAATCGCGGAGGTCGTGACCCATGCAGCCTTCTACTGCGGCTGGCCCAAGGCGTGGGCGGTTTTCCGCATGGCAAAGGATATCTGGGGCGAGGAGTAGAACGATGATCTTGAATGAAACCTACCCGTTGGCAAACGGAGTTCAGGTTCCCAAGCTGGGACTGGGCACCTGGTTCATCGACGATGCCGAGGCGGCGGAAGCCGTTCGCGAGGCGGTAAAGCTGGGCTATCGCCTGATCGACACCGCGCAGGCCTACGGAAACGAACGCGGCGTCGGCGAGGGCGTGCGCACCTGCGGCGTTCGCCGGGAAGAGCTTTTCGTCGCCAGCAAGATCGCGGCAGAGCTGAAGACCTACGAGGATGCGGCGAAGTCCATCGATGAGACGCTGGAGAGGATGGGGCTCGGCTACCTCGACCAGATGATCATCCACTCTCCCCAGCCGTGGAGCGAGTTCCGTGTGGAGAAGCGCTATTTCGAGGAGAACAAGGAGGTCTGGCGTGCGTTGGAGGATGCGCGGGCGGCGGGCAAGGTCAAGGTAATCGGCGTGTCCAACTTCCTGCAAGATGACCTTGAGAACCTCCTGGGCTCTTGCCGCGTGATGCCCATGGTCAATCAGATCCTCCTGCACATCACCAACACCGATTCGGCATTGGTGGACTTCTGCAAGGCGCAGGGCATCCAGGTGGAGGCATACTCTCCCATTGCCCACGGTGAGGCGCTGAAGAATCCGGCGATCGTTAAGATGGCAGAGAAGTACGGCGTATCTGCCGCCCAGCTCTGCATCCGCTATGTCCTTCAGCTTGGAGCCGTCGCGCTTCCCAAGACGGCAGATCCCGCCCACATGGAAAGCAACGCGGACGTGGATTTCGCGATCTCCGAGGAAGACATGGAAACTCTCAAGAACATGGAGCGCATCGCCAACTATGGTGACTTCAGCGCATTTCCCGTGTTCAGCGGGAAGCCTCTTGCATGAGGAGCAAGCGTGAAATGAAAACCTTGATTCTGTACTACTCCTACGGAGGCAACACGAAGCGCATCGCCGAGATGATCCAGAGGGAAATCGGCGGGGATATTGCTCGTATGGATACGGTTGTTCCCTACGATGGCGATTATGATGAAGTCGTCAATCAGGGGCAGCGTGAGATTGCCGAGGGTTATTGCCCGGAACTGAAGCCGCTGCACATTGGCTGGAGAGATTACGACACCATCATCCTGGGTTCTCCTGTCTGGTGGTACACCTTTGCGCCCGCCATGCGCAGTTTCCTGGAGCGGGCTGACCTGACCGGGAAGATCGTGTATCCGTTTGCCACCAATGGCGGCTGGCTGGGACACGCGCTGAAGGACTTTGAGGAAGCCTGCAAGGGCGCAATCGTGAAACCGGGCCTCGATGTGCAGTTCGATGAATCCATGCTCCGTACTTCTGAGAAAGATATTCAGGCATGGATTGATACAATCTGCAGATAATCGATCTACAGCTTTCGGCATCCGCCACAGAGCTGGCAAGGATTTGGGACGATCCCAAAAATGCAAACAGAGCGTTCCGACTTTCCGACGGAACGCTCTTCGCTCCCTTCGTGCCCTTTTTCCTCGCCTTCACCGGGCGACCCGGGAGCTGGGGCTGGCAGACGCCTCTCTGCTCTTCGTCCACAACGTCCAGGGAAATCTCGCGGTCAACCGCTTGCTCGGTTGGAGGCGAGGGCCCGAGTTCGCCCACGCCCAGGAGCTGCTCAGCGCCTATTCCGAAGGGGGCATGCGGGCGGTATCGGCTCGTCACGATTCCCGTAGTTGATCTTGACTGTGGACTCCTTACAAGTCTTGCTCGAGATCGAGCGGAGACTGGGCCCTGCCGAATCGGAGCTATGGCGACCAAAAATGTTGCCAGAAGACGCCGTCGACACTGTTTGCGATGGGGTAGAGCTCGATGGCGGTTCGGCACAGTCTGTTTCGACGGTTTCGCGGGGCGTTGATGGCGTGAAGGCGGCCGTTGGAAAGAAACTCATTTCCGTGGGGAAGAAACTTCTCGGTGAGTAAAGCTCATCGGAGCGGGGATAGAGCTTTGTCTGCGGGGTACGAAATGCTGGCTAGTGGTTGCGACGCCTTGTTGCGGAAATGCCAACTGCCGCGACTACACCACCGGCAACATTCAGGGCTGCCGCTATCGCGCTGTTGTCGCCCGTCGCGGGTAGGGTGGTCTCGGCTGGTTTAACTGCCGTTACTGCCTTGGTGGAAACGGGATTTGCCGCGGGCTTTTCTGTCTTGGGCTGCGGTGTGGGCTCGGGCTTGGTTTCCGGTTCGGGTTTGACCTCTGGGATCGGCTTAACACTTGGATCGGGTTTGGAACCGCTCGTATCGGTTGCAATCAAGTGCACGTCGCTGTCGAAGACGTAACGGATGTAGTAATCGTGCCGCCTTTCGTGCATAATCCCCTGCCCGCTGTCGAAGTCACGGTCAACGTGTGTGCCAAGGTAGGTTGAGCTGTTGAGGTCCAGCCTGTAAGGGATTTGGTCGTCGGCGTAACTGCCTGTAAAGACTACGGTTGCTCTAACGTGATTGTCAATCATGGTCAGGGCAATAGAGACGCTGGCCTCTTTGGGGTTCTCGGTTTTTATAAGGCTTTCGGTATCGGTGTCGATCTTGAAGAGATGGACGGTGTCGTTAAGCCCGTAGATGAAGTCCTCGGGTTTGTCGGGAAAATCGTATACAAGAGCCTCGTTCTGGACCAACTCGAAAGCAGGGGGTAGCTCCAAATCGTAGTAATGATCGATGGGGGTGGTTGCTGTGAGGCTGCCTTCCGCGTTGACTTCGTCGCAGGTGATGGGTGCTGCGACATCGGGTTCGGGTATTTCGGTCGCCAGTGCTGCGCAGGGTAGCAAAAGCTGCCCTGCCATAAGAATGCTTACTCCGAAGGCGACGACTCTGGCGCCTGCATGAAGCTTGACGTTGCGGATAGACAGGTCAGTGCGTTTGTTATGGGTTTGCGGTGCAACATGCTGTCCATACATAAGGCGCTCCTTGTTCGTAGGCCGGTTTCCGTGGATCTATATTGCGCCTGCCCGATTCGGCCAGGCTCATACACGCGAACGCTCACGCGAGCAGGAGAAAGCTCTAGTTAATTTTCCCACAGTCGACACTTTGCGGCCAACGATTTACTGTTCAATTCTCGGAGAGAGAATCAAGACAGTTAACGAGTTGTCAGGCAATGAGATTGTGTCTAGAGAGCACGAACAAGAGATGCGATCTGCAGACGACTGAATAGCTCCATCTGTTTTGGTTACAACGAAATGTGTGCCGCGCGCCTGCGGCATGAAGGAGGGAGATTTCTATGAATATCGTTGTATTGAGTGGTAGCCCGCGCAAGGGAGCCAATACCGACACCATGGTCGAGGCGTTTGCCGAGACCGCGCGTGAGGGCGGCAATACGGTCGAGGTCGTCCGCGTTGCCAGCAAGAAAATCGCTGGTTGCCTGGGGTGTCAGTATTGCTTCGCCCACGAGGGCACTTGCGTGCAGAAGGACGACATGGCCAACGTGATCGAGTCGCTGAAAGACGCCGATATGGTTGTCTTCGCTTCGCCTATCTACTGGTTTGATATTACTGCGCAGGAGAAAGCCGCCATCGACCGCCTGTACGCCTTCGGTGCCACGGGCTTCCCGTTCACCAAGACGGCCCTTTTGCTCGATAGCCACAGCGAGGGCGTCTATGATGCGGCGATCGCTATGTACAAGTCAACCTGCGCGTACTGCAAGTGGGAGGACCAAGGCATTATCACCATCAGCGGTATGACCGAGCGCGATAGCATGGCATCGTCGCCCAAGTTGGAAGAGGTGCGAGAGCTCGCTCGCAAGCTCGCCTAAGGGCAAGAAGAACGCATGGCAATCGGTGTTGGTGGAAAATGTTTGCTATCCTTACCAAGAGGAATGCTGATTGCCATGCGTTGATGCTTCCGCGGACAATTCCGGCGTGCTAAAATGCCTTCTCGTTCAAGAATTCCCTGAACGCGGGAATGTCAAAGCCAACGAGACCACGCCCGCGCTCTCCAATGACGCCGTCCTCCAGGAGGCGGCGTTTGTATTGGCTTGCGTAGTTGCTGGCGACGCCCATGCGTTTGGCTATCTCCGAGACCCTGCTGGGGCCAGAATCGGGCAGCATCGCGAGCAAAAACTCAATGTCTTTATCGGAAAGCTCCCGATAGGTCGTTTCGAGAGAAGCCCGATGTCATGCTTCTCGAGTTGCCTGAAGACGCCATTCATGCGCGTGCGCCAGTTGCCCCGGGCCTCTTGAGCATATGTCCAATCGATGCCCATTGGGCCAATTTGAACACCGTTTATGCGCGCGTGAGGCTGTGAGAGGTAGCTATCTGCGGCTTCTTTGGTTCGCTCGATAATATCTTCGAGCATGCCTGGCATGGCGGAGACATTTGCTGCAATCCATGGTGGCCCCTTTGCAGGTTTTGCTAATTTTTGCAACTTTTGCTAACTTTTGCAAGTTTTGCTAACGGCTTAACATGTCTTGTTCCGTGGGATTGCAGGAGTGAAAAACGGGGATTCCTATTATTCCGGCTACGTTGCAGCGAGCGGGGGCCGAAGCGCGATGTTGCTGCGCTCCGGCCCCCGCTGCTTTGTAAACCCATGACGGTTTGGCCACCGTTGTTTTAGTCAAACAAGCTCGGCATGTCATTTTCCTTCATGAGGGCGCCGGCAGAAGGCAGGCTCTGCGCGGTGAACTTCTCGGCCGAGACGCCGGCGCCAAGAATCTCCTCGGTTGTGCCGACGGTGGTGACCGAGCGGCCCTTCTTGGCCGTAAAGGCCTGGACGCCCTGCGTGTTGGTGGTCGTCTTGGTCTTGAGCAGCGACGTGTTGAAGTTCATCAGGCGGTAGTCGCTCGAGACCAGCGCAATGTCGCGATCCTCCTTGAGCACCTGGGCATACAGCAGCTTGCTGCCGCCGTAGATGGCGTTCTTGAGGCGCTTGCGGTTGGTCTTGGTGACGTACCCGGAAAGCGCAACGCGCACCACGCGGCCGTTCTCAAAGACGAATAGCACGTCGGCCTTGTAGTCCTCGGGGTCGATGACCCAGATGACACTCTCGTCGGGTTCCATCTCAAGATCGGTCGGCAAGTACGAGCCCAGCTGGGCCGACTTGGTGTCTTCAAACGCCGCAACCTTGCACTTGTACACCAGGCTCTTGTTGGTAAAGACCAGCAGCTCGTGGGTGTTGGAGGACGGGAACTCGATAAAGGGTTTGTCGCCGTCCTTGTACTTGAGCGTGGTCGCCTTCTTGAGTACGCGGTCCGTCATCTTCTTAAGGTAGCCATCGCGCGAGAGCATGATGGTGACCGGGTACTCCTCGACTTCGGGCTCCAAGCTTACCTCGATAACCTCATGGGGCTCGATCCTGCCCGTGCGACGCGGCATCACATATTTCTTGTTGACCGCGGCCAGCTCGTCGCTGATGACCTTCTTGATGTTCTCCTCGCTGGAGAGGATCTCCTCAAGCTCGGCAATCTCACCCTCGAGCTTGGCGATGTCCTTGGTGCGGTTGAGAATGTACTCTTCGTTAATGTTGCGGAGCTTGAGTTCGGCAACAAACTCGGCCTGGGTTTCGTCGATATCGAAACCCTTCATGAGGTTGGGCACGACTTCGGCCTCGAGCTTGGTGCCGCGGATGATCGCGATGGCCTTGTCGATGTCGAGCAAGATCGCCTCAAGGCCGTGCAGCAGGTGCAGGCGCTCGGACTTTTTGCCTAGGTCAAAGTTAATGCGGCGACGCGTGGACTCAATACGCCACTTGACCCACTCGTGCAGGATCTGGCGCACGCCCATAACGCGAGGGTAACCATCGACCAGCACGTTGAAGTTGCACGAGAACGAATCCTGCAGCGTGGTCGAGCGATAGAGCTTGGCCATGAGCTTGTCGGGGTCGACACCGCGCTTAAGGTCGATGGCGATGCGCAAGCCCGAGAGGTCGGTTTCGTCGCGGATGTCAGCGATTTCCTTGACCTTGCCCTCCTTAGAGAGCTTGACGATGCGCTCGATGATGACATCGGTCTTAGTGGTGTAGGGAATCTCGTAGACCTCGATGATGCGCTCTTCGGGAATCCAGCGCCAGCGGGAGCGGATCTGGAAGCTGCCAAGGCCGGTCTCGATAATCTTTTCCATCTCCTCGCGGCGGTAGATAATCTCGCCGCCGGTCGAGAAGTCGGGCATGGGCATATACTCGAGCAGGTCACAGTCGGGATCCTTGAGGTAATGCATCGTGGCAGTACAGACCTCGTTGAGGTTGAAGCCGCAGATATCGGACGCCATGGCGACGCCGATGCCCTTATTGGCCGAGACAAGGATGTTGGGAAACGTGGTGGGCAGCAGGCGCGGCTCCTTCATGGCGCCGTCGTAGCTGTCGACGAAGTCGACCGGATCCTTGTCGATGTCCTTGAAGATCTCGGCGCTGATGGGGGAGAGCTTGGCCTCGGTATAACGCGAGGCGGCGTAGCTCAGGTCGCCCGAATAGTACTTGCCAAAGTTGCCCTTCGACTCTACGAAGGGGGCAAGAAGCGCCTCGTTGCCGGTGGCCAGACGCACCATCGTCTCATAGATCGCGGCGTCGCCGTGCGGGTTGAGCTTCATGGTCTGACCCACAATGTTGGCGCTCTTCTGGCGCTCGCCCTTGAGCAGACCCATCTTGTACATGGTGTAGAGCAGCTTGCGGTGCGACGGCTTAAAGCCGTCAATCTCGGGGAACGCACGCGAGACGTTGACGCTCATGGCATAGGGCATGTAGTTGACCTCGAGCGTCTGCGTGATCGGCTGGTCGGTGACCTCGGAGTGCAGGCCGATGACGTTCTCGGCGTTGACCTGCTTTTTCTTTGGCTGGTTCTTCGTCTTCTTCTTTGCCACGATTTCCTCTTGAACTTCTTATGGGCCGTCGTTATCGATTTGCTGCTACTGCAGGTCCAGCTGGTCAAGGTATTCCTTGCCGTGCTCGGAGATATGGCGCTTGCGGCCTGCCTCGTCGTTGCCCAGCAAAAGGTTGAACATGGTCTCCATCTTGGTGACGTCCTCGGGCTCCACCTTGATCAGACGGCGCGTCTCGGGATTCATGGTGGTGAGCCACATCATGTCCGGATCGTTTTCACCAAGACCCTTGGAGCGGTTGATGGAACACTTCTGGTCGCCGATCTCCTTGAGGATGCCGTTCTTTTCGAGCTCGGTGTAGGCAAAGTAGGTCTTCTCTTTGCAGTTGATCTCGTAGAGCGGAGACTCGGCGATATACACGTAGCCCTCGTCGATGAGCGTGGGCACCAGGCGGTAGAGCATGGTGAGCACGAGCGTGCGAATGTGGTAACCGTCGACGTCGGCGTCCGTACAGATGATGACCTTGTTCCAGTTGAGGTTGTCCAGATCGAAGGCGCCAAGGTTCTTGATGCGCTTGTCTTTGATCTCCACGCCGCAGCCCAGCACGCGCATGAGGTCCATGATGATGTCGGACTTAAAGATGCGCGGATAGTCCTCCTTTAGGCAGTTGAGGATCTTGCCGCGGACGGGCATAACGCCTTGGAACTCGGCATCGCGCGAGGTGCGAATGGCGCCCGCTGCCGAGTCGCCCTCTACGATGTAGATCTCGCGACGGCTCTTGTCCTTGGAGCGGCAGTCGATGAACTTCTGCACGCGGTTGGCCATGTCGGTCTTCTGCTGCAAGTTGGTCTTGATGCTCTGGCGCGTCTTCTCGGCATTCTCGCGCGAGCGCTTGTTGATGAGCACCTGCTCCATGATCTTGTTGGCGGCGTCCTTGTTCTCGATCAAGTAGGTCGAGAGACGCTCCTTAAAGAAAGCCGTCATAGCCTGCTGGATAAAGCGGTTATTGATGGCCTTCTTGGTCTGGTTCTCGTAGGACGTCTGGGTGGAGAAGCAGTTGGTCACCAGCACCAGACAGTCCTGGACGTCCTGCCACTTAATGCCGCTCTCGTTTTTGTTGTACTTGCCCTGTTGCTTAATGTAGGCATCGATGGCGCTGGTCAGAGCACTACGAGCCGCTTTCTCCGGCGAGCCGCCGTTCTCGAGCCACGATGAGTTGTGGTAGTACTCCTGCATCATGAAGGTGCGCGAGAAGCACATGCACGCGGTGATTTTTACGTTGTAATCGGGCAGGTCCTCGCGATCGCGACCGCGACGGTCGGCCTCGATAAAGAAGGGCTCGGTAAGGTAGTCGGTACCGACCTTCTCGAGCACGTAGTCCTCGATGCCTTTGGGATAGCAAAAATCCTCTTCGGAAAACTCGCCATCGTCGCCCTCGATACGCAGGCGGAAGGTCACGTTAGCGTTGACCACGGCCTGACGGCGCATGGTTTCGCGATACCAATCGTGGGGAATGCTAATCGAGGTAAAGACCTCAAGATCGGGGCGCCACTTGATGGTGGTGCCGGTGCGGTTCTCGTCGCTGGGCTCAATCTCGAGTGCCTTCTTTTTGGCACCGACGACCTTGCCTTTTTTAAAGTGCAGGGAGTACTTGTTACCGTCACGCCAGACGGTGACGTCCATGTACTCGGAAGCGTACTGGGTCGCGCAGGAGCCCAGGCCGTTGGTGCCGAGCGAGAAGTCGTAGTCGCCGCCCTGGTTGTTGTTATACTTGCCACCGGCGTAGAGCTCGCAGAAGACGAGCTCCCAGTTAAAGCGCTTCTCGGAAGGGTTCCAGTCGAGCGGGCAGCCACGGCCATTGTCCTCTACCTGGATAGAGCCATCGCGAAAGGCGGTAAGGGTGATGAGCTTGCCGTAGCCCTGGCGCGCCTCGTCAACGGCGTTAGACAGGATCTCGAAGGCGGCATGCGCGCAGCCGTCGAGTCCGTCCGAGCCAAAGATGACGGCGGGGCGCAGGCGTACGCGCTCCTCGTCCTTGAGCTGGCGGATACTGTCGTTACCATAGTTTGCGGTGTTTTTTGCCATACTCGCTCTCTCGGTGCTCCTTTGCTGCGTTTAAGTCATATAGATAGTCAAGGTAGCATAGCCCAGCCCATAGGCGATTCCAACCAACACGAAATCCATCGAACAATCGTTCGGATTAACAGGGATAGTGTTTAGTGGTAGCGCTGCATTGTTAAACAAATTTGGATACAGATGAATTTTATTTAATAGGGACCTAGTTTTACTAAACAAAATCGAACGATGCTGATCGCACGAGCGGGCACATCGATTGACTATCAATCACGTTTACTCGGAGAAAACCGAGTCGGTTTTGTCCGAGTAAGTTTGAAGACGGCCGAATGCGTCCTGCTGCGTTTGCGGTTGGATGCGTTTATCAAAAACGTGCCATGCGGATTGTTGGCGAAAAGACGCCGTGCCAAGCTCGAGGCAGAACTCGACTCCTCTGACGATATCTAATGCGTAATGGGCTGGCTCTGGGTATCCAGAACCAGCCCATTTTCATGTTCGATGAGCCGAGTCGGCGTCTCTCACGAAAGTAACTAGGAGCTAGCGAGGCTTATCCAAATTGGCCTCATTGGCGGTGTCTTTTTCGAGCGCCGTGCGGCGGGCGCTGTAGGCGACGAGGCCGGCGCCTGCCGCGGCGAGTGCTGCGGCGGCTGCCGTAAGGGGAGCGTTGACATCGCCCGTGCCCGCAAGCGCGCCCGCTTTTCCGGGGCGCTTGTTATTGCCGTGATCCTTGCCGCTGCCAGAGCCACTGCCGCTACCGGAGCTGCTTCCGCCGGAGCCACCTCCACTCGTGCCGCCATCGCCGTCGACCGTCATCGGGGCGTCGTGAAGTCCTGTCGTATCCGCGTTGTCGCATACGCCGACCTGAACTTCTGAGCGTTCGCATGCCGCATCGGACACGTGAAGCTCGTGCAGCACGGCACCCAGCGCTGAGTTTGCGCCCGGTCGAATTTCCTCGAGCGTTACGGGATCGAGTGCCACCAGGTCACGCGCCTTCGCATACAGCGTTACGCGTTTGCCCACTTCGTCGCTCCAGCTCTCGGGGATGGCGAAGCTCATGCGGAACTGTGCCGTGCAACCCGGTGCCAGCACGGCGTTGCCGTTGTCGGCAACCAGCGGGTGCGTCGCAAAACGTGTGCCCAGCGTCTCGACTGCGTACTTCACGTGTGCCATGTCGTTGGCCGAAGCGTCCTCGGCAAGCTCTGGATCGTAGATCGATGCCATGCGTGTGTTCGCTCCGAACCCGATGGATGCGCTGGAGAACGGCTGGCTGGAGCCCTCTCGGTACAGATCGATCGTGCCGGCGGTCAGCAAGGTGTTGCCGTCGTTTCGCACCGTGACCATGAAGGATTCGCCTGCTGCTCCAGGCACCACCGCGCCCGAGGTAGCGACTGCGCCCGTCGGAGTGGCACACGCCACCAAGGGCACTTCGATGCCGTGCAGCTCTGCCTCGCTCTTCTCCGCGCTCACAATGTGCGTGGCGAGCGCGGAGAGCATGCTCCCCGACGTCAAAAATGTCGTTATCTGATCGACGGGATGGTCCAGCTCGCACATCACGAACGGCTCCGTGAACAGATCGCCTGCCAAGGTGCTGGCGAAGATGCGGAAGTGCTTGCCCATCACTGCTACCGGGTTGCCTTCTTCGTCGTAGGTTTGTCCCACCTTGCCATCGGTGTTCTCTACATAGAGCACGCACCTGCCGTTGTTGCTTACGCTAAACGATGCCGGGCCACAGCCTGCGGCACCCACGGGCTGCGTTGCAAATGCTGATGCGCCTCGCGTCCAAGTAATATGCTGCAGTTGCTCGTTGACGGTTGCCAAAAAGCCCGTGTGCTGCGGCCACGGCACCGCGTGGGGTACTGTGGCATCTGGCGACATAACGCCCCACCCCGCGATGGACTGGCCGATCACGGCGTACGATGCGCAGCCACAACCGCCTGCAGTCTCGTATGCAACGGGCACCACCATTTTGCCGTTGATATTCTCGGGCTCACCCAGCTCGATACTCGACGGTGCTTGCGGAAAGCGGAGAACTTGGCGGAACGTCAGGCTGTCGCCCAAATCATCTGACCACAGGGTAAAGCACTCGAGCGAGACCTCTGCCTCGCTGCCGAGCGCCTTTTCTGCGGTGGTTCCGCGGCGGTGGAGGTAGGCACCCGACAGGCGCCCGTCGACTAGCGTCTTGCCCACCGTAATGCGTGGGCACTGCAGGCAATGGTAGCCATCCTCTTGCAGGCGGCCGCGCGAGATACTGCGCCACGACGTGTGCGATATCACGCGAACTCCGCCGTTGCTTATGCGCAGGCGCACAACGGACAGTATGCCGGCTGTGCTTGCCGTATCGAAAAGGGTGTTGTCGCCGTCGGGGCGCTCGCCCGAAACCAGCAGCACGTAGGCGTCCTGGTTTTCTCTTCCGTCCGTATATTCCACTACGTCGAAGTCGTAATCGAATATGCCGTCGCGCTCCACGTCGCCCTCGCCAAAGCCAGGGGGGAAGTCCACGGGCATGGGGGCAGACCACGTGCCGTTTGCCTTTGTGTGCACCACCAGGCGCGAGCGGCCATTGTCGTCGTAGCGCACCGAGGCGATACGGAACAGGCATTCTACGCCGGCGATCATTGCCAGCTTCATGTGAGCTTCGCTGAGCACGCCAGTAAACAGCACGTTGTCGCTCGAGGGCTTGATGCCGCCACGCTCGTCCTCCGATACACCAGCAGAATCGGCGTTCGGGTCGGCAACGGTGTTCGTTGCCTGACCGATGTAGGTGTACTCATACATCGGCGCGGCGTTTTCGTCGTTCTCTATCAGTGCATGGGCGAAATGCTCGATCTGTCCCGTGTCGTCGCTTTCTGCATCCGCCTCGAGCTCAATGCGCGTGACCGCTTGATCCCAATCGCGCACGACAGGCGCGGCGTTTACGGCAGTGGCCTTAACCTCGGCGCGTGCGAGCAGTTCGGCGTTGGTGACGATGGTGGCCGATGCGATAAATTGCGGCACGCCGCCCGCCTCAATGTTGCCGGCCGAGCCGAAGCAGGCATCCAGCGTATAAGGCGTATCTCCACCCAATGCGAGCTCAGAGCGCTGGAGCACATACTGGTCGCCATTGTTCACCGACATATTCCACGAATCGATGAGTGTGGGCCACGACCCCGACCAAGCCTTGGTGGTCCACTTGAACATTACGAACTGGAGTATCACATCGACATCGACGTCTGCACCTACGCGCAGTCGCGGAAGCTGGTGTCCATCTGCCTTCTCGTACCCAATGAACAGCGTGAGGGATGCGGCGCCGCGCACGGCAGACGAAGCGACGCCTGCAACGCCGGCGCCAAAGGTGACGGCAAGCCCGATCTGGATGGTGAACGAGCCCGACGTGTTTGAATAGTCGAGCGAAATGTTTTTAAAAAACGCCGCGCCGCTGCCGTGCGTGTGGGCACCCACGGCGAGCGCCAGTTTTGCCAGCACCCAGGGGTTGACGTTTAGGAAAAATGGCACCGGTCCTAGCGTAAACTGCTCGGTCCAATTGAGGTCGGTTCTTACCTGGAAGAGGGCCTTAATATTGCCGTATGCGGGGTCGTTGTTGTTACCCCAGGTTTTGCCCACCCAATCGTAGGCGAGCGAGCCGTACAGCTGTGTGGCGATATCCATCGTGAACAGCGGCGTGCAATGGTGGCGAAGGAGCTTGGTGTTTCTTGGATCGGTGCCCGAACCGGCACTCATCCTCTTGTACTGATTCCACTTCCCCTCCATCTCGTCGAGGTAGCGGTTTGCCTGCTTGGCGCCCGACTCGCGCGGCGATTTCTTCCAGTATTCCGGATCAGGGTTGCCCGAATCGTTCATATAGCTAGCTGGTTTGTACCCTCCGCCAAACAGCACGTATCCAGCAAACGAGAAATCGAACAGAATGGGAAATGTGGGCATCCAGCACGTGAACTTATTGCCGCCGATACCGGGAAACGCCGCGGGGAAATCAAACGGAGTGATCTCTTGGTCCATGGTGGTGGGAATGATGGTGGTCGAGCCCGATTCCGCCTTTGCGGCCGGCGCGGTGACAACGGCCATAGGGGATGAGAGCGTGTAGGTTTTGCCCTGGTAGTCGAGCATAAAGCGCAGCTTGCACCCTTCCTCCAGAAGGCCCGAAGCTGCATCGAGGAACGTGTCTTCAAGCGTGAACGTCGCCAGATTATCCGCGCCCGATGCGCTGGCCTTGATCTGGCCGATCTGCGTGACGGTTTCGGTTGAGCTGCCCGCAGCGGGCATCACTTTATTGATATGCAACGTTGCCTGCCCGCCCTGCGGCAGATGAGCCTGCACGGTAAAAGCGTGCGTGTCGGGCTGGTCGTTTGCTGCTTCGTCCGCTGGCATTGCCATAAACGTGGCGTCGGCGTACTGGATGTCCCATTCGTCGAACGTGAGCTGTCGAAAGTACGGCTCGCCATCGGAGAGCGGACGTGTGGGTGCGGTAATAGCGGTGCCGCCCTGGATACGCGCAAGGGGAATCTCGACATCGCGGTAGCCTGCCATGCTAATGGAGATGCCGCCGTTAAAGTCGTACGCGTCGAGAAGCGTTGCCTCGTCCACGTAGCCTTCTGAAAGAGGGGCGACCTCAAAGATGGCCGTGCCTTCGTCATCGGTCGTGGCGGTGAGCTGCTTGCCTGCGGCATAGCGCGATATGAGCGTGACCTGGGCACCCGTGATGGGCGTATTCTTGTTGGCGACGTCGACCACGACCACACCAAACATGGTGCGCGAGAGCACCAAGACCTTGAAGGGATCATCTTCGTCGGCGTATGCCTCGGCGGGGGCGAACGGCAATATGAAGGCGTTTGCGCTTCCCGGCACGCGCGGCAACATAATGCTCGCCAGCGAGGACGCTCCGGCAACAAGTAACGAACGGCGATCAAGCATCTTTGGCTCCCATCCCGCAGGTATCGGTGGAAATAATCCAATTTTGCGAGAAGGCATCCTGTCACGGTAGTGCCGTCCGAGGGCCAAAATGTCCAATTTGAGCGAGCGAAGCGCCGGGGCTCCGGGGCGCACGTGCCGCGCTAGGCAGTCTGGCCGCTAACGCAGCATATGCGCGACCAGTTCGGTGCGCGTGCCGATGCCAAGCTTTGCATACACGTTGGACAGTCGATTTTTAACGGTGCCCGGCGATACTCCCATGTGGCGTGCGATTTCGGCGTTGGTCCATCCACGGCAGGCGAGCATGGCCATGGTGAATTCCGTGGTCGTTAGATCGTCGGCCACGTCCTCGCCCGAATCGGGGTTGTGGATGCGCCGCCAGCCGTAGCTGAATCGATACGCAATCTCGATGATGCGTGCGAAGTCGTCAGGGTATTGCGTTTTAGACACGCCTCGATAAGCCCCTGCAAAAGGCCGTGGTGCTCGCCAATGAGTTCGATAAGGCCGTCGGGACGCGCAACGTCCCAAGCGGCTCCGAAGTGTGCCTTTGCGGCGTCGATGTCCTTGAGGCTCATGCAGGCCATGGAAGCCGACAGGTGCAAGAACAGCTCCGAGATGGGATAACTTCCCTGTTTCATGATCAGGGCGTTTTCCGCCATGCCCAGACTGCGGCCATATTCGCCGCGCAGGTACAGGGCATGCGCCATCACGTAGCTGGCGAACAGGCGCAGGCCTTCGGGCAGATGCGCCGCAAGCGGATAAAACTCTTCGGCGGAATACGGGGAAGGCAAGTGCAGCAGGACGCTCGCGGCCGAGGCGAACAGGATATGCGTGGCGTGGACGGCGGGCGATTCCTCGTCAGTTGGTGTATCGAGGATGCCAGCAAGGCAACGGCGGGCATCGGCGATACGGTTGAGCGACAGACTGGCGTATCCGCAGATAAGGCATGCGGAATAGCGCAGTGCGGGGTCGGTGGCGTCAAGATAGGGGCGCGCCGTCTTGGCAGCGAGGGTGGCCTGTCCGCGAAAGTACAGCGCTTCTGCCGTGGCAATGGCGCGCGAATCGGGGTCGGAAATGCCTGCAACCGCAGCGTCAATCTGCCCCGGCACAAAGGCAGTGCACATCAACGGCATGGGAATGCGCGGGTAGCCATCGCAGTCCATCTTCCATCTCCCATCAGGTGGCAACAATGCAGCAATTGTACTCCTGTTGCTCGGGACCCCTTTCGTTTTACTGTTCGGTTGACGCTGCGGATCGTTTTGGAAGGTTTACGAGCATGGTAGTCCCGTTCTCGAAACTTGTTTCGACCTCTACTGTGCCACCGTGAAGCGCTGCAATCTCCCAAACGAGCGCTAGTCCGAGCCCTGCGCCGCCATATGCTCTGCTGCGGGATTTGTCTAGACGAAAGAACGGCTGGAAGATGCTCTCTCGGTACTGCTTGGGTATTCCCGGGCCCTCATCTTTGACTCGCAGGATCACGTGGCTGTCGTTGTCGCAGATGGAGACGTTGACAGTCGAGCCGGAGCGGCTGTAACGGATGGCGTTTTCGACCAGATTAAACACCAGCCGGTAGAGGAGCGTATCACTTCCGATTACTAAAGCGTCTCCAGCACAATTGAGGGCTATGCCCTTATTTTCGGCAAGTGGCGCAAGGTCGGTGAGGACCTCTTCGGACAGGGGGCCGAGTTCAACATCGTCCTCGCAAGGAACGCTGCGGAGCTCACTCATCTCAAGCAATACCTTGGTCATTCGAGACATGCGCTCGGTTTGTTCTTGTAGCAGGCCGAGCAGCTCGGCTGTTTCGGATTGCAGACCGGAGTGCTCGGAGATGAATAGTTCAATCTGTGCTTGCATAAGGGCGAGCGGGGTGCGCAGCTCGTGTGCGGCGTTGCCGGTAAACTGACGCTGTGCAGAGAACCCTTCGCCAAGACGGGCGATCATGTCGTTGAAAGAGGCGCTGCATTGTTGTAGCTCGGTGGGCACATCTTCACTGAGTCTGATTTCGCTTAGGTTGTCAGGCTGCACACGCTCAACCTGGGCTGCAAAATCCCGTAGCGGTTTGAGTGCACGGCCGCTCACAAAGTATGCCAGCACGCCGCCAAGGAGTGTGACTCCAGCCGTGATGCACCAGGTTGTCGTGCCAAAAGACTCTTGTGCGTCGTTTACGACGATCGTGACCTTGTCATCGGGGGTCGCTTTCGTTGGGTCGAACGCCTGGGGCGAATTTTCGCCGGTTGCGTTAAAAGCCGAGATGTTGCTGCCGATGGCATCCATGTAGCGCATGCCCGTATAGCCGACCAGGCAGTTCGTCAGCACGCATGCCGCACACGTGAGCAGTGCCGTCATAATCGTTATACGCCATTGCAGCGAAAGCCCTTTCATTCGCTATCCTCCATAACGTAGCCCTCTCCAATCCGATTGCGAATCGGGTCGTATCCCAAAGCGCTGCGTAGCTTTTTGCGGAGCGACGAGATATGAACGCGGGTTGCGTTGCTAAAGCTGTTCACGCTGCTATCCCAAACGTGTTCGATAAGCTCCTCTTGACTTACCGGACGCCCCTGATTAAGCATCAGGTATTCCAAGATTCCCGTTTCCTTGCGCGTAAGAGATAAGGCCTCGCTGTCCACGGAAGCGATGCGCGCCTTGGTGTCAAAGCGGAGCTTTCCACAGGTTAATACTATGCCGCTTTGTGCGAAGCGTCTGAGGGTGAGGCTGCGGATCCTTGCCGCAAGTTCGTCCAGATGAAACGGCTTGGTGAGGTAATCGTTGGCGCCGGCATCGAGTCCGGCGACTTTATCGGATACTTCGCCACGCGCGGACAGAATCAGTACCTTAGTCTCGCAGTCAGTTTTCCTAAGTTCCCTGAGTACGGTCATGCCGTCGATACGGGGAAGGTTGAGGTCGAGTACCACGAGGTCAAAGACTTCGACGCCCAGCAGGTCGAGCGCCTCCTGCCCGTCGTGGCAGCAGTCGACGCTGTACGCCAAGTTTCGCAAGCTGCGCGCGATTGCGTCACACAGCGCCTGCTCGTCCTCGACGATCAAAATACGCATAACAGTCTCCTTGCACATTTCAAATCGCGCTTAACACGGATTTTATAGCCGATATGGTCCAATGGTCGCGTAACGAAAGGAGTGGTCAGGTTGTTCAAAGCGGTAAAACCCGTGGTACAGGTCGCTTTGTTGATCGTCGGAATTGCCATGGTGTGCTTTGGCGTTATGCGTGGCGAGGCAGATGCCGTGCTGGCCAAAGCGATTAGGCTGTGCTTGGAGTGTATCGGAATTGGATAAAAGAGAAAACACTGCGTCGCATGTTTTGGCTCGATTTCGCGGATTCATTCAGGCGGCGGCGACGCTCGTCACCAACATTCACCTGCCAAACTTTGCCAAAGGCGGCATCTATCAGGGCGCGGGAAAAACAGTCTGCGTACCTGGACTTAATTGCTATTCGTGCCCCGCGGCATCGGGTGCGTGCCCCATCGGGTCGTTCCAGTCGGTGGTAGGTTCATCCAAGTTTAACTTTTCTTACTATGTTACCGGTACGCTCATTTTGCTCGGCGTGCTGCTGGGACGCTTTGTATGCGGCTTTCTGTGCCCGTTTGGCTGGCTGCAGGAGCTGCTTCATAAGATTCCCGGCAAAAAGCTTTCGACAAAAAAGCTCAAGCCGCTCACGTACATCAAGTACGTCGTGTTGCTGTTTGCCGTGGTGCTGCTACCCGTCTTGGTGGTTAACGACGTGGGCATGGGCGACCCGTTCTTTTGTAAGTACATCTGTCCGCAGGGTGTGCTCGAGGGCGCCATTCCGCTGGCCATTGCCAATGCCGGCATTCGATCTGCGTTGGGACAGCTCTTTACTTGGAAACTTGTCGTTCTCATTGCCGTGGTAGTGCTGAGCGTTTTGCTCTATCGCCCCTTCTGCAAATGGATTTGCCCGCTCGGCGCATTCTATGCGCTCATGAATAAGGTGTCCTTGTTGGGGATTCAGGTCGACGCGTGCAAATGCATCTCGTGCGGCAAGTGTTCAAGGGTTTGTCAGATGGACGTTGATGTGGTCCGCGCGCCCAATCATGCCGAATGTATCCGGTGCGGAAAGTGCATTGGGGCCTGCCCCGTCGATGCCATCAGCTATCGCTATGGCCTGGATGTGTCGGCGGAAAAGCTTCCCTTGACTGCCGATAAAAAGTAAACAAGCTTCGACAAAACGGAGGAATGACTATGAAGCTTTCTAAGATTGCGGCCCTGTTTATGGTGCCGGTATTGGCCTTGTGCCTTGTGGCATGTTCGGCGCCCGGTGGCAATGCGAGCGAATCTGCGAGCTCCGATCCTAAGATCGCAGAACTCACTGCGCAGAAGCCGGCCAATGCCGACGAGGCCGCCGAGCTGTATGCGAAGCTCATGCAGAAGGAGAACGAGATCTTTTCGAGTGATAACGCGCTGTGGGAAAAGGTATTCAACGCGGCAAATAAAGACTCGGCAATGATTGAGGATGGCAGCAATTACGGCGATTTCCTGCTCAAGACCATCGACGGCGCTAAGGATGAGTTTACGGCGGATGAGCTTAAGACGCTCAAGGCCGGTGCACAGCAGATCAAGGAGATCGAGGACAAGCTCGAGAGCCTGGAGAAGGAGTTCCCCGGCTGTGGAAGCACGCCGAGTGCAGGCGAGAGCGTCGACGCTTCGACCGCTGGCATGACGGCTGGTGCCAATGCTTCGAGCGAGGCGACGAAGTTCCCCAGCTTTACGGGCAAGGACCTGGATGGCAACGACGTGAACAGCGACGAGCTGTTCTCTAAGAACAAGGTCACCGTCATGAACTTCTGGTTCACTACTTGCAAGCCGTGCGTGGGCGAGCTGGGCGATCTTGAGAAGCTGAATCAGGAGCTTGCCGAGAAGGGCGGCCAGGTCGTGGGCGTCAATTCCTTTACGCTCGATGGCAACAAGGGCGAGATCGCAGATGCCAAGGACGTGCTGAGCAAGAAGGGCGTGACATATAAGAACATCTGGTTCAAGTCGGATAGCGAGGCCGGTAAGTTCACGTCAAATTTGTTCTCGTTCCCGACGACGTATGTCATCGATCAGAACGGCAACATCGTAGGGGATCCAATCGTGGGAGCCATTAGCTCCGCCGAGCAGCGCGCAGCACTCGACAAGCTTATCGACCAGGCGATTGCGAATAGCGAGCAGTAAAAAACGCGTAAAGCATGGCGAGGATCGTGCGCCGCTGCGCGGAGTAGTCCGCTGCCTTTCAAGATAATCTCCACCATATAGAGGTCCCGCTCGGGGCCTCTTCTTTTAGGCGCCGTCCCGTTCGTTTTTTGGCGTGCTTCGTTACATTCCTCACTGGCGCCGGCAAAAAATGGGGATAGAGTAGGACAAACGCGTCGAATACGAACGGCGGGGGAGAGCGGGCAAGTGCGCCCGCGTGGGAGAGGTTGCCGTCCATGTTGGAGCTCAAGAGTATTTGCAAAAGGTACGTTACGCAGTCGTTTACGCAGGTGGCGCTCGATAGCGTAAGCCTGTCTTTTCGCGATAACGAGTTCGTGGCCATTCTGGGTCCCTCGGGCTCGGGCAAAACTACGATGCTCAACGTTATCGGTGGGCTCGATCATTTCGATTCTGGTGACTTGCTGATCGACGGCATATCGACCAAGGACTTTCACGATCGCGATTGGGATGCCTATCGCAACAACCGCATCGGCTTTGTGTTCCAGAGCTATAACCTCATTCCGCATCAGACCATTTTGGAAAACGTGGAGCTGGCGCTTACGCTCACGGGCGTGGGGCATGCCGAGCGTCGCCAGCGTGCGCGCGAGGCGTTGGAGAAAGTCGGCCTGGGCGAGCACGTTAACAAGCGCCCGAGCCAGCTTTCGGGCGGGCAGATGCAGCGTGTGGCCATCGCCCGCGCCCTGATTAATGATCCCGAGATTGTGCTGGCAGACGAGCCGACCGGCGCTTTGGATTCAACGACATCCGTACAGGTCATGGATCTGCTCAAGGACGTGGCGCGCGACCGTCTGGTTATTATGGTCACGCACAATCCCGAGCTGGCGTACCAGTACGCCACGCGCATCGTTAACCTGGCGGACGGCAAGATCACCGACGATTCCGACCCCTTTGATGTAGCAAAGGCCGTGCGTCGCGAGGCTAAGCCTACGCGCAAAACCTCGATGAGCTTTGTGACGGCGTTGGGGCTTTCTGCCCGAAACCTCATGACCAAGAAGGGTCGCACGGCCATGACGGCCTTTGCAGGTTCGATTGGCATTATCGGCATTGCGGCGATCCTAGCGCTGTCCAACGGCGTAAACGGCTACATCAAAAAGGTCGAGGAGGATACGCTGTCGAGCTATCCGCTCACCATTTCCAAGCAGGATTACGACCTGTCGTCCATGATGGGCGGACAGGGGGCCACGGATGATGGCTCGTCTGAAAGCGTGGACTCGTCCGACGACAGCGTCGGCGGCAAGGCTAAGGGAACCGATAAGATTCCCGTGGTCACGGCCGTAAAGGATATGTTTGCGAGCGTTAAGTCCAACGACATGACGAGCTTTAAGGCATGGCTCGATGCCGGTGACGACGGCATCGATAAAGAGGTCAACTCCATTCAGTACGGCTACGGTGTATCGCCGGTTGTCTATCGTGCGGGTAAGGGCGATGAGAAGCCTGTCCGGCTGGTGCCCAACGCCATGACCGAGGCCATGAGCGGAGGCGCGAGCTCGGCGGCAACGGTGAGCATGGAATCCATGGGAACCTCGGTCTTTAACGAGATGATTGACGACCAGAGCCTGCTCGACAGCCAATACGACGTCGTGGCGGGGCATTGGCCTACGTCTGCTAACGAAGCCGTGATGGTGCTTTCGAGCCGCGGCACGGTGGGCGACTACACGCTCTATAGCATCGGTGCGTTGGATATCGATGAGCTCAACGATCTGGTAAACAGCGCTATGACGGCTGACGGTGGGGTCGAAACGCCCGAGACCGGCACCGACTTTACCTACGACGATGCACTGTCCACGACGTTTAAGGTGCTGTCGCCGGCCGATGCGTATCGCAAAAACGAAGAGACCGGCATGTGGACCGATATGTCTGGCGACACCGACTTTATGGCCGCCAAGGTTGCCGACGGTATCGACGTGCACATTGTGGGCGTGGTGCGACCCAACGAGACCGCCAACGCGAGCGCGTTGTCCCCGGGCATTGCCTACACGCATGCGCTGACTCGCCAGCTTATGGAGCGCGCCGCCGATTCGCAGATTGTGCAGGAGCAGCTTGCCCACCCCGAGACGGATGTCTTTACGGGCAAAACCTTCGACGAACTGCAAGGCGAGGCCAAGCAAGGCGTTGATCTGGGCAGCATGTTCAGTGTGGACGAGGCGGCGCTCAAGAGTGCGTTTTCGTTTGATGCGTCTGCGCTCTCGGGTGCGGCCGGCGACGGCATTGATCTTTCGGGCGTCGATCTGTCGGGCCTGGATATTGATCTTTCGGGCGTTGGCAAGGACATCGACTTTGGTGACATCATGGCCAAAGCGCCGGCTCCAGATTTCTCGGGCATCTTTGACGGCCTGGAACTCACGCCCGAGCAAATGCAGCAGGTGGGAACGCTAGCCAACCAGCTGTTTGAGAGCTTTTTGCAGTCTGATCAGTTTAGGGCGCTGTCACCCGATGATCTTAAGGACGCGTCAAAGCTTGCTGCCGCATTCTCGGCGTATCTTGAGAGTGATACGGCAGCCCAGCAAATCCTGGCCCAGCTCAAAGCGCTCGGCGGCGATGCCCTGGCCGAGCGCCTGCAGCAGGCGATGACCGACTATGTGCAAAAGCAGCTGGCTCCGTATCTGCAGCAGGCTATGGATCAGGTGATGAAGTCGATCAGCGATCAGATTGCGGCGACGGTGTCAGCTCAGCTCAGGGCAGGCGCAGCAGGGCTCATGGGCCAGATGGCGACGCAGATGTCGTCGAGTTTTGCTAACCTGGCGAGCGCCATGCGCGTGGATGCGAGTGCCTTTGCTCATGCCATCCATTTCAACATGGACGCCGAGGACCTGAGCTCGCTCATGATGAGCTATGCGAAGGCGTCGAAGCTTACCTACGACAACAATCTGACCACGTTGGGTTATGCGGACGAGGCAGATCCCATCTCGGTCAAGATTTTCCCGCGCGACTTTGAGGCCAAGGAGCGCGTACTCGATCACATCGATGCGTACAACAAGCAGGTCAAAGCCGCTGGCCATGATGATCGGGCAATTTCGTACACCGACTACATGGGCATCATCATGGGTTCGGTGACCGACATCGTGAACACCATCAGCTTGGTGCTCATCGCATTCGTGAGCATCAGCTTGGTGGTGAGCTCCATCATGATCGGCATCATCACGTATATCAGCGTGCTGGAGCGTAAAAAGGAGATTGGCATCCTGCGCGCGATTGGCGCGTCGAAGCGCAACGTGGCAAACGTGTTCAACGCCGAGACCTTTATCGAAGGCCTCATCTCCGGCGTCTTTGCCATTGTCGTCGTGGTGGCCGTGAGCTTTCCGGTTAATGCCTGGGCGCTTGCTGCCAAACAGGTGCCCAATCTGATGAGCCTGCCCGTGCAGGATGCGCTGGTGCTCATTGCAATTTCGGTGCTGCTGACGGTCGTTGCCGGTCTGCTGCCGGCCCGAAGCGCATCCAAAAAAGACCCTGTAGAAGCCCTACGCTCCGAATAATGTGACAAAGGGACAGCCCTTTTGCCACATTGAGTGGCTTGTAAATCGAGGTCTAATACTTTTCCAAGAAGTGAACGAGTAAAAACGGACCCCCGAAGCATCGACACTTTTGAGATGCAATTTCCTGCGGTTTTGTCAGCCAAATCCTGCGGTTTTGACGTCTGAAAATGTCGATGCTTCGGGGGTCCAAAAACGGTCGTTCACTTCTCGGGAAAAGTATTAGACCTCGAGATATAGACGATGTTTGCGAGCGGCAATTAGAG
>JAUMPM010000063.1 GCA_031294825.1 Collinsella sp. | reverse complement strand
CGAACCGACAGAAATGAACGGGCCTGGTACCTGTTGTTGCTGGATTTTGCATATTTGTATAACGCCGTGTGGCCTGTTGCGCCCCGTCCGTAATTCCTTTATTCTTAACAGGCTTCGCGCGAAAGCGCCAAGTGTGCCAGTGTGGCGCAACGGTAGCGCAACTGATATGTAATCAGCGGGTTGCAGGTTCGATTCCTGTCACTGGCTCCATGAGAGTTTCGGGCTCTGTTCCCTTGTGGGACAGGGCCCGTTTCTATTTATGTCTATAAGTCAGCGGGTGTGGCGCCAAACAAGCTTCAGGTTTGTCTCGATCTGTAACACGAAGAGGCTGAAAACCGTTCTAGTTGTTACAGAATGAGACGTAAGCTGAGGGAGATGCGTAATATCTCGATCTGTAACAGATAGGGGAGAAAATATTCTCTAAATGTTAGAGATCGAGACAAAGGGCGGACCGGTCCCAGTCCTCCTGATCGAGCGTGGATTATCCACGCTCGATTTTGCTGGGAAGAGCAATCTTCTGTCTGGGCAGCCCCGATCTCGACCTATATATAGGTGCAAATAAGCTGGTATCGAAGTTCGATTCTGAAGGTGTACTCTACTACACCAAAGTGTTACCTCGGGAAATGTCACCTCAGTATCCAAAACCACCGTCCTTCATATCCAAACTCAACAAAACCGCAGGTCACAGCTATATAGATACGCCCGGCACCGTGTATCTAGAGGTTTTCGTTGACAGCCCCCAAGGTTGCATCGTATTATCTTTTTCGTTCGCGGGGGCGGCGGTCCAAAAGACCAAAGGACCTGCGGATACTTGAACGATTGGGAGTTTGCCCGAGTGGTTAATGGGGACGGGCTGTAAACCCGTTGGCTCTGCCTACATAGGTTCGAATCCTATAGCTCCCACCCGTCAAGTGCCTGTATAGCTCAGTCGGTAGAGCACTTCGTTGGTAACGAAGAGGTCACCAGTTCAAGTCTGGTTGCAGGCTCCATCCGGCGGTGTAGCTCAGTTGGTTAGAGCACACGGTTCATACCCGTGGCGTCACTGGTTCGAATCCAGTCACCGCTACCATAGGTAACACGGTGGCTTCTCAATAGTATGTTGAGAGGCCACTATGGTATAAAGGCAAAGTCCCGTCCGGGGACGACCTGTTAAGAGGAGGGCTTTATGGCCAAAGAGAAGTTTGAGCGCACTAAGCCGCATGTTAACATCGGCACCATTGGTCACGTCGACCACGGCAAGACCACGCTGACCGCTGCCATCACCAAGGTTCTCTCCGAGACCGAGGGCTGCAAGGCTGACTTCACTGCGTTCGAGAACATCGACAAGGCTCCCGAGGAGCGCGAGCGCGGCATTACGATTTCCGTCTCCCACGTTGAGTACGAGACCGCTGCCCGTCACTACGCTCACGTTGACTGCCCGGGCCACGCTGACTACGTCAAGAACATGATCTCCGGCGCTGCTCAGATGGACGGCGCTATCCTGGTCATCGCTGCTACCGACGGCCCCATGGCTCAGACCCGCGAGCACATCCTGCTCGCCCGTCAGGTCGGCGTTCCCTACATCGTCGTCTTCCTGAACAAGTGCGACATGGTCGACGATGACGAGCTCATCGACCTCGTCGAGATGGAGACCCGTGAGCTCCTCTCCGAGTACGATTTCCCCGGCGACGACATCCCCGTCATCCGTGGCTCCGCTCTGGGCGCTCTCGAGGGCGACGCCAAGTGGATGGACGCCATTCGCGAGCTCATGAAGGCCGTCGACGAGTACATCCCGACGCCTGCTCGTAACAACGACCTCCCGTTCCTGATGGCCGTTGAGGACGTTATGACCATCTCCGGCCGTGGTACCGTTGCTACTGGCCGTGTCGAGCGCGGTGAGCTCAAGCTCAACGAGCCCGTCGAGATCGTCGGCATCAAGGATACCCAGAACACCGTCGTTACCGGTATCGAGATGTTCCGTAAGTCCATGGACTTCTGCGAGGCTGGCCACAACGCCGGTCGGCCGCGCCGCGGAATCAAGCGTGAGGACATCGAGCGCGGCCAGGTTCTCTGCAAGCCCGGTTCGGTTACCCCGCACACCAAGTTCACCGGCGAGATCTACGTTCTGACCAAGGAGGAGGGCGGCCGTCACACCCCGTTCTTCGATGGTTATCGTCCTCAGTTCTACTTCCGTACCACCGACGTTACCGGTACGGTCAAGCTCCCCGAGGGCACCGAGATGGCTATGCCTGGTGACCACATCACCATCGAGGGCGACCTCATCCACCCGATCGCCATGGAGGAGGGCCTGCGCTTCGCTATCCGCGAGGGTGGCCACACCGTCGGTTCGGGCATCGTCTCCACGATCATTGAGTAAATTAGCTCTTTGATATAGCTGACTTAGAGAACCCGGCACTTATATGGGTGCCGGGTTCTTTTCTGCAATGGATATTGAGCCGTTGCTGGTGTCGAGAGGATCGATAATGGTCCTGGATGCACCGTCGATTAGCTCTCGATGGCTTCATTGATGTGTTCCAAATATGAATGGATCCACCGAGAACCAATTGACTCGAGGTTTTCATTGACAGCACTTACGTGGAGCTGATAAAGTAACAACTCGTGCCCGTACGGGGCGGAAATGAAAGGTTCAGGATACATGCGTACTCTAGTTACTCTTGCGTGCACTGAGTGCAAGCGCCGCAACTATACGACCACCAAGAACAAGTCGACCATGCCTGATCGTATGGAGATCAAGAAGTATTGCCCCTGGTGCCGTCACCACACGCTGCACAAAGAGACTCGCTAGTCTCTAGTCACATACGCCAGTAGTTCAATTGGTAGAGCATCGGTCTCCAAAACCGAGTGTTGAGGGTTCGAGTCCTTCCTGGCGTGCCAGTCATTATTCCGTAAGCTCCCACTTGGGGGCTTACGGTTTACTCATGTATAAGCGCATTGCGCGGAGGTAACCCAAATGGCCAACAAGAAGAACAAGAAGAAGGCTCAGCAGCCGGCACCTGCCAACAAAGCTGCCGCCAACTCCAAGGTTGAGGCCAAGAAGGCCGTTGCCAAGAAGAACGAGAAGGCTGCGAAGTCCAAGAAGAACGAGAAGCCTGGTTTCTTCGCCCGCACCAAGAAGTATTTCGCTTCGGTCAAGTCCGAGATGAAGCGTGTCACGTGGCCCGATAAGAAGGAGCTCGTGAACTACTCGGTTGTTGTTTGCGCTTCTCTGATCGTCGTCGGCGTCGTCATCGCTCTGCTCGATGCTGGCTTTGGCGAGGCTCTTGCTCTGTTCTCTGGATTGAGGGGCTAAACCATGTCTAAGCGTTGGTACGTCGTTCACACTTACTCTGGATACGAGAACCGCGTTAAGTCCGATCTCGAGCATCGCATCGAGACTATGGGCATGCAGGACCGTATCTTTGATATCGAGATTCCTATGGAGCGCGTCACCGAGATTAAAGAGGGTGGCAAGCGTGAGACCAAGGATTCCAAGATCTTCCCGGGTTATGTCCTGGTCCGCATGGAGATGGATGACGATGCTTGGACGTGTGTTCGTAACACGCCTGGCGTCACCGGTTTCCTAGGCGGCAACGGCAAGCCCGCTCCGCTTTCCCGCGACGAGTACAACAAGATGACTCGTCGTCCCGGTAAGGGCGATTCGCCCAAGCGCACCTCGGTTGATATTGAGGTCGGTACGTCCGTCCGCGTCACCGATGGCCCGCTTACCGACTTTGATGGCAAGGTCTCCGAGGTTAACACCGAGGCTGGCAAGCTCAAGGTCACGCTGATGATCTTTGGCCGCGAGACGCCGGTCGAGCTCGACTTTAACCAGGTCGCTGTCATCGCTTAAGTTTTCGTCCGTTCGCGCGAGCGTGCTTCTTCTGTGACTGCTCATCTCAGGAGTGCTTCTAACACGTGCGTGCTTACGATATAGCAAGTGCTTCACACTCGTGATTCGAAAGGAATGACCATGGCTGAGAAGAAGGTTGCCAACGTCATTAAGCTCCAGATTCCTGCTGGTGCAGCAAACCCCGCTCCTCCCGTCGGCCCCGCCCTGGGCGCTGCTGGCGTGAACATCATGCAGTTCTGCCAGGCCTTTAACGCCGAGACGCAGGACAAGAAGGGTGATATCATCCCCGTTGAGATCTCTGTCTACGAGGACAAGTCCTTCTCCTTCATCACCAAGACCCCGCCGGCGGCTCACCTTATCAAGAAGGAGCTGAACCTCAAGTCTGGTTCCGCTAAGCCCCAGGCTGACAAGGTTGGTCAGCTCTCCCAGGAGCAGCTCACCAAGATCGCCGAGATCAAGATGCCGGACCTCAATGCCAACGACATTGACGCCGCCAAGAAGATCATCGCCGGTACCGCCCGTTCCATGGGCGTCACCATCGCTGAGTAGCGATTTCTTATGGTAACGGCGGGTGCTCCGACCGGGGCGCCCGTTAAATGTGTGCAATAGGGCACACGATACGATGTGGGAGGGCTCACGCCCGTTTAACCACAGGAGGTAATGCACATGGCTAAGCATGGTAAGAGCTATAACGCCGCTGCCGAGAAGATCGACCGCGCCACGCTCTACACCCCCCTTCAGGCTGCCAAGCTCATCAAGGAGCTCGACACCGCCAAGTTCGACGAGACCGTCGAGGCTCACTTCCGTCTGGGCATCGATACTCGTAAGGCTGACCAGAACATCCGTGGTTCCATCTCCCTGCCCCACGGCACCGGCAAGACCGTTCGTGTTGCCGTCTTCGCCGAGGGCGAGAAGGCCCGTGAGGCTGAGGCTGCCGGCGCCGACATCATCGGTTCCGACGAGCTCGTCGCCCAGATTCAGAAGGGCGAGATCAACTTCGACGCCGCTATCGCTACGCCGAACATGATGGCCAAGGTTGGCCGCATCGGTAAGATCCTTGGTCCCCGTGGCCTCATGCCGAACCCCAAGCTCGGCACCGTGACCATGGACGTCGCCAAGATGGTCTCCGAGCTCAAGGCTGGCCGCGTTGAGTACCGCGCCGACCGCTACGGCATCTGCCACGTGCCCCTGGGCAAGAAGTCCTTCTCTGAGCAGCAGCTCGTCGAGAACTACGCTGCCCTGTACACCGAGATTCTGCGCGTCAAGCCCTCTTCTGCTAAGGGCAAGTACGTCAAGTCCATCTCCGTGTCTTCCACCATGGGCCCTGGCGTCAAGGTCGATCCCGCTGTCCAGCGTGACTTCCTGGCTGAGTAACTGCTAGTTACTGCCTGAGTACAGCAAGCATTGCTAAAGAAACCCGGTTCTGCCTTGTGCAGGACCGGGTTTCTTGCTATCGCGTCAAAACCACCATAAAGGGGACAGTGTCCCCTTTATGGTGGTTACCAGGGTGTTCTGGCTGTTGAAGACTCGATGGCTTCGTGGCGTTTGAGCTCGCGGCGCATGGTTTGTGAGTTGAGCCAAGCTGCTTGCCAGCCGCGGATGGGGTAGTGCGTCTGGTCGAGCTCAAACTGCGTATAGCCGCAGGCGTTGATGATCGTCGTTCCACACACATGCTGACGCTCGCGCTGAAAATCGCAACCGTAGCTTTGGTGCACATGCCCGTGCACCATGTAGTCGGGATTCCAGGATTCGAGTGCTGTGTTAAAACACTCGAATCCTCGATGCGGCAGATCGTCCAGATCACCCATACCGGCGGCGGGTGCATGGGTAAGCAGAATGTCACACCCGCCGACCATCCTAACCTTACGCGACAGCTTACGCATGCGCTTGGACATCTCGCGTTCGGTGTACATGTTGGCGCCGTCGCGATAACGCATGGACCCGCCAAGGCCCGCAATGCGAATCCCTCGGTACGTGTACACGCTGTCCTCTACGCAGATACATCCACCCGGTGCATGACGTGCGTAGCGGTCATCGTGATTGCCGCGCACGTAGATGAGCGGTTTGTTGATGACCGTAACCAAAAACTCAAGATAGTCCGGGTCCAGATCGCCGGCGGACAAAATCAGGTCGACTCCCTCAAAGCGTTCCTTGCGAAAGCACTCCCAAAGGCATCGTTCTTCGGTATCGGCTATGGCAAGGATTTTCATAGGGCAGGGACTTTCGGCTCATCGTCGAGCTGCGGAATGGTGCCTACCACGTTGTCCGCCAGCCAATTCATCTCGACAATCTGCGTGCTCGGCAGCGGAGGGAAGCCTTCGATCTGTACCACGCCGTTCTGGCTGTGGAGCTCGCCGCCAAAGGGGTTGATGGATCCCACAACAATGCCGTTGCGGAGCAACTGCACGAGTTTGCGCGTTTGGTAGGGTAGGCCCGGAGCGTAACGGATGTCGATAACGCCGGAGCTCATGCCATACCAGTAGTTGACAGCGCGCACTTGGTTGTCGTCGCTGGTCTCGTCCCACGTGCCGTGAAGAAGGCTGCGAACGATGAGCTCGTAGTAACGGCCCCAGTTCCATACGGGCATGGCGATGCCGGTGACTTTGCCGTCGACCAAGCGGTGAAGCCCGTAGGCCGTTGGGTCTTCGAGCGACTTTGACATGTCAGCGCCGGTCATGACGCTTACGCCTTCGCGGCACATGGCTTCGGCAAGACCACCGGCGGGAACATCGCCCCAGGTGAGGATGACCTGCGCGCGCGGGTCGAGCAGCGAGGCGCCAATCGCAAAGGCGTTGATCTCGCTGAGTGCGCCCGAGGCGAAGACCGACGCGTGGTAACCGATGCGGTGGTTGTCCGCCATGCTGGCCGCAAGGGCGCCCAGCAGAAACTTGGCCTCGTACATCTTGCCAAAGTACGAACGGACGCTTTGATGGGGAAGGCCGATAGAGCAGTTGAGGAACCGAACCCGGGGATACTCAACGGCAGCTCTGAGCGTATATTCCATCAGGCGGTGCGAGGTCGAGAAGATGACGTTTGCTCCATGTTTGACAGCCGTTTCCACGGCGGCGTAGAACACATCCGGATCGTGACAGTCCTCGAACGCCTCGGTGCGCACGATACCGCCAAAGTGCTCATCGAGATACTGACGCCCTTGGTCGTGCAGGCTGTCCCAGCTCGACGTCGCACAGGGGAACTCATGGATAAAGGCGATGCGCAGGGGGTTGGCCGTCGAGTAGACGGTCTTGCCCATAAAGAAGTTGAGCACGCCAGAGGTGGACTTGGCGGGCGTCTCCTCCTCGTCGACGCTCGGTGCTTCGACAAGATCGACCTTGTCCTCGTCATTTTTGCCGGCAATGACCAGCTCGCGCCAGATCTTGCACAGGCGGTTTACGACGATATCCGTTGGCGTATCCAGCAGGCGGTCCTGGTTGTACACATTGAGGTAGACGAGCATGGCGTCGGCGGGCGTAATGTCCAGGTGATCGCCGCCTGCGCGAAGGTAGGCACGCTTAAAGAGCAGGAAAGTGTGGCGCAGGTAGTCGACCTTTTTCTGTGGCCATTTTTCGATAAGGTTCTGACCGAGCATCTTCGCGAGCGTTTCGTAGCTTCCCTCACGCGAGAACTCGATCTCGTATAGGGGGCAGACGCGCCAAAACGCGCAGAACTCGCCGTACAGGCGGCTTTCGACGGAATCCCATGTGCCGGGGTAGAGACGGGTGACCTTGGCCGAAACCGTCGGGGCGTCTAGGAATTTGAGGACACTGACGCGTTTGTTGCCTTCTTGGACATAGAACCGATGCATGAACTCGGTGACGATGACGGGGTCGCGATAGCCCTCGGTCACCTGGATGTCGTAGAGGTTGGACCACTTGCGGGCGAACTCGGTGCTAAACGGAAGCAGGGGCATAAAGTTACACGAAAAGGCGGACTGACGGCCCTTGGTGACCGTGCCGACGACCATTTCGAGCGGAATATCCCGCAGGCCGACATTCTCTCGCTGACCTAAGGGGAGCTGAGCAACCAAGCTATCGAGGTCCGTAAGGTATGGATGCTCGCTTTGGCTAATGGCGCGTCGACGTCCTTGCTCGCCGCGCTTGCGTGCTTGACGATAGGCCTCTTCCATAATGTTGCTCCCTTAGTCGTTTAAACAACTATATGAACCATGGTACCACGAATGAAAACCACTACAAAGATGCCTGACCCCTTTGCGGTGGTTTAGGCGATGATGGGGGCGATGGCGCGGATGCAGGCGTCGGCAGCGGTGAAAGTGGTGCTGTCGTCGCTGACGATAAAGATGATCTTTCCTTTGATGCCAAAGTCGCCGATTTCGCTAAAGAGCACGTAGGGCTCTTTGTCAAAGCCCGAGATGGGCGAGACGGCCGTTTTGGTTGCGCTCGTGAGCTCGTCTGCCAGCACGTCAAGGGAAGCCCACTTAGACGTGTCCTTTACGGCAACGGGCACGGCCACGCGTCCAAAGGGCATCAAATGCACGAGCGTGTTCTTGGAGATGTTGGAGTTGGGCACAATGATGGTCTGTCCACAGGCATCCTCAATCGTTGTATGACGCCAAGTGATGTCTTGGACCACGCCGGATACGCCGCCGACCTCGATATTGTCGCCGGGTTTGATGATGCCCATAAAGGTCACTTGCATGCCGCCGATAAGGTTTGACAGCGTGTCCTGAAAGCCGAGCGAGATGGCGATGCCGCCGACGCCAAGAGCGGCGACGAGCGCGTTTGCGTTAATGCCAAAGCAGTTGTCGAGGATAAAGCTGCCGCCAATCATCCAGATGACGGCGCGCGCGATGTTGATGAAGATACTTGATGCCGGAAGCGGGTTATCGTCACGGTTAAGCAGATGGTTCAGGGTCTTGGATACGACCTCGGCGGCGACGGCGGTGCCTATCGCCAAGATGACGGCCCAGATGATGTTGTGGACCCACCGTTGCTCAAAGAAATGAAGAATCGGCTCAAACAATTCCATGTAGGGAAAACCTCCTAATGATCGTCCAACCATGATACCCACCAAGAAGCCCGTCCGATCAAATTCAGACGGGCTTCTGTGCTCGATATAAGGTTTACGCGGCGGGGCTGCAAGGCCCGGCGGTGTAGCTTAGCGTCGACGCTTCCAGATAATGCCGAGGATGATGACGATGATGCCGCCGATAAGGCACGCGCCAACTACTGCCAGCGTGCGGTCTCCCGTTGCGGCGAGCTTACCGCTCGTCTTCTTGGTGCTGACCTTCGTGGTCGTCGTGTCCGTCTTAGGCGAGGGCTTAGGCGTCAGGGCCGGTGTGGGCGTGGGGTCCACGGCTACGGAGCCGAAGCTGATGGTGCCGGCGAGCCCGGCCATCTTGCTCTCCCAGCCGTTCTGCCCAATCAGCGCCCTCAGCGCCGCCTCGCACGTGCCCCACTCGGTGTACTTGGTGGCGTGTGCAAAGGTGGGAAAGTCGGTCGTGTTGGTAATGATGTAGTTGTTGGTGGCGACGGTATAGGTCTTGGCGGGGTCGAGCGTGCTGCCGTCTTTGGTGAGTGTGGCACTCACAATGCGCTTGCCTTCGGGCTGCGTCCAATCAATCGTCACGTTGATGCCGCCAAAGGAGAGAACGCTGCCAGAGTCATCGCGCCACTTGTACTTGTCTTGCGCCTCCTGCTCGGTGTGACCGGCCGCCACATAAGCCTGCTGAAGCTCGTAGCTGTCGCTGCAATCGTCGCTGATTTGTAGCGAGTGCTCGAGCGCTGCGAGGAAGTCCGCGCCGGTCATGGTCCAGGTCTCAACGGTGTTGCCGTAGGGCGAGATGGCGATGACGTTGCCGGCGGTCACGTTGCCCGCCGCGATGCCGCCGCGGATGCCGCCGGCGTTTTCGATAGCGAGGTCCGCGCCCGTCAGGGCAAGATAGGAGCCGCAAATCACGTGGCCGATGGTCTGGGCCTTGGTGGTGTCGCCCTCCTTGCTGGGGCGGAAATCGGTGGTGCGCACCATTTCCCAGCCATGCGTGCCTGCGGCGTCCTCGCCGTAGAAATAGTTGGTGGTGGATGTGCCGAGCACCTTGTTCGATTCGTTTTCAAAGTCCTCGTCGAGCGGCTTGATTTTGTTGCGGACGGCTTCAAGGCGGCTCTGGTAGTCGGAGCCCTTGTCGGGGTCCGCCAAAAGGTCGTTGACGTTCTTGGCGGTGTAGAGCTTCTCGTCGCTGCCGTCTGCAGGGACCGTGACCGTATCATCGTCGGTCGACTCGGTGCCATTGGTGTCGTACTTGTACGGAATGGAAAGCAGCCCCACCTCGGCAAAGGCGCTGCCTGCCTCGACAACGTGGATCGTCTTGCCGTCGGCTCCCGTCACCTTCTCGTTAAGGTTGATGTGCTCGTGGCCTGCGATAAGGGCATCGACGCCACGGAGTCGCGTGGCAAAGGTCTTGGCGTCGAGCGTGTGCGCGATACACACAACAACATCGCAGCCCTCCTTGCGCAGCTGCTCTGCCTCGGCATTGATGGCGTTCGCGGCACTCGAGAACGACGTGCCCGCGACCAGGTCCGCGCGCAGCGAGGATCCCAGCGACTCATCCATGGCGCCCACGACGCCGACCTTGATTTTGTAGTCGAATGTGGAGTAATCCTCGCTATCCTCCCAGGTGCGATCGAGCGTCTTCGTGATGCTCGAGCTCCATACGCCGCTCGTAGACTTCGCGTTCGCGCAGAGCATGGCGAAGGGCGTGCTGGTGGTGCTGTAGCCGGTCATGGTGCGGAGTTTGTCCGCGCCGTAGCTCCAGTCGTGGTTGCCTGGCGTGGTCGCGTCGTAGCCGTCGGCGTAGAAGGTGTCCATGAGCTCGGCGATGCTCTTGCCCTCGCTCATGGTGGCGAAGGACTGTCCGTGGAAGGTGTCGCCCGCATCGAGCAAAAGATCGGGGGCGTTGCCCTGGGCGCTATAGAGAACCGCCAGTCCGTCAAAGCCCACAGTGCCAGTGCCCTTGCTTTCGTTGTAGCTGTACTTGTAGCTGCCGTGGATGTCGTTGGTGTGCATGACGGTCACAGAGCCGTCAATAGCGGCGGGCAGGTTCCCCGCGAAAGCGAGGCTTGGGATGCCTGCGAGCGCGCCGGCAAACAACGCGGCGGCTAACGCAAGGCGGGGGAGTCTTTTCATGGCAGTTTCCTTAGTCCTTAGCCAGAATGTCTGGTTGAATATCGGATTATCGACATAATATGCGAAAACCGCCGCAAGGGCGTCTGTCCCTTTGCGGCGGTTTTGACGTTTGCGCAGATAAAACCTACCAAAATAAACCTGTCCCTTTTTGGCAGGTTTTAGCTCAGCAGCATGCGGTCGTTGGCGAGCTCGCCGCCCGAGACCTCCTCGAACTTCTGCAGCAGGTCGGCTACGGTGAGCGACTTCTTCTCATTGCCCGCCACGTCGTAGATCACGTGGCCTTCGTGCATCATGATCAGACGGTTGCCCAGACGGATGGCGTCGTTCATGTTGTGCGTGACCATGAGCGTGGTCAGGTGGTTCTCGTCGACGATCTCCTCGGTCAGGTTAAGCACCTTAGAGGCCGTCTTGGGGTCGAGGGCCGCGGTGTGCTCGTCGAGCAGCAGCAGGCGCGGCCTGGTGAGCGTGGCCATCAGCAGGGTGAGTGCCTGGCGCTGGCCACCCGAGAGCAGGCCGACCTTGGCGTTGAGACGCGTGTCCAGACCAAGGTCCAGGCGCTTGAGCAGCTCGACGTACTCATCTTTCTCGGCCTTGGTGACGCCCCACGAAAGGCCGCGACGCTGGCCGCGACGCTTGGCGAGGGCCAGGTTCTCGGCGATCTGCATGTCGGCAGCGGTACCGCGCATGGGGTCCTGAAACACGCGGCCTAGGTACTTGGCGCGCTGCGACTCGCTCAGGCGCGAGATGTCGGTGCCGTCGAGCTCAATAACGCCCGAATCGAGCGGGTACACGCCGGCGATCATGTTGAGCAGCGTGGACTTGTGGGCGCCGTTGCCGCCGATCACGGTTACAAAGTCGCCGTCATTTAGGGTGAGGTCGACGCCGGTGAGCGCGCGCTTCTCGGTGACGGTGCCCTTGTTAAAGGTCTTCTTGACGTGCGAGAGCTTAAGCATCTGCCTCATCCCCCTTCGTGTAGGAGCTGCGGAGCTTATAGCGCTCCCAAACCACGGGCACGCACAGGGCCACAGCGACAATCACGGCGGAGAGCAGCTTCATGTCGTTGGCGTCCATGCCCAACTGCAGCACGATGGCGCGGATAAGGAAGTACACCACGGAGCCAAAGACGGCGGAGGCAAGACGGACGCTAAACTGCGTGAGGCCGCCGGGAAGCAGACGGCCGAGCACCTCGCCGATAACAATGGCGGCAAGACCGATAACGATGGCACCGGTGCCCATACCAATGTCGGCATACTTTTGGCTCTGGCAGATGAGCGCGCCCGAAAGGCCGATGAGGGCGTTGGAGAGCACGAGGGCGATCATCTTGGTGGAGTTGGTGTTGACGCCCAGAGCGCGGATCATGTACTCGTTGTTGCCGGTGGCTCGCAGCGCCGAGCCGATCTCGGTGCCAAAGAACCAATACAGGATGGCAACGATAGCCACGGCGAGCAGGATGCCCAAGATGATGGCAACGGTGGACTGCGGCAGACCGGTCATATTGCTGACGGCCGAGAACACGGTGCCTTTGGCAAGAATGGGCGTATTGGACTTGCCCATGATGCGCAGGTTGATGGACCACAGGCTGATCTGGGTGAGGATTCCGGCGAGGATCGCAGGAATCTCAAAGACGGTGGTCAAAATGCCCGTGACGGCGCCCGCGATGGCGCCGGCGCACATACCGGCCAGCACGGCGAACAGCGGGTCGACGTTGTTATTGACGATGAGCACAGCGCAGACGCAGCCGCCGAGGGCAAAGCTGCCGTCGCAGGTCATATCGGGAATGTCGAGCAGGCGGAACGTGATAAACACGCCAAGCACCATAATGCCCCAGAGGACGCCCTGCGAAACGGCGCCCTGCAATGCAATGAGCATGCTTCATACCTCCTAGGATAGGGTGGACACGTGATTCACCATAATAGCGGTAACAATGCATAGAAGAGTTACGGACAGACGTTTTGTTTTACCTGAAACAAGCAGGGCGGACGCCGGTCTACAGCGCCCGCCCCTGTGGCTCAGATATTGAATAACGCGGCTAAAGCGCGAGCACGGGCTCTAGACGCATGCCGCGTATGGCATTACGCGTCCAGGGCGGAAAGGTCGATGCCCAGGGCCTCGGCCATTTCGTCGTTCTTGACGACGACCAGGTCCTTGCTCGAGAGGTGCTTGATCGGCATATCCTCGGGCTTGGCCTCGCCCTTCAGGATCTTAACGGCCATCTCGCCCGCGGCGTAGCCCAGGTCCTCATAGTTGATGGAGAGGGTGAACAGGCCGCCGGCCATGCACATACCCTCCTCGCCAGTCACGAAGGGAAGCTTGTTTTCCTTGCAGATCTGGCCGACCTGCGAGGCACCCGCGGCGATGGTGTTGTCGGTGGGGGAGTACAGCGCGTCGACCTTGCCCACGGCAGACTCGACGACGGACTGAATCTCGTTGGAGCTCGAGACGGTGAAGTCAGTGTACTCGAGGCCCAGCTTGTCGAGCTCCTTCTTGGCGGCCTTGATCTGGACGTCGGAGTTGGACTCGGCGGTGCAGTAGAGCAGGCCGACCTTTTTAACGTCGGGCAGGACCTTCTGCATCATCTCGAGCTGCTCGGCGACCGGGGTGAGGTCGGAAGCGCCCGTGACGTTGGTGCCGGGCTTGTCGTTGTCCTGGACCAGGCCGGAGGCGGCGTAGTCGGTGATGGCGCAGCCCACGATGGGGATATCGGCCGTGGCGCCGGCGGCAGCCTGCGCGGCGGGCGTGGCGATGGCATAAATCAGGTTGACGTTGTCGCCCACAAACTTGTCAGCAATGGACTTACACGTGGACTGGTCGTTCTGGGCGTTCTTCTGGTCGATCTTGACCTTAAGGCCGCTCTCCTTGATGGCCTTGACAAAGCCGTCGTTGGCGGCATCGAGTGCGGAGTGCTCGGTGAGCTGCAGAACGCCGATGGTGTAGCCGGAACCGGCGGCAGCAGAGCCGGAACCAGAGTTGCCGCCGCATCCGGCGAGCGGAGCGAGCGCGAGCAGGCCAGCGGAGACCAGAAGGCTCCTGCGGCTGATGGTGATGTCCTTCATATCATTACCCCCAGTATAAAAATGGCTGGAAACACTGCACTGGGACAAAGTGCAAGTGGAACTATAGTAGCGCTGATGTCCATTTTTACAACAGCCTGGCGGGTTTTTTAATACAGAATCGGATGGGCGGTACGGGTAGTCGAATGGGCGGCGGAGGGTCTTATGCGGCGGAGGAGGCGTCGTCCTCGTCTAGGGCGGCGAAGAGCTTCTTGCCGTCGAGGAGACGTGTGGTGACGTTTCTCATTCGGCCAATCTCTACGGTACGCAACGTGTCATCGGCGCCTCGGGCGTCATAGACCGTTCCCAGCAAATAAGAGATGCCGTCTCGTTGCTTGATGGCAAAGGGACGGAGTGTCATCCGTGCTGCTTCGGTTTCGCCACGCGTCGTGACGCTCGAAATATCAAAACTCACCGTGGTTCCGTGGTCGATGGCCTGCTCGACGAGCTCGCACGTGTCGATGCGCTTGATGGGCGTGCGTGTTGCCTTGGTAGCCTTGCTGCCTGCGCTCGGAACGGGTTCGGGTGTATCGAGGTAGCCGCGAACGTCGGCACTCGCCATGGCAACTAAGTGCTGCGCCATGCTCTTGCGGATAGCGATAGGCGTGGAGCGGTTGCGCATGACCATACCGTGGAGCCGGATGATCTCTTCGTCGGTGAGCGGACGGGTAAGAAGTTTGTAGCCCACGCCGCGCTTGTACTCAATTTCGTATCCGGCATGGCGAAGCGCGGAGATGGCGGTGTAGATGCTGCGCCGCGCCGCCGAGATGGGCATGCGGGCGGGGTCGTCGGGATGGGCGAGGCGCCGGATCAACTCATCGGAAAGCATGGCCTTGTCCTCGCCGGTGTTTTCGCTTAATAGTTGCAGGATGCGAACGGCGCGATAGGCTGCCATCGAGGCGGCGCCCCTCGTCGTGGTGTCGTAGGTTTCAACAGCGGCTTCGGTCATCGTGCCCACGTCCTTTCCGTTTTGGGTGGCGACGGTATGGAGCCTAGGACGTGGGGCTTTCCCAGGGGCGCAGGGCGCTCTGGGCGGTCGGTAGTCGTCGGCAAACGGCGGGTCGAGTTTTCAACAGCCCTGCTCAACTGACCAAAAACTTGCCAAAAGCTTGACGGATGCTGTTGAAAAAAAGCGTCTCTCGACCGATGTCGAGAGACGCTTATGCGATGAGCATTGGCGTGTGGCGACGCGAGCTAGCGTCCGACGATTAGAAGTCGGCGTTGCCCACGGTGCGCGGGTGCGGCAGGACGTCGCGGATGTTGCCCACGCCGGTCAGATACATGACCAAGCGCTCGAAGCCCAGACCGTAGCCGGCGTGCTTGCAGGAACCGTAGCGGCGCAGGTCAAGGTAGTACTTGTACTGCTCGGGATTCATACCCAGGTCCTTGATGCGGGCCTCGAGCAGATCCAGGCGCTCCTCGCGCTGGGAGCCGCCGATAATCTCGCCGATACCGGGAACCAGGCAGTCGGCGGCGGCGACGGTCTTGCCGTCTTCGTTCATGCGCATGTAGAACGCCTTGATCTCGGCCGGGTAGTCGGTCACGAAGGTCGGGCGCTTAAAGTGCTCCTCGGTCAGGAAGCGCTCGTGCTCGGTCTGCAGGTCGATGCCCCAGCTGACGGGGTAATCAAACTGGTGGCCAGCAGCGACTGCCTGCTCCAGGATCTCGACGGCCTCGGTGTAGGTAACGCGGGCAAAGTCGGAGTTGGCGACATGGTCCAGGCGCTCGAGCAGACCCTTGTCCACAAACTTGTTGAGCATGTTGAGCTCGTCGGGGCAGGTGGCCATAACGTCCTTAAGGACGTACTTGAGCATGGCCTCGGCGTTGTCCATGTAGTCGTTGAGGTCGGCGAAGGCCATCTCGGGCTCGATCATCCAAAACTCGGCGGCGTGGCGCGTGGTGTTGGAGTTCTCGGCACGGAAGGTGGGGCCAAAGGTGTACACGTCACCAAAGGCCATGGCAAAGTTCTCGGCATTGAGCTGGCCGGACACGGTGAGGCTCGCATGCTTGCCAAAGAAGTCCTGGCTCCAGTCGACCTCGCCGGACTCGGTGAGGGGCGGATTTTTGGGGTCGAGCGTGGTCACGCGGAACATCTCGCCGGCGCCCTCGCAGTCACTCGTGGTGATGATGGGGGTGTTGACGTAGACAAAGCCCTGCTCCTGGAAGAAGCGGTGGATGGCGGCAGCCGCGACAGAGCGGATGCGGAACACGGCGCGGAACAGGTTGGTGCGCGGGCGCAGGTGCTGCTGGGTGCGCAGGAACTCGACGGTTGCGCGCTTCTTCTGCAGCGGGTAATCCGGGGCGCTCGTGCCCTCGACCTCGATGGAGGTGGCAGAAAGCTCGAAGGGCTGGGGCGCATCGGGGGTCAGCTTGACGGTGCCGGTGCAAATGAGTGCGGCCGAGACGTTTTGATGGGCGATCTCGTCGTAGTTGTCGAGTGCCTCGCGGTTCATGACGACCTGCAGGTCGCGGAAGCAGCTGCCGTCGTTGAGCGTAACAAAGCCAAAGTTCTTCATGTCGCGGACGGACTTGACCCAGCCGGCGACGGTGACGGTCTGGCCGCCGAGCGACTCGGCATCGGCATAGAGCTGCGCGATTTTGGTGCGGTTCACGTATCCTCCCATAACGGTTGAATGATAGTTATCCATACAATTCGATATTCTAGCAGCTCGGCTCATTTGGGCTATACAGATAAGGCATTGGCGGGATGGTTTTTCAAACGAAAAGCGCCCGCGGCCTAATGGTCGTGGGCGCTTGACGAGGTGCCTTTTGGCTGTGTGGCGCGGGGCCTGGCTACTTGGTCTTGGCAACCAGCAGCGGGTCGCCAAGCTTGACGAGCGGGTTGCCGCCGATAAGCGTTCCGGACTCGCCGACATGGTCGATGCTCTTAAGACGGTCGAGCTCGGAGACGATGACGGTCACGATGTCCTCGTGACCAGCGGCCTTAATGGCCTCGCGGTCGAAGCTGATGAGCGGCTGGCCTGCCTTGACCACATCGCCCATCTCGACAAAGCGGGCAAAACCCTTGCCGTTCATTTCCACGGTACCCAGGCCAACATGGATGAACACGCGAAGACCGTCCTCGGTGATCATGCCAATGGAGTGGTTGGTGACAGTGGTGGCGCCGATGCGGCCGTTGGCGGGCGCATAGATGGTGCCGGTAATGGGCTCGATGCCATAGCCCTGGCCAAGCATGCCCGAGGCGATCGTCTCGTCGGGAACCTCGTCCAGGTTGACGAGCACGCCGTTGACGGGGGCGTAGATGACGCCTTCGCGGGTAGCGAAGCTTGCTGCGGGCGGAACGGACGCCTCGCCGGTCGAGGTGAAGGTGGACTTAAGCGAATCGAGCAGACCCATAGTTGCCTCCAACTTAAATAGGCGCATATCGCGCGTTTGGTTTGCCGGAAACGTTTCACATGTGTTTCGCGGCTTGGTCAACGCCCCTATTCTACGCTGCTCAACGATACCTCTGAACTGGGATTATGTGATATATCAGTTGAAGGGAAACTTATTGCCGGAGTGTTTCTGCGCCACGGGTTCAAGTGGGGTACGCTTGAAGGCGAAAAACAAGGGCGCATAATTTGCGCGAAGGGAGCACATATGATTGTCGAGAACCATGCGCTGTGGGGCGAGGAGCCGACCGAGGAATATCCGGCGACATTTACGTATTTGGGTGCCGAGCCGCTGCCCGATAAACCGAATGGCCGCCGCCCTGCCGTGATTATCTGTGGCGGAGGTGCGTTTACGCATATCGCTCCGCATGAGCAGGATCCTGTGGCGTTTGCGTTTTTGGATCACGGTTACCAGGCCTTTGTGCTCAACTATGTCACGAGTTCTACGGGTGACGTGAGCTTTCCGCACCCCCAGGCAGATCTTGCCAAGATGGTCGCCACGGTGCGCGCCAACGCCGACGAGTGGCATGTCGATCCTAAGCGCGTGTGCGTCGTGGGATTCTCGGCGGGCGGCATGATCTGCGCCTCGCTGGCAACGCAGTGGAAGACCGGCCCCTTCGCGGCACTTGCCGGGGCACGTCCGGACGACATTCGTCCCGATGCCGTGGTGCTGGGTTATCCATTGCTCGACTTTGCCTATGTGCGCGACATGCAGACGCGCGATCCGCGCATTGACTTGCGTGTGCCCAAGACGGGCGGCAAGACGGGGCGCGATCTGCTCAACGACTACCTGTCGATGGTGACGGGCGGCGAGGCAACTGACGAGCATCTGGCCGACATCTGCCCCACCACGCATGTTTCGCGTCAGATGCCGCCGACCTTTGTGTGGGGCGTGTCCGACGACAAAACGGCGCCGATCGCGCAGGTCTATCCGTTTGCCCAACGCATGGCAGAGGAGGGCGTCCCTTGCGAGATGCACGTCTTTGACCAAGGTGGTCACGGCCTTTCGCTCGGCAACGCCAACACCGCGGTCGACAACGAGGACAAGCAGGTGGCGGTCCGCCCCTGGATCCGCCTAGCCTTCCGCTTCCTGGAGCGCCATCTGTAAGAGGACGGGCATCCCAGCCCTTCAATAACTTGCGGTGAAATAGTTCCGATCTGGGGCATCAACCAGCCCATCCAGGAACTATTCCACCGCAACTTCGTTTTTGATGCCCCGCCCGGAAACTGCGCCCCAGTTTTGCCTTTCAAGGTGGGACGCAGTTTCCCATAGTCCCCCTCGACTGGGAAAGCGCGTCCCGTTTCGAGCGGGGATTCCGGGATGCATTTTCCGTAAGAGGCCTGTTTGGGAAACCATATCCCGTTTCGAGCCGGAATTCTGGGATGTAGTTTCCCCGAGAGGCCTCATCGGGAAACTATGGCCCTGAACTCTCCTGCCTGTCCCCATTGCGCCAATTTGCTGATTGAACATCGTTGCATGTTCGCGCTATCATGCATGGTTAAAATTGGTTGGCCATGGCAAACGGTTAGCCTTGGTGAACATAAATACAACGCCCTGTGGGCGTCGGGGGAGGAACACGGACGTGAAGCTCGATACACTCGAGATTGGAAAGGACGCCGTTGTCGCATCGGTGGCATCGGACGATCAGGCACTCCGACAGCATATTTTGGACATGGGTCTAACGCCGGGCAACGAAGTCACCATGATGAAGTACGCCCCCATGGGCGATCCGCTCGAGATCCGCCTGCGTGGCTACGAGTTGACACTGCGCAAGGACGATGCCGCTCGCATCGAGCTCGTGGGTATTCACGACACCGATACGGGTCCGCGCGCTAACGCCGCAATCGGCACGACGGAGCATCCGGCCCTGGGCGAGGGGGCGTATTCGCCCCGTGCGGCAAAGACGGCCGTGCCAGAGGGCGCGCCGCTGCACTTTGCCCTCGCCGGCAACCAAAACTGCGGCAAGACCACGTTATTCAACCAGCTGACGGGCTCCAACCAGCACGTCGGTAACTTTCCCGGCGTGACGGTCGACCGCAAAGATGGCACCATCCGTAACCATCCCGAGGCGAGCGTTACCGACCTGCCCGGCATTTACTCCCTGTCGCCGTACACAGGCGAGGAGGTCGTGAGCCGTCAGTTCATCCTCGACGAGCGTCCGGACGCCATCATCGACATCATTGACGCCACCAACATCGAGCGTAACCTGTACCTGACACTGCAGCTCATGGAGCTTGACCGTCCTATGGTCATCGCGCTCAACATGATGGACGAGGTGACCGCCAACGGCGGCGCCGTAGACGTCAACTTGCTCGAGAGCCTGTTGGGCGTGCCCGTTGTCCCCATTAGCGCTGCCCGCAACGAGGGCATCGGCGAGCTGGTGGACCACGCCCTGCACGTGGCGCGGTTCCGCGAGCGCCCTGGTCGCCTGGACTTTTGCGCGCCCGACGGTCCGGACGGCGGTGCGCTGCATCGCTGCATCCACGGTATTGCTAACCTGATCGAGGACCATGCCGTGATGGCGCACATCCCGGTGCGCTTTGCGGCGACCAAGCTGGTCGAGGGCGATGAGCTGGTAACCGAGGCGCTTCACCTGGATCGCAATGAGCTCGACGCTATCGAGCACATCATCACCCAGATGGAGGGCGAGGCCGGCACCGACCGCCTATCTGCGCTGGCCGATATGCGTTTTAGCTTTATCGGCGACGTGTGCGGGCGTTGCGTCGTCAAGCCGCACGAGAGCCGCGAGCACGTGCGCTCCGTCAAGATTGACCGCATCCTGACAGGTCGTTACACAGCCATTCCGGCGTTTCTGGTGATCATGGGCCTCGTCTTTTGGCTGACGTTTGGCGTGATCGGCGCGGCGTTGCAGGGACTCATGGAGGACGGTATCGCTGCCATCATCGCCTCGGCCGATGCGGGCCTCAAGGCGTTCGGTACCAACGACGTGGTGCGCTCGCTGGCTGTCGACGGCGTGCTTACGGGCGTGGGCAGTGTGCTGACCTTCCTGCCGATTATCGTCGTGCTCTTTTTGTTCCTCTCCATTCTGGAAGACTCCGGATACATGGCGCGCGTGGCCTTTGTCATGGATAAGGTGTTGCGTCGCTTTGGCCTGTCGGGCCGCAGTTTTGTGCCCATGCTCGTCGGTTTTGGCTGCACCGTGCCGGCTATCATGTCGACCCGTACGCTCCCATCCGAGCACGACCGCAAGATGACGGTCATGCTCACGCCGTTTATGAGCTGCTCAGCCAAGCTGCCGGTTTACGGCTTGCTGTGCGGGGCGTTTTTCCCGCAGGCGACGGTTCCCGCCATGGTCTCGCTCTATCTGATCGGTATCGTGGTCGGCTGCGTCGCGGCTTTGGTGCTCAACCGCACGGCATTTAAGGGCGACCCGGTGCCGTTTATCATGGAGCTTCCCAATTACCGCCTGCCGAGCGTCAAGACGACGGTGATGCTGGCATGGGATAAAGCCAAGGATTTTATTACCAAGGCCTTTACCATTATCTTTGCCGCTACCGTGGTCATCTGGTTCCTTCAGACGTTCGATATCCGCTTTAATGTGGTCGCCGATCAGTCGCAAAGCCTGCTTGCGGGCCTCGGCAGCATCATTGCGCCGGCGTTGGCACCGCTTGGGTTTGGTGACTGGCGTGCATCCACGGCGCTCGTCACCGGACTTATCGCCAAGGAGAGTGTCATCTCGACCCTCACGGTGCTTTTGGGCGCGACCTCGCCCGCGGCACTGTCGACCATGTTTTCGCCGTTTACTGCCTATGTGTTCCTGGTCTTTACGCTGCTGTACCCGCCCTGCGTGGCGGCAATCGGCGCCGTCAAGAGCGAGCTAGGCGCGCGCTACGCCGTTGCCGTGTTCGCGTTTCAAGTGACGGTCGCCTGGATCGTGGCGTTTGTCGTGCATTCGGCGGGCATATTGCTGGGGTTGGCTTAGTTATTTATTGACGGCGCAACCTCTGTGTATCGAATTGTTTCGGTCCCGTGTCCGTTACTGACGGATGCGGGACCGTTGCTATATAATCGCCTCCGCTCAAAATGATTGGAGATGTTATATATGAGTCAGGCAAGGCAAGACGGCATCACGCTCAGGCAGTGGCTCCCACTCGTCGGGCTCACCTGCTGTGCGTTCGTGTTCAACACGTCGGAGTTTATGCCCATTGGCCTTTTGACTGATATTGCCGCGTCGTTCTCGCTCACCGAGGCCCAGGCGGGCATCATGATCTCGGTCTATGCCTGGGGCGTCATGCTGCTGTCGTTGCCGCTCATGGTGTTCGCTTCGCGTTTCGAGTTTAAGCGGATGCTGCTGGGCGTGCTTGCCGTGTTCTCGCTCGGTCAGTTCCTGTCCGCTGTGGCGCCGACCTATCCCATTCTGGTCTGCGCGCGCCTGGTGGTCGCTTGCGCACATGCCGTGTTCTGGTCAGTCGCCTCGATTATGGCCTCGCGCCTGGTCGACACTCGCCACGGCGCGCTCGCCATCAGCATGATCGCTACGGGCTCGTCCATCGCGCAGATCTTTGGCCTGCCTCTCGGTCGCGCCATTGGCTTGGCCGTGGGCTGGCGCATGACGTTTGCCGTGGTCGGGGGCCTCTCAGCCATCGCGGCCGTCTACCAGGCAGCGGTGTTCCCGGCCATGCCGGCGGGTGAGCGCTTTACCGTCAAACAGCTGCCCGAGCTGCTCAAGAACCCGCTCCTCATCGCGCTCTACGCAGTCACGGTCTTCATGGCGACCGGCTATTACGCAAGCTACAGCTATATCGAGCCCTTCCTGGCGCAGGTCGCGCATGTCGACGCAAGCGCTATCACCATGACGCTGACGGCGTTTGGCTGCTCTGGTTTGCTCGGAAGCTGGCTGTTTGGCCGCCTGTTCGATGGGCATCGCTTCCCGTTCTTGGCTATCACGCTCTCCGGCGTGCCGGTGGCCCTGCTGCTCATGGGGCCGGCCGCATCGTCGCTCGTGACAGTGCTTGCCGTCTGCGCACTGTGGGGTTGCTGCGCCACGGCCTTTAACGTGGCGTTTCAGGCCGAGCTCATCAAGCACACGCCGGCAGATTCGTCGGCCGTCGCCATGTCGATCTTCTCGGGCCTGTTCAACCTGGGGATCGGCACCGGTACGGCGATCGGCGGCGCCGTGGTGTCGGGCCCCGGTATCGCCTGGATCGGCTACGCGGGCGGTGCGATCGCCGTCGTGGGCGTCATCCTCGCTATCACGGTAATGTTCCCGGCCATCCGCCGCGCCAAGCCCGTCGCCTAATCACGTTCCCTCATCAGTTGCGGTGGAATAGTTCCTGTTTAAGGCCTCTGAAGGCCCAAGCAGGAACTATTCCACCGCAACTTATTTTGGGGAAGGGGATACAAGCTGGGCATACAATGGATGTCGTTGTGTTGAGCTTAGCAGGAGGTTGCTATGTGGGGATACGAGACGACGTTCTATCAGATCTATCCGCTGGGCTTTTGTGGAGCCCCGCGCGAAAACGCCGCGCCCGTTGCCGAGGATGAGCTCGCCCAGGCTGCCAACGCCGCGCCCAACCCCGATGCTCCTATCATGAAGGTCGCCCAATGGGCCGACTACATGCAGGAACTCGGCGTTGGCGCTGTGCTCATCAACCCACCGCTCGAATCTGATAGCCACGGCTACGATACACGCAGCCTGCGCCATATCGACCGTCGCCTGGGTGGGGACGCCGACTTTGCCGCCGTATGCGACACGCTGCATGCCCATGGCATCCGCGTGGTGCTCGATGCCGTCTTCAACCACGTCGGCCGCGGTTTTTGGGCCTTCCGCGATGTGCAGGAGCGCAAGTGGGACTCGCCGTACAAGGACTGGTTCCACATTAGCTTTGACGGCGATTCCTGCTATGGCGATGGCTTTTGGTACGAGGGCTGGGAAGGCCATTTTGAGCTTGCGAAGCTCAACCTGCAAAATCCCGCTGTGGTCGATTACCTGCTCGAGTCCGTGCGCCGTTGGGCCGACGTCTTTGGCGTCGACGGCCTGCGCCTGGACGTTGCCTATATGCTTGACCGCGATTTCATGCGTCGTCTGCATAGCTTTGCCCGTGAGCTCAAGCCCGACTTCGTGCTGATTGGCGAGACGCTCCATGGCGACTACAACCAGATCGTCAACGACGAGATGCTCGACTCCTGCACCAACTACGAGTGCTACAAGGGCCTGTACTCCAGCTTTAACTCAGTCAATATGTTCGAGATCGCGCACTCGCTGCATCGCCAGTTTGGCGGCGATCCGTGGTGCATCTACCGCGGCAAGCACCTGCTGTCGTTTGTCGACAACCACGACGTGCCGCGCTTGGCAAGCATCCTCACCGACAAGTCGTGCCTGTGTCCCGCCTATGGCATGCTCTTTGGCATGCCGGGCATTCCGTGCGTCTACTATGGCAGCGAGTGGGGAATTGCCGGCGAAAAGGGCGGTCCCGATGGCGACTGGGCGCTGCGCCCTGCGCTCGATGAGCCTGCGCCCAACGAGCTGACGGCGTTCATCACGCGGCTTGCGCACCTTCGCTCGGCCGACGACGCGGCTGCCCGTGCTCTCAACTACGGTGCCTATCGCAACGTGGTGATCCAGAACAAGCAGCTGCTGTTCGAGCGCGCCTGTGACGGCGCGACGGTACTCGTGGCGGTGAATGCCGTGGGTGAGCCTTACACCTTTGGCGCCGGCGAACTCAACGGCTCCTTCGTCGACCTGCTTGCCGACGATGCGCCCACGGTCGAGCTGACGGGTACCCTTGAGCTTGCACCCTACGAGGTGCGTTATCTGCTGAGGGCCTAGCCCATGGCCGTGTCTGACGAGGGCTATCAACATATTGAGCATGGGTTTGAGCCCGTGTTTGACGAGCACTCGCGCGTTTTGGTGCTCGGGTCGTTTCCCTCGGTGCTTTCGCGCGCCAATGCCTTTTATTACGGCAACCCTCAGAATCGCTTTTGGCGTGTGATGGCCACGTGCCTCGGTATGCCTGTGCCGCCCAACGAGGGCGATCCTTTGGCAAGCGGTGAGCCCGCGACGCTCGATGCCTCCATTGCCGCCAAGCGGGCCATGCTGCTGAACGGCGGCGTGGCCCTGTGGGATGCAATCGAGAGCTGCGACATTAAGGGCTCGAGCGACGCGAGCATTCGCAACGTTGTGCCGGCACATATCGAGCGCATTACCGATGCCGCGCCGATCGAGGTCGTTGTCTGTAACGGCGGTACGGCGGGGCGACTCTACAAACGCTACTTGCAAGATCGGACGGGGCTGCCTGCCATCGTTCTGCCCTCGACAAGTCCCGCCAATGCCGCCTGGCACCTGGAGCGTCTTGTTGAGCGTTGGCACGAAGCCGTTGACTGGGCTGTTATTTAATTTAGATTTTTGTTTGAGCGTGGGCGCCCAGACGTTTCAGAGCGCCTCGCCAGATCGGCGCGGGCACGGCTGGCTCGGCGCAAACCATGCCGTCGGCGTCGACGTTGGCGGCATTGCCGCCGCCAAGTCGCTGTGCATGCTCGACGGAGCAGCCCATGCGCACAGCGCCCACAAGCTTATCCATCGCTTCCGAAAATGGTCGGCGCAAGAGGCCCATGCGTGGGGAATGGCGAAGCGCTGCGATGCCGCTGCCGGCGCAGATGGCAACGCCGCCACACCACAATTGGTCATGGCGCTCACATGCCTTGCGCAGGCGAACGGCGGTCCCACGCGCCCGCTCAGTGCCCTCTTGTGCGGCTCGAATCGCGGCATAGACGCGCGTTCCCGTACCGCCAAAGCGCTCAAGCGCCTGCTCGATGGCTGTCAACGTCTCATCGTCAGCCACATCTTCAATGGCCAGCACGATGCCATCGGCAACGCTGCCGGCGTCATTTGCCTTCAAGTCGACCGGGCGGGGGAGTGCGGTGCCGGAAAGTTGAGCATAGGCGGCGATGGCATCCTGCAGGTCCCAGAGCAAAAACTCAAGATCGGCGCTATTGGGAATGCTGATATACGCAATGGTTTGCAGCGTTTTTGGTACATCGCCGCGCGCGGTCGTCTCCATGCCATCTCCTTTCCGGCTCGTTTCCGTTTAGGTTACACCGTCTGGTGGCGCCCCGCCGCGCTATCCTAGTGCAACCCTTACGAAAGGAACGCCATGCGTCTGCCCATGAATACCTCGCTTGCCATGCTCAAGCCCTCCGGTATCCGCCGGATTAACGCGCTCGCCGCCCAGCATCCGGGGTGCATCGCGCTCGCGCTCGGCGAGCCCGATTTTCCCACGCCCGATGTGATTAGCGCCGAGGTGACCGCCGCACTGGACCGCGGTGACACGCACTATCCGCCCAACAACGGTCGCCCCGTCCTGCGTGAGGCGTTATCTGCCTACATGGGGGACGCGGGCCTTACGTTTTCGGCCGATGAGGTCATCCTGACCGACGGTGCGACCGAGGCACTGTCGGCAACATTCATGGCTATGCTCAACCCCGGCGACGAGGTCATTATCCCCACGCCGGCCTTTGGCCTGTACGAGAGCATCGTCGTGGCCAACCACGCCAAAGCAGTCTTTTTGGATACGGAGCCTGCGCAATTTCAGATTGACGAGGATGCGCTTCGTGCTTGCGTGACACCGGCGACCAAGGCCATCGTCATCTGCTCGCCCAACAATCCTACGGGCTGTATCCTCAACGCGGCTTCGCTCGACGCCGTGGCGCACGTGGCGGAGCAGACGGGCATCTACGTGGTCTGCGACGACGTATACAACCGCCTGGTTTATGTGGATGGCTACGAGCGCTTTGCCCAGCGTCACCCGGAGCTTCGCGATCAGACGGTAGTCATCGAGAGCTTCTCCAAGCCCTGGGCCATGACCGGCTGGCGCCTGGGCTGGCTCGCAGCAGCGGCACCCGTCATCGCCGAGATCGCAAAAGCTCACCAATACCTAGTATCGAGCGCCGTTTCCTTCGAGATGGACGCCGCAGCCCGAGCCCTCACCGTCGACCCAACCCCCATGCTCAAAGTCTACCGAGCCCGCCGCGAGCGCGTACTCGAAGCCTTAAACGCCATGGGCCTCGACGTAGTGGAACCAGCCGGCGCCTTCTACGCCTTCCCCAGCATCAAGCAGTACGGCCTAACCAGCGAAGACTTCTGCATCAAAGTCATCAAAGAAGCAAACGTAGCCCTAGTCCCGGGAGACTGTTTCGGCACCGAAGGCCACATCCGCCTAAGCTACTGCGTCTCCGACCAAGATCTGGACGAAGGCCTCAGCCGCCTGTCCAACTTCGTTTCAACCCTGTAGCCCAACGGGACCCAAAATCATCAGCCCACCGACCCAAGCATTATGAGTGGGGCGCGTCGCTCAACGGACACGAGGATTCGCAGCAAAGGCAACGTAGCTCCGGCCGGGAGGGGCAGGGCGAGTTTTCCGTAGATTCCGCACGAGCCGAAGGCCACTTAATGTGGCCTTCGTGCGAGCAGGACTGCCCGAGCAGGAAACCTTATATCCCGCCCCTCCGGCGCCACACGGGAGCTGCGCACAAGTTATCCCCCGGCATTCAGAAAATCTAAGTGCCAAAAAATAAGATTTTTTGACTCCGTGTTGTATAACCCGTCATTCGTGGGTACCATTCAACGCGTACGCAAACGAAGTAGGGAAACCCGCACGGCTCAACCGTGCGGCCCACAAAGGAGGAAACAAGCATGTCGTCTTTGAAGCCGCTTGCAGATCGCGTCCTGGTCAAGCCCGACGAGGCCGAGCAGAAGACCGCTTCTGGTCTGTACATCGCCAGCAACGCTCAGGAGAAGCCGCAGCGCGGCACCATCGTTGCCGTTGGCGCCGGTAAGGTCAACGACAAGGGCGAGCGCATCCCCATGGACGTTCAGGTCGGCGACGTTGTCATCTACGGTAAGTTCGGTGGCAACGAGGTCAAGGTCGACGGCGAGAAGTATCTGCTGATGCGCGCCGACGACATCTACGCCGTCGTCGAGGCCTAGTCTCGTCAGAATCTCTGATTCGTCTTTGAACGCGTCCGCCGCATAGGACTCGGAAGCGGCGACGCGAGTCACATTTCTTTTGGAGGATTACCTACCATGGCAAAGAACATTACGTTCAACACCGATGCCCGCGCCAAGCTCGCCAAGGGCGTCAACACTCTGGCCGACGCCGTTACCGTCACCATGGGCCCCAAGGGCCGTTACGTCGCTCTGCAGCGCACGTTCGGTGCCCCGACCATCACCAACGACGGCGTTTCCGTCGCTAAGGAGATCGAGCTCGAGGACAACATCGAGAACATGGGCGCTCAGCTGGTGAAGGAGGTCGCCACCAAGACCAACGACACCGTGGGTGACGGCACCACCACCGCAACCCTGCTCGCCCAGGCTATCGTCAACGACGGTCTGCGTAACGTCGCCGCCGGCGCCAACCCGCTGGCCATCCGTCGCGGCATCGACAAGGCTGTAAACGCTGCCGTCGCCGAGATGAAGAAGCAGGCCAAGCCGGTCGAGACCAAGGAGCAGATCGCTTCCGTCGGTACCATCTCCGCCGGTGACCCCGAGGTCGGCGAGAAGATCGCCGAGGCCATGGAGGTCGTGGGTAAGGACGGCGTCATCACCGTCGAGGATTCCCAGACGTTCGACATTACCATCGACACCGTCGAGGGCATGCAGTTCGACAAGGGCTATGTCTCCGCTTACTTCGTCACGGACAACGACCGCATGGAGGCCGTGATGAAGGATCCGTACATCCTCATCACCGACCAGAAGATCTCCAGCGTTCAGGACATCATGCCTGTTCTCGAGGCTGTCCAGCGCGCCGGCCGTGGCCTGCTCATCATCGCTGAGGACATCGACGGCGAGGCTCTGCCGACCCTGGTCCTCAACAAGATCCGTGGCGCCCTCAACGTCTGCGCCGTCAAGGCTCCGGGCTACGGCGATCGCCGCAAGCGCATCCTCGAGGACATCGCCGTCCTCACCGGTGGGCAGGCTGCTCTGGACGAGCTGGGTGTAAAGGTCGCTGACATCACCGCCGATATGCTCGGTACCGCTAAGTCCGTCACCATCTCCAAGGACAACACCGTCGTCGTCGGCGGCGCTGGCTCCAAGGAGGCCATCGACGCTCGTATCGCTCAGATCAAGGGTGAGATGGAGAACACCACCTCTGACTTCGACCGTGAGAAGCTCCAGGAGCGCCTGGCCAAGCTCTCCGGTGGCGTTGCCGTCATCAAGGTCGGCGCAGCTACCGAGTCCGAGCTCAAGGAGATCAAGCATCGCGTCGAGGACGCTCTGCAGGCTACCCGCGCTGCCGTCGAGGAGGGCATCGTCGCCGGCGGCGGCGTCGCCTTCATGGACGCTGCTCCTGCGCTCGACGCTGTCGAGATCGACGACCCCGAGGAGAAGATCGGCGTCGACATCGTCAAGAAGGCTCTGACCGCTCCGGTCGCCACCATCGCCAAGAACGCTGGCTTTGAGGGCGCTGTCGTGGTCGACAAGGTTGCCGAGCTGCCCGCCGGCCAGGGTCTCAACTCTGCCAACGGCGAGTGGGGCGACATGATCGAGATGGGCGTCCTCGACCCCGTCAAGGTCAGCCGCGTCACCCTGCAGAACGCTGCTTCTGTCGCCAGCCTGATCCTCATCACCGAGGCCACCGTCTCCGATGTGCCCAAGAACACTCAGCTTGAGGACGCTATCGCTGCTGCTACCGCTGGTCAGCAGGGCGGCGGTATGTACTAAGGCCGACAAGGTCTAGAACTCCCACCGGGAATCCGGGGGCGTGACGGGGGTTTCTCTCCGGAACGTCCTCGGACATGCAAAGAGGCTCCGCATCGCGCTTCGCGCTGCGGAGCCTCTTTGCGTCTGTCTCTTATACACATCTCCG
>JAUMPM010000026.1 GCA_031294825.1 Collinsella sp. | reverse complement strand
AGCCCCATCGCGCCGAGAGTACTGCGGGGTCAGCCCGTGGGAGGCCAGGGCGCCGCTGACCGGTGGACGGCACCGAGCCGTCATCGAACTGAGAAGGGGGAGGCCTCGCGGCCTCCCCCTTTTTTGCGTTTACGGGCTTTTGTCTCACATAGTAGCTGTGTTTTATAACCCTCGTTTGTCGCATCTTCTGCGAACGGGCTACAATAACTTAGTCTGTGCGATATGGAGGTGAACATGGCTGAAGCTGGTATCGGCGTTGATATCGTCGAGATTTCCCGCATGAAATCAATTCTTGAAAAGACGCCGTCGTTTGCTCGGCGTGTGTTTACCGAAGAAGAGCGTGCGTATTGCGATGCATCATCGCGTCCCGCTGCTCACTATGCGAGCCGCTTTGCTTCGCGCGAGGCGGTACTTAAAGCTCTCGGCACGGGTTTTAGTCAAGGCGTGGGTCGCAAGGATGTTTCGGTTACGCGTGATAAACTCGGCAAACCGAAGGCGCTGCTTTCGGGCCGTGCTCTCGAGATCGCTCAAGAACTGGGTGTTGTTGAAGTCGCTCTTTCCATTACGCTTACAGGAGACTTGGCCGTTGCGAATGCCATCGCGATTACCGAAGATGCTCGGCCTAAGCCAAAAGAGGAAAAGGTGAGCACCAAGAAACGCGTAGCGCAGACATTTAAAGAGGCTCGCTCTGTTTTAGATGAGCTTGAGCAGCTGCAGAATTCAGCATTGACGGAGCACCTGGGCGATGCTTCGCAAGATACGCTAGGAGCATAGATGAAACCGGTTTTGAGTACCGAAGAAGTCGTTCGTCTCGAGGATATCATCGAACGCGAAGGGACTTCGAAGGCCGAGCTTATGGAGCTAGCGGGTGAGTTTGCCGCCAACGAGGTCTTGAAGCTCAATCCCGATCGGGTTCTCTTTCTGGTCGGTTTTGGTAATAATGGCGGCGACGGTTGGGTTGCCGCCGATATTCTGAGCCATAAGGGTGTGGACGTCGATATCGTTTCTCCGGTTGAGCCGGATGAGATTCCTGCTGCTCTGGCACGTCATGTTGCTCGTCGTACTGCCGGCCGCGATGTGCACGTTTGCGTCGGCCCCTCGCGTGACGAACTCGAGGTTTTGATCGATAAGGCCGATGTTGTTGTCGATGCCATATTTGGTACCGGTTTCCACGGGAATCTGCGTGCGCCGTTCTCCATCTGGATTCCTACGGTCAATGAATGCGCCGATTGTGTCGTATCCATTGATGTCCCCTCGGGCCTGAATGCCGAGACGGGCGTTGTTGATGACGACTGCATTCGTGCCGAGCATACGGTGACGATGATTGCGCCCAAGATTGGTTTGTATAGCGCTGATGGCCCTGAGTATGCTGGCGATTTGATCTGCGGCAATCTTTACGACCGTCTTGACGAGGTCATCGATGATGTCGACCACGCCGCCGAGATTGTCGAGCCCGGTGACTTAGTTGATTACTTTGCTCCACTACCTACGAATATCGATAAGTATTCCCGTGGCTCTGTGCTTATTGTCGCCGGATCTGCACAATATCCTGGTGCTGCCATTATGGCGGCCAAGTCTGCAGCTCGCGCGGGTGCTGGTTACGTGGCAGTCGCGGCTCCTGACGCCTGCGCTAATCTTATTCGCATGGCACTTCCTTCGATTCCCGTCTTTGCTATTCCGTCTGATTCCCGCGGCTCCTTTGGCGCCGCTGCGCGCATGACGGTGTGCGAGATTGCAAAGAAGTACAGCTGCGTACTGTGCGGTCCCGGTATGACGACGTCTGCCGGCGCTATGCAGGTGGTTTCGGGCTTGCTCGAGCTTGATGTACCGCTTATTTTGGATGCCGATGCACTCAACTGCCTTGCTAAGATTGCCATTGACGGTATTGATAGTAACCCCGAGATGTATCGTCGCGAGCAGCCGTTGGTTATGACGCCGCACTATCGTGAGCTTTCGCGTCTGGTTGCCGGTGACGAGGTGAACGACCTTGGTACCGCGATTGCGGCCGCGCAGAAGGTTGTCTGGGCTGCAGGCTCCGACAACCTGGTTGTCATTGCCAAGGGGCCGACGACGGCTATCTGTGGCGTTGAGCGTGTGCTGCTGCCGCTCTCGGGTCCGGCTTCTCTGGCAACTGCCGGTTCGGGTGATGTTCTCGCGGGTATTTTGGCCGGCACGCTTGCCACCATGCGCGACGAGATGGATCGTTGGGAGTTGCTGTATTCGTACGCCGTCGCACTTCACAGCTACGCCGGTTTTGCCGCGGCGACGGAGTATGGTGAGAAGAGCGTCATCGCGACCGATCTTATCGACTTGATTGGTCCTGCCATGGAGCTGGCAGCAAAGGATGCGCTCGAAGATCTGGGAATCATGGACGAAGGGTCGGATGACTAATCATGAATAAAGCCGATTTGACGCGCTGGTCCTGGGTCGAGATCGACCGCGGGGCGCTCCGTCGCAACACGAGGGCCTATAAGAACTTGTTGAATCCACGTCAGCGCCTGTGCTGCGTGGTCAAGGCCGATGCTTATGGTCATGGAGCTGTTGAGTGCGCCAAGATCATGTATTCGGCCGGTGCCGACATGTTTGCCGTGGCGACGGTTAACGAGGGCGTTGAGCTCCGACAGGGCGGGATTACGAAACCCATCCTCATCCTAAGCGAGCCGCCTATCGAGGCCATTCCGACGTTGCTCGAGTTTGATATCATGCCCTCGGTCTATACGTCTGACTTTGCTCTTGCGTATGGCGAATGTGCGGTCGCGGCGGGCAAGGTGGGCAAGTATCATCTCGCCATCGAGACAGGTATGAATCGTATCGGCGTACACTACACACAGGTGCTCGACTTTGTCCGCGGTATTAATTTCCATCGCGGTATTCAGTGCGACGGCGTATTTACGCACTTCGCCACGGCCGATGAACCTTCGGGCTGGGACTACAAGCTGCAGTGTCAGCGCTTTACCGAGGCCGTTCAAGCCATTAAGGATGCGGGTTTTGAGTGCGGTATCGTGCACTGCGCCAACACGCCGTCCTCGATGCTCGACCCCTCGATGCATTTTGATATGATCCGCGCCGGCGTTGGCTTGTATGGCATGCAGCCGTGCGAGCTGAGTGGCCGCGTGATGCAGCTTGATCCCGTTATGAGCGTCCATGCGCGCGTGACGCGCGTGGCACACCCTGCGATGGGTGAGGGCGTGGGCTACGGTTTTACCTACCGCGTACCGCGCACGCGCGTTCAGATCTGCACGCTGCCGATCGGTTATGCCGACGGCCTATCGCGTACGCTTTCCAATCGTATGGATGTGCTGTATCGCGGCGAGCGCGTGCATCAGGTTGGCAATATCTGCATGGACCAGTTTATGGTCGCCATTCAGTCCAACCCGGCACACGAGATTCCCGAGGCCGAGTATGGTGACGAGATGATTATTGTCGGCCGCGATGGCGATGCCGAGATCACTATGGACGAGATGGCCCGACTGCGCGGAACGATTAACTACGAGGTCGCCTGCGGCTTTGGCATGCGCCTCGACAAGGTCTACGTGTAGGAGTCGCCATGGGCGTCATGCACATCCCTGGCCATACCCATCAGGCACCACGTGAGGTCGCACTCGAGGAAATTGAGGCCGTTCTGGGCGATTGTCACCTCTGCCAGCTCTACCAGTCGCGTCACAATATCGTGTTTGGCGTGGGAAACCCCCGCGCTCGTGTGATGTTTATTGGCGAGGCGCCGGGCCGCAATGAGGATTTGCAGGGCGAGCCCTTTGTGGGGGCGGCAGGCGAGGACCTCAACGGCATTTTGTCGCTGGCGGGGCTCAAACGCGAAGACGTCTACATTGCCAATGTGCTTAAGTGCCGCCCGCCGGGAAACCGCAATCCGCGTCCCGAGGAGGTGCTGGCTTGCTCGCCGTTTTTGCGTGAGCAGATTCGAAGCATCTGGCCCGATATTATCGTGACGCTCGGCAACCCTGCGACGCACTTTGTGCTTAAGACCGAGATTGGCATTACTAAGCTGCGCGGCAGGTTCCACCAGATGGGGCATTTTGTAGTAATGCCCACTTTCCATCCGGCAGCAGCGCTGCGCAATCCGGCGTGGCAGGAGCTGCTGGAGGAAGACTTTAAGATGCTGGGCGATTATCTGGAGCGACATCCCGCACCAGAGGACGCCTCGGAATAATAAGGAGCATATATGTCCCTGGAGCGCCTGGGGGTAGGTACTTACAAAACGACTTGCGCTGCCGATACGGAGTACTTTGGCGAGCTAATTGCACCGTGCCTTGAGGACGGCGATGTGCTCATCCTGACCGGTGGCCTGGGAGTGGGCAAAACTCACTTTACCAAGGGCGTCTCGCGCGGGCTGGGCGATGGGCATATGGTTACGAGCCCTACGTTTGCGCTCATGGCCGTTCACGATCAAGGCCGTATTCCGCTGTTTCACTTTGATCTATACCGTTTGGAGCATGCCTACGAGCTCGAGGATACGGGCATTTTCGATGTGCTGGGCTATGAGGGTGCTTGCCTGCTGGAATGGGGCGAACAATTCCAGGACGAGCTGACGGATGAGTATCTTTCGGTGACGCTCAAGCGTGATGAGGGCGACAGTGATGTGCGAACGATAACGCTCGAGGCGCACGGTGACCGCGCAATGGAGCTTTCCCATTTGATTGATAAGGCTGTACAAGATGAGCTTGCATAACGACAACGCGCTGGTGGTGGCGCTCGATACCTCGACCGACATGCTTGCCTGCGCGGCAAGCTGGATTGATGGGCGGACGGGCGAGACGAAGCTCGTGAGTGGCGACCACATGTGTCGCCGTCACGCCAACGTTGAGCTCGTGAATACCGTTGATGGCTTGCTGGCTCAGGCCGGTCTGGATCGCAGCGATGTTGGTTGCTACGTGGTCGGTCGCGGCCCGGGGTCGTTTACGGGTGTGCGCATCGGCATCTCCACTGCCAAGGGCCTCGCGCGCGGTGCCAATGTTCCGCTGCTGGGCGTGTCGACGCTCGACGCTTGCGCTTGGACGGCGTGGAAGGCTGGCGTGCGCGGCAAGCTTGGTATCTTGGCCGATGCTATGCGCGGTGAGGTATATCCGGCGCTGTATATGCTGGTCGATGAGGGTCCCGAGCGTCAATTTGAGCGCGAACACGTGGTCAAGGCCGCCGTTGCGCTCGATGAGTGGCGCCAAGCAGCGGACTGGGACCAGGTTCAGCTGACCGGTGACGGTCTCGTGCGCTATGGCAAGCTGCTGGGCGAGGACGAGACCGCCCGCTGCGTGGAGCGCGACCTGTGGTGGCCTTCGGGCGAGGGCTTGCTGCTCGCGCACGCTGCGGGTGACGGCGATCCGGCCCGCGTCTTGCCGATTTACACGCGCCTTTCGGATGCCGAGGAAAACGAGCGCAAGCGTCTTGGTCTTGCCGAGAGTGCGCAGAGCGAAATTACGGGTGTTGCCGATGAGCTCGCCGGTCGTCATCTGCAGTTCCGTCCCATGGGCGCGGCGGATGCCGAGGGCGCGAGCGCGCTGGAGGCTGCCTGCTTTGAAGGTGCCGGACACGAGGCGTGGACGCCGGGCATGTTCCTGTCCGAACTGGGCGAGGACGTCGCTGCGCCGCGTAGTTGGTGGGTGGCACACGACGACGGCAAGCTGCTGGGCCTTGCCGGCGGTATGGTCGTGGACGGTGATGTGCAGATTCTGGATGTCGCCGTCGACCCGGCACATCGCCGTGAGGGCATTGCCCGCAAGCTGCTGTCGCATGTGAGCTATGATGCCCAGATGCTCGGCTGCACCACGGCTTCGCTCGAGGTCGAGGACGGCAACGAGGGAGCGATCGCGCTTTATAACGCTCTGGGCTTTACCGAGGCAGGACGGCGCCGCGGCTACTATGGTGCCGGCAAGGATGCCATCGTCATGACGGCGCCGCTGCCCTTGGTGCTCCCGGTCGACAACGCTTCGCCCGAGCCGACGGCGGCTGAGCAGCGTGTATGGCCGCTGCCTGCGCCCGAGCGAACCGTTGAGGAGCGCGCTGAAATTGAGCGTCGTCGCCTAGTGCTCGCTATCGAGAGTTCCTGCGACGAGACGGCCGTGGCGATTATCGATGCGGATGGCAATATGCTGGCCAACCAGGTGTCGACACAGATTGATTTTCACGCCCGCTTTGGCGGCGTGGTGCCCGAGATCGCCTCGCGCAAGCACGTTGAGGTGATTGTGAGTGTCGTAGATGCGGCGCTCGAGGATGCCGCGGCATCGCTTGGCCTTGAGGGTGGGGCGATTGCGCCCAGCGAGCTTGCCGCCGTGGGCGTGACACAGGGTCCGGGCCTGGTGGGCGCCCTCGTGGTGGGCGTTGCCTTTGCCAAAGGCTTTACCTACGCTGCCGGTAAGCCGCTCATATGCGTCAACCATCTGGAGGGGCACCTGTTTGCCAACCTGCTGGCGCAACCCGACCTCAAACCGCCGTTTATCTTCACGCTTGTCTCGGGTGGGCACACCATGCTCGTGCACGTGAAGGCGTGGGACGATTACGAGGTGCTCGGTGAGACGCTCGACGACGCCGTGGGCGAGGCCTTCGACAAGGTGGCCAAGGCGTTGGGCCTGGGCTATCCCGGTGGCCCCATCATTTCCAAGCTGGCCGAGACAGGCAACCCCAAGGCGATCGATTTTCCCCGCGCGCTTAACAGCAGGGGAGACTATCGTTTCTCGCTTTCGGGCCTCAAGACGGCGGTGACGCTCTACATCGAGCAAGAGACCAAAGCCGGGCGCACGATTCACCTGCCCGATCTGGCGGCTTCGTTTGAGGCGGCTGTCTTTGACGTGCAGTACAAGAAGGCCAAAAACGCATTGCACGCTACCGGATGTAAGGAATACTGCATCGGCGGCGGCGTCTCGGCCAACCCGCATCTGCGCGAGATGATGATCAAGAAGCTTGGACGTCAGGGGATTCGCGTAACGGTGCCGCCCTTGTCTGCCTGTACCGATAACGCAGCCATGATCGCGGAGGTCGCTCGCCGTAAATTCGACCGAGGTGAAATCTCGCCGTTCGACGTCGACGCCGATCCAAACATGACGCTGTAGCTGGTACGGCGCGGTCCCCGGACGGAGGGGCCGGATATAAGGTTTCCTGCTCTACAGTCCTGCGCAAGACGAAGGCCACATTAAGTGGCCTTCTTTGCGTGCGGAACTCGCGATAAACCTTATATCCGGCCCCTCCGTCCGGGGACCTTTCTGTATCGATATAGCT
>JAUMPM010000060.1 GCA_031294825.1 Collinsella sp. | reverse complement strand
ACGCCGTGATGCGCGACCGGGTGCCCTACCGGGAGTAGCCCCGACGGTTGACAAAACTATAGGAACACCCAACGACTATGAAAGGTATCCATGGAAACGATCATCAACGTCGACGATGTCTCGTTCTCCTATGGCACGCAGACCGAGCAGGCGCTCAGCCACATCTCGCTCAGCGTGAACAAGGGAGATTTCATCGGCATCATCGGGCCCTCGGGCGCCGGCAAGTCCACGCTTGCCGCCTGTCTGTCGGGTGCCGTGCCCCACCACTACACCGGCACGTTCTTTGGGTCCGTCATGGTTGACGACCACGACACCTGCGAAGTCTCGCTCACCGATGTGTCGCAGATCGTCGGCAGCGTGTTGCAGGACATCGACACACAGATGGTCGCCTCGGTCGTCGAGGACGAGATGCTCTTTGGCCTCGAGAACTTTGGCGTTCCCCACGACCAGATCGAGCAGCGCGTGAGCGAAACGCTCGAGACCGTCGGCATCAGCGACCTGCGCGACCGCGAGATCGCCACACTCTCGGGCGGACAGAAGCAGAAGGTGGCCATCGCCGCCATCCTCGCCATGCGTCCGCGCGTCTTGGTTCTCGACGAGCCCACCGCGGCACTCGACCCCGCCAGCTCCACGTTGGTCTTCGAGACGCTGCGTGAGGCAAACCGCGCACTTGGAATCACCATCGTCGTCGTTGAGCAAAAGGTCGCCCTGCTCTCGGAGTACTGCAACCGCGTGCTCGTGCTCAACCATGGCGAAATCGCACTGCAGGGCGAGCCACACGAGGTCTTCGCGCATACCGATGAACTTCGTACCATTGGCGTCGACTGTCCCCGCGTCACGCGCATCTTCAATAGCCTCGAGGCCGATGGTCTGGCAAGCGGTACCCCTTGCCTGGATGTCGATGAGGCCGAGCGCCTGATTTCGGGCATCGTCGACCCCGCACACGCGGCCATCGAAGCCCAGGCGCCCGTCGGTTCCCCGCATGCACCGTCGTTGCGTCCTCATGCCAAGGACGCCGAACCCGTACTCACCTTCGACCATGTTGAGTTTGCCTATCCCAATGGCGGCGCCGCCGTACACGACCTTAGCCTGACGCTCTATCCTGGCGAGCTCGTGGGCATCGTCGGCCAGAACGGTGCCGGCAAGACCACGCTCACCAAGCTGCTCACAGGCCTGCTTAAGCCCGCCTCGGGCAGCGTGCGCGTCACGGGACTGGATACCGAAGCCGTTCCCACGAGCCGTATCGCCCGCGAAGTCGCAACCCTCTTCCAAAACCCTGACCGTCAGATCTGCAAGGACACCGTGCTCGACGAGGTCGCCTTTGGCCTGGAGCTTGGCGGCATGGACCGTGCCGAGGCTCTGCGTCGCGCCCAGCTCGTCATCGACCGCTTTGGCTTGCCGGCCGACGAGGCGCCCTTCTCGCTCTCGCGCGGTCAGCGCCAGATGGTGGCACTCGCCTCTGTCGTGGTCGTAGAGCCCAAGATCGTTGTGCTCGACGAGCCCACGAGCGGCCTTGATTACCGCGAGTGCATGACCGTCATGGAAACGGTGCGCACCATGGCCGAGCGTGGCTGCGCCGTTATCATGGTCTGCCACGATATGGAAGTCGTCTCGGATTTTGCCGAGCGCATTGTGGTAATGGCCGACGGTCGCATCCTCGACCGCGGCCGCACGCACGAGCTATTCTCGAACATCGATCTCATGCGGCGTGCCTACGTGGAGCCTCCCCAGGTTATTGAACTCTCGCGCCGTCTGGCATCTTCCGTCTCGCCCGCTTTTGCGCAGGTGAGCGAGGTCACCGATGTCGTTCGAATTACCAAGGAGATGGTCCACCGTGGTTAACGTCATCGACTACATGCCGGGCGATACGCTGCTGCATCGCCTGAATCCCGTCGTCAAACTGGGCCTCGCCGCCGCCATCATCGTCGGCATCTTCTTGTCCGACACCTACGTGGCGCTGCTGGGCTTTTTGGCACTCACCCTTGCGCTGGGCGCCTATGCCGGCGTCGTCGACCGTCTGTTCTCGCTGCTCAAGTTGCTGATTCCGCTCGCGCTTATCATGCTGGCGCTCCAGCTGGCCTTTATGCGCGATGGCAACGTGGTGTGGGGCTTTATCACCGACACGGGCCTCATCACAGGATCGAAGGCCTGCCTGCGCCTGCTGGGCGTGGCGTTACCACTCATCCTCATGCTCATGGTGACCAAGCTCAACGACCTTGCCAACGCCTGCGTCGAGGTGCTGCACGTGCCGTATCGCTATGCCTTCACCTTTACCACGGCGCTGCGCTTTGTACCGGTGTTTGGTCAGGAGATGAACGCCATCATGGAGGCGCAGACCGCACGCGGCGTCGAGTACGACACCAAGAACCCCATCAAGAAGCTAAAGCTCATGCTGCCGCTATGCGTGCCGCTGCTTATCTCGAGCGTGGGCAAGACAGACGCCACCGCGCTTGCCGCCGAGCAGCGCGGCTTCTACCTGCGCACACGCGCCAGCTCGTACAAGCGCTATCCCATCAAGGGCCTGGACATCGCCGTGCTCATCGTCAGCATCGCCCTCATCGCCATCGGCTTCCTGTTCTAGTTCACCACCGACAGCAACCGCCCAACGTAAAAGGCCTCGGCTCGCACCAAACGAGCCGAGGCCTTTACTGTTTCATCAGATAAAACCTACCAAAATTAACCTCTCCCTTTTTGGCGGGTCGGAAGCTAGAGGCGGTAGGGGGCGCCGCTGCGGATGATGGATTCGCGCACCAGGACATCCATGGCGTCGAGGGTGATCTCGGGCATCTCTCGGTACTTCTGTAGCACCGATAGCTCGGTGCAGGCCAGAATGACGCGGTCGCAGCCGCTACGGGCGAACTCCCACATCACGCGGTCGAACTTATCCATATCGGGCTCACGTCCGGCCTTCACATCATCGTAGATAAGCGACATCACATCGTTCTGACGTTTCTCGCTGGGATAGACGACCTCAACACCCGCAGCCTCGCATTCGCGGCCGTAGACGCCCGCGCCCACGGTTCCGTCGGTTCCCATGATGCCGATCTTGTGCACCGGCTCGGCCGGCATACTCAGGTTGGGGTCGAACTCGCACTCCCCCATCACCGCACCCGCAAGGGCATAGCGAACCGACTCGCGTGGCATGTGGATAATCGGCACTGTGGTAAACGACTGGATCTGGTCGTAGAAGTAGTGTGACGTGTTGCAGGGAATGGCAATGTGCGCACAGCCCAGCGACTCGAGTGCCTGGGCACACTCTTTCATGGTCGCCAGCAGCTTGGCATGCTCGCCGGTCTTAATGGCCAGCGTGCGGTCGGGCATGGTCGACTTGGAGAGCACCACCATGTCGATATGTTCTTGATCGCAGGCAGCAGCCGTATGACGCACCACCTGGTCGTAGTAATACGACGTGGCCTCGGCGCCCATGCCGCCGATAACTCCCAGCTTTTCCATCGCCGCCTCCTTGGTGACGCTTGCGCAATTGCGCGTATCATACCCGCGCCCGCCCGATGCAAACCGGACGGGCGCCGCACTCATCTACTTGTAATACGTCTTGAACAGCTTAAAGTGGCGCAACTTGGTGTGCCACATGCGCAGCCAGCGGTTAATGACAAAGTCGCCCTTCATAAACGAAGGGTCGGCGCCCTTGCCTTCCTTGTCCAGGCGATGCACCTTAGCACGCAGCTCGGGATCCTTGACGTACTTGTCGACGACGCCCATGGGGACGACCATCCACAGCGCCTCGTCCTGCGCCGTCACAAACTCCGGCTCAAACGGGCGGTTGAACACATACTCGTCCACCACATACTTGGCAACGTTAAAGCCACTGTTAGTAACATAGTAGTTGCTGCGGCCCTGGCGCGTGTTGAAATCGAAGAACTTAAACGAGCCGTCGCGCTCGTCGTACTTAACGTCAAAGTTGGAATAGCCCACAAAGTGAAGGTCCTCGAGTAGCTTGCGCACGCCGCCCATGAGCTCGTCATTGGGCTCGGTGATGATACAGGCGTGGTTGCCGACGCCGTGAGGCTGATGCTCCTCGAGCAGCACATGGCCCAGGCACATCATGCGCACCTTGCCGTTGCGGTCGGAATAACTGGTGAGCACGCGCATGTACTCGTCGTTGCCGGGCACGCGATCCTGCAAGATCAGGTCGTCGGTGTAGCCGCTGGCATACGAATCGCGAATGACCTGTTCCAGCTCGGCGCGGTCGGCAATCTCATAGGCCTTCTTCTGGCCCTCAAACTCGTGCTGCCACCACATGATGCCGTCAGAAGGCTTCAGAATCATCGGGTAAGGAAAATCGATCTGGTCGAGCACTTCGGCAGGCGCCTCACCCTGGGCATTGAGCATCGCCTTGGTAAAGGTAAACGTGTGCGGATAGGGCACGCCATGTTTCTCGCACAGCTCGTAGAAGATCTCCTTCTTCTGGCACTGCTCGAGCATGCTGTAGGGCGCGTAGGGAGCGACGATGTTGTCCGCCAGCTCATGAGCATCCTTGGCCTGAGCCACGAGGGCAACATAGTTGTCGCCACAGCCCACAAGGACAATCGTCTTGTCGGCATGCGCTTGGGCAATGCCGTTGACGGTTTTGAGCATCACGGGCATGGTGTCGATATCCACGTTGGGCGTGTAGTCGATAATCTGGCTGCGGTACGCGGGACCCGTCTGATACTTGCCAAAGACCAGACTCTTGACCTGGTACTCCTCGTAGAAGGCGCGCGCCACCGAATAGGCGTTGATGTCGCCACCGAGCAGCACGGGAATGAACTCGCGCTCTGTAAATTGCAATGCCATGGAAACTTCCTATCATGAACTGCCCACACAATGGGCGGTCTTTGCGCAACTGATTTATTCTAGCGTGCCAAGCCGCCGGCGCCCAAAGCTCCACCGTATCTATGGCAATCGACGTAATCGTCCAGCACGAAGACGGCGCTCACCGTTGTATGACAATGGGCAATGAACCTACCGTTGTTGTAGGATTCAACATGTTGCCCGCCCCGTCGAAAGGTGCACCGTGCCCCAGGCTCATCCGATCAACAACCCCATCATTGACGCCGCCAAGCGCGAACTTGCGGATCGTGCCCGGACGGCAGCTCCCCTACGCACCGCAAACGATGCTTACAACGGGCCTGCTCGTATCGTCTCAATCAACACGTCGGAGCACAAAGGCACTCGCAAGTCGCCCGTCGCCGATGGACGCGACACCGTCATCGAGCAATTTGGCCTCGCTACCGATGCGCACGCCGGACATTGGCACCGCCAGGTCTCTTTTTTAGCCGCGGAGTCCATCCAGACGGCGCAGGCACGCGGGCTCGACGTACACGAGGGTGACTTTGGAGAGAACTTCACAACCCGGGGCATCAACCTGCTCTCGCTCCCCTTGGGCACGCAGCTCAAGCTTGGCAGCGAGGTGCTTGTCGAAATCAGTCAGATCGGCAAGGTCTGCCACACACGCTGTGCCATCTACTATCTAGCCGGCGACTGCATCTTTCCCCACGGGGGCGTTTTCGGCGTGGTACTAAAGGGCGGAGAGGTCCATATCGGCGACGATATCCAGGTAGTCAAACTCGGCGACGGCACCTGTTCGTTCACCCCCGCCGAGGCGCTCGAAGAGATTGAGCAGGCTCGCCAGGAGGGCACGCTGTAGTTGTAAAACCCCACGTTGAGATAGCTTTTACAGCCCCAAACCCCTCTCAAACAGGCCCCCGTAACGTTAAAGTTGAACTCTATGGTTTCTCAACAATTCATCATAACTGCAGGTCAAAGCCAAAGCCTCAAGTTCAACTTGACCCTTTGGAACCTTTAAGGTTCAAGTTGAGGTCGAAAGCAGTAGTAGAATACCGTTCGAACCATAACCTACGATTGATTGCAGAGGGACTGGATGCAGCATTCGAATCATCGCACCGCAGCGCTCATTGCGTCGAAGCCGGCTCGTATCATCACGAGCGCCGCGCTCGCCGTTGCGCTGACGGCCACGCCGATGCTCTCCCCCGTTGCGGCGTATGCCGCCTCGCAGGCAACGCAGGACCAGCTTTCCGCAGCCCAGCAGAAGATCGAAGCCGCCACGAGCGCCTACAACGACGCCCGCACCAAACTCGATGACCTGCAAAAGCAGATTGACTCCAATGAGGCGAGCATCGAGGAAATCGAGGCTAAGCTTCCCGAGCAGCAGGCCAAGGCAAGCTCTGCCATGCGCGATCTGTACAAGTATCAGAAGGGCACCAATCCCATCGTGAGCTTCCTGGTCAACGCGCAGAGCCTGGGTGAGTTCATCACGACCTGCAAATACACCAACCAGATCACGAGCTCGAGCGTCGACGAGATCGAAGAGCTCAATAACATGCAAACCGAACTTGAGCAGAACAAGGCCGAGCTCCAGCAGGCCAAGTCACAGCTTGAGGCAGAGCAGAAAAACGCCGAGGATGCGCTGGCGCAGGCCCAGCAGCTCCGCAGCGAGGCACAGGCAAAAGCCGAGCAGGAAAATGCCGCCGAGCTTGCCAAGCTTGAGGCCGATAAGGCCGCTGCCGCCGAGAAGCTCTCGGGCGAGGGCGTAAGCGGCAGCAATTCCAGCAGCCAGGCCACCAACACCAACACCACCATCGACACCACGGTGAACAACTCCAATACCGGTAGTTCCGATTACGATTCGTTCATTAATGAGTGGACGAGCCGCATCGACAATTATCTCGCCGGCTCCCCCATGGCAGGCCAGGGCTACAACTTTGCCGTCGCCGCTTGGAATACCGGTGTCGACCCCCGTTGGTCCCCCGCCATCGCCTGCATCGAGAGCACCAAGGGTGCTTATTGCGCCAATTCTTATAACGCCTGGGGCTGGAGTGCACGTGGCGGCGGTTGGCGCAGCTTTGGCAGCTGGAGCGAGGGCATCTCCGCTCACGTTGCCTATCTGGGCGCCAACTACGGCTCCACCCTTACCCCGGCTGCGGCCAAAAAGTACTGCCCGCCCACGTGGCAGGACTGGTACAACAAAGTCGCCGCTCAGATGAACCGCATCTAAGTGCAACTGCAAAGGGCCCCAACGGGGCCCTTTTCTTTTAGGTAGCGGAGGTATCGACGACGCCGGTCGCATTGGCAACCGCGACTATGACGATCATGCATAGGAGCAGCACACTCAATGCCTTGAGCCAGAGTTTCGCGAGTTTCTTGCCGCGATAGCTGTCGAGCAGTGCGAATCGCCGACGAAGACGGCGCTTATCGAGCAGCGCAAAATGCATAAGCACCATAAGGCCATCGACAAAGAAAAAATACTCGATTATGAGAAGCCACGTCGGGTAGCTTTGGTTTGCTCCCGTGGGGTGAAAGACGGCAAAGTGACTTCCGGCAAAGAACACAAGCAGCGAGAAGCAGACGAGCGTATTCCAAATACGCCCCAGAGACTCCGGAACGCGAGAGAGCAGACCGCATGCAGCGGAGGCGGCAGGCCTAGGAAGCCCTGTGGGGTTCTGGAGCCCTTGGGGCGTCAACACCGTCTCCGAGGCCGGAGTACGGACAGGCGCAGGCGCAGGAGGCCGCACGGGGCGACTTAGATCGTATGCCGCGCGCGTCGCCCGTCCCAACGCTTCCGCGCTCGCAAAACGCTTGGCCGGGTCGAGCGCCATCGACATGCAGACGGCATCGGCAAGTGGGGTGGGAATGCCACGCGCCTCGCATTGCTCGCGCATGTCGAGCCCTGGTTTAGGGTCGACTCCCGTCAAGCAGAAGAACAACAGGGCGCCAAGTGCGTAGACGTCGCTGCGCACACTCGTCTGCCCAAACCCATACTGCTCGGGCGGCGCATAGGGTCGCGTGCCAAACTTGACGGTGTCGGCATCGGCGCCATCGCGCCATACGCGCGCGATCCCCAAGTCGATAATCACCAGCGATGAAAACGTCAGGCCGTCATCAGGCGTATAGTTGGCACCTGTCACGATGATATTCGACGGCTTGAGGTCGCGATGGATCACCGGCGCCGACGTCTCCCCCGCCATTGCAAAACCGGCGTGGAGCCCGCCCACGGCATCGCATAGGGCAGGATACAATTCACGCGCATAATCGGGGGTGGCCCCCAGACGGTACACCAGCGCCCTGAGCGTCTCCCCTTCGATGTATTCCATAACCACGTTGAGCTCGTCGCCCACACGACGACAATCGACGATTCTGGGCAGGTGCTCAAAACGCCTGCCTGCCCGCTGAGCGGCAAACAAACGCCCGTATGCCCCGCCGATTTGAGCCGAAGCATCGATGCGTTTACGGACAAAGGGGCCGAGCGAACCACCGCCGGTTCCTTCAAAGTACACAAGCTCGGTTGTTTCAACGGGCGAGCGCTTAAGTACACGCTCCACGCGATAGCTATCGTCACGATCGAGCGACGCCAGGTGCTCGGCAAGCGCTGCGGTCAACTCATCATCGGAATATGTTGGGGTCTGAGTATCCATAGCCTCCATCATAGCGCAGGGCGCAGACACCCCATGGCATCCGCGCCCCGTTCGTTTGCATCGCTGTTCGACAGCTCCGCCGGCTCAGATATCAGCCGCTAACTCACCGTCTCCTCGCCAAAGCGATACAGCTCCTCGTTGACCTTTTGGAGGCTGCACCCGCGATCGATGCAAAAGATGATAATCGCATCGCGGCGGTCCTTGCAGTTAAGAACGCTTACCCCGGCAGCCGTCAGCGCACGGTTGGTCTCTTTGAGCGTCAGCGCCATCGCAAAGGCAATCTGCAGCACCTTATTGCGACTCGGATGACGCGCACCGGTAAAGATCTGATAGCCAAAGGTCTCATTGAGATCGGCCATACGAACCACGCGCGAGCGCTCCAAGCCCTTTTCCTGCAGCAGCTGCTTCAGGTAGTCCGAAAGCGACGGGGCGGCAAAGTCGTGTTCTTTGATATAGCCATCGATGTTTTGCGCGTCGAGAAGTTCATTGAGTAACTCGTCAGTCAACTTTTTATCGGGCATACGACCTCACCTCCCATACGGCGCAACGGTAGCGACATGCTAGGCCAGCACCCAGCTTGCAGTGGCAGACTTATCAAACATGTTGGCAAAATACAGTGCCTTCTTGATATCGCCATCAAAGTAGATATTGCCCGCCACGGAGCCACCGGCGGAAAGGGTACCAGACTGCAGCTCATCGGAGCCCTCGCTGTAGTAACCCTGATTCTGTTGAGCGCCGTTGGCGTCCTCGCCCTTCCAGTCGTAGATATTGTAATCTGCGCCCTCATCGCCATTGTTAACGTACGTGACGTGAATGCCCGTCATGGTCGAACCGTCATAATTTGTGAGGCCGGGCTGGACGGAATCGACAACGACGGAAAGACCGGCAGCCGTGGTCACCGTCGCACCAACCGCCAGGTCAGTCGTAGACTGCTCTTCCTTCTTCGCCTCTTCCTTCTTGTCGCCATCGCCAGCGTCCTCGGTGACGGTCGCCTTATCGCTACCACAACCGGCAAGAAGACCGGCAGTCCCCAAGGCGACGGTGGCGAATGCGCTCAGTGCAGCGCGACGGCTCAGCAGCACTTCGTTTTCAAGCTTTTTCATCATGCATCCTTCCTACGATCCGGCTACCGTGCCGGCACACAGCACATCGTAGAAAGGATTAAACTAGAATTCATTAGCTGAGAGCTAAGGTTGCGGTATAGAAGAGCATGAAGCGCGTGTCCATCGCCGATGACACCTCGAGGCTTGCCAACATCGATTTGAACTACTGGTTCTACGGCTGCAGCGTCTTGCCTCGATTTCCGACATGACAAACCTGCGCGGCGTAGTCCATGCGGACGACGACGCTCTCGAGCATGCCCTACACACTCGATGCTCGAACGAGCTCGATAGAATCCTGGTAGATGCGGGCTGAGAACCGCCCAAGGGTCACATGGGCCCGACCACATTCAACAACCACAAGGCCATCGTGGGCGGCAATGACACGGCCTGCGACTCAAAGCAAACGATGCGCGCGATGTGCCGAATAGACCGCGAGGAGCAGGCGGGATACCTCATAACGGCCGGGCAGCCCCTACGGCATAGGCTAGGCGATGGGGTGTGGAGCACGTAGCAAGGACTAAAGCAGGTCGCTTTCCACCTCAACATCTTCGATGCTTTCGACCTCCGCTTCAGTGGGCAGGGTTCCATCGGGGTCCTCGCCCTCCATGAACATCCTGATGGCGTTCTTAGCAATGATGCTCGTCGATGCCACGTCCACACCGCCGCCAATCACGCCGCCGGCGAGGGGCAGCATTTTCCCGAGGTTAATGATGCCTTTCTCGCCGAACTTCGTGATAAATCTGAAGCCGACCTTCTGGTTGATCTTCACGAGTGCCGCCCCGGGAATCTTCTTGATTGCGACCTCAAGCGATTTCGTCCCAGTCTTGATGAGCCCCATTTTGACAAGATCACTCGCCGTCGTACCCGTGAGACACATGTAGATCATCGTCTGAACTTGGTCGGACGTAACGTCATAGCCACCCATCTTCGCGATGCAGGCGATCATGCGCATCTGGACGTACATGACGCTGCTTATGTTCGCGGGAATTGCGACCGGAAGCGTAATCAAGCCCCCGAGCCCGGTGACGAAACCTGAGGTTCCGCATTTCATGATCTGCCACTTTGCGAGTGCCCTTGCGGCATCATCGGGTGACTTCGCCTTTCCCGTGTAGTCCTCAACCATCTCGTCGACCGAGCGACTCACCTTAGGGACGCCATTCAGTGCGCTCCTGTAGATGGTATCGAGCAGCTTGCCAGCCGATTCCTCATCGATGGGCATCTCGAAACCTTTGGCCCTTCCAACCGTGTCTTTCTCTCCCGTCTTCTTAGCCATGGCTCTTCCTTTCTCGCAGCTTTGCTTTCTCAATAACCCTTGCAAATTCTGCGAACCATCCATCAATCTTTGGGCATTTTACCTCGCGTTTTATAGCGATGATTCAGCTGTCAGCCAATTTGTGACCGCAGCGGATGATGGGCTCGTTAGTTGGCCTATGTCCTGTTGGGGAGTCCTTATGGAATCTATTGCGATGAGCTGGCATGGGGGCTGGCGATTGCAGCCTGCCTTCCCGTGTTGCTGGCGGCGGTGCTCTCACGCCAAACGCTTGTACATTCGGATTGCTACACAACGAATGAAACTTGTTGATGCGGGGCGCGGTTCATTCAGAGTCCGCCCCTCGCTTCATCCTCAAGAAGCTCGTCGAAGCCTACCCCACCGTTACGGATTCCCCGGTAAAGGTGCTCACAAGCAACAAGATAAAGAACGCCAGATAACTGATACTCAATAGGTAGGTGACAACCAAAAAGATGGCCCATCCGACATTGGTTTTACCGTCGGCACGGCGTTGCTCGCGATTGCGGCAGAGCCAAATCGTCACGCCAATGGCCGCAATCAACAGCACAAGCGCTGCTGCAGCCAGCCCAGCAAGCACAAACATCACGCCAATGCTCACAGCGATGACCGGAAGCAGCAGCAAACCGCACCCGCATCCACCCGGACTATATACGGCAGGCTGTCGGCGTCGCTTCATCGTCACGCCACCCCCATCATCTTTAAGCACTACAGCGCAATGGTCTGCTGAACAGGAACGATCTTATCGAGTTCCGGTTCGATCCGCCTTTTCTCGGCCTCAAGGTCAAACGCCACCTGAGCGCGCAGCCAATAACCATCCGTCAGGCCAAAATAACGGCAAAGACGGAGGTCGGTGTCGGCCGTCACGCGACGTTTTCCCAAGACAATCTGCCCGATACGCTGAGCCGGAATCCCGGTCTCTTTCGCAAGGCGATATTGAGAAATGCCCATGGGAACAAGAAACTCCTCTTTGAGAAGCTCACCAGGAGTCACTGGCGACAGCAAATCGGACGAGGTCTCATCACTTGTGATAATCGACGATTTCGACATTCCAAGCCATCTCCTGTCTCCACTCAAAACAGACCCGATAGCGCTCGTTAACACGGATGCTATATTGACCGGCACGATCGCCCTTCAAAGCTTCCAGGCGGTTGCCCGGCGGAACGCGAAGATCATCAAGCGAAGCACAAACCTGCAGTTGGCGAATCTTCCTCAGCATAACGCGCTCAAAGGGCACGAACCTCCTGACCCGCACACCCATGGCAAAGCGTTCGGTATCCTCATCTTTATACGATGCAATCATAGTATCGCCTTACGTTAATAACGTCAAACGTTTCTATAGACTTACATCTCTATTATAGCGTACATTTGTTCGTATTTTCTAGAGCAGGTATCCTTCGCCAATTAACCAAGCAGAAGCAATCGTTTGTAGACATCGAGGCCTTTGAGCAGAATTTCCTCGTCAAAGAGCATGGTATCGGTATGCAGAGCGCTCGTGGCATAGGCGGGACAGCCATCCGGATCACTCGGGTTTTCTTGACCCTCCGGCACGCCCGTGCCCAGCAAGAAGAACACGCCCGGCAGATAGCGCTGATAGAAGGCGAAATCCTCGGCGATTAGCAGCGGCTCGTCCACAAGTTGCAGTTCGGACAAGGCAGGCGCGACGCTGGCAAACAGCTCGGGGTCGTTATCGACCGGTGGATAGCCCTCGGCAAAGTCGAGATCATACGTGCAGCCCGTTGCGGTGCACGCCTCGTCGAGCACACGGCGTACGCCCTCGCGCGCACGGTCGAACATGTCGTCCGTAAACACACGCAGGCTTCCGGCCACATGGGCCTCCCCCGCCACCGCGTTGCAAACCGTACCGGCCTGCAGCAGACCAAACTTACCGATACAGGGCTCGTCGGTGCCCAGCTCGTCCATCAGTTCGCGCTCGGCAACCAAGAACTTGGCAGCCGCCAGCGCCGCATCGTGCGACTCCTCGACCGGAACGCCATAGGTCTTAGCGATATGGATGCTCGTCCCGTGAATATGAATGTGCGTCTCACTCGAACGCGCCAGCAACGGACCGGGGCAGCTCGCCAACGTGCCGGCGGGCAGATCGGGCCACACGTGGAAGCCGAAGATGAGATCCGCCCCGTAGCGCTCGAACACGCCGCTCTCGCATACCGTCTTGGCACCACCGGTCGTTTCCTCGGCCGGCTGGAACACAAAGAGCACATTGCGCCTAATGGCGCCCGGCTGCTCGCGAATCGTACGGTCGACATACGTCGCGGCGGCAAGTGCCATGGCCATGTGTCCGTCATGTCCGCAAGCGTGCATCTTGCCGGGATGGGTCGAGGCAAAGGCCGCTCCCGTCGCCTCCGCGATGGGCAGCGCATCCATATCGGCGCGAATCGCCGTGGCATGCGCGGCATCAACGCCGGCGTCGAAGAAAGCACAGACGCAGCTGGGGCACGGATGGGTCACCTCGCAAGCGAGCGGTGCCAGCACGCCCTCGATATAGGCAATGGTTTGCGGAAGATCGAAATCGAGCTCCGGAATGCGATGGAGATCGCGGCGATAGCGACGGAGTTCTTGGAGCTCGGTCATAGAGGATCCCTTCGTGAGGCACATCTGTTGCAACTTATTGTGATACAGGATTGTGGCGCACATGTTTCCAGCATATCCCTGCATTTTTTAAACGTTATATACGAATACTCTTGTTTGGTAAAGTGCAACGTGATAGGGTCTTTACCACTTGATAGAGGCGCGGGCACGAAGAGCCGCGGGCGAGCCGGCAGGCTTTGACCCCGTGGGGAGGCGAAACCCGCCGAACTGGGTTTTTCGGGCACGAACAACCTGGTGGGCCTGTGGGAAACACCCACAGGACTGTCTGCAGCAATGCGGGAGCGCTATCCGGACATTGGGTCCACGCTATGCGGATTCGATGCGCAGATGGCGCCGTCTGGATAGCGAGGTTTACGGGACATGGCATTGACCCCCAACGAGGCATATGCGGCCAAGCAGCCGTTTGTGGACAAGGAGACACTCGAGCATATCGTCGAGCAGTTCCCCACGCCGTTTCATCTATACGACGAGGCGGGCATCCGCCGCAACATGCAAGAAGTGCGCGACGCCTTTGCATGGAACCCGGGCTTTAAGGAATACTTTGCCGTCAAGGCCAACCCCAACCCGGCGCTCATCTCCATTCTCAACGAATACGGCTGCGGCTGCGATTGCTCGAGCTATACCGAGCTCATGATCGCCCGCTCGCTGGGTATCACAGGACACGACATCATGTTCTCGTCCAACGACACGCCGGCTGCCGACTTTGAGCTCGCCGACAAGCTGGGCGCCATCGTCAACTTTGACGACATCAGCCACATCGAGTTCTTTGAGCGCGTTGCGGGGCCCATCCCCAAAACGGTCAGCTGCCGCTTTAATCCAGGCGGTCTGTTCCAGCTCTCCAACGGCATCATGGACAACCCGGGCGACTCCAAATATGGCATGACCACCGAGCAACTCTTCGAGGCCTTCCGCATGCTCAAGGCCAAGGGCGCCGAGGACTTTGGCATCCACGCATTCCTTGCCAGCAACACCGTCACCAACGACTACTACCCCAAGCTCGCGCGCATCCTCTTTGAGCTTGCCGTACGCCTGGAGCGCGAGACCGGCGCACACGTCGTCTTCATCAATCTGTCCGGCGGCGTCGGCATCCCCTACCTGCCCGAGCAGCAGGCCAACGACATTCGCGCCATCGGCGAGGGAGTACACGCGGCATACGACGAGATCCTGGTTCCCGCCGGCATGGGCGATGTGGCCATCTGCACTGAGATGGGCCGCTTTATGATGGGTCCCTACGGCTGCCTGGTCACCAAGGCTATCCACGAGAAGCAGATCTACAAGGACTATATCGGTGTCGATGCAAGCGCCGTCGATTTGATTCGCCCTGCCATGTATGGCGCCTACCACCACATTACGGTGATGGGTCAGCCGGGCGGCGCCGACAAGGCCACAGCGCCCGTCACGAACACCTATGACATCACGGGCAACCTATGCGAGAACAACGACAAGTTCGCTATCGATCGCAAGCTGCCGCATATCGACATGGGTGACCTGCTTGTAATCCACGATACCGGTGCGCATGGCTACTCCATGGGCTACAACTACAACGGACGGCTGCGCTCGGCCGAGGTGTTGCTGCGCCCCGACGGCTCGGCCGACCTTATCCGCCGCGCCGAGCGCCCGGGCGATTATTTTGCCACGCTCGACGTGCTGCCGTGCGGCCGTGAGCTGCTGGCCAAATCGCGTGCCGAAAGCGCTCGTCGTCGCGCTCAGGACGAGCGCCTGGCCGTCGCCGCCCAATGGAACAAACGCATCCAGATCGCGGAAGCGAAGGAGAAGAACATGGATATCCGCAACCTCGAGGGCTCGATCGTCGCCCTCGTCACGCCGTTTAAAAAGGACGGCAGCGTCGACTTTGACGCGCTCGAGCGCCTTATCGATTTCCACTTGCAAAATGGCACCGACGCCATCCTCACCCTGGGCACCACCGGTGAGAGCGCCACGATGACCGATGACGAGGACAACTCCGTCGTCGCCGCCGTGGTCAAGCATGTTGCAGGACGCGTCCCCGTCATCGCCGGCTCGGGCTCCAACTCCACGCAGACCATGCTCACCAAGTCGCTCACCTATCAGGGCCTGGGCGCCGACGGTCTGCTGCTCATTACCCCCTACTACAACAAGTCCAACGAAGAGGGTATCTATCAGCACTTTAAGACCGTCGCCGATGCCGTTGACATCCCCTGCATCCTGTACAACATCCCCGGCCGCTGCGGCTGCGGTATCAGCGAGCGCAACGTAGAGCGCCTTGCCGCACATCCTAACATCATGGGTATTAAGGAAGCCTCTGGCAACGTCGCCTACGCGGCCAAGATCGCCCACCTGCTGTCCGACGACTTCCGCATGTACTCGGGCGAGGACGCGCTTACCGTACCGCTCATGAGCCTGGGCGCCTCGGGTACCATCAGCGTATGGGCCGACGTGCAGCCGCAGCTCGTGCACGACATGTGCCGCGCCTATCTGGACGGTGACGTGGCACGCGCCCGCGATATCCAAATTGCCGGCCAGCCGCTCATCAACGCCCTCTTTAGCGAGGTCAACCCCATCCCCGTCAAGGAAGCGCTCGCCCAGATGGGCATGATCGAGGCAAACTACCGTATGCCGCTGTGCCCCATGGCAGACGACACGCGAGCCGCACTTACCGATGCTCTGAAGGGAGCTGGTCTACTTGATTAAGACCGTCATTATGGGAACGGGCCGCATGGGCTCGCTCATCCGCACTACCGCCGAAGGCATTGTCGACGCCGCCGGGCAGCCCGTTTTTGATATCGTGGCCCAGATTGGCTTCGATTTGAGCGAGCTCGAGAACGCACCGGCTGCCGACGTCATCATCGACTTCTCGAACGTCGCGACCTTCGACGCCGTCGTCGCCTATGTCGAGCGCACGGGCGCGGCGTTGGTCTCAGGCACCACAGGCTACACCCCCGAGCAGATGGACCGCCTGCGTGAACTGGGCCAGAACACCCGCGTTATGCACTCGGGCAATTACTCCATCGGTATCGCAGCCCTGCGCCATCTGGTAGCGCAGGCTACACGCGAGCTGCCCGGCTTTGACTGCGAAATCGTCGAGACGCACCACAACCAAAAGGTCGACGCCCCCAGCGGCACTGCCAAGCTACTGCTCGACGCCGTCGTCGAAGCCGAGCCCGAGGCAGGCTACCACCCCGTCTATGGCCGCGAGGGCATGTGCGGAGCACGCGATCCCAAGGAAATCGGTATGCACTCGCTGCGCGGCGGCACCGTCGCCGGCGTGCACGAGGTGAGCTTCTTTGGCCAGGACGAGGAGGTCACGCTCACCCACCGCGCCACGAGCCGTCAGATCTTTGTCAACGGCGCCTTGGCAGCCGCGCAGAAGCTCGTCACCCGCGAACCCGGCTTCTATACGTTCGACAAGGTCATGTTTGCCTAACCAGGTATCAACCGAATCCACCCAAAGGAGAGATAGCAAATGAGCAACGCAGCCGAGATGGATGCACAGGAGATTATCAACTACATCGCCACCGCGCCCAAAAAGACGCCCGTCAAGCTGTACGTGCGCGAGAAGCCGGGCATGAAGGTTGCCTGGGGCGACGCACATGTCTACGGCGGCCGTCGCGGCAAGACCGTCTTTGGCGACTGGGACGAGCTCAAGACCATCCTGGACGCCAATGCCGATTCCATCGATTACTACGACGTTGAAAACGATTGCCGCAACTCCGCCGTGCCCATGCTCGACCTTAAGGGCATCAACGCCCGCATCGAGCCGGGCGCGATCATCCGCGACCGCGTCGAGATTGGCGACCGTGCCGTCATCATGATGGGCGCCATCATCAACATCGGCTCCGTTATCGGCGAGGGTTCCATGATCGATATGGGCGCCGTGCTGGGCGGTCGCGCCACCGTGGGCAAGAACTGCCACATCGGCGCCGGCACCGTGCTGGCAGGCGTTGTGGAGCCCGCCAGCGCCACGCCCGTCATCATCGAGGACGATGTCATGATCGGCGCAAACGCCGTGGTCCTGGAAGGCGTGCACGTGGGCAAGGGTGCTGTAGTTGCCGCCGGCGCCGTGTGCGTCGAGGACGTCCCCGCCGGCGCCGTCGTGGCCGGTGTCCCCGCCCGCGCCATCAAGATGCGCGACGAGAAGACCGACAGCAAGACCGGCCTGGAAGAGGGCCTGCGCCAGCTGTAGAAGTTACGCGGTTTTGCCAAACCGCGTAACGGCTCGACGCTGCAAACGCCCCTAAGCGGCAATCTGACGTTCAATCGTCGGTCGCGTACCGAAGTACGCTTCCCTCCTCTTTCACGTCACCTTGCTCGCCTAGGGGCGTTTTCGCTGACGTATGCTCAACCTGCGGCGCAATGTCAGCAACCAAGCCGAAAACAAAAAAGGCCGAAGCACCATCGGGGCTTCGGCCTTCATCATCTCAGGGTTCCGTCGTATTCAACCATGGCGGGTCGCTTTGACAGGCGTCCTGCGGCCGTCTTATAGACCTCGGAACGGTCGCGCCGCCCTATTGCCACGATCTCGGCAATCTCAACCGTTCCGTCCTCCCGGATTCGAAAAACCATTCGGAGTCCTGCATTCCGCCATTTGATCTTTTTGCAGCCGGCAAGCTCACCGTGAAGCGGCGTTCCAATTTCATCAGCGCGCGTCTTTAATTTCGCGACTGCAATACGCACGAGTCTTCGCTGAGATCCATCTAGTTTTTGATATTCCTTCTCGACGTCTCGATTCAAAAAGCCGACGACAAAATGCCCACTCATTCGAAAAGATCCTCATCGGGGATCACGTCCGGATCCATCGATTCAAACTCCGCGAGCTCCTCGGTAGTTAGGGCGTCCTCAAACGGAACAAATTCATGCGGACCATGCTTGACTCGATCCGCAGCGATGCGATTTATCTCAAGTTCGTGCAGATACTGCAGCGCACCGTACATTTCCTCATAGGCGGCATAGTCGATAATCACGGTATCGATATCGTTATGATCGGCAATGAACTGTGGTGCGCGTTTTGCGCGTTTACGAATGGCAGATAAAGACTTGCTTGCTTCGGTAGCCGAAACAACTTGGTCTTTTGTAAACACCGGTTTTTCCAGAACAAGTGGGGACATTTTGACCTCCAAAAAATAATCTGGATTATATTTCAAAGTATACTTCAAAATATAATCCAGACTTTTATTCGAAAGAAAAAAGCCCTATCGATTCTCGATGCTGCCGATATTCTTGAGCTCGATGGAGATGAGGCCGTTGGGCTCGTTGACAAACTCGATGTACTCGGAGTTCGAACCCATCTCGGCCGGGAAGCTGATCTCGATACCCGTATCGGTACGGATCTTATGATTGCGCACCGCCGCGCGCTCAACTTGCTTGCGCTCCACGGGAACGCGCTCGGGAACTTTCTCCTCGGTCAGTGCCGCGCGCACGCTTTCCTTGATGACCGGCTCGTCCTCAAAGACCTCATCGACGATATCCCAAGGGGGCAGTTCCTCGTCATCCTCAACTTTCTCGGCAACAGCAGCCTTAACCTTGGCGAGTGCTACAGCCGTGTTGGCACCGTGCTCCTCGGCGACTTCCTCAACCACACGCGTCACGGTGTCGATGACCTCCTTGCCCGATACGCCCGTGTCGCACTGCAGCAGGCCATCGGGGATAAGCATACGGTCCTCGCCGGCGATCTTGCGTTTCTTGTCCACATAGCCGATCTCCATGGTGCTCGCGCGCACGATGGCATAGCTCGGCACCTTTTGCGAGGGGTTCGGCAGAATGGCGTAGTGGCGCGCGATGTCGTTGCGCACCTCCCCCTCCTCGCGACCCACTTCGTGCATAAAAGCCTGCTTGGAGCCCAGCAGCATCACGGCAAACCAGCGGGCATCCTCATCGTCGTCAAAATCGGCCACGAGCACGTCGGTGGACTCGGCTTTCTCGGCTTTGGTGAGCTCGGAGGAGATAAACTCCGCAATCTGCTGCGACAGGTCCACGAACTCGCGCTCGCCAAAGAAATAGCCCTTGAGCTCACCACCAAACGCAGAGTTCTCGGCAAACGTGGCGCGTTTGTTGTCGGCCGAGGTACGCGCGCGGCGCAGATGTGTGGTCACGAAGTTGCGCACGGTACGGCTCTCGGTATCGAGCTCGCGCTGGCTCATGACGTTGACGGCAGAGTCAAAGTCCAGGATATGCAGAATCGCGTGATTGATTTTCATATACGGCATTCCGTTCTAGATCGATTTCGGCACGAACCAGTATAGCGGTCGATCCCGCCCCGGGCGCATCGAAGATTGCTGCAAACAAACCTGTCCCAAATGCATAAAAAGGCGCCCGGGTCACATGGATCCGGACGCCTTCATTGTAGCCTGTTGCTTAAACGAGCCGAATTTAGCAGGAGAAGTCGACGCTGTCGATGATGTCCTTGAGGGCCTTGGCGGAGGCGGTGAGCTCATGCTGCTCGTCATCGTTCAACGGCACGGGAACGCGGCAGACGACGCCGTCACGGCCAACGACCGTCGGCATGGAGATGGCAAGATCGGACAGGCCATACTCGCCCACCATGAGCGAGGAAACGGGCAGAACGGTCTGCTCGTCACGCATAACAGCGGTGCAGATGCGCTTGACAGCCATGGCGACGCCGTAGTAGGTGGCGTGCTTCTTCTCGATGATGGTGTAGGCGGAGTTCTTGACGTCCTCGGCGATGCGCTTCTCGGCGGTCTCATGCTCCAGATGACCGTGAAGCTCGCAGAAGGTGTTCAGCGGCACGCCGGCAACCTGAGCGCTGGACCAAGCGACAAACTCGGAGTCGCCGTGCTCGCCCATGACATAGGCCTGGACATCGCGCGGGTCAACCTCGACGTGAGCACCAAGCATCTGCTGCAGACGGCCAGTGTCGAGCACGGTGCCGGAGCCGATGACATGGCCCTCGGGCAGGCCGGACATCTTGATGGCAGCATAGGTCAGAACATCAACCGGGTTGGAGACGATTAGCAGAATGCCGTCGAAGCCGGACTTCTTAATCTCGGGGATAATGGACTTAAAGATGTTTACGTTCTTGTTGACCAGGTCCAGGCGGGTCTCACCGGGCTTCTGGGCAGCGCCAGCGGTGACGACGATCATGGCGGCGTCCGCGACATCGGAATAATCGCCGGCGTAGATCTTCATCGGCTCGGCAAACGTCATGCCGTGCGCGATATCCAGGGCCTCACCCTCGGCACGGTTCTTGTCCACGTCGATGAGGACCATCTCGGAGAACAGACCACTCTGCATCAGTGCGAACGCCGAAGACGAACCGACGAAGCCGCAGCCGACAATAGCGACCTTCTTCTCGTTAACCATTAGAAACTCCCATCTCTCTCCACAAACAAGCCGCTCGGGAACGACCCGAGCGGCTTGCCGTAATCCCAATACATCCAATCGGGACTTTGATTATGCTCCTATTCGCAGCCAAAAATCGACCGTTTACCGAAATTGTTTGCAGAATTCGTAAAATAACTGCACGAAATCGGTTTCGAGCTATTGACGAGTCGAAATAGGTTTCTAATACAGGCCCGCCTCGCGAATGGCCTCGACAGCCAAAGCGATCTGATCGGGCGGCAAGACCAGTGCCATACGCACGTGCCCCTCGCCCGAAGGGCCAAAGCTCGCGCCCGGCGTCACCACAACGCCGGCCTTCTCCATGAGCTCCTCGCAAAACGCCATGGAATCGGTGCGACCACCGGGAAGCTTGGCCCACACAAACATAGAGCCATGCGCGTTGGGGCGCTCCCAGCCCAGGCCCTCAAGACCGTCACACAGGGCATCGCGACGCTCCTGGTACTTCAGACGCTGCGCCTCGACCTCATCGCGCGGACCGTTCAGGCAGGCGATAGCAGCCTTCTGGATCGGGAAGAACATGCCAAAGTCGATCTGGCCGCGCAGCTTGGCAAAGGCAGAGACCACGTCCTCGCGGCCGACCAAAAAGCCGATACGCGCACCGGTGACGTTAAACGACTTGGAAAGCGAGAAGAACTCCACGCCCACCTCGAGCGCACCGGGATACTGCAAGAAGCTGCCGCCGGGCTCGCCGTCGAAGACGATGTCGGAGTACGCGTTGTCATGGACGATGAGCAGGTCGTGCTCGCGGGCGAAAGCGATGATCTCCTCGTAGACCTCGGGCGTGCCCACAGAGCCGACCGGGTTGGCGGGCAGCGACACGATCATGTACTTGGCACGATCGGCCACCTCGGGATCGATACCCGCCACATAGGGCAGGTAATTATGCTCGGCAACCAGCGGATAGTATTCGAGCTTGGCATCGGCGATCTTGGCACCTGCCTCAAAGACCGGGTAGCACGGATCGGGAACCAGAATGGTGTCACCCGGATCGAGCAGGGCCAGGCCCAAATGGCCCACGCCCTCCTGCGTGCCGTTGCACGACTGCACCATAGACGGCGTAATGCCCGAAACACCAAAGCGACGCTCATAGTAATCGCACACGGCTTGCTTGAGTTCGGGCAGGTCGCGCAGGGCATACTTCCACATCTCGGGATCTTGGGCCGCCTGCGTGAGCGCCTCGACCACGTGGTCGTACGGCTTAAAGTCGGGCGTGCCCACGCTCATGTTGTAAATGGTCTTGCCCTGAGCCTTCAGCGCGAGAAGCTTGTTGTTGAGCGAGGCGAAGACCTCCGCGCCAAAGCGGTCGAGACGCTGCGATGCCTGCATGGTGCCACCTTTCGATATGAAAAACGCGGCGCTCCGACAAGAGCGCCGCGCGATACGGGCCATCAGATTGCAAAAGTGTAACGCTTGCAACCCCCGTATTGGTTCAATTTAGCCAACCTTAGTCAACTGGATTGAGCGCGTCGATCTGCGCAAGCCACAGACGCGAGCTAGCGTCACTCGGCATACGCCAATCGCCGCGCGGGCTGAGCGTCACCGAGCCCACCTTGGGACCATCGGGCAGGCAGCTGCGCTTAAACTGCTGGGCAAAGAAGCGACGGTAGAACGTACGTAGCCACGTGTGGACGGTCTTGGCGTCGTAGACGCCCTCGAAGCTCTTGAGCGCCATGCGGTAGATCTTGCCCGGCTCAAAACCAAAACGCAGCAGGTAGTAGAGGAAGTAGTCGTGCAGCTCGTACGGGCCCACCAAATCCTCGGTCTTCTGCGCAATCTCGCCGTCGCCTGTGGGCGGCAGAAGCTCAGGGGACACCGGCGTATCGAGGATATCGAGCAAGACCTCGGCAATGCGCCCGCCAAAGACATCGGCGGCATAGCGTACCAGATGGCGCACAAGCGTCTTGGGCACGCTCGCGTTGACGGCGTACATGCTCATGTGGTCGCCGTTATAGGTAGCCCAGCCGAGCGCCAGCTCCGACAGATCGCCCGTGCCAATGACAAAACCGCCAGCCTGGTTGGCCAGATCCATCAGAATCTGCGTACGCTCGCGCGCCTGGCTGTTCTCGTAGGTCACGTCCTGCACGGCCGGATCATGCTCAATGTCCTTGAAGTGCTGCTCCACAGCCGCGTGGATCGAAACCTCGCGGAAGCTCACACCCAGGTCGCGAGCGAGCGACTCGGCATTCGACTTGGTGCGATGCGTCGTGCCAAAGCCGGGCATGGACACGGCTGTGATACCAGTGCGCGGCAGCCCCAGTGCATCGAAGGCACGCACGGTCACAAGCAGCGCTAGCGTAGAGTCCAAGCCGCCCGAAAGGCCGATAACCGCAGCCTTGGTACCCGTGTGGGCAAGGCGGGTCTTGAGGCCCGCAGTCTGCAGATCGAGGATCGTCTCGCAGCGCTCAGCCAAGTCGCCGTGGTCGGCCGGCACAAAGGGCGCGCGCGGGAAAACGCGGTCGATATCGCAGGCATCGCGCAGGACAGGTTCTTCGGCCAGCACGCCCTCAAACGAAAACTCAACGGTCGTGGCCTCCGGCGCATCGTCCGCGCGCGTCCACGTCGTCGAGCGACGGCGCTCGGCAACCAGACGGTCAAGATCGACATCGGCGACGGCCATATCGCAGGTAAGCAGTTTGGTCGCGGCGAGCTTCGAACCGTTTTCGTAGACGAGGTTCTCGCCTGCAAAGACCATGTCGGTCGTGGACTCGCCCTCGCTCGCGTCCGCATAGGCATAGGCGCAGTACAGGCGTGCGCTCTGGTTAGAGATGAGGCTGCGGCGATAGTCTGCCTTACCGATGATTTCGTCCGAAGCCGACGGGTTGAGAATCACCGTCGCACCGGCAAGCGCCATCTCGGTCGAAGGCGGCGCCGGCACCCACAGGTCCTCACAGACCTCAACGCCCAGCACCATATCCTCGGCACCCTCATCACAGCAACGGTAGATAAGCCCCGAACCCAGCGGAACCGGACCCTGACCGGCAAATTCAACCCACACGGGATCCGCAGGCGCCGGAGCAAACCAGCGACGCTCATAGAACTCGCCATAGTTGGGCAGATACTTCTTGGCCGTGAGGCCCAAAAGCTCGCCCGCACAGCACACGGCCGCGCAGTTGTAGATATTTTCAGCCACCGCAACGGGCAAGCCAACGGTAAAGACGATCGGCAGCTCACGGGTTTCATCGAGGATGTGCACCAGAGCCGCTTCGCAGACATGCAGCAGCGTGCGGTTATGGAACAGGTCGGCCGCGGTATAGCCGGTCAGATTAAGCTCGGGCAACACCAGAGCGCGAACGCCGCGCTCGGTAGCCTCGCGAACAGCCGCCAGCGCCACCTCGGCATTGCCCTCGACATCGGCCACGCGAATCCGCGGTGAGGCCGCCGCCACACGCAAAAAGCCATCGCTCTTATTAGCCGAAACGCAGCATTGCCTTGTTGATCTGGACACTGGAGGCCCCTTCTACCCTGAGATTCAGTCTAACGGACGTTCACATATCTCTAACTAGCCAAAGCAACCTCCCAGTTTACTGAGAGGCCAACCTGTGCTAAGAGCATGTAGTTCAAAAATATCTTTAGTTAAAAAAGGAGAATCGATAATCGACTTCTCCTTTAAGCGAGGCGAGTAAATTCCGAAACTAATGGCAGAATTTATCCGTGTAGTCCTCAAAGTCGAACACTTCTACCACGACGCCCTCTTCCTGAAACTCTTTCAGTTGCTCCAAGAGATCTTTGTTAATAACGTCCATGCAGAAACCTCCTCTATTTAATCAATTGTAG
>JAUMPM010000058.1 GCA_031294825.1 Collinsella sp. | reverse complement strand
CGGAAGCTAAGCCCCATCGCGCCGAGAGTACTGCGGGGTCAGCCCGTGGGAGGCCAGGGCGCCGCTGACCGGTGGACGGCACCGAGCCGTACGCTTGAACTGAGAAGGGGGAGGCCTCGCGGCCTCCCCCTTTTTTGCGTTTGCGGGGCGTAAATGACTCAATTACACCAGACGATCTTATCGTTTTTGGTATTGAGCTTTTATTTAAAGAAGATAAATCGAATAACAAGGGCAACTGCTATGGCCACAATGATCAAAAGCAGGATTGTCAGTCGATGCTGCTTGCGTCGTTTACTTGACGAAACGAAGATTGATTTTCCTTGTTTTGGCGTCTCGAGATAACGAGCCGAATGCGTTAAGGTTTGCTTTGGTCGAGGACCTCTTTGTTGATGAGCGGCGGATGCTTTCAGTGGCTCATCACTAGCTGCGCTGTTTTTAGATAATGGTGCGTCTTTCAGATATACAGGGTCTCCCGAGGCGACGCCCATATGTTTACGTCCCGTTTGGGCATCCTCGAGCGTTTGATATCGATTTCTCGTCACATACTCGGGCTCAGGATCATTAATGGGCTCTTGCGAGATGTGGGGGCGATGGAACCGTGGCGGCTGCGTCGAAGTATCTTCCCCCTGCGTCTGCATAAACATTTTGTTTTGGTTTTGGTCGTCCATGATGCCCTTTAGCTCGTTACCAACAACGTGTACGCGCTCATTGTAAGCCCCTTGTTATTTGTAGCTGCGAACATACTCGTTATTTAAGCTCTGGTTCAAAGAACCTTAACCTTACTAAAACCTGAGTCATACACACTTAGATATGCTTATAGTACTAGACTCAAAAAACTTTATAGTCGATGTATATATAAGCACTGTGTGGGCATATATAAGAGCGTCAAAAGAAGTCCCAGTCACCTAGAAGATGGCTCGGCAGTCCTAAAAGGAGTGGTAAACATGGCAAGCATGGTTCCTTATCGTTCGGTCTTTGGTGTCCGTCCTTCTGCAAGTTCGCTGTTTGATCTGTTTGATGATATGACCGACCTGGCGAATAGCTCGGTTGCCTCCAAGGCGTTCCCCGTTGACGTTGAGGACAAGGGTGATGGCTACGAGGTCAAGGCGTATCTGACCGGTGTCGCCAAGGATGACATCGACGTCGAGCTCAATGAGGGTCGCCTGTCGATCAGTGTGAACGTTGAGGAGAGCGCCGAAAACGAGGGTAAGAACTTCCTGCAGAAGGAGTTCGGCTCGTACAGCGCGACGCGCGGCGTGTATCTGAAGGACGCTTCGAGCGAGGGCCTTTCGGCTAAGTACGCTGACGGCATCCTTACCGTTACGGTTCCCAAGATCGTCGAGAAGAAGAATGTCACGAAGATCTCTATCGACTAACTTCGTTGGTGTTCTGCGCTATTAAAAGACAGCAAAAGGGGCTGGGAAGCGATTCTCGGCCCCTTTTGCTGTCTAGGACAGTCTATTGAATGGTTGCCGGCTGATACTGACTCGCAGGGCGTATCGAGAGTTTTCGCGATCCTTGGAGAAGGGTTGCGGAGCTGCCGACCTCGTCATCCAGGGTTGCGGCCAGAGCTTTGGCATAGCTTTTGACGGTAAGGCTCGGACGATTGTTATCTTGGCTGATATGCATGGCAATGAGCTGTTCGGTGCGATCGGTAACAAGTTCGCGCGCGGCTTCGGCGGCTTGGCCATTGGAGAGGTGTCCCCTTGCAGACAGGATGCGCTCCTGAAGAAAGCGGGGATATTCTCCCTCGCGTAGCATGGTCACATCATGGTTGCTTTCGAGCGCGAGGACTCGACAATCTTTGAGGGTGTTCATGGCTTGGCTCGTTAGCTCTCCGGTGTCGGTGGCAAAGCCGATGGAATCATCGAGGGCGTCGAATCGATAACCGACTGGATTGATGACATCGTGTGATGTTGAGTAGGTTTGCACGTGGATGCCGGCAATGGATAGGGCGTCGCCGGGATCGAATTCCTCGACAGGCAGATGCGAAAGATTTTCTTTGTTCGAAAGAGTGCCCCTGCTGGCAAAGAGGGGGCCGTGCCAGTGCTTGCACCAGACATCGAGGCCCTTGATGTGATCGCTATGCTCATGAGTAATGAGAAGAGCCGAGACGTTGTCTGTCGAGAGCCCCAGTTCTGCCATGCGCTTTAATGTCTCGCGGCGAGACAGTCCGTCATCGACCATAATGAGCCCCTGCGGGCCCTCGATGAGTGCGCAGTTGCCTTTAGAGCCACTGCCGAGGATATGAAGGTGCAGACGAGACATAAGATTCCAAAGGATACAATGGGTGCGAACGAATAGAGGAGGAAGCAAATGCCAACGGTATCTCAGCATTATGGACACCATACTGCATCGTGGGCTGATGATAAAGCCTTGGCAACGCGGCAGACGGCTGCCCCCGTGGTGCTCATGGTATCAGGTGGTGCGGACTCGACGGCTTTGCTCCTTATGGCGTGCACATCAAAGTTGGATATTCTGGATGGGCGTGGTGTGGCCCCCATCGCGCGCGAGCGACTGCACGTGCTGCATGTGAACCATCATCTGCGCGGCAAGGCGTCCGATGGCGACGAGGCCTTTGTGCGTGAGCTCTGCGCGAAATATGGTTTACCGCTGTGCGTGGAGCACGCTTATTTTGATGGGGAGTCGGGCAATATTGAGGCCGCGGCCCGCGAGGTGCGCTATGCGGCGGCGCGGAGGTATGTTCGCGAGCTCTGCGCCCAGACAGGGGCACCGCGAACGGCGGCTCGTATCTGCACCGCGCACACGTCTTCGGATCGCGCGGAAACGTTTTTGATGAACGCGATTAAGGGTTCGGGGCCCGCTGGCCTATCGAGCATTCCTCGCCGGAGGAATATCGTGGTGCGTCCCTTGCTCGACCTAACTCATGGCGAGCTCGTGGGCTATCTACAGGTACATGGTCAGCCGTGGCGTGAAGACGAGAGCAATGAGGATATCTCGTATCTGCGAAACTACGTGCGTCATCGGGTAATGCCAGTGGTGGCGCAGCGTAATGCGAGCGTGTGCAAGACGATTGGCGCCGCCTGTGAGATCTTGGGTGATGAAGATGCGTTTCTATCCCAGCTGTCGGCACAGGCGTTTCGAAGCTGTTTGCGCAAAGAGGCGGCGGGCGCGCTGGTGCTCGATGCCAGGCGCCTTGCTGCGGCCGAGGTGGTAATCGCACGGCGTATCGTGAGGCTGTCGATCAAACGCATCGATCCGGATGCTCGTCCGGAGATGCGACATGTGGAGCGAGTCCTTTCCTGCGTTGCCGAGGGCGCAGGCTCGGTCACGCTTCCGGCGGGGATTGACGCACGCGTCGAGTTTGGCATGCTGGCGTTTAAGGCGCCGGCGGCTCGTGAGGGCCTGGTCGCGGACTGGGTTACCGTACCCGGTCGTTTGCCGTTGGGCGGGGGACGCATGCTGGTCGCGGAACCGGTGGCCGTTGAGCCGGGATGCGATATCGTGCGCCGCGCCCGTGAGCTTGCGGCTGCCGGGGAAGTGACGGCTTTGGTAGACGCGGCTGCCCTAGGTTTTGCCGACAGCGATAGTGAGCGGATCTTGGCGGGCTCGCGTGGCGAGATCCCTGCCGAGGCGCGATTGGCGCGCCTGTGGGTGGACGGTCCCACACCGGGAGACGTGATGTGCCCGTTAGGGATGAGTGGCCGAAGCAAGAAGGTATCCGACTTGCTAGGCGAGGCTCGCATTCCCGTTTCCGAGCGCGCCGGCGTGCCCATGGTGAGGACGGCGCCGGGAGGTACCGTGGTATGGATCGCCGGAGTTCGCGCGGACGAACGTTTTAAGTGCACGGCGGCGACGCGTGTGGCCTATCTGCTTCGCGTGGTTGATGCGGATTAGCCCCTTGCACCAGCTTTTCTGTGCGGCGTTGACGGTATTCCCGCGCTGATGGCGTACGGGCTGGAAAATATTCCCCGTGCGCTGCTAGAATGTGAAGTTCGCGTCCATACGGCGGTGTGTGGGCGATAAGCACAAGAAAGGGTTGTCATGGCTTCTCAACATCCGGCTATCGAGAAGGTTCTGTTTACGCAGGAGGATATCGACGGTATCGTCTCTCGCCTAGGCGAGCAGATTACGCGCGACTACGCGGGTAAGGATCTGGTGCTGATCGCGGTCCTACGCGGCGCCGTGGTCTTTATGGGCGACCTGATGCGCAAGATCGAGCTGCCGACCAACATCGATTTCATGGCTGTTTCGAGCTATGGCGACGGCGTGAAGTCCTCGGGTATCGTGCGTATCATTAAGGACCTGGATATCGACATCCGCGGTCGCGACGTGCTGATCGTCGAGGACATTCTGGACTCGGGCCTGACGCTCAAGTATCTGATGAAGAACCTCGAGAGCCGCAAGCCCGCTTCTCTGGAGGTCGCCGCCTTCCTGTGGAAGGACGTTGAGGACCGCGTCTCGGCCATCACGCCCAAGTATGTTGGAACCCATTGCCCCGATGCCTTTGTGGTGGGCTACGGCCTCGACTATGCCGAGCGCTATCGCAACCTTCCGTATCTGGGCATTTTGAAACCGGAGGTTTATTCGTAAGATGCCCGACGACCGTAACGACAACAATTCCCAGACTCCCCGGGACCCAAAGATCCCGGGGATGCCCGGAGGCAAGAAGCCCACGCGTACGGGCTGGCTGTATTTTCTTTTGGCTTGCGCGCTTCTGGGCTACGCCTTCTTTAATATGGGCTCCGGCTTTGCCAATTCCAGCAATACCGTTAAGCTCGCGACGAGCGAGATGGTGAGCGCCATCAAGCAGGATCGCGTCGAAGATCTGACCTATACGGTTCAAGACGGAAGCGTGACGGGTCATTACTGGAAGACGAAGAAGGACAAGGGCGATACGAGCGAGCTCAAGAGCTTCTCCTCGACCTATGTCGGCTCCGATTCGCTTGCCGAGCTCATGGCGGAGCACCCCGATACCAAGTACATCGTCAACACCAACGATCCCGATTTTTGGGGCGACTTGGCGATGAGTGTGCTTCCGACGATCGTCCTTATCGCCATCATGTTCTACTTTATGCGCCAGATGATGGGCGCCAACAACAGGAACATGCAGTTTGGCAAGACCAACGCCAAGACCAACGAGGCCACACGCCCCAAGGTCAAGTTTGAAGACGTTGCCGGCGTGGACGAGGCAGTCGAGGAGCTCGAGGAGATCCGTGACTTTTTGAGCGATCCGGATCGCTATCGCAAGCTGGGCGCCAAGATCCCGCGTGGCGTGTTGCTGGTTGGCCCTCCGGGCACCGGTAAAACGCTGCTGGCCAAGGCCGTTGCCGGCGAGGCGGGCGTGCCGTTCTTTAGCATCTCGGGTTCCGACTTTGTCGAGATGTTCGTAGGTGTCGGCGCCAGCCGTGTGCGTGACCTCTTTAAGGAGGCCAAGTCCCAGGCCCCGTCGATCATCTTCATCGATGAGATCGATGCCGTGGGACGTCAGCGCGGAGCTGGCTTGGGCGGCGGTCACGACGAGCGCGAGCAGACGCTCAACCAGCTGCTGGTCGAGATGGACGGTTTTGAGGAGAGCGAGTCGGTCATCCTGATCGCTGCGACCAACCGTCCTGACATCCTGGATCCGGCATTGCTGCGTCCCGGCCGTTTTGACCGTCAGGTTACGGTCGACCGTCCGGATGTGAAGGGCCGCGAGCAGATCTTGCGCGTGCATGCCGAGAACAAGCCGATGGACGAGGACGTTAAGTTTGAGAAGCTCGCCCAGATGACCGTTGGCTTTACCGGTGCCGATCTGGCAAATCTGCTCAACGAGTCTGCGCTGCTGGCTGCTCGCCGCCATCGTTCCGTGATCTCGATGGACGAGGTCGAGGAGTCGATGGAGCGCGTGATTGCCGGACCGCAGCGCAAGGGTCGCGTGATGACCGAAGCCGAGCGCACTACGATTGCCTACCACGAGAGCGGCCATGCCCTGGTGGGCCACATCCTGGAGCACTCCGATCCGGTTCACAAGATTTCGATTGTCAGCCGCGGCCAGGCTCTGGGTTACACGCTGCAGCTTCCGCAGGAGGATCACTTCCTCAAGACCAAGAACGAGATGCTCGACGAGCTCGCCGTGTTCTTGGGCGGTCGCGTTGCCGAGGAGCTCATGTGCGACGACATCACGTCGGGCGCGAGCAACGACCTGGAGCGCGCGACCAAGATGGCGCGCGAGATGGTCACGCGCCTGGGTATGAGCGAGGAGCTGGGCACGCAAGTGTTTGGCGAGGCGCAGCATCAGGTGTTCCTTGGTCGCGATTACGCCGATCACCAGGATTACTCCGAGGAGACGGCACGCCGCATCGATATCGAGGTTCAGCGCATCATGCGCGAAGCCCATCGTCGTGCGGTCGAGATTTTGGATGCCCGTCGCGATCAGCTCGATCTGATGGCGAAGGTGCTGCTTGAGCGCGAGACCGTCGAAGGCGACGCCGTGAACGCCCTGCTCGACAACGAGTGGGATGCCTACCTTGAGCGCGAGGGCGATATCCTGGCGGCCAAGGAGGAGCGCAATGCCAAGGCGGCCGGCATGCCGACCAAGAAGCGCGCGCCTCGCATGAGCGAGGAGGAGCTGGCGGCTGATGCCGCGGCCTTTGCGCAGGCGGCCATGCAGGAGGATGCCGAAGCCGCATCCGATGATGCCGACGATGACCATGCCGTCGTCGATGTCGATGTCGATGCCGACACCGACAAATAGTCTTTGTGGCGAAAGCCTCCGCGGGAAACCTGCGGAGGCTTTTTCTTTTGAGCGATATGGGGCCATCTGTTGATTGGGGACAGACTTAAATGAGCGTTTTCACGCATTTAAGTCTGTCCCCAATCAACATTGCTGCGGCACTTTGCTCAACTAAAGCGTACAATAGCGCCTATGCGAAAGGGGAACAGATGATCAACGAAACGATGTATGCTCGCGGTGCGGAAAGCTCCATCATCCGCGAGATCTTTAGCTATGGTCTTGAGCGCAAGGCACAGATCGGTGCGGAGAACGTATTCGATTTTTCGCTGGGCAACCCGAGTGTTCCGGCGCCGGCTGCCGTGGCGGAGTCCATTAAGAAGGCCTTGGGGCTGCCGAGTGACCAGTTGCACGGCTACACCCCCGCTCCGGGCCTGCCGCAATGTCGAGCAGCCGTCGCCGAATCGCTCAACCGCCGCTTTGGAACGAACTATGAGGGTAAGGACGTCTTTATGACGGTGGGTGCCGCGGCTTCGCTCACCTGTACGCTCAACGCCGTTACGAACCCGGGCGACGAGGTCATTGTTATCGCCCCGTACTTCCCGGAGTATCGCGTGTGGATTGAGAAGGCCGGCTGTACGTGTGTCGAGGCGCTCGCCGATGAAGATGCGTTCCAGCTGAGCGTGGATAACGTGCTCAAGGCGATTGCCGATAAGACGGCAGCCGTCATTATCGACTCGCCCAACAACCCGACCGGTGCCGTATATACGCGCAACACGCTGACGCGACTGGCCAATGTTCTGCGCGAGGCCAACGCTCAGCGCGATCCCGAGAATCCGATTATGCTCATCTCGGATGAGCCGTACCGCGAGATCGTGTACGGTGCCGAGGTGCCTTGGGTGCCCTCGATCTACGAGCACACCATCGTGTGCTACTCGTATTCCAAGTCGCTGTCGCTGCCGGGTGAGCGCGTGGGGTGGATCTTGGTTCCCAACACCAATCCGCAGGCTGCCCGTCTGATGCCGGCTGTTGCGGGTGCTGCCCGTACGCTGGGTTTTGTATGCGCACCGGCGCTCTTCCAGCGTGTGATCATCGATTGCATCGATGAGCCGAGTGACGTTGAGGCCTATGCACGCAACCGCACGGCGCTTACCGATGCATTGGCGGAGTACGGCTACACGTATGTTGAGCCGGATGGCGCGTTCTACCTATGGGTGAAAGCACTGGAGCCCGATGCGAATGCGTTTTGCGAGCGCGCAAAGAAGTATGAGTTGCTTGCGGTTCCCTCGGACAGCTTTGGTATGCCGGGCTGGTTCCGCTTGGGCTACTGCGTGAGTTACGAGACGATTATCAATTCGCTACCCGCTTGGAAACAGTTGGCGGACGAGTATCGTTAAAAGTAAAGCGCTCTGCCTACAATGTTTTACGTGAAACGGGGTTTGGTGTTAAGCCGGACCCCGTTGTCATGGACGTTGTGTCTTTGGGATGGAGTGGTTTTACGACTATCGAAGGCTATGCGTACAATGAATATAAGCGACGGCCGTGCCAGATAAGGAGACCTGATGCCCTACCTGCTTTCTTGTGACATTCATACCCATACGATGTTCTCTGCGCATGCATATTCGACCATTGAGGAGAATGTGTACTGGGCGGCAGAGCGCGGTCTGCAGGTACTCGGATCTGCCGACCATTTGAGCTCTATGGTTACGGCTTGCCCCAATGACCTGCGCAGTTACCAGTTCTTTATCAACCAGGATATCTGGCCGCGCATTTGGAGCGGCGTGCTGGTGCTGCGTGGTGCCGAGGCCGATATCGTTTCGCTGGACGGAAGCCTGTTTGGCGAGGACACTCCTGTCACGCTCGATATTGCCGGCGATTCGTACAGCCGTCAGCATTCGCTGTTCGATTTGGTTACGCGTAATTTGGATTATTTGGTTGCGAGCGTGCATAATCCGCAGATTGCTGAGGGCGCGACGCTGGCCCAGACGACCGAGATGTATATCAATGCCCTGGAGCACCCCAAGGTGTTCATGCTGGGTCACACGGGGCGTTCGGGCGTGCCGTTCGATATCGACGAGGTGCTGTTGGCAGCTAAGGCCAAGCACAAGATTATTGAGATCAACAACCATAGTCTTGAACACGGTGTCGACACTGAGCATTGGGCCGTATGCCGCAAGATCGCCGAGCGCTGCGCCGAGCTGGGCGTGGGCATTGGCGTGTCGACCGATGCGCACATTGGCATGGCGATTGGCAAGCTCGATCACGCGCGCAAGATGCTCGACGAGATTCACTTCCCGTTGGATCTGATCGTGACGCGCGATCGCGAGACGCTGCTACGCGAGATGGCGGCAGCCGGCGTGTGCGACCTGCGCAAGGGGATGTAGCGGAGTTTATAAACCAAGCGAAGGGGGCGGCCCAGGCGGGTCGCCCCCTTTCTTGTTCCAAAAATCTACTGAGGTTGGTTAGCGGCGTTCGAGGACCGCTGCGGTTTCGGTGTGGTCGGTGTGAGGGAACATGTCGACGGGCGTGATCTTGAGCAGGCGATAGCCTCCGTCGAGGAGCTGATGCAGGTCGCGCTCTTGAGTTACGGGGTTGCAGCTGATATAGGTGATGCGGCGCGGCTTAAGCGCGCAGGCAGCTTCGAGGAACTCGGGCGTGGAGCCGGCGCGCGGCGGATCGATGGAAAGGACATCGACCCGCTCGTTGTTGTCGGCGGCATCTAGGATGTAGTCGGTGGCGTCGTCGGCCATAAACCAAGCGCTGCGGGTGAGACCGTTGAGCTCGGCATTACGACGTGCGTCGGCAATGCCGGCGTGGTTACGCTCCACGCCAAGCAGCATAATACCGACGCCCTTGTCCTGGGCGGCTTTGGCTGCGCACAGGCCGATAGTTCCACTACCGCAATAGGCATCCATGAGTACGTCGCCCTGCTGCAGGTCCATGCCGTCAATCGCGAGCTGATAGAGCAGCTCGGTCTGCTGCGGGTTGGTCTGGTAGAACGCGGTGGGGGAGATATCGAACTCGCAGCCGAGCAGCTGGTCGCGCATGCACTCGGCGCCATATACAATGCGGGTTTCCTCGCCGAGGATGGCGTTGCCGGGACGTCCGTTGATGTTTTGGGCGACGGTGACGATGTGCGGATTGAGTGCGGCGACAGCCTCAAAGAACTCCTGCGCATGCGGCAAGTCGCGCTGAGCGGTCACGAGCGTGACCATGACCTGGTCGGTACGCCAACCGCAGCGGACGACGGCATAGCGAAGCAAACCAAGATGCTTGTCCTCATTAAAGGCGGGAATATGCAGCCGCTCAGCTTCGCGTGCGATGCCGTTGAGAATCTGACGGGCGCCCGGTGCCTCGACGGGGCATTCGGGTACGGCAACGATCTTGTGCGTGCCGCGCTCAAAGAAACCGCAACGGACGGCGCCCTCCTTACCGGGAGCAAAGGGAGTGGCAGCCTTATGACGAAAGCCACGCGGCGCAGGATATTTGCCCGGGTCGCCCAGGGTGACTCCCATACCGCGAATGGAGTCGACGCTAATACCCTCGCGCTCGCAAAGAGCAGCAAAAAGCTCCTCCATAGCAGCCTGCTTAGCTGCCAACTGCTTTTTATAAGGACGATTGAGCGCCGTGCACCCACCGCAAGCTTTCATGATCGAACAGGGGGACTTGGGGTCCACAGCCTTACGCGCAGACGAAACCGAATCCTTGTGCGAGCCCTTGGAGCGAGCCTGAGGCGCTTTATCCCCGCCTCGACGAGAGTCAGAACGCTTGGTCTTGGCCTTGCCTTTGGCCGACTTACCCTTCGCATCCAGAGACGACTTGGATTTCGCAGAAGATTTCTCCTCCGTCGACCCCTCAGCCGCCTCGATCAAAGCACGACGAGCCTTACGCTCCGCACGAGATTCTGCCATGAATTAACCCCACTAATTTACAAATTTAAAGCTACAAGCATTGTACCGTGCCAAGCCAACAGACGATATGCAAGCGGTTTATTGGTATCAGTGATAGGTACAACGATGATTGCCCGCTGGGCTCCGGGGCGGGGGTTAAGTTTATCGCGAGTTCCGCACGAACAGGAGGCCACTTAATGTGGCCTCCGTCGTGAGCAGGACTGTAGAGCAGGAAACTTAACCCCCGCCCCGGAGCCCAGCGGGCAACCCCTCCCTTGTGCTCTATCACGCTAAAGTGTATGATTCTGGACGTTACACGACTCACTTTACTTAACTAAAGTGCCATCAAGGGGGAATACCATGAATACCGATATGTCTCGTCGTCAGTTTGTTGGTCTAGCCGGCTCGCTCGCCACGGTGCTTGGCCTTGGTCTTGTCGGTTGCGGCGGTGGTGCCGATAAGGGTTCCGCTGCAGCCAAGGATGTGAAGGGCGCTGCGGAGTCCAAGAGGCTCGTGGTGGGCTTTGATAAGTCCTATCCTCCGTACGGTTTTGTGGGCGACGATGGCGAGTACACCGGCTTTGATCTCGATCTGGCCAAGGCTGTTGCCGATAAGCAGGGCTGGGAGGTCAAATACGAGGCCATCGACTGGGACGCCAAGGATACGCTGCTCAACTCGGGCGCCATCAACTGCATCTGGAACGGCTTTACCATGGAGGGCCGTGAGGACGACTACACGTTCTCCGAGCCTTACATGCTCAACGAGCAGGTGCTGGTGGTCAAGAAGGATGCGGGCATCAAGAGCTGGGACGATCTTGCCGGCAAGACTGTGATTACCCAAACCGATTCCGCTGCGCAGGATGTGCTCGAGGGTGACCAGAAGGATCTGGCTGCGACGTTTGCCACGCTCGATGCCATCGGCGAGTACAACACGGCCTTTATGCAGCTCGAGAGTGGTGCAGTCGATGCCGTTGCCTGTGACCTCTCGATCGCTCAGTATCAGCTTGCCGCCAAGCCAGATGCCTATACGCAGCTCGACAAGCCGCTGTCCAGCGAGCACTACGCCGTTGGCTTTAAGAAGGGCGACACCAAGTCGGCCGATGCTGTGACCGAGTCGCTCAAGGCACTCTACGAGGATGGCACGGTCAAGGACCTCTGCGATAAATATTCAAGCTATGGTTTGTCTTTCGATAATTGGGTGCTCAAGTAATGTCTATTCAGGTCATGATGCAGATGCTTGGCCAGGGATTCTTGGTCAGCTTGCAGTTGTTTGTGCTGACACTGCTGGGGTCGATTCCGCTGGGAATCCCCGTTGCGTTTATGCGCATGAGCAAAATCGCGCCGCTTCGCTGGATTGCGCGCATCTACATTTCGGTCATGCGCGGTACGCCGCTCATGCTGCAGATGTTTGCCATCTACTTTGCCCCGTACTACGTGTTTGGCATTTCGCTCACGCCCGATTCCAAGTGGACGGCGTGCGTCGTGGCGTTCATCATCAACTACGCCGGTTACTTTGCCGAGATCTATCGCTCGGGCCTGCAGTCCATTCCGCGCGGTCAATACGAGGCAGCCGAGGTGCTGGGCTATTCGCGCATGCAGACGTTTCTGTATATCGTAATGCCGCAGGTCGCCAAGCGTATTCTGCCTGCGATGGGCAACGAGATCATCACGCTGGTCAAGGACACGTCGCTGGCGTTTGCCATTGGTGTGGGCGAGATGTTCTCGACGGCCAAGGCGCTGGTCGCCTCGCAAGTGAGCATGGTGCCGTTTGCGATTGCGGCGCTGATCTACTGGGTCTTTAACTTTGTGGTCGAGATGCTGCTGGGAGCCGCCGAAAAGAAGCTGGACTATTACCATGACTAACTCAGTGATGAAAATCGAAAACGCGCGTAAGGCGTTTGGCGGCAATGAGGTGCTCAAGGATATCTCGCTTGAGGTGAAGCGTGGCGAGGTCGTGGCGATTATCGGGCCTTCGGGTGGCGGCAAGTCCACGCTGCTGCGGTGTGCCACGCTGCTCGAGACACTCGACGGAGGCTCGCTCTCGTTTGGTGACCTTGCCGTTGCGACGGATGCGGGTTCGGGCGCGGTCTATGCGAAGGGCGATGTGCCCAAGCGGGCGCGCTCGCGATTCGGCCTGGTGTTCCAAAATTACAACCTGTTCCCGCACTATACCGTGATGAAAAACATCATCGATGCGCCGATTCGTGTGCTTAAGCGTCCGCGCGAGCAGGCGGAAGCCCGCGCTCACGAGCTGATTGCGCAAATGGGGCTGACGGGCAACGAGAACAAGGTGCCGTGTGAGCTTTCGGGCGGTCAGCAGCAGCGCGTGAGTATTGCCCGCGCCCTGGCGCTCGATCCGGAAATCTTATTCTTTGACGAGCCGACCTCGGCACTCGATCCCGAGCTGACGGCCGAGGTGCTGCGTGTCATTAAAGACCTTGCCGCGCAGAATATGACGATGGTGATCGTGACCCACGCAATGCAGTTTGCGCGCGATGTTGCCGATCGCGTGGTCTTTATGGATGGCGGCCGTATTGTCGAGGAGGGGCCTGCCGATCAGGTTATCGGCCATCCGCACGAGCAGCGCACGCGTGAGTTCTTGAGCCGTATCGAGGGATAGGCTCAGGTATTTACTCAACTATTAATTGAGGCGAAGCCGCCGCAGGTCTTACGGTCTGTGGCGGCTTTTTGTTTGTATCGACGGGGTTCAATAATCGCCTCACAAGCTTGTCTCTTCCTCTCGCCGCCTGTATTCATACGTGTGCCGAAAGGTGTGCATGGACAGCCGCCCGTGAGGGTAGGGTGGTGGCATAGGACATTTGGAGGGTGAGTCGGCTCGGCTGCCGACCATGCTGCTCCCGGGATGGCACCGACCGCGAACTCTCCCCGTTGGCGTCGCGCATTGCGCGCGGCCCTGCAAGGAGGTCATCATGGGTGCTCCCAAGACCGGTAACGTAAGGAACGTGGTGCTCGTAGGCCAAGGCGGGGTGGGCAAGACTTCACTCGCCGAGGCCATGCTCCACCTTTCCGGTAAGACCGCCCGTCTGGGCGGCCACGACGGCACCAAGCCCACGCTCGACTATGACCCCGAAGAGGTCAAGCGTGCGTTTTCCATCTCGACGACCATCGCGCCGATCGACTGGAAGGGCGCGCGCATCAATGTGCTCGATGCCCCGTGCTACCCCGATTTTATCGGCGACGCCTTTGCCGCGATGAGCGTCTGCGAGACGGCTCTGTTTGTGGTCGACGCCGAGGCCGGCCCGCAGCCTACGACGGTTAAGCTCTGGTATGCCGCCGAGGACCTGCGCCTGGCGCGTGCGGTGTTCGTAAACCGCCTGTCGCGCTCCGAGGCCAGCTTTGCGACCACGATGGACCTGCTGCAGGAGCGCTTTGGCACGCGCCTGGGCGCCGTGGCCCTTCCCTGGGGCGAGGGCGAGGACTTTGACGGCATCATCGACCTGGTGCGCATGAAGGCGCGCCATTGCAACGGCACCGAAGCCGTTGAGTCGGAGATTCCCGAGGAGTATCGTGCCCAGGCCGAGGAGGCCCATGACCATCTGTGCGAGTTGGTGGCCGAGGCCGACGATGAGCTGATGATGAAGTACCTGGAAGGCGAGGAGACGCTGACGCAGGAGGAGCTTGAAGGCCTGCTGTCGAAGGCGATCGCCGAGCGCATCTTTGTGCCGGTCTTTGCGGGCGATTGCATTAAGGAGCAGGGCGTCAACTCGCTGATGGACGACATCGCGACGTACTTCCCGGCGCCGACCGACTACGGCGAGATGCCGCTTATCGACGGCGATTCGCTCAAGATTTCGAGCGACGATGACCGTCCGGTGGCGTTTGTGTTTAAGACGCTGGCCGATCCGCAGCAGGGCCGCATCAGCTTTATCAAGGTGCTGACGGGTACGCTTGAGCCGGGTCTTGAGCTGATCAACGCGCGTACCCGCAAGAGCGATCGTCTGGCCCACCTGTATGTGATGTGCGGCCGCGATATGACCGAGGTTGGCCACGCTTATGCCGGTGACATCATCGTGGCACCCAAGCTGGCGGCCGAGACGGGCGATACGCTCTCGATTACCGGCAAGGTCGAGGCTGCGGCGTTTAAGTTCCCCAACTCTCAGTACCGCATCGCCATCGAGTCCGAGAATCGCGGGGACGAAGAGAAGCTCTACACGTTTATCGAGAAGGCCTGTAAGGCCGATCCGACTATGAGCATCGACCGCGACGAGGAGACCGGCCAGACCATTATCTCCGCCGTTGGTGAGGCGCAGGTTTCGGTGCTGCTCAACCGTCTGGAGGACCGCACCAAGGTTGCTGCCAAGAGCGTGCCGATCCGCATCCCGTATCGCGAGACCATCCGCCGCACGGCGAGCGCTCAGGGCCGCCACAAGAAGCAGACCGGTGGCGCCGGTCAGTATGGCGACTGCTGGCTGCGCGTTGAGCCGCTCATTGGGCCCGACGGCACGAGCGATGGCTATGAGTTTGTGGACGAGGTCGTAGGTGGCCGTATTCCGCGCTCGCTGATCCCCGCCGTGGACAAGGGTGTCCAGGAGACCATGAAGGACGGTATTATTGCCGGCTATCCGCTCACGGGCATTCGCGTGGCTGTGTACGACGGCTCGTATCACAGCGTCGACTCCAACGAGATGGCGTTTCGCGCAGCGGCTCGCATCGGCCTGCGCAAGGCATGCGCCGATGCCGACCCGGTGGTGCTGGAGCCCATCGAGGAAATCACGGTGACTATCCCCGAGAGCTACGCCGGCGCCGTGATGGGCGACATCTCGGCCTCGCGCGGTCGCGTGACGGGTATGGAGACCGATGAGCGCGGCGACACCGTGGTTATCGCCCAGGCGCCGCTGGCTGAGTTGACGGACTACTCGACGCGCCTGCGCTCTATCACGCGCGGCACGGGCGACTTTACCATGAAGCCCGCAGGCTACGAGCAGGTGCCTTATGACGTTCAGGCCAAGCTGGTCGAGCGCTATGAGGAGGGCCGCGCCAAGTAGCGTGTGATTTTGCCTGCAATGTAGGTGCTGACGAAAAGGCCGCCCTGGGTAACCGGGGCGGCCCTTTTTGATCCTTTGGGACGGAGGAAAACGGATCATTTTTTTTGGTTACGGGCAGCGCGGCCGGCATTAGTCTCCGGATGCCTGGTTGCGGCCGGTGGCGTAGTCGATCTGCACGTGCGGCTGTAGGTTATAGCAGTACACGTGGAAGCACAGGGTCTTGCCGTGGTCCTCGACCGATTGCGCCTCAAGGCGCGCGCCGCGGCAGACAAGTTCCTCTTCGTTATACATGGGCGTGACGCGGTAGAGCACATGGTTGCCCGTGTCGCGGATGTAGCCGAGAATCTGCTCCTCAAACGGCAGCATGCCCGTTTCGTTGAGATAGCGCGTGCCGGTGAGGAGATTTTTGCGGTTGGCGTTTTCGCCGCAGAGCGACCAGGCGATAAGGTGGCAGCGGTTGTAGAGGCTCTGGCCCGGAATAAAGTCGTAGCGCTGCTGGTGCCAACCGGCAGGATGGATACGCGAGATATCGCCGCGCTCGCCTTGACCGAGTGATTCGGGGCCCACGCAGGCGAGTGCTTTGCGGGTGCGGCCCAGGCTGTCGAGCTTGGAGAACTTCTTAAAGCAGCCCTCTTCGGTGGCGCGCTCGTATTCATCGAGCGTGAATGACGGTGTGCCGAGCGGGTGCGTGCTGTCGGCGCGAAGGGCAACGTAGGGGTTGCCGGCGTAGTCGGGAATGCTGCTGAGATAAACACCGCGGGCGCGGTTGAGGTCGGGGTTTTCAACCTCGTCGATGGGGGTGGCGGCGCTGTCCTCGGCAACGTTGCCGTTGGTGTTGGTCGTGGCGGATTCGGAGCCATCGCCGGAGTCCTCGGAGCTCGTTGTTCCCGATTCGAGCCGGGCGACCAAGTCCGCTTCGTCGTCGGTGCGGTTGGGGCTCTCGCTTTGCTTCTCGGCCAGAGCCGCCGCCTGCTCATCGCTTTGCGGCGACAACAGCTTGGGCGCTCCGTCGATCGATCCCGTAAACAGCGCAAACCCCAGCACCACGGCGGTGCCGATGGAAAGTACTTGCTTGTAAGCGGACTTGCGCGACATTGCGGCTCCTGGATGGACGGTTGGGAATCTACCAGTCTAGCAGGAGCCGGCAGGGGCCGTTCTGTCGAACAAATACTCAAGATTTGGGATAGACGTTACTGATTCATTTGCCTCATATGGAGCTGCGGCGGTTGTGTACATGGAATCAGTCGGCGTTTCTCCAGATAAAACCTGCCAAAATAAGCCTGTCCCTTTTTGGTAGGTTAATCGTGAGCTATTTCACCGCAACTTAGGGCACGGTTAGGATGTGTGCACTTTAAAAAGAAGAACCCATGATTAGAGAGGTCGCGCTCGTCTCTCTAAATGTCTCTATAAAGAGAAAGTCAGTTAAAGAGATAACATTGGGCAATCTAACAGTGAATTCGATACGTCTCTCTAAATGTCTCTCTAAAATAAGGTGCTTATCTCTCTAAAGTTAGAGAGA
>JAUMPM010000054.1 GCA_031294825.1 Collinsella sp. | reverse complement strand
GGACGGCCGAAGAGGCGTCAGCAGGTCAGTGGGTCATCGTCCCGGCATTCAGCATCAGGGTAGCGCTGCGACGCGGAAATCGCGCGCCGTTGCCGCGCCCCGCAGTGCCCGCTTCCCCCGAGAACAATTATCAGTGCAGGTAGACGGCTTGCATATTTTCGGAAAACCGGGGGATGGTCGACCCATACGGTTCAAACGTAGTAGATAGGCCATTTTCGTGGCACGGTCCCAAAACAGCCTTTTGGGACGGGTGGTATCCTTGGTAGCCCTGTGCTGCAAACGCACCCTAAACGCAAGGAGTCCCATGGATCTTATCGCCCAGCTCGCCCGCGAGCTCAACCTTAAGGCCGCCAACATCGAAGCGGCCGTCAAGCTCATCGACGAGGGCAACACCATCCCCTTTATCTCGCGCTACCGCAAGGAAGCAACGGGCGGCATGGACGACGTCGCCCTGCGTGCGCTCGACGAGCGTCTGTCCTACCTGCGCAATCTTGAGCAGCGTAAAGAGGACGTCATTCTGCTCATCGACGCCCAGGGCAAACTCACGCCCGGGCTTGAGCAGCAGATTCGCGAGGCCACGCAGCTCCAACGTGTCGAGGACCTCTACAAGCCCTACCGCAAAAAGCGCATGACCCGCGCGCAGAAGGCCCGCGAGGCCGGCCTGGAGCCGCTCGCCAACATGATCATCATGCAGACCTCGGCCAAGGGCAGTGCACTCGACACCGCCGCGGAATACGTCAACGAGGAGGCCGGCTTCGACACGCCCGAAAAGGCGTTCGCCGGCGCCGCCGACATCGTTGCCGAGACGGTGGCCGAAGACCCCGAGAACGTCGCCGACCTGCGCGCCTTTACGCAAAACACCGCCGACATCGTCGTCGAGGCCACCGACCCCGCCGAAAAGACTCCCTACGAGCCGTACTACAGCTATAACGAGCCGCTGCGCCGTATTCCCAACCACCGCGTGCTGGCTATCGACCGCGGTGAGCGCGAGGGCAAGCTCCGCGTGCGCGTGAACGTCGACGGCGCTGCCGCCACGGCACGCCTCGGCAGCCGTTGGCCCCGACGCCAGGGCGTGTTTGCCCCCATCTTCGATGCCGCCATCGCTGACGGTTACAAGCGCCTGATGGCCCCCTCGCTGGAGCGCGAGGCCCGCGCCAAGCTCACCGTCCGCGCCCAGACCGAGGCCATCAACGTCTTTGCCAAGAATCTCGAGGGCTTGCTCTCGGCGCGCCCCGTGCGCGGTGCCCGCGTGCTCGCGCTCGATCCGGGCTACCGCACCGGCTGCAAGGTCGCCGTCATGGACGAAACCGGCAAGCTGCTCGACCACGGCGTGGTCTACCCCACCAAGCCGCGCCACGACGTCGCCGGCACCAAACGCGAGCTCGCCCGCCTCGTCAAGAAGGACGGCGTCAACACCATCGTCATCGGCAACGGCACCGCCAGCCGCGAGACCGAGGAAGTCGTCTCGGAGTTCATCGCCGAGCAGGCACCCAGCCTTCGCTATACCATCGTTAACGAAGCCGGCGCGTCGGTGTACTCCGCCTCCGAGCTCGCCAGCCAGGAGTATCCCGACCTGGACGTCACCGTGCGCGGTGCCATGAGCCTGGGCCGCCGTCTGCAGGACCCGCTGGCAGAGCTCGTCAAGATCCCGCCCCAGTCTATCGGCGTGGGCCAATACCAGCACGACCTTGACCAGGCCGAGCTCTCGCGCACCCTGGGCCATGTGGTGGAGGACGTCGTCAACCGCGTGGGCGTCGACGTCAACACCGCAAGCGCGAGCCTGCTGGGCTACGTGTCGGGCATCACGCCGAGCGTGGCCAAGAACATCGTGGCCTACCGCGAGGAAAACGGTGCCTTCACCGATCGCCGCCAGCTCAAGAAGGTCCCCAAGCTGGGACCCAAGGCATACCTCAACGCCGCAGGCTTCCTGCGCATCAGCGGCGGCAAGAACCCGCTCGACGCGACGAGCGTCCACCCCGAAAGCTACGAGGTGGCAACGGCCGTCCTGGAGCGTGCCGGCGTTGCGGCAAACGAACTCAGCCGCGGCGGCGTGCCCGACATCGAGCGCCGCCTGGGCAGCATCTCGGCGCTGGCAAGCGACCTGGGCTGCGGCACCCTCACGCTCATCGACATCGTCAACGAGCTCAAGAAGCCCGGCCGCGCCCCGCGCGACGACGCGCCCGAGGTGGTCTTTAGCCGCTCGGCACTTTCCATCGACGACCTGGAGCCGGGCATGGAACTCAAGGGCACGGTGCGCAACGTTGTGGACTTTGGCGCCTTCGTCGACGTGGGCGTGCACCAGGACGGCCTCGTGCACATCTCCAAGCTGGCCAACCGCTTTGTCAAGCACCCGAGCGACGTGGTGCGCGTCGGCGACACGGTGAAGGTGTGGGTCGAAAAAGTCGACCGCGACCGCAAGAAGATCTCGCTCACCATGGTGCAGGGGAAGTAAACCGCCTAAAGCAAGGGTCCCCCCTCTCGCGACGTGCAGAATCGCGAGTATTCTGCAAATTCCGCCGTTCCGGATGCCCCTCAGAGGCAATAAAGTCACAAACAGCCCCCGTTTTAGCGTCGTCAGAGCCAAAACGGGGGCTGTTCCGTGCTTTATCTAGCTGGTAAAGACCTTTACCTTGCTGAATACTCTCAATTTTGCACGTCGCAGGCGGGGGTACCTTTGCCCACGGCAGGATTGGAGGCCGATCACCAACCTACCGGCAAGTTCGTGTCGGCAGCCCCGGCCTTTCCTTTGCCCAGCGCGACCCTTGCGAAGCGCGTGAGCGATAGGGAAAGGAAAGGCCGGGCGAACAACTCGCAGCGCAGCCAGTGTTCGCGTTACGGCAGGATATGGAAGCCGAGCGACGCGATATCCTTGGCAAAGCCGCGCACGGTGTCGAGCGAGACCTCGTAGGGGTCACGGCCGATGTTCTTGCGCTTGGCCAGGATGCTGTTGGGCACCGTGATGATCTGGCAACCGCAGGCTTCGGCCTGATAGATGTTGATAAGCTCGCGCGTGGATGCCCACAGGACCTCGCAGTTGGGCTTGACGGCGGCCTTCTTGACCGACTCCGTCACAAACGGAATGGGATCGACGCCGGTATCGGCGATACGGCCGGCAAAGAGCGAGATGATGGACGGCGTCTCGGCGTCAACGGCCTCGACCATCTCATCGACCTGCGCAGGCGTAAAGATGGTGGTGACGTTGACCTTGATGCCATCGGCCGAAAGCTTGCGGACCAGCTCGGCGGTGGACTCGCCCTTGGTGGTCACGCACGGGATCTTGACGTAGACGTTCTCGGCCCAGGTAGCGATCTCGCGCGCCTCGACCTCCATGGTCTCGGCGTCGTCGGCAAAGACCTCAAACGAGACGGACACATCGGTGATGTAGGCCAGGACCTCCTTGGCAAACGCGCGGTAGTCCGTCACGCCGCCCTTCTTCATAAGGGACGGGTTGGTCGTGAAACCCTGAACGTTGCCGTTCTCGTACATGTCGAGCATGCCCTCGAGGTTTGCACCGTCAGCGAACACCTTGATTGCCATCTGCCTGATTCCTTTCGTTTGCATATGGGCGTTAAACTGCTAAACACTTTACCTACGTTTATCAAGGCGTGAACTGCGGTTTTTTGTCTTCTCGGCGAACGGTATAAACGCTTTAGCGTTTTTGAGCACACCTTCCAGCAGCAAAACGATTTTGCAGGGCGGGCCCATTTGAGCCGCCCGCCGCGGGTGAACGGTAATTGGGCGGTTCCCGCTAGATCAACCCAAAATGGCGCATCGCCGTGACGGTGCCGTCGTGCTCGACGTCGTCGGTCACATAGTCGGCGACCGCCTTGACCTCGGGCATGGCGTTGCCCATGGCGACAGCCATCTCGACAGCGGCGAGTATGCCCAGGTCGTTGCCCGAATCGCCGAAGCCAAAGGTGCGCGCGTTACGGCTGCATCCCAGATACTCCAGTGCTCGCGCCACGCCCACGCCCTTGTCAATGCCCTTGGGGCTCAGCTCGCGGTTTGCTTGCTGGGCTCGCTTGGAAGATCGGCGGTAAACGCGTCTCCCAGTCAATCCGGCACCGCCGAGGCAAACCCCACACGCGCCCGCCGGCAAGCGGCACGCGCACGCCAACGCAAAGGTCCGGCGGGACGCACCTAGCATCCCGCCGGACCGTCACTCGTCCAGGAGGTCGCCGCGACGAGCCCCTAGATCTTCGCAAGCTCCTCGGAGATGACGCGACAGACATCCTCAGCCTGAGGCATCACGCCGTACATCTCGAAGAAGCCGTGGTCGCAGCCGCGATAACGAATCGCAGTGACGTCAACGCCCGCATCCTGCAGCCTCTTCGCGAACAGCTCGTCCTGATAGCGCAGATAGTCATACTCGGAAGAGATGATGACCGTGCGGGGGAACGCGCTCACGTCCTCCGCGAACAGCGCGGAAATCAACGGGTCGAGCATCTTGTCCGCATCGCCGTTGACGTACATGGGCGGAAGGTCGTTGTTGGCGAGGCGAATGCGATCAACCCTGCTCAGCGCCTCGGGCCTCTGCTCATCCACGACCTCGTACAGGTCATAGGACCACTCATCCGGAACGGGACCGCCATCAACGAGCGGATAAAGCTCGACAACCGCCTTGATCCTATCCGCGTGAGAGCCCTCGAGCACGACGGCATTCGACAGGCTGCCACCCGCAGAGTCACCAGCCACGGCAATGCGAGTCGCATCAACGCCCAGCTCGTCAGCGTGATCGACAAGCCAGTCGAGCGTCTTCACGCAGTCCTCGACGCCACCCGGGAACATCGTCTCGGGAGACAGGCGGTACTCCGGATAGATCGCGACGCAACCCGTGCGCTCCACGATGTCGCGCAGGCAGTTCTCGTACTGGCCGATGTTGCCCACCATGAACCCGCCGCCATGGATGAACACGAGCGCGGCAGACCCATCCTCGTGCCCCTCCGGCGTGAAGATGTGCAGCGGAATGCCCTTGTCGCCGAAGTTCATGACGACGGTCTTCTTGGCAACGTTCGCGCCCCTCACGACGTGGGTCTCCTTGTTGGGCGCGGAGCGCCACGCGATCACGTCCACCGGTCCGGCCGGCGCCGACCCCGCCGCAGGAGCCGCAGCGAGCTTCGCGTGCGCACGAACATAGACGCGCGGATCGAGCACGTGCTCGCGGTCGTCACCCGGCACGGGCTTCAGCATCAGCCTCAGGCCGTTAGGCTCGACAACCTCCCTCGCGCCACTCTCAAGCACCTCAAGCTCGGAAGTGGGGTACTTCCTATCCTCGGCGCTCATGGCTAGCCGATCTTCAGCTCGTCGAGCCTGGCGTCGAGCTTGGCCATCTCGTCGGCGGAAAGCTCCCACTCGAACGTCTCGCAGTTCTGAATCGCGTGGGCGTCCGTGCGCACGCCCACGAGAGCGGTGCCCACGTACTCCTTCTGGGTGCTCCAGTTCACGGCAACCTGCGCCACGGGTTTGTCGTGGGCCTCGGCGATCTCGTCCATGACCTTGAGCAGCTCCTGGACGCGCGAGAACTTGGGCTCCCGGAAGTAGTCGTAGAAGCCACCGCGGACGTCGCCTTCCTCGAACTTCGTCAGCTCGCGGAACTTGCCCGACAGGATGCCCGCGCCAAGGGAGCCATAGGTGAAGGAGTCGATGCCACGCTCGTAGCCCCACTTGATGAGGTCCTCGGAGGAGCGGTCAACCATAGAGTAGGGCGGCTGCTGGACGTCAATCTGAGCGACCTTCTCGCACTCCTCGATCATCTCGGTCGTGAAGTTGGAGACGCCGATGTGGCGAATCTTGCCCTGCTCCTTGAGGAGCTGGAGGGCGCACATCGTCTCGGAGAACGGAGTCTTAGCGTCGGGCCAGTGCACGAAGTAGAAGTCGATGTAGTCGGTGCGGAGGTTGCGCAGCGAGCTCTCGACCTCCCTCATGATGTTCTTGAACGAGGAGTCGCGGTCATAGCCGGCGGCGCTGGTGATCAGGCCAACCTTGGTCGAGAGCAGGTAGCTCTCTCTGTCGACGCCCCTGAGCGCGTTGCCGACGACCTTCTCGGATGTGCCGTTGCCATAGCACGGCGCGGTGTCGATGAGGTTGACGCCGTGATCGAGCATGGTGCGGATGGCGGACATGCTGGCGGCGTCATCGTTCTCACCAAAGGAGTCGCCGCCGATCGCCCAGGTGCCCACAGCGAGCTGGGAGACGTCGACATCGGAATTCTTGAGGTGCGTGTAGCGCATGTTCTCTCCTTCTAATGGGGCGGCACGCGTCGAATGTCCTCGATCGCGTGCCGCCGGGAATTGCCTTAAACAAGCTTCGAATGATCCGGAAGCCGCCCTACACGATGCCCACGAGGCCGAGGACGAGCGCCAGAATCATGATGCCAACCAGGATGATGTTGACGTTCACGTTCTTCTTGCGCAGGAGCCAGAGGACGACGAGCGTAAGCCCCAGGGGCACGATGCCCTTGAAGATCGAGTCGAGGTAGGTCTGGATCATGACGGGGTCAGAGTCCTGAACCGGAATGGACAGGATCGTGTTGAATTGGACGTTCGCCGCAGTCATGGCACCGATCATCACGAGGCCAACCGTGGAGGTCGCCTTGGTGATGAGCTTCATGAGACCACCCTCGTACATCTCGGAGATGAAGTTGGTGCCCATGCTGAAGCCGAGGTAGGTCATGAAGTATCGGCAGAGGATCGACGGGATGTTGTAGATCAGCAGGAACATGATCGCGCCGAGGGGCGAGCCGCTCATGGCGAGGTTGATGCCAATGCCGGCAGCGATGACACGCAGGACGCCCCAGAAGATTGCGTCACCGATGCCGGACATCGGGCCCATCAGGGAAACCTTGATGCCGTCGATGGACTCGGTGTTGAAGTCTTCGTGCTGCGAGTTCTCCCTCTCCATGGAGGCGACGAGGCCCATGGCGAACGTGCCGACGTTCTGGGTAATGTTGTACCAAGTCGTGTGACGCTTCATGGCTTCGGCACGGGCCTCGGGGTCATCGGCGTAGTAGCGGTTAAGCGCGGGCTGGACGGAGTACAGCCAGCCGTCGGCGCCAGCCTTGACGGAACCGCCGGCGCAGGAGGCGAACACGGAGAAAGAGCGCAGGAAAATGCTGTTGAGCATCTTCTTGTCTTCAGGGCTCACATTCTTGGTCAGGTTGCTCATGCGAAGAAATCCTCCTCGTCGCTGGTTACAGAGTCGTTGGAAACGGCCTGGGTGGCCAAGCCCTTCTTGGTGAGATCGAAAATCTCCTTGTCGCGGAGGGCGGAGGCAACCGCGATGATGACGCCGAGAACCGCGATGGCGATCATCGGGAGGCCGAGGTACTGGTAGAGCGTGAAGCCCAGGAAGAAGTAGATGCTGAGCTCGGTGCTCCACAGCATCTGGAGCAGGAGCGCCATACCAACGGCGGGCAGGAGGGCGCCCACGGCGTTGAGGCCGCTCATGACATTGGCCGGAATCTGGTTGACGATAGCGGCAACGGGCTCAGCGCCAAGGTAAACGCCGAGGAAGGCGATGAGGCCAAAGGCGGCGTACTTAACGAACCAGAGAACGAAGTGCTGAAGCGCGAGGCCCTTCTCGTTGCCCTCGGCGGCCATCTTGTCAAAGGTGGCGGCGAAGAACGCGAGGAACACGTTGTTCATGAAGATCGAGAGGAACGCGGTGACGACGCCAACGGGAACGGCCAGCGTGATGGCGGCGCCTTGGTCGATGCCGGCGCCAACGGTGAAGGCGACGGCGAGGGCGGTCGCGGTAACGGGCTCGGCGGAGATGGCGCCACCGATGTTAACCGCGCCCATGAAGATTGCCTCGAGAGAGGCACCGATGATGACACCGGTCTTGACGTCGCCCATCAGAAGGCCCGCAACGAGGCCGACCACGAGAGGACGCTCGATCATACACTGACCGAGAACCCAGTTGCCGCCGTAGCAAATCAGCACGGTCAACCAGGCCATTACTGCTAACCCAATCATTTGACTTCCTTTCTCTCATTTCATTTGACCGCCTGGCCAAATCCCCTTATTTCTCCGCCGCCTCGATCAGACTCTTGAGAGGAGTCTTGGGATTGGACGGGATAAGCTGATGGAAAACCGGAATACCCTGCTCGCAAAGCTCCTTCGCGGCCTCGAGCTCATCCGGGTTGAGCATGATCGTGGAGTTGAGGGCGACCTTGCTATCCGGATCGGACTTGTCGAAGCGGCCGACATTGGCAACGTTCACGCCCTCGATCTTGCCCGGTGCGCCTTTAACGAGCTCAAGCACGTCACGCACGCAGTTGGTGAGCGCGAAGATGCGCATGGAGTCCGCACGCGGATCGTTCGCGATGCGGCAAGCATCCGGAACATCCTTGACGAGGAGCTTCTGGCCCGCCGGCGTACCCATGGAAAGCGTCATGCGAAGGGCATCACTCTCCACGGCGTGCTTGTTGGCGACGATGATCCTGGTGGTGTTGAGCTCCTTGGTCCACACCAGGGCGACCTGCCCGTGAATCAGACGGTCATCGACTCGAACCTGAACAATCATTGTTTCCTCTCCTTACTTATTAGTGCTCTCTAATCGAAGAAGTCTCCGTCGGACCCCTCGTTGTCCGCGGCGTTGCTCGGAGGCTCGACGACCTGCATCGTCGCCCTCGCCAGCTCGACGCTCTGCTTGATCGAATCTGCCGTGACCGGCTCAGCGCCGAGGAGCGCCTCGATCACGAGACCGAGGTTCATACCGGTAACATGGACGATCCCGCGCTTCTCCGGCTCCATGAGGACGACCTTCTGGAAGACGGAGCCACCGTAGATGTCGGTGAAGATGATGGCCTCGTCCTCAGGGCCCACCGAGTCAATAAACGCCTGGATGCGAGGGGTGAAATCGGAGTCGTCCACGTAGCAGTCAACTGCTTCCACCATGTCCGCCATACCGGTCAGGATCTCGATCGAGCTCCTGATTCCGCTTGCGAGGTGACCGTGCGACGCGACAAGAACTTTCTTCATCGAGTCTCTCCTAGAGCGAATAGTGGTTGGGGTTCAGAAGCTGGATCTTGCTTGCGACGAACGCGCGCATGTCGGGGGCGGCGTCCATCAGGAGGCCAATGCCGTTGCCGTCGTTCTTGCCGGAGCTGATGTCCTTCTCGAAGGCGCGGTACATGGAGCGGAAGTACTCCGTGGCGATGTTGAACTTGCTCATGCCGAGGTTCACGGCCTCCTGGAGCTGCTCGTCGGGGATGTCGGAGCATCCGTGCATGACGAGGGGGACGCTGACGGCCTCCCTGCAGGCCTTGATGCGCTCCATGTCGAGGTTCGGGACCTTGACGTAGGGGCCGTGGGCGTTGCCGACGGCGATGGCGAGCGAACCACAGCCGGTGCCCTCGACGAACTCCTCGGCGAGGTTCGGGTCGGTATAGTGGTCGCTGTTCACGAAGTCGTTGGCGTCGGAGCCGTTGCCGACGTGGCCGAGCTCGGCCTCGATGTCAACGTCGAAGATCTTGGCGACCTGGACGACGTCCTTCGTGAGCTGGAAGTTCTCCTCATAGGGAAGCGAGGAGCCGTCGACCATGACGGAGGGGAAACCGGCCTTGACGCCCTTGACGGCGATCTCGTAACCAGCGGAGTGATCCTGGTGGACGGCGACGGGCACGCTCGCGCGCTCGGCGTAATAGCGGGCGGCGAAGGCGATGATGTCGAGGGCACAGTGGTCCTCGAAGCCGGGCCAGTACTGGATGATGATAGGCATGTGCTCATCCTCGGCGGCCTGGATCGCATAACGGATGGTCTCCGTGTTGATGACGTTGATCGCGGGCACGCCATAGTGGTGCTCGGTCGCATGTTGAAGAAGCTCGTTGACCTTGATGAGAGACATCTTTGTCTTCCTTTCACTTGGATAACCATTGGATTGGACAGTTCTCAGCTCGTCAGCTGGTTGAACACGAAGAGAAGCGCGAAGCAGGCAGGCGCTTGCAAAACGCGGTGGAACCTATGCGGCCGACTGGCCCTCAGGCTGTGGCGCTGCGCTTCGACGCCACAGTACGTACGCCACAAAAGCAACGACCGCAGCAATCGTTGAAGCGAGGGCGAAGGCCAGAAAACCCGCGTGCGTGCCGAGCGCGTCGCACGCCCAACCGCCAAACAGGTTCGCAACCACGACGGACAGACCGCTCTGAACCATCGCGAAGGCGCTCTGACCTCGAGCGCGACAATCCTCGTAAGTGTGGTTGGCAATGTAGGTAACGCAGGAGTAGTAGACGGTCATGTAACTCACGCTCTGCAGCAGCTGGCCGCAGATCATGACCGGGACGATGCCGGTGCCCACGAGCACGAGCCTGAGCGCCGCCATGAAGCAGGAAAAGATCAGGAGGTTCATCTCGCCGAAGCGCCTGACCAGCTTGGAGGAAACGAGCAGGATGGGGATCTCGCTCGCAGCGGAGACCGCACTCAGGACGCCCACGAGGTTCTGACCCTCGCCAAGCTCGACCGCGTAGCGGCCCAAGAACGCCCCGATGAAGCCAATCGCGGCCGAACTGATGAAGGCGAAGACCAAGACGAAGGCGATCTCATTGCTGGTAAACAGCGAGAGGAGGCCCTTTCCGTGGGAGACCTTGGGATCGTCCGCGGCATTGGCGCGAATTCCCGCCTCGGGGAGGCGCCACATGTGAGCCGCGAAGACCACCAGCGCGGCAGAGACCACCGCGAACTGGATTTGAGGAGCCATGTCGAGCAGCCGACCGACGATCAGGACGACGATGGCATAGCCGATAGTGCCACCCATGCGAATGCGAGAAAAGTCCAGGCCAGAGCGATCCGCGAGCTCGATGACGAGGGAGTCGCTCAGGGGCAGGAGCCCCGAGAAAAACGCCGAGAACGCAAAGGTTACGAGAAGGACCGGGACGAACGTCGACGCCAGGTAATACAGCGGAGCGAGTACCGCCGCCGCAAGGCAGAGGATCACGATGACCGCGCGGCGGCGCCCGAGCTTGTCGGCGATCGTCGACCAGAGCGGCTGGATGGCGAGCGCACACACCGGGGTCGCCGCGAGGAGGATGCCGGTCTGGGCTGCGCTGAGGCCGAGGCTCGTGTAGTGAGCGGAGAGGAACGGCGAGTACACGCCCGCGCAGACCCAGTAGAGGACGTTCGCGAAGAACAGCGAAGTCATGCTTGCGTTTGTCCTGGCGTTGTGCATCGTGCTTCTCCCTTCTTGCTCGCCGGGTGCCTGTCTGGGCTTCGAAGTGATTCGCCATCTAGCGTGAAACAAAGTTGTGAGGCGTTGGAACAATGTTCTGTTGTTTCATCGTTTTCGTGCCGTTGTTTCACGGCTCATAAGATAGCAGCTCAAGATGAGATTGCGCCGGGGAAGCACCGATTTACCGTGAACGGTAGGAAATCAGCGGTGAAACGCTATTTCACCGCTTATGAAACATTTTGCTTTATTTTCACCTCTCTTGACCTAAGATACGAAGCAAACTAGGGCCAAGGAGTAACCATGGATAAGACAGGGGATGTGCTCAGCCACATCTGCGCGGTCATGAACAGCCTATCCCCCTCGGAGAAGGCAATCGCAACGTATGTGCTCGACCACCCGTCGGACGTCGCAACGATGACCGTCCGCGAACTCGCCGCAGGAACCGGTACGTCACCGGCGTCTGTTTCGAGGTTCGCAAGGACGCTTGACTACCGAACCTATTCGGACATGCGTCTGGCGCTCGGCATATCCATCAGCAGGGCCTCCGGCGAGGAAAAGGCCACGGGCGGCAAGGTTACTCTGGACGACGTCGAGGGCTCCATTAAGTACGTCCTGTCTCACAAGGTCAAGGAGCTCTCCCAAACCGCCTCGCTCATTGACTCCGATGACTTTTCGGCAGTCGTCAATCTGCTCCACAACGCCAACCTCGTCCTGATTGCGGGCGTCGGCAACTCGATTAGCATGGGCGTAAACGCGGCGTTCAAGCTCTCACAGGTTGGAGTCAGGGCGTTTTGCCCCAGTACCACCGATGCCATGGTCTCCGCCGCAACCAGCCTCAAGGAGAATGACATCCTGCTCGTCATTTCGACGTCCGGATACTCGAAGCGCCTCGTCAACATATTCGACTCTGCCGAGGATTCGAACACCCCCATCATCATGATCACAGACAACCCAGATACGCCGCTCGCGAAGCGTGCCACGTATATCATCCGAGCCATCTCGCGAGATCAGGCCATCACCGGAACCGAGGTCGCCTTCTCGCACAGCTCGATCAACTTCGTCATCGAGCTGCTGTTCCTCTTCCTGACCTCTTGCTGGGATGACCCGGTAGAGTTTAACAGGATCATCTCGAAGAATCTCTTGGGAGACAGGCAATACAGCTAGGACGACGCACACCGGCGCACCGACGCCCAGACCGAAACGGGAGGACCCCTTGATAAAGCTCATCCTCGCAGACATGGACGGGACCCTGCTGCCGTTTGGCTCAAGGGTCGTATCGGAGCGCACGCACAGCGCGATTCTTTCGGCGCTTGATGCGGGCATCGCGTTCGGCCCCGCAAGCGGCCGCGACTACGCCGACCTGGCCGATGCCTTTGACGGCGACGCGCGCTGTTTCTCGACCGGCATCATGGCCAACGGAAAGAAGGTCTTCTCCAGCGGCGAACTCGTGTTCAAAAAGACGCTCTCGACGGAGGCCCTCGTCAAGCTCGATAGCGCCGTACGCCCCTACGCGGGGACGTCACTCTGGCTAGTCGCCGATGTCGATGAGACAGGCAAACGCTGCGAGCAGTTCCTCTGCGCCGTCGAGCCTGGCGACGAATTCGCCCTGGAAATCGTTAAGGACTCCGGAAGAGACATGGCGCTCGGAGACGTGCCCACGAACCGTGACGTCATCACCGCCGGCATCTTCGTCAACGTCAGCTCCGCCCCGACGGAAGTCGTTCGGAGTCGATGCAAGGAAGCCTGCCCAGAGCTTGATTTCCCCTCGCCCGTCCCATTCTTCCTCGATGTTGTTCCGGCTGGCTGGAGCAAGGTAAACGGACTCGACGCGCTTCTCGGCAGCCTTGGGGTCACGCTGGACGAGGTCGCTTTTATCGGAGACTCGGAAAACGACGTGACGCTCCTCGAAAAGGTGCCGAACTCCTACGCAGTCGCGGGCGCGATGCCAGAGGCGAAGGCCGCGGCCCATCACCTGATCGGGGACGCAGCCGAGGACTCCGTCGCGAAGCTCATCGAACAGATTGTCCAGCAGCGAGGCTAGGGTTCCGCCAGCGTGGCATGCGCCGCGTGCCTCGTCATCCGTTCGTGGCGCGCTACCTCGTGACGATCCAGAGCGTGGCCATCGTCGCGACGCCGATGCCTACGATGAGCGCGACCCACAGGACGCTGACCACGAGGTTCATGTCGCCCGCCACCACCATGTCGTTCGCGTGCCAGAACCAGCTCTCGTTTCCCTCGCACATGATGCCCTCCCTTGGCCTCGATTACGCCATCTATGGCCGAGCAATCGCAGGTCACGTGCCATGGATTTGCCCTACGCCCAGCTTTCAGTTCTGTAAGGCGGCGGGAGCCTGTGCGAGGCCCCGAGTCCTGAGGCTGTTGCAATGAAAATGGGAATCAAGGAGCACGCATCAATCATATGGGTTCCTTTCGGGGGCGAGAGTAAACGAAGTATCCATCATATAATGGAGCGACGCAACCAGAGAGGTCACCCATGGAATTTTACGCAAGCTGCCCCGAGGGCTTTGAGTCCGCACTCGCCGATGAGCTTAAACGCCTCGGGCTTTCGCATGTTCGCCGGCTGAAGGGCCGCGCTACATTTGAGGGCGAGCTCGAAGAAGGCTACCGCGCCTGTCTGTGGTCGCGCCTAGCGAGCCGCGTGTTTGCGGTGCTCGGGCGCTTTGAGGCGCAGGATGCCGATGAACTGTACGACGGCGTTTACGACATCGCCTGGGAGAGCATTGTTCGCCCCGGTGCCACCATCGCCATTACCGCCCGCGGCGTGACCGAGCAGCTGCGCAACACGCGCTTCTCGGCCCTGCGCGCCAAGGACGCGCTGTGCGACCGCCTGGCCGAGACCACGGGCCGTCGCGCCGATGTCGACGCCGCCGATCCCGACGTTCACCTGCTGCTTTCGCTGCGCCAGCGCCGCGCGAGTATCAGCCTGGACCTTTCGGGCGACCCGCTGTTCAAACGCCTGCCGCCCGCAGCGACCTGCGCCGGCGAGGGTACGCACGTGCTGCGCCCCGACTACGCCGCCCTAGTGCTGGCGCAGGTCGGCTGGACCGCACTGTGCGAGCGCGAGCTAACGGCCGACGATTACGAGGACGAAGCCCTTCCTACGCTGATCGACGCCTCGTGCGCCGGCGGCGGTCTGTTGTTGGAGGCCGTGAATATTCTGACCGACCGCGCCCCAGGCGCCGCACGCGAGCGCTGGGGCTTTGAGGGCTGGCAGCTGCACGACGCCGCTCTGTGGGAGCAGTTGCTTACCGAGGCACGCGAGCGCGAGACGGCGGCACGCGAGCGCCAGGCACGCATCGTGGCCGTGGATGTTGACCCCGCCGCCCGCAAGACCGCTGAGCGCATGGTCAAGTGCACCGGCTACAAGCGCTTTGTCGATTTTTGCGCCGCCAAGTCCGCAACCGTACTGGACCACGCGGGCGCCGTCGCCGGTGCCGCCGTGGTCGCAGACACCACCGAGACCCCGCTTTCGCTCATGCATGACGCCATGACGCTGGTCGGTGAGCTGCGCCGCGCGCCCGAGCTTGCCGCGGCGCCGGTCGCCGCGCTCACCCGCGACGGATTGCTGGCCCGCGCGCTCCACGCCGAGCCCGAGCGTTCGATCGCCGTCATGCCCAATAACGAGGAGGCGACCGTCGAAGCCTGGCCTTCGCTCGACCACGCCGCCGCGGCGTTTGAGGCTTCGACCAGTGCGGATGCCGAGGCCGAGGTTGCGGATGCCAACGAAGTCAACGACAAAGCCGCCGACACCCCCGTGCCCGAGCCTGCCGCCACGCTCGACCTGGGCGACGGCAAGCCGCTGCCCGTACTCATCCCCGAGTCTGAGCAGTTCGCCAACCGCTTGCGCAAGAACGCCCGCCTGCGTCGCAAGTGGGCCAATCGCGAGGGCGTGAGCTGCTACCGCGTCTACGATGCCGACCTGCCCGATTACTCCGCCGCCATCGATCTGTACGAGGGCTGCCCGCAGACGCCGGGCCGCTGGCTCGTCATCGCCGAATACGCCGCGCCCAAGACCATCGACCCCGCACTGGCCCAGGCCCGCATGCTCGACATTCTGGCCATCGCGCCGCGCATCCTGGATGTTCCCGCCGAGCACGTGCACGCCAAGGCCCGCATGCGTTCGCGCGGCGGCTCGCAGTACGGCAAGCAGGGCGCCGGCAAGGGCGGCTCGGGTGAGCGCGCCAATATCGCACGCCGCCGTCTGCCGCTCATCGAAGAGGGCGACCTTACCTTTGCCGTCAACTTTGACGACTATCTGGATGTGGGCATCTTCCTTGATCACCGCGTCACTCGCAACCTAGTGCGCGAGCACGCCAAACAGGCGCGTCGCTTCCTCAACCTGTTTGCCTACACCGGTACTGCCACCTGCTATGCGGCCGATGGCGGCGTCGAGGAGACCGTGACGGTCGACCTCTCCAACACCTATCTGGACTGGGCCGAGCGCAATATGCGCCAGAACGGCTTTGTTGGGCCGCAGCATCACTTTGTGCGCGACGACGTGCTCGCCTGGATTCGCGACCAGCGCCAGACACGCAACCGCTGGGACCTGATCTTTGTCGACCCGCCCACGTTCTCGAACTCGTCCAAGATGGGCCGCCGCACCTGGGATGTCCAGCGCGACCATGTTGAGCTTTTGGCCGGCGTGTCGCGCCTGCTCACACAGGGCGGACACGCCATCTTTAGCTGCAACCTGCGCGGCTTCCGCCCCGAGGCGCGCAAGCTCGCGCGTGCGGGCGTGGTGCTGGAGGACATTACGGCGCAGACCATCCCCGAGGACTTCGTGCGCAACCAGAAGGTGCATCATTGCTATATCGTGCGCCGCCTGCCCATCGAGGACGCCATGGCCGAGGTCGGCTTTAGCGCCGAGGAAATTGCCGAGCGAACCGAGGAGCTGCGTAACCCCGAGGCCCGCAAGCCTCGCGCGGCAGCACCCGCGCACGCGCAGGCCGGCGACCGAGGGCCGCACGGCAACGGCAAACCCTCTCCTGCCGGCAAGCCCAAAAAGAAGAAGTTCTACGCCAGCAAGCCCAAGGGCAAATAACAAAGTTGCGGTGGAATACGGACTGTTTTGCCTGGAATTAGGCAAAGTTAGACCGTATTTCACCGCAACTCATATTGGGCTGGTGGCCGGCGATCTAGCCTTGGGTGACCAGTCGGTAACCGATACCCACATGCGTTTGGATATAGCGCGGATGCGCGGGGTCGGACTCAATCTTCTTACGCAACGTGCCCATAAAGACACGCAGGCTCGCCAGGTCGCTCTTAGTTGCCGTGCCCCAAATCTCGTGGAGGATAAACTGGTGCGTCAGCACCTTGTCGGCGTTATGCGCCAGCAGGCACAGGAGCTTGTACTCGATCGGCGTTAGGTGCAGCTCCTCGCCATCCATCGTGGCGATGCCGGCATCAAAATCGATATGCAGCTCACCGGTATCGAACGAGCCCTCGGAGGCAACGCCACCCGTTTGCGCATACGAAAGGCGCCTGAGCGTCGTGCGAATGCGCGCGAGCAGCTCCTCGACCGAAAACGGCTTGGTCAGGTAGTCGTCGGCGCCGGCATCGAGCGCACGGATCTTGTCCGCATCCTCGCTGCGCGCCGAGACCACAATGATCGGCATGCCCGACCATGCGCGCACCGACTCCACCACCTTGACGCCGTCCATATCGGGTAGGCCCAGATCGAGCAGCACAATGCTCGGTGCCTGCGACGAGGCGGCGGCGATGGCGGCATGGGCGGTCTCCACGGCCATATGGCGCAAGCCGTGCGCCTCGAGCGCGGCAACGATAAGGTTGCGAACAGCGGGATCGTCCTCAACGACCAAGATGAGCGGTTTTACGGCAGAGTTCGGCACGGCGCTACTCCTTATCAAACGAAACGTCAGCGACGGGAAGCTCAATCGTAAAGACCGAGCCGTGCGGGTCCGCCGCGGCAACCTCTATGCTACCGCCATGCGCTAACGCAATGGAGCGGCAGAGCGAAAGTCCCAGACCCACGCTGCGATGGCTATCGGCAAGACCGTGGTTGGCGGTGTAGAACGACTCAAAGATTCGCTCGCGGTCCTCGGGCGCAATGCCCGGGCCGTCATCGGCCACCGAGCACGCCACGCGTCCATCGTCGACACTAATCGAGATCATGATATGCGAGCCTGCGGGCGTATAGGTGATGGCGTTGTTCACCAGATTGACCACCAGCTGCACCATCAGGCGCGCATCGACATTGACGAGCGCCGGCTCATCGCACGCCACCACTTTAAGGTCATGCTCGCGCACGGCCGGGTTCACGTGGCGCAGCGCCTCCTCGACGATATCGTCCATGAGCTCGAGCGTAGTCGACAGGCGCATACCGCCGCCCTCGAGCTTGGTGATGGCGAGCAGGTTCTCGACGGTAGCGTTGAGCCATTGCGCATCCGAGCGAATGGACAGGAGCAGGCCGCGACGCGTCTGGGCGTCGAGCACGGCGGTGCCGGTCGAGCCCTGGTCGAGCAGCACATCGGCATTGCCCGAAATACTGGTGAGCGGCGTGCGCAGGTCGTGCGAGATGGAACGCAGCAGGTTGGCGCGCAGCTGCTCGTTTTTGGCGAGCACCGCCGCCTCCTCGCGGGCCTCCATGGCGCGGGCGCGATCGAGTGCCAGCTCGCCTTCGCTCACGATGGCATCGGCAAGTGTCCGCTCCTCGTGCGTCAGCACGTCGGGCTCGGCAACGATAGCCAGCACGCCCACCACCGAGGCGGGGTCGCCCGAGCGCACGAAGCCGTCGCCCGAGCGCACAGTCAGGTATATACCGTAGAACGCCGAGCCGCCAAACGTGGCGTCAAGCGGCGTTCCCACATAGGCGGACGCCGAGAGCCGCGGCGGCATCTGCGGCGCCAGCTCGTGCACCGGCGCGGCATCGCCCACGGCCGTGTATGTCGCACGCGGCAGCAGGTCATCGCCCTCGGCATCGGCGCTGTACCACACGACCGGACAGCCCGAAAGACGCGCCAGCTGCGTTGCCATGGCGTGAACGATCTGCTGCTCGTCGGCGCACCGCTGCAGCATGCGGTTGGTCTCGAGCACCATATGCGTGCGGCGGTCGCTGGCGGCAGCCTGTGCCAAGGCGCGGCGCAGAGCCAACGCAATCGAGCTCGACACAAGCGAGACCACGAACATGATGAAGAACATGCCGGGATAGCCGCGGTCGATAAGCGACAGCGAGTAGCGCGGGTCGACAAACAAGAAGTTGTAGAGCGCCACGGCGGCAGCCGAGCTCAGCAAGCAATACAGGCGACTCCAGGTAAAGAATGCGCACAGCTGAACGGCGAACACATAGACGATCATGATGCTCGGCGCGAGACCCGGATGGTCGAGCAGCGCGCCCACAATCGTCGCCGCGACCAGCAGCCCCGCCGATACGCAGGCGTCATACAGAGGAGTGCGGCGCGTCAGCGTTGTGCGCCGCCACCAAAAGCTATCGGCAATATCGCCGTCCGTACGGACGTCCATCAGTGCCCCGCCCCTCTCTCAAAAACAAAAACCACCACAAGGGACAGGCACCTTTGTGGTGGTTTCCCTTGTGGTGGTTCCAAGTGTAAAGCCTTTGCAGCCTGCGGTCGCTAGACAAACAGCACGTGCGCGAGCAGGGCACACACGCACACCGCTCCAAATACCAGCGCCACGATCGAGATCACGCGGTCGGCCATGTCCATGTTGGCACAATTCGTAAAGAGCCGATCTTCGGCAGCATCGGCGCGTACCTCACGCACCAGCTCGGTCGCAAGATCGCAACCGTCAAGCACCTTTGCATCCATGGTTTCCTCCCAGGACTCAATCCCCGTCAATACAAGCCCGCCCGTTCGCAGACAAACCTCGAGCGTCGACTACGGCCGCTCGTTGGGAGCCAGGCGCTGCATCTTGTTCACGGCCTTGAACTTGGTGAACAGCGGCACGTACTCAAAGCTCACGTTGGAGTTCTCCAGACCGTACCAACGCGCGGGCGTGCCGGCGGCGCGGCGAATGATGTACTTGAGCGTGATGGCCGTACGCTCGCTGGGCTCCACATCGCTTTCGGGCGCCAGAAGCTTACGGATCAGGACGAACTTGAACGTGCCGATGTTACCCGGATCCTTGTAGACCGAGTAGTCATGCGTCTGCGGCGGCAGCTCGCCGGTGGCAGCCAGGTCCTGAACAACCTGACGCAGATAGGCATTGACGCGCTGGTTGATCTTGTAGCCCAAGTACAGATGCACGCGGAACACGTAGTCGGTGCCGAACGTCTCGACCGAATAGGCAAAGGTATGCGGCTCGTCCATGGTCTCGACGTTCACAAACCACCAGGCGCGGGCGCGCTTGGGATGCTTGTCCAAAATCGAATAGACGATATCGCGGTCGATGTAGTCGGTATGGGTGTCCTTGGTCAGGTACACGACGTTGTCGCTCATGCGCTCGTAACGGTCGTCGTCACGCAGGCGCTTGAGCTGCGGCAGGTAGCTGCGCAGCGGCAGCAGCGTAAACTGGCGCTGCTCGACCGCCGTGCCGTTGTACCAGCACACCATAATGCCCATGATGAGTGCAGCCATGAGAATGGTGAAGTAGCCGCCGTGGAAGAACTTGGTGAGCGAGCTCACGAAGAAGAAGCCTTCGAGCAAAAGGAAGAAAGCCGCGAAGATCCACGGAGCAACCTTGAGCTTGCGCTCCTCGTGCAGGTAGAAGAAGAGCAGCAGCGTGGTGCACATCATGGTGAGCGTAATGGCAAGGCCGTAGGCGGCTTCCATATGCGCCGAGTTCTGGAACAGCAGCACCACGATGACGCAGCCGACAAGCATGACGTTGTTGACCATGGGGATGTAGAGCTGGCCCTTGGTCTCGGCAGGGTAGAAGACCTGCATGTGCGGCATGAGGTCCAGACGGCTGGCCTCGGACACCAGCGAAAACGCACCGGTGATGAGCGCCTGCGAGGCAATGATGGCCGCGACGGTGGAAAGGCCGACGGCAAACGGGCGCAGACCCGGAGCGAGCATCTGGTAGAACGGGTTGAGGTCGGCAATGCCCATGAGCTCGGGGTTGGCAGCGTTGTTCATAAGCCAAGCGCCCTGGCCCATATAGGAAAGCAGCAGGCAGCACTTAACGAACGGCCAGGTGGCGTAGATGTTGCCGCGGCCGACGTGGCCCATGTCTGAGTAGAGCGCCTCGGCACCGGTGGTGGCGAGGAAACAGCTGCCCAGAATCATGATGCCCGCGTGGTTGTTGGGGCTCAGCAAAAAGGCGATGCCGCGCACCGGGTTGAGGCACAGCAGCACGGCGGGGTGCTGGAAGACAAAGAATAGGCCCGTGCCGCCCAGGAACAGGAACCACAGCGTCATGATGGGGCCAAAGGCGTGACCGATCTTAGCCGTACCGATGCGCTGTACCAAGAAGAGCACGATGATGATGGCGAGCGTAATGGCGACGACGCGGCCCTGGTCATCGCCCAGCACGGCATGGACCGCCGGGATGGTGCGCAGGCCCTCGATGGCCGTGGTAACGGTAACGGCCGGCGTCAGGATGCCGTCGGCGAGCAGCGCGGCGCCACCCAGCATGGCGGGGATGATAAGCCACTTGCCACAGCGCTTGACCAGGCTGTACAGGGCAAAGATGCCGCCCTCGCCATGGTTATCGGCACGCAGCGAGATGAGCACATACTTGATGGTGGTCAGCAGCGTGACCGTCCACACGACAAGGGAGAGCGCGCCGAGCACGAACTCCTCCGTCACGCTTCCGATGCCGCCGTTGCCGGCAACGAGCGCCTTGGTTACATACATAGGGCTGGTGCCGATATCGCCGTACACCACACCCAGCGTGACGAGCATCGCCGAGATGCTCACAGGAATCGCAGCGTGCGAGGCTGCCTCCTTGGCCTTTTGTTCCATAAGCCGGTTTCCTCCCAACTTTAATGTTCGAAGGGATTATAGGTAATCGGCCTGCACTTGCACGGCACCGTTTTCCCAGCTAGATAAACATTTATACGGCCTTTAGGCCACCACGGCGATATGAAATGTGACAAAAGGACTGTCCCCTTGTCACATTCGTCATTTTCCAAGCCAATTTTTGAACCACCACTCCATGGAGCGGCTCATCTCGGCCATAAAGGGACTGGTGTGTTTGCGGGTGTAGATATCCACCACGCGCTCCCCCACCTCGCGGGCATGCGGACGGAACATCGCGTCCATCTCGGCCACCTGCGCGTCCATGGTCGCGGCATCGGCGCGGCAGTAGCGCTCCTCGTGCACCAGGTTCACTACGGGATGTGCAATGGCCGGACGCTCCTTACGGGGCGTGCCGATGATGAGCATCGACAGCGGCATGGTACAGGGCGGCAGATCGAGCAGCCCGGCAACTTCCTCGGCATTCTCGACGATATCACCGATATAGCAGCTCCCCAGGCCCAGGGCCTCGGCGGCAACCACGGCGTTTTGCGCGGCGATCACGGCGTCTTGGGCCGCGATGGCAAAGTCGCCCAAACCCGGCGCGCGGCGGGGTGCCTTGCCCGTGCGCTCGACAAACTCGGGCTCAAAGCAGCCCACGTGCTCAAACAGATCGATCCACTTGGCATAATCGACCACAAATATTAGTGCCCAGGGCGCCTTGGCAATCATGGGCTGGTGGTCGCACAGGTCGGCCAGACGGTCGAGCGTAGCCTGCTCGCGGATGCTCACGATGGAATACATCATCATGGCGCCCGCCGACGGCGCGCGACTCGCCGCATGCAAAATCGCTGCCCGCTGCTCGTCGGTCACCGCCACGGAACGGTCGTCGTCATCACGCGCGAAGGCACGCGTGGAGGAACGGTGCTCCAACGTGTCCAACACCGCATTGCCCGTGGTCTCGACCGGATAGCCACACGTATCCACAGCCTTGGTGCAAACCTGCTCGTTCATCGCCTCATCCTCGCCAATTCTTTAAGAAGCCTTTACGTTTCCGTGTAATTCCCGTCCATTATCGCGCAGGCCGCCACTACATTGCGCCACACCGCCGCACATGCGCGTTAATATGGCTGGTTGTTGTGCGCAGCCCGCAAATGCAGCGCATATTTAGGTAACAATCGGGTAAACCCCCGCTTTCGTAGGTTTTAAGTTTGTGAGGAGTCTCAGCATGTTCGCTGCCGCCATCTCGCTCGTCGGTCTTGCGGCGACCGTCTACCTTGTCTTGCGCGAGGCCAAGGCCATTCGCGCACAGTCGGGCACCGTCACCAAGGGCGCCTTCGCCTGGAGCGTCGCCTTCGGCCTGTTCCAGCTCTTTTTGACCATTTGGGGCGCCATTGGCCTCGTCGCCCAAAACGAGCCGCTCGCCTTTGTGATGCTCATCCTGACCAACGCCATCCTCACCGGCTGCGCTTGGGCCAGCATCGCACGCGACCGCATCGCCCCGCGCGTCTTTGCGTTCGCCGCGCCCGGCGCCCCCGCCCCCACCGGCAAGCTCGCCCGCCTGCGCGGCGCCTTTGTGGGCAAACCGCTCGTCGCCGCCGTCTTGTGCCTGCTGCTCGCCGGCGTCTTTGCGCTGCTGGGCATGGAGGTCTCGTCCAACCACGACTTTACCTGGGTCTACCCCCTGTGTATCCTGCTCGAGTGGGCCATCATCACCGTGCTCATGACCGGCCTGTTCTTCCTGTTCCAGCGCCACGGCGCAGCTCCCGCGGTCCTGGCCTTTGCCCTCTTTGTCCTGGGCATTGCCGAGTTCTTCGTTATCACGTTTAAATCCATGCCCATCCAGCCAGGCGACCTTTCGGCCATCTCCACCGCCGCGGCGGTCGCCGGCAACGGCTACACCTTCTCGATCTCGCTGTTCTGCGTGCTGTCCATGGGCTTTACCGCCATCGCCATGCTGCTATGCGAGTACGCCGGTCTGGTGGCACCGCACCGTCAGAAGGGTGCCGCCAACGCCAAGCGTATGCTGCTCACCAACCTGCTCGTGGCAGTGCTGTGCCTGGGCGGCGTAACCGCGCATGTCACGCTCATCGACTACTACAACACCCTCGGCATCACCGTCTACACCTGGCGCCCGCTCGAGAGCTACTGGCGCGAGGGCTACCTGCCCGCCTTTATTAGTGCGGCGCAGTCCATCAAGCCGCCCAAACCCGCCGACTACTCCGTCGACGATGCCAAGGCCACGCTCAAAAAGTACGCCAAGGCCTACGACAAGTCCGACGCGGCCAAGAGCGACGAGCGCGCCGCCGCAAAGGAGCAGTTCGACAGCGAGAAGCCCACGGTCATCGCCATCATGAACGAGACCTTCTCAGACCTTTCGATCTACCAGAACATGCGCGCCGGCTACGAGGGCCCGCAGTACTTTAAGAACCTGTCCAACTGCCTCAGCCGCGGCAAGCTCTATGTGAGCGCCTACGGCGGCGGTACCGCCAATACCGAGTTTGAGTTTATGACCGGCAACTCCATGGCCAACCTGGGCTCGGGCGTGTACCCCTACACCATCTACAACATGGAAACGACCGGGAACCTGGCAGAGCAGTTCAAGTCGCTCGGATATTCCACCACGGCCATGCACCCCAACCACGCCACCAACTGGAACCGCGAGAACGTCTACAAGGACTTTGGCTTTGACCAGTTCCTGTCCATCAACGATTTCCAAGGCGCCGACACCCTGCGCGGCATGGTGACCGACCAGGCTACCTACGACAAGATTCTCGAGCTGCTCGACCAGAACGCCGACCCGCAGTTTATCTTCGACGTGACCATGCAGAACCACTCGGGCTACGACACGGGCCTGCTGCCGGTCGACAAGCAGATGCATCTCAACATCGACACGACCGACCTGGACGCCAAGACCGTCGAGGACGGCACGCTGTCCGATGTCGACGAGTACGTCTCGTGCATCGAGCAGTCCGACCAGGCGCTGCGCTACTTCCTCAACGCCCTGAGCAAGCTCGACCGCAAGGTGGTCGTGGTGTTCTGGGGCGATCACCAGCCGTTCTTCCCGTCCAAGTTCAATGACAAGTGGTTTACCAACGAGGACGATGCCACCCACCAGGAGCGCTTGTGGCAGACCGACTACATCATTTGGGCTAACTACGACGTTGCCGGTTGCAACCAGACGAGTGAGGTCGACGACCTGTCCACCAACTACCTGTCCACCCAGCTTATGCAGCTGATCGGCGCACCGCTGACCGACTACCAGAAGGCGCATATGACGCTGCGCGAGTCGCTGCCCGCCATCAACTCCGTGGGCTACGAGGACGCCAGCCTGCGCTGGGCGCTCTCCTCCAACGTCACCGGTGACGACGCCGCCGCGGCAGCCGCCACCAAGGCGCGCGAGGATTACGCAAAGATGCAGTACTACGAGATGTTCCGCGACGGCAAGAACGTGTATACCGAGCACTTCCAGACCGAGGCCAACGAGACCGACCCCAACCTGGCGCCGGGTACGACCAAGATCAAGTAGCGACACGTCCTAACTGGTTCGTCTGCCCGGGCGGCGCGGAACGTAAGGTTCCCTGCTCGGACAGTCCTGCTCGCACGGAGAGCACATTAAGTGCTCTCCGGCTCGTGCGGAACTCGCGATGAACCTTACGTTCCGCGCCGCTCGGGCAGACGCCTCGGTGTTGAGGCGCGGCTTTTCATGAGAGCATCCGCAACACATATAAGATGAAGGCCACGTCATGTGACCTTTTTTGCATCCGGAAAGCATGTCCCAGAATTCACGTTCGGAGTGGGATGCAGTTTCCGCTTGTGGCTCCGTTGGGAAACTCCATCCCACTCCGATTGCAAATTCCGGGTCACACTTTCCGCCAAGCCCCTCAACCGGAAACTGCATCCCATTCCAAAGCCAAATTCCGGGACACATTTTCCGAGAGCCCGCCCATCCGGAAAGCCCGTCCCACTCTGAATACATCCAGCGAACGCATGCGAGCGTGTCGTCCAGGACGACCTCGTCATCGGGGTGATAGAAAATGTTGCCCCACACGCTTGCCACGGTTGCGCCCACGAGTGTCAAGAAAAAAGCCTCGAGAACTTCGAGGCTTTCACATTTGTATTGTTTTGCATGAAGGACCGCGAACGGCGAAGCTATTCGCCCAGCACGGCCTTCTTGGCCGCTGCCGCCATATGGTCCAGATCATCCTTGGTGGGATGATCCTTTGCGGCAACCCAGTTGTCGAGCAGCAACTTAGCGCGGGCGTTGTCGGAATCTTGCTCGAGCATGGCCTCGTAGCGCTGTTTGACCGCGGGGCCCATCTTGCCCTGGCACATTGCCCAGCCCACCAGCTCGGCATCATCGGCCAAATTGGAGGTCACACGATCGATAATCTGCTGGTAATATCTCTGACTGGCACCAAAACCGCAGGTACCAAACAGAAAGACGCGCTTGCCGTGCAAGGCGGAGAGCAACGCCGCGACCGAAGGCGTGCATGCGCCCTTGTCGCACCAAAAACCGACGAGCACCATGTCGGCCGCACAGGCGCCCTGCGCCTCGAGTGCAACCTGATCTGCATCCGCATCGTCGCTCAACGCCGCGGCATGGACAAACTCGACACCCGCAGCCTGCAGAGCGCGCTTGATTGCGCCCGAAACCATCCTGGTATTACCGCTCTTGCTGTTGACCACCAAAGAGCACGTCATAGTCACGTTGCCTCGTTTCCCCCAAAACTAAAGCCACTAATGCAATTTATTAGATGAATATCTTAGTACTAACGTGGCAGATGTAAACCACCGTCTGCCGATTGATTCATTTGCCCCACGTCTTGCTTACTGGGCGAATTGGCTGCGGTAGAGCTCGGCGTAAAAGCCGCCTGCCGCGAGCAGTTCATCGTGCGTGCCGCGCTCGATAATCTCGCCATCGCGCATTACCAGGATGCAATCGGCGTTGCGAATCGTCGACAGGCGGTGTGCCACGACAAAGCTCGTGCGGCCAGCCATAAGCTCATCGAATGCCGCCTGCACCTGCAGCTCGGTGCGGGTATCGATGCTCGAAGTCGCCTCGTCCAGCAGCAAGATAGCCGGGTCGGTGAGCATGACGCGCGCGATGCACAGCAGCTGTTTTTGACCTTGGCTAAACGTGCCGCCGCCCTCGCCGATCACCGTATCGTAGCCGCCTGGCAGCTGCACGATAAACTTATGCGCATGAGCGCGCTTGGCGGCCTCGACAATCTGCTCGCGCGTGGCATCGGGGCAACCGTAGGCAATGTTTTCGGCCACCGTGCCCTTAAACAGCCACGTATCCTGCAGCACCATGCCAAAGGCGCGGCGCAGGCTTGCGCGCGTGTAATCACGCGAGGAACGGCCATCGACCGCAATGCGACCGGCATCGATATCGTAAAAACGCAGCAGCAAATTGATGAGCGTTGTCTTGCCACAGCCCGTAGGACCGACCAGGGCAAAGCGCATGCCGGGCTTAGCCTCGATGCAGATGTCCTGAAGCAGCTTGCGGTCGGGCACGTAGCTAAAGTCCACATGCTCAAGGGCGACCTCGCCCTGCGGGGCGGCAAGTTCCACGGCATCCGCCGCATCGGGCTCCTGCTCGCGGGCATCGAGCAGCGCAAACATGCGGCGCGCCGAGGCATACGCCGTCTGGATTTGCGTGATGACGTTGGTGACCTCGTTGAACGGCTTGGTGTACTGGTTAGCATAGGACAGGAAGATCTGCACGCCGCCCACCGTAAGCGCCGCGGGCACGCCCGTGATCACGCCCACGCAGCCGATCGCAGCGACCACGGCATAGATGATGTTATTGATAAAACGCGTACCGGGGTTGGAGAGCGAACCCATAAACTGCGCGCGCTCGCCCGCGGTGTAGAGCTCGGCATTGAGGGCATCGAAGCGTTGCTGAGCGTTCGAGCCATAGGCAAAGGCGTCGACAAGCTTCTGCTCGCCTACGTACTCCTCGATATGACCGCCGAGCTGCCCTTGAATACGCTGCTGTGCCGTAAAGCTTTTGTTGGAAAGCTTGGCAATAGCACCAGCTGCAAAAATGGAAAGCGGCGTGACGAGTACCACCACGAGCGTCATGGTCAGGTTAATGGGGAGCATAAACGCGAGCGTGCCCACGATGGTGATAACACCGGTGAAGAGCTGCGTAAAGCCCTGCAGCAGACCGTCGCCCACCTGATCGACGTCGTTGACCACGCGGCTCATAAGGTCGCCGTGGGCATGGCTGTCGATAAAGCTGAGCGGCATACGGCTGAGCTTATCGCTCGCCTCCACGCGCATGTCGCGCACCGTTTCGTAGGACAGGCGGTTAACGCAATAGCCCTGTAGCCACTGGAAGGCCGCGGCCCCCACCACGACGAGCGCGAGTTTGGTAACAAGCGGCAGCAGCGCGTCGAAGTCCACCTGGCCCGCGGCAACGATCAGGTCGATGCCCTCGCCAATGAGGATGGGTGTGTAGAGCTGCAGGACCACCGAGACGGCGGCACTCACAAACGACGCCGTAAACGAGATACGATGCGGACGGACGTAGCCCATCAGGCGGCGGGTCACCGCACCCACGGGATAGCGCTCGGGATCGCCGGGCTGGCGCGGACCGTCGCCCAGGTCGTTGAGGTTATCGTTACCGGACACGTTGGCCGTCATCGTGGCGACCGAACCGGAGGAAGTGTACGGATTCATTTAGCAGCCCTCCTTTGCGCAGACGGATGCGGGGGCGGTCGGAGCGGACGCGGGCGTCGTGCTCCCCTGCTGACCCTCGAGCTCCTCGCGGCGAAGCTGCGACTGGCAAATCTCGCGGTAGAGCTGGCAGGTCGTGTAGAGCTCATCGTGCGCGCCCAGGCCCGCGACCGAACCGTGGTCAAGTACGCAGATCATGTCGGCATCGCGAACGGTCGAGACACGTTGGCTCACGATGACGGTCGTGAGCGGCAGCCCGCCCTCGGCGGCACCGCGCACACTGCGCTCGCGGATGGCATGGCGAAGCGCCGCGTCGGTCTTAAAGTCGAGCGCCGAGGCAGAATCGTCCATGATCAATATCTGAGGCGAGCCCACCAGGGCGCGCGCGATGGTCAGGCGCTGGCGTTGGCCACCGCTGAAGTTCTTACCGCCCGCCTCGACCGGGGTATCGAGCCCCTGCGGCTTGTTGCGCACGAACTCGCTGGCCTGCGCCATGTCGAGCGCCGCCCAGAGATCCTCGTCGGGCGCAGCCTCGTCACGCCAGGTCAGGTTGCTGCGGATCGTGCCACTCACCAGCGACGCACGCTGCGGAACGGTCGCGACCACGTGGCGCAGCTGGTCGAGCTGCCAGGCGCGCACGTCGGAGCCCATCACGTACACGCTGCCCACGCCCGCATCGTACAGGCGCGGGATAAGCGAAACGAGGGTCGACTTACCGCTGCCCGTGCCGCCGATAATGCCGAGGGTTTTGCCCACCGGCAGCTCCAGAGTCACATCGCTCACGGCATTTGCCGCGCCGGCGCCAAACGAGAAGCTCGCATGGTCAAAGCTCAGCGCGGGGACCGGAACAGCGCCACCCGCCAGTTCGCTCGGCTTGGGCAGCGCAACCGACTGATCGCCCTCGTCGGTGATGCTCGGCTCGCAGTTGAGCACCTCGTTGATACGCGAAGCACTCGCGCTCGCCTTGGTAAAGACCACGACCAGGTTGGCGACGTATACGATGGAGGTCAGGGTCTGCGTCATGTAGTTCACAAACGCCATGACCTGGCCCTGCGTAAGCTCGCCCACGTTGACCTGGATGCCGCCCACCCACAGGATGGCGCACACGCCCAGGTTCATCACAAGAAACGTGACGGGATTAAGGATCGACGAGAGCTTGCCCACCGCGATGGCAGTATTGGCCTGGTCATCGGCGGCTTGGGCAAAACGCTCGCGCTCGTGGTCCTCACGCACAAAGGCGCGAACAACGCGGGCGCCCGAAAGCCCCTCGCGGCAGATAAGCGCGATGCGGTCGAGCTTTGCCTGCAGCTGCCTGTAATACGGGATACAGCGCGCCATGACAAACCAAAACACCAGGCCGATAGCGGGCGTGCAGATCAAGAAGATCATGCCGAGCTTAAGGTCGATGGCAAGGGCCGCGCACATAGAGCCCACCGCCAAGAAGGGCCAGCGGATGAGCATGCGTACGCCCAGCGCCACAGCGAGCTGCACCTGGTTGACGTCGTTGGTGATGCGGGTGATAAGCGACGGCGTGCCAAAGCGGTCGAGTTCGGCATAGCTCAACTTGTTGATGTGCTGGTAGAGCGCACCGCGGATATCGGTGCCCATGCCCTGCGAGGTGAGCGCCGCCATCTTTTGGCAGACGAGCGTAAACGAGATGCCGATCACAGCCATGGCGCCAAGCAGCATACCGTAGTGGACGACGGCGTTGACATCGTGTGCGCCAATACCCTTATCGATCATCTGGGCAATCACCAGCGGCGTCAGCAGGTCAAAGATCACTTCGATCAGCTTACACGCAGGGCCGATCACCATATACCGGCGAAACTTACCACCAAAACGCCTGAGCAGCTCAATCATGTATAGGCGCTCCCTATCATCATTCACACTCAATCCGAATCATGATAGTACGGTGAGCCCAAAAGAAGCGTAAACAACTCGTCATTTCTAATAGGATTCGGTTTCCAAAGAAGCGGAGAGGCGCGCACCCAGCCAGTGTCGGGTCGACCACTTGGTATACTTACATTAGTACTACCAAGTTAGTCGCCGACCCTTGAAATGAGGTGCCGAGATGAACGACATTCTCGCAAGAAGAGCAAGACGAGCAACTGTGGGCATCGCCCTTTCCGCGGCACTTGTCGCGGGAATCGCCCCCGTAACGGCAATCGCGGCAGAAACCAGCGCCCCCACCGGTGCGGCCGTTTCGCAGACGAGCGCCGCCAACGGCAATTCGGGCGCCCCGCAGACAGAAGACGCGGCCGCCGCAAAAGAAAAAGCGTATGCAGCCATGCAGGAAGCGCTCAAAAACCTCGAGGCCGCAAAAAACGCCGCAAGTCCCGAGAAAATTGCGAGATTCAATGATGACATTACCCGTTTTCAAGAGTACCGCGAAAAGATGGCGGCGCAAGCCGCCGAAGGGAGGGAACTCCTTCCCACCATGCAAGCGGACGTCGATGCTGCCCAAGCCAAATACGACGGGGCCATCAACCGGGTAAGCGAGCTCCAGGCAGAATTAGAGAAGAAACATGAGATGCTTAAGACACTCGAAGCACTCGGCTACGAGGAGTTTGTCGAAACTACTAAACAGCAAATAAAGCAGTTGCACAGTGAGATCATATCGGCAAAAACGCACGTAAACTATTGCGAAACGGAGCTCCGCGAGTTCCAGTACCGCCTCAGAAGAGAGGAAAGACGAGTTAATGACTGTGAACGTGCTGTAGAGAAATATAAAGCCGATATCGACCGGTTCATAGCCTGGCGAGATGCGCTCCTCGACAATTTGAAAAAAGCGCAAACGGCCTATGACGACGCCTGCAAGGCATACGAAGAGGCAAAGGCCGCGGCAGACAAGGCCGCCTCGCCCGAGATAACGAAACCGACCGAGACAGTGCCTCCCTCCGGCTCGACGCAACCCGCCGAGGCGACACCGCCCGTTGCCTCACCTGCAACCGGCAAAGACGCCCTACCAAGCTCCACCAAGCAGGCGAACTCGAGCAGCGGCAAGCAAGCAGATACGACCGCCGGCAAGCTCGCGAACACGGGCGACACAGCGCCGAGCGCAATCGCACTCGCAGCAGTCGCCGCCGCAGGCCTCGGAATAACCGCCACGGGCGTACGCCGCATCAAGAACTCAAAATAGCTGCCAGCGGTTATTGTCTTCGCCAATCCACAAGCCAAGAGACAAAAAGAGGTCCGTTTCCCCAACCCAGGGAAACGGACCTCTTTACTTGTAAAAACAGATGGTAATGCCGCCGTCTCTTGAACCACGTAGCCATCAATGCCCAGACAACACTAGCAAGCCGCGTTCCTTAAGGGATAGATTTAATGGCTGTTAATCAAGGGGTATACGCGCACGCCCGATCAATGGCGGGCAAACCGCCTGATATACTTACAGTAGTGCTACCAAGTTAGTCGCCGACCCTTGAAATGAGGTGCCGAGATGAACGACATTCTCGCAAGAAGAGCAAGACGAGCAACTGTGGGCATCGCCCTTTCCGCGGCACTTGTCGCGGGAATCGCCCCCGTAACGGCGATCGCGGCAGAAACCAGCTCCCACACCGGTGCAGTTGCCTTGCAAATGGAAGATGCGGCCGCCGCAAAAGAAAAAGCGTATGCAGCCATGCAGGAAGCGCTCAAAAACCTCGAGGCCGCAAAAGTTGCCGCAAGTCCCGAGAAACTTGCAGCAATCGATGATGACATTGCCGCTTTTCAAGAGATCTACGACATGGTGGCGGCGGAAGCCGCCAAACGGAGGGAACGCCTTCCCGCCATGCAAGCGAACGTCGATGCAGCCCAAGCCAAATACGATGAGGCCCACAGCCGGACAAGCGGCCTTCAGGCAGAATTAGATAAGGCACTTGAAGCACTCGGCGGCGAGGAGCCCAGCACAGCTACTAAAGAGCATATTAAGCAGTTGCGACGTGAGATCATGTCGGCAGAAAGGCGAGAGAAATCTTGTGAAGATGATCTTCACTCCTACCGACGCCGGCTCGAAAGCCAGGAAAGACAGGTTCAGGATTCCGAAAGTGAGGCGCAGGAAGCTAAAGCCCACATCGACGAGGACATAGCCAAGCGAAATGCGCTCCTCGGCGATTTGGAAAAGGCGCAAGCGGCCTATGACGACGCCTGCAAGGCATACGAAGAGGCAAAGGCCGCGGCAGACAAGGCCACCTCGCCCGAGATAACGAAACCGACCGAGACGACGCCTCCCTCCGGCTCGACGCAACCCGCCGAGGCGACACCGCCCGTTGCCTCACCTGCAACCGGCAAAGACGCCCTACCAAGCTCCACCAAGCAGGCGAACTCGAGCAGCGGCAAGCAAGCAAATACGACCGCCGGCAAGCTCGCGAACACGGGCGACACAGCGCCGAGCGCAATCGCACTCGCAGGAATCGCCGCCGCAGGCCTCGGAATAACCGCCACGGGCGTACGCCGCATCAAGAACTCAAAATAGCTGCCAGCGGTTATTGTCTTCGCCAATCCACAAGCCCAGAGACAAAAAGAGGTCCGTTTCCCCACCTAGGGAAACGGGCCTCTTTAACTGCAAAAATTCAAGCAACAGCACCGCCGACTCTTGAAGCACATCGCCACCGCGCTCCAAACAACGCCAACGAGCAGCATTCCTTAAGGGATAGATTTAATTAGGCTAACGCGCCTTTACGGGTGATTTTTGGACGATGCGGTTCCGGTGCCGGCGGGCTGTTTGGTAGTCGAGCGATCCCGCAGGCAAAGCCGAGGACCAGCGAGACACCAAACACTTCGCCGCCTCCTGGACCGCGTAGCCATCGATGTTTTGGCAAAGCCAGCGAGCGCCACCCAGAGCGAACAAGTTGGCATGAAAAAGGCAAGGCATAGACCTTCTGGTCATGCCTTGCCTTTTGAATGACAAATTGTCGCTCTGGGTGGCGCGCAGCGTCGAGCATTGCGCGGTTTGGTAAAACCGCGCAAAAAGAAAGCCCGTGCGCTCGATGGATCCGGATGCCCGACAGAGGCTCCTTATGGCTGCTTCCTTCCGGACCTGACCAGATTCGGAACATGTCGTCATCCGAACCCATCGAACGCGCTAGGCGCTCGGTATATCTTACCTGCTCCCGCCCGCCACGGCAAGTGGGGCGAACCCATCGGATGGATTCGCCCCACTCGTCCATATCGCTAGCGGCGCCTACGGTACAGGGCCGCGCCGCCCGCGACGGCCAGCGCGCCGATGCCGGCCATGGCCGCGAGCGCCTCGACCGGCAGGCTGCGGTCGCCGGTGTCGGGCATGCCGCCCTTGGAGCCGTCGCCGCCGGAGCCGCTGCCGGAGCCGTTATCTGAACCGCCGCCTGAGCCGCCGCCCGGCGTGCCGGGGTTCTCGGGGGTGCCGGGGGTCCCGGGATTCTCGGCGTAGCTGTTGGTGAAGACCGGCGGCAGGTTGGCGTCGCCCTCGTAGGAGACCCTCGCCGACAGGTAGCCCGTCCTGGTGCCGTCTGCCGCCTCGTCGCTCACCGTGACGACGATCTTGCGCACCGCCTTGTCGTAGGTCACGTGCGCCTGGCCATCATCGGCCTCGCTCACCGTAAAGGTGTAGGTGCCGACCTGCTTGAAGGTCAGCACATCGAACGTGACGCTGCCGTCCGCGGCGTTCTTGGCGGTCGACATGACCTTGCCGTCCCGGCTCTTGAGCTCAAAGCTAAACTGGCCCGCCTTGAGCTCGGCGCCCTTGAGCACCTTGGCGGCGCCCAGCTTGAGGGTGACGGGTGCGGCCTTGTAGCCGTTGGTGAAGGTCACCGAGGTGTCGTTTGCGGCATTGCCCTCGGCATCCATGAGCTCGTGCTTGACAGCGAGTGTGCCGTTGCCGGCATCGGTGACCGTCGTGCGCACGCGGTACGTCGTCTTGTCGTACGTCACGCCGCCCGCCGTGCCGGCGACCTCGCGCAGCTCGTAGCCGTGCGCGCCGGGCGCGGTGTAGGTGACGGGGCTGAGCACGACCGTGCCGTCGGCGGCGTTCTTGCCCGTCGCCGCAACGCTCTCGCTGCCGTCGGCGGCGATCTCGACCAGCTGGAACTCGAACTCGCCTTCGGCCAGGTCGCGGCCCTCGAGCTTCTTGTTCACCGTGATCTGGTCGGTGACGGAGCTCGGCGTCGGGTTCACGCCGTAGGTGTTGGTGAACTCGAACGCGCCCTTGCCCTCGGGCGTGCCCTCTGCGGGCAGGACCTCCGCGGAGAGCGTGCCCGCATTGGTGTCCTCGACCACCTTGACCGTGAAGGTCCTGGTCGCCGTCGCGTCGTTGGCCACGCCGTCGACCGAGCCGGACTCGCTCACCCGGTAGGCGAACGTCTTGGTGCGCAGGCCGTCGCGGTCGATCTCGACGTCATCGAGGTCGCTCGGCTGCTTAAACGTGACGTGGCCCAGCTCGACGTTGCCGGCGGCGTCGTTGGTCGCCTCGGTCACCGTCTTGCCGGAGGCGTCGGCCGGCGCGGGCGCGCCGTCCAGCGGCGCGATCTTAAAGGTGTACTTGCCCTCGATGTCGGCCTGCGTGAGGCCGAGCCCGGCCTGGCCGAGCGCCAGCGTCTTGGTGCCCGCGAGGTCGACTGTCGCCTCGTTGGTGCCGTAGCCGTTCACGAACGACAGCGTGCCGCCGGAGCCCTCGGGGTAGACCACGGCAGTGTCCAGCCCGCCCTTGCCGTTATCGGTCACCTTGACCGTGATGTCGAAGCTCGAGGCGGTCGCCGTCACGCCCGCGGGCAGCCGGTCCGTGCCGTCCTCGGATACGGTATAGGGAATGGCCCATGAGCCGTCGGCGGCCCTGGTGGCGGTGCCGTCCGCCACCATCTGCTCGAGAGTGTCGGTGGTGTAGGCGATGGGCGAGAACGCGAGCCCCGCGGCCTCGCCGTCGCCGGAGGCCCGGTTGGTCGCGGTCGCGACCACGTCGCCCTGGGCATCGCGGACGGAGAACGAGAACTCGCCTGCCGCCGCGGCGCGGCCCGTCAGCGTCTTGGTGGCGTTAATTGCCACGTTGCCCTCGCCGCCGAGCGTTCCGGTGGCCTCGTAGGAGTTCTCGAACGCGACCGTCACAAGCGCGGGCGTCTCCGTGGCGTCATCTGCCGTGGAGACCTCGCTGCGGGCGACCTCGACACCGTCCTTGGCAACCGTGGTCGTGACCGTGAGCTTGCCCGTCGCGGCGTCGTAGCCGGGCGCGATGGCCACCGTGCGCGGCGCGGTGTCGTTGGTGTAGCCCTCGCCGCCGAGCTTGGTCTCGGTGACGGTGAAGCTGTAGGTCTTGCCCGCGTCGGCGTCGGTGAACTTCACGTCGCTCTCCGCGGCACCGCCGACGAGGTCGACCAGGTCGGCCTCTCCGTCATCGGCAGCGGCCACGGCGTAGGCGTCCTTGCCGGTCTTGAGGCCGAGCTTGGCGGCCGTCTCGGCGTCGGCGGTCACGGTGAAGGCGAACTGCCCCGCCTCCATGGCGCGGCCGGAGAGCGTCTTGGACAGGCGCACGCCCGCGCGGGCCGAATAGTCGAGCTCAGTCGTGTAGGTGTTGACGAAGTCGCCACCGCTCACCTGCGCGATCGCGGGCGTCGTGGCCGTGAGGTTGCCGGAACCGTCGTCGGTCACGGTCACCGTCATCGTGGCGACGTGGCCGTCGTAGGCCACGCCGGCGATGGCGGAGCCGTCATCGGGCCTGACCTCGCGCACCGTGTAGGTGAAGGTCTTGGCGCGCACGCGCTTGCCGCCGACCTCGGCGAACCCGGCGTCCTTGATGTCATCGAGCGTGTAGCGGATGGGGCCGAAGTCGAAGGCGACCCTATCGCCCGCCCTGGTGCCGGCGGCGGCCGTCACGCTGACGGTCTTGGAGCCGTCGGCAGACCCCTCGGGCATGGGGGCGCCGCCCTCGCCCGCGAGCGCGAACTGGAAGCTGTCGCCCTCCGCCCAGTCGCGGCCCTCGAGCGTCTTGGTGAAGAGTCCCGCGGTGGAGATGTCCCTGCCCTCGGTGGCCGTTCCGTACGTGTTGGTGAACGCGACGGTCGCGCCGTCCTCGGTCACGGCGCCTTCGGCCTTGGAGCCGTCAGCCCCGTTGACCGCAGTCGTGTAGCCCTCGGCGGCGTCCTCGGTCACGGTGTAGTGCGCGCCCACGGGCAGGCCGGCG
>JAUMPM010000002.1 GCA_031294825.1 Collinsella sp. | reverse complement strand
GTATGGGGCTCAGGCGAAAGGACTACATGCTTGAGATTAAAAAATCTTTCTAGTAAGCCGATGCGACAACGGAACTGTTCCTTTGTCGCATCGGCTTACTGCATTTATATTTTCCTGTTTTACCTTTGCAGGTTCTAATGGAGGGGATACCGAAGTAGCTGCTAGTAAGTAAACGCAGCCGCTCTGTCGGAGCCGCCCTTATATCGTTCCACGCGCAGTTTCGCAGCGAAGCGAGAATGTTTGAGCATGGAATGATATAAGGGCGGCTCCGACAGAGCGGCGGACATTCGACTAGCGGATGTGCGCGGGTTTTCCGCCCCAGTAGAAGCGGCAGAAGGCTCGTTTGCGTTTTTGGGGTTTGCCTACGAGCTCCATGGTTGCGATGGCGATGTCCTCCGCTGCGCGTGGACGGCGCAGGACTTCGCCGTTGATGAGTAGGGCTTTGAGCGACTCAGGGTGGTCGTGCAGGTGACGAAGCGTCACGATGAGTTCTCGTGCGGTGGTGACGTGCATGCTGGCGCCCATGCCGGTGAGCATCGTGGTGTTGGCCTTTTCCTGGCCGTATGATTTGCCCAGTAGGATCATCGGCAGATACGCGCACAGGCACTCGGTGACGGTGAGTCCGCCTGATTTGAGGATTGCCAGGTCGCAGCCGTGCATGAGGGCCGCCATGTCGTCCACGTAGTCCAGTACCGTGACGTTTTCGAGCTTCATGGCGTCGAAGAGCGTCTTGAGTCGGGTAGCGTATTCTTTATCCTTGCCCGGTAAAAAGACAAAGTGCATATCCTCAAAGCTGCGTAAGAAGGGGAGCGTGTGGTCCATCGCGGCACGGAAACGCACGTATGGTTGGGGCAAACTGGCGCCGGCCATCACCAATACGACGGTTTTGTCTATGGGGAGATTGAACTTGTTGAGCTCATCTTCGCGTTTGTAATCTGAATCGAAACCGGTTCGGATGGGGATGCCCGTTATGCGGATCTTTGACTCGGGAACCTTGCGCGGGCGCAGCGTTTCGGCCATAAACTCGTTGGCTACGCAGAATAGGTCGGTGTCCTTGTGGGGCCAAAAGCCTTCGACTTCGTAATCGGTCGGCACGCAGATGACCGGGTAATCGATACCTGTGATGACGCGGGCGCCCACAGCGACGTTGGCCGCCGTAATGTGTGTTGCGACCACGGCTATGGGCCTGCGGGTCCGGACGTATTCGTTGAAGGCGGGGAACATAATTCGTGACCATGCTGTGCCGCCGCCCCAGAGAAGATGTCCCGTAAGCGTATATCGCCAGGTCAGGTCGTAAATGGGGCGCGTGGCTCCCGTAAAAGAAGCCGCGGTCTTATTGCCGTCGAATTTAATTCGTCCAAAATCAAGGATATCGAGCACTTCAATCTCAACATCCTCGGGGATGCCATTGGTGCCGCGGATGAGGTCGAATGCCTGCGCAATCGCATTTGCGGCGGCCTTGTGGCCCGAGCCGACCGACGCGTGCACGATGGTCACGAGGGGTTTTTGCTGAGCCAAGAGCGTGGTTTGCTTCGATTGGGGAGTGCTGTGCGTGAGCAGGGGAGCGTCGTCGCTCGTCTGCGTTTGATCCATCGATAACTCCCCTTCGACGTTGTAACACGGATTTATCATTGTAGTGCATGAGTGTCACGTTCACGTAAATTTGGGTATGAGCGCAAAGAACGACAACGTTTCGACGAGAGGACTCTTCATGACTACCGATCAGACAATCGATGTTGCGATTATCGGCGGCGGCCCAGCGGGCTATGCTGCCGCCATTTATGCGGCGCGCGCCAACCTGACGACGACTGTCCTTGAGCAGGGCATGTCTGGCGGACAGATTGCTACGAGCAACGAGATTGAGAATTATCCTGGCATTCCGCTGCTGAGCGGTGTTGAACTTGGTGAGCGATTCCAACAGCATGCTGAAGGCCTGGGAGCTCAGGTTGAATGGAGTATGGTGACAGGCGTCGATTACGATGCCGATGCGGCTCAATTTACCATCCATCATGATATGGGCGACACGACGGCCAAGAGCGTCATTGCGTGCATGGGTGCCACGCCGCGTCCTGCTGGTTTTGTTGGCGAGGATATGTATCGCGGTCGTGGCGTTTCGTATTGCGCGACGTGCGACGGCATGTTCTTCCGCGGCAAGCAGGTCTTTGTTATTGGAGGCGGCAATTCGGCATGCGAGGAGGCGCTGTTCCTGTCCGACATTGCCAGCAGCGTGACCATTGTGCTGCGTCGCGATCAGTTCCGTGCACCCGAGGGCGTTGTGAATAGGGTACTTGCTAAGGATAATATTTCAGTTAGGTACCAAACTAGTATTGTTGAGCTTTCTGGTGAAGCGATGCCTACGACAATTACATTTAAGGACAATGCGACTGGTGAAATGCACGCTGAGTCCTTTGAACCTGGCTCTTTTGGCATCTTTGTCTTTGCGGGCACGCAGCCACACACCGAGCTCGTTGAGCACCTAGTCGATCTGGCTACGGACGGCGGCATTGTTACCGACGATTCGATGGCCACCCGTACACCCGGCTTATTCGCAGCCGGCGATATCCGTTCCAAGCGTTTACGCCAGGTTGTGACCGCCGTTTCGGACGGAGCCATAGCGGCTACCAGCACATACGCTTTCCTACGCCGATAAGTACGATAATATATCTTATGTAAGGTTGTTATCTTTTAACAAAGTGGTTGGACGGTGTACCAATGTGCTGTCCAACCACTTTTACTTGGCGACTATGTGGTATGCAAAACTAGATAACGTAGAATACAATAAATAAATGAACGGAGGATCCTTATGAACCACGCCAAACGCGTTATCCCGATGTCCGATACATCGGTCAGCATTAAGCCTGAGGATATTCAGCCCACTGTGCTGCCCGATGCATTTATTCAGTCCGATATCGTGCGCAAACTCAATACGTTGAGCCTGCCGCGCTATGACCAGTTGCCCAATGTGACGCTCTACCGCGACCAGGTCATTGAGTATGTTGCGCTGTGGATGGAGCCGCTGTCCCTTTGCGTTGAGCAGCCTATCATTACGCCATCGATGATCAATAACTACGTGAAGGTCGGCCTGGTGCCTGCTCCGGTCAAAAAGCAATATGGCCGCGAGCAGATTGCCCGCCTGATCGCTATCTGCATCTTTAAGCAGGTGCTACCTATTGCTGCGGTGCAGGCGCTCTTTAACATTCAGCGTTTGAGCTACGATGCCCCGACGGCCTTCGACTATGTGGTCGATCAGCTCGAGGCATCGATTCGTTCGGCGTTTTCTGTCGAGCAGACGCCGGTTCCCGATACGGCGCATCAGGTAACGCGTGAGTCGCTGCTTGTGCGCAGCGCGGTTTCATCCTTTGTTTCGAAGGCTTACTTGATGAGCTATCTCAAGTTCAACGGGTTTAATAGCTAGCCGACGTATAAAACGGGCGGGACAAAGAGCCATCTGTCGCTTTGTCCCGCCCGTATTTTGCTGGTTGGACTTTATTTGCCCGAAGCTACGCCCATGCCGTAGCCGATGATGAGGCCATGCATCTCGGCGTAATAGGAATCCAGGCCGTTGCAGGGCATGATGATGGTCTTGGAGCCGGGCCAATGTTCGACTATGCGGTCAGTAAGCGCCTGTGCTCCAGCTTCGTTCTCAACGTGATCGATGATGACCTCGCCGCCGGCAAAACCCTCGGCTTCCATGGTGTCGATGATCTTGTTAAGCATTTTCTTTTCGCCACGCGTGTGCCCGACGAGTTCGATTTTACCTGCCTCACTCGCCGTGCCCAAAATGCGGATATTGAGCTTGTTAGCAATGACGCCGGCTGCCTTAGGGATACGTCCGGCTTTGGCGAGGTTTTCGTAATTGCACAAACTGAAGAGGATTTTGCTGTTCTGCTCAAGGCTATCGAAGTATGCACAAGCATCCTCGAATGAGACATTCGGATTGCTTGCAAGATAGCGGTCAAACAGCAGGAAAATGAGGTCCATTTTGCCGCCAGCTGCGCGTGAATTGACTAGATGAATCTGTCGGTCGGGCTCCTCGGCAAGAACCATATCGCGAGCCGTGGCTGCCGCGTTGTAGCTGCCCGACACGCCCTCAGAGATCGGCATGCAGATGGTGTTGTCTGCCAATTTGAAGAGCTCGGCCCACTCCCCTACGCTGGGACAAGCGCTCGAAGAGGCATTCGTCTCCGCCTGAACAGCGCAGTTGAGCTCATGAACATCGAGCGAAAGGTCATCGACGAATTCACGCTCCCCCACTCGAATTTTGAGGGGCGCAAATGCAAAGGTGGTATGGGGCGCGGCCGGTTGCCAATCACGGAGGTTGCAGCTTGAATCGGAGATAAGTGCCCAGCTCATAGAGGGTCCTTTCTAATTGTTCATCAACAATTATAGCCTTCTTGCAAACCAAATGGACGGCTATCTAGTTTTGAATACTAGATAGCCGTCTAAGATGAGAGAGAAAAGAGTGGACCTCGCGACTTAAAGCCACGAGGTCCACATTCACACGCTGTGTAGGATAACTTAGTAGCGCACGAAGATATAGTTATTGTTCATGCCGGCGGCAACGGAGCTGATGATAACACCCGTGTTGTAGTCGGAAGCATGAATCATCTGACCACCACCGATGTAAATGCCGGTGTGGTACGAGTTGACCACAACGTCACCGGGCTGCGGATCGGACACACGCGTCCAGCCCATAAAGGTGCCCGTGGTGCCCAGGCGGCAATAGCGACCAGTGAGGCAATAGCTAACAAAACCAGAGCAGTCGAAGCTGTTCGGGCCAATTCCGCCCCAAGAATAAGCGCAACCAAGCTTGCTGTATGCACGCGAAACAACGGAACCGCCGTCGACGGACTGGCTCGGAGCAGAAGGCGTCGGAGCCGGAGCAGGCGTGGAGGGCTGCGGCGTCGGAGCGGGTGCCGGCGTAGGAGCCGGAGTGTTGCCGCCCTGGTTGTTGTTATTGCTGGTCTGGCCACCGTTGTTGGTGTTCTCGGTCGTACCGGCAGTCTCGTTGCTCACCGTGGCCTTCTCGGCGGTGCTGGCGTTGATGCCGGCTTGCAGCGCAGCGTTGGCCTCGGCCTCTGCGGCTAGTTCGGCCTGCAGCTGCGAATCCAGGGAGTTTACGACGTTCTGGGCTTCAGCCTGCTGGGCGTTAAGCTCGTCGACCTTCTTTTGCGTGGCTGCGACGTTCTTTTCCTGCTCGGACTGCTTATCGGTGAGCTGCTGCTTAAGCTCCTTGACCTCTTGAATGGTCTGAGCTTGCTTATCGGAGACTTTGCCGTAGTAGAACAGACGGTTGAGCATATCACTCAGGTCATCGACACCCGTCAGAACCTGAAGCAGGCTCAGACCGCCGGTTTTGTACTCGCCGGCGACATAGGTCGAGAGCTTGGCCTGACCATCGGCGATCTCCTGCTGCTTTTGCGTGATCTCGCCGGCAGTCTGATCGAGCGCCTGCGTCTGCGTGGCGAGCTCATCGTAAATCTGCTGAGTTTGGGTACCGATCTGCTCGAGCTTCGTACGAGCAGCGGCAAGGTCGGATGCGGTATCGGCGTAGGCAGGAGCCGCGAGGCCCAAGCCCAAAACACAAGCGAGGGTTGCCGTAGCAGCGCAGCGTGCCATGTTTTTGTGCGTGTTTGCTGTGCGCATGTAGCTTCCTTTCCAGTAACTAAGGGTAACGGCTAGTCCACCGTCACCAGGCTAAAGAGCTCCACATCGTCATTAGACGGTGTGAGCTTCTCGCGCGGGTTGAGAAACGCAAGCTCAAGGATACAACCGTAACCGACAAGCTTTGCGCCCATATCTCGCACCAGTTTACCTGTTGCCTCGACGGTTCCGCCCGTCGCGACCAAGTCGTCCAGAATCAACACGGTATCTTTAGAGCTGATAGCGTCGGCATGGATCTCAATTGAATCGGTGCCGTATTCGAGCTCGTAGCTCTGACTTACGGTCTCGCGCGGTAGCTTGCCAGGTTTACGTGCGGGAACAAAGCCGGCGCCAAGGGCTACAGCCACCGGTACGCCAACCATAAAGCCGCGAGCCTCGGGACCCACGACCTTGGTGATTCCCATGCCGGCAAAGTGCTCGGCGAGGGCATCGGTCATGGCTTTGAGCGCCTCGGGATTGCCAAAGAGCGGCGTGATGTCTTTAAAGATGACTCCGGGCTCGGGATAGTCGGGGATGTCGACGATTTGAGATTCGAAGTCGTACATTGCATGACCTTTCAATGGGTTGCCGGATAAGCGGCAGCTGTTATTTGCCCGCGGTGGCGGTGCCGGATTGCGAAGGGGTGACGACCTTGAGCGGCTTTACGAGGGAATCCTCGTGCGAAGCCGGCGCGCCTATCTCTTCGTTTTTGGCCTTGGTTGACTCGGAGCGAGTGATTTCCTCATCGAGTGCATCGATGTCGGCGTCCTCGACCACGGCGTTGAGCGACTCAAAAACGCGGTTCTTGAGCAGCGCGGTGTGCACGCCCTCCGTCAGGTCGTGAAGCTTCTTAAACGCACGCTCGAGCTTGGCGTCGCGCTCGTCATCGGAGGTGTCCATGCCGAGCATGCTCACGAGCACCTGCTCAAACATCGAGGACTCGCGGTTGGCGGAAGACACGTACTGACGCAGGTTGCGCGGCTCGATATGGAAGCGTGACAGCTCGGAGCAGTAGCGGATGATCGGGAAATCGCGACCATCGACGAGCTCACGATTTTGCGGACTCTTGATGATGCGAATGAGGTCGTTCTCGGCGAGCGAGCGGATAAACGAAATCTCGACGCCCAGCATATCGGGAATGGTCTCGATAGGATGCAGCTTTTGCTTAGTCTCCTTGGGCTCCGTCTTGAGCGGAACATCGGACAGCAAGCCCACCTCGTAAGCGAGCGTTGACAGGTCCGTGGCGTTTTCCAAGCGCTGCTTAATCACGTTGAGTGGCATATAGCGGGTCTTCTGCAGGTGCAGAATGACCTCCAGGCGATCAACGTCCTCCTTGGAGTACTGACGGTATCCCTTAGGCGTACGATGAGGGGTAATGAGCCCCTCATCCTCTAGAAATCTAATTTTTGAGTTCGAAAGATCGGGGTATGCGCCTCGAAGTAGGTTGACGACTTGGCCGATACTCAGATAGTTGCGTTCGGCCATGCCCTACTCACCGGTTTCGATGCGCTCCGGCGTGCTCTCGTGGTAGATGAGCGTAAACGTACCGATCTGGACGGAAGAACCGTCGTGCAGCGGGGCTGCATTGACGATGGCACCGTCGACCCAGGTGCCATTGAGCGAGCCCAAGTCCTCGATGCGAGCGCCGAGGCCCTCGCGAATAATGCGCGCGTGGCTGCGCGAAACGGTCATGTCATTGAGGAAGATGCCGTTCGCGGGATCGCGGCCAATGGTGGTCACGTCATCCTCGAGCTCAAAAGCGGCACCAGTCTGCGGACCCTTGACGATGGACAGAACGGGGGCGGTGATGCGCACGTTGGCCATGAGGTCGGGAACGGTGACGTCGCTTGAAGGCACGCGGAATACGCAGGTAGCGTCAGCAGTCTTATCATTCTGAGGCATATTGTTAACCATGTTGTCCATGACAACCCCTAACTTATCGCGGACGTGCCGCAAATAATGAACCGTACGTAATCATACCCCAACGAATCAGTCTTCGATTTCAGGGTTCAGAAAGTCGATGTCCTCGGCCTCGGGATGCGTGAGAGCCTGTTTAATGGCCGCTCCGCCCTTAATGGAGTAGATGACAGCGGTGAGCATGGAGAAGATCACGCCGCCGTACACAAAGAAGATGCCGAGGGGCATCGAGCTTCCGTTGAGGCCCGGGAAGGCCGTAAGGGCTGAAGGTAAAAGATGCAGGCCGTCAATAACGGGGAACCCGAGCAGCATGAGCGAGAAGCCGGTCATGAGCAGCGCTGTGGCAATCTTTCCGGGGAAGACAACATCGATGGGGCGACGGTGATAATGGCGCACGATAAGCGTGCCGATGCCCAGATAGATGTCGCGGCCAATAATGAGCACGCAGACCCAGATGGGCAGCTCTCCGCGGACCACCAGTCCAAGTACGCCGGTGAACAGCAGCGCACGGTCGCAAATGGGATCCATGACCTTGCCGAGCCATGAGACCGTCTTAGTCATGCGGGCGATCTGACCGTCCATCCAGTCGGTGGAGGCGGCAACGGCGTAGATAACGATGGCGATGACGCGGTTGTTGTCCGTCACAAACAGGTACAGAAATACCAGGGTGAGGATCAGGCGCGTAAAGGTGATGAAATTGGAGATCGTAAAGATCTTATTCGACGGGTAATCGGAAGTGCCGATAAGCTCCTTTTTGATCTTCTTTTTGATGCCCACAGGACTCCCCCGCTGGTTAACGACAAAACTTTCGATACTATACCCGTTCCGGCGATGTCTATCCAGCGTAAGCATAGAGAGTCCAGACATGTGGAGAGCGCCTCTGGGCTGCGCTGGATTCTGCATTTGTGTACATCAGCCTCCAAAAGCGACATTTTTCGGCATCTTTGGTGGCTGGTGTACACGTTTTGATTCGGTGATTACATCGATCGGGAACGTTGTTGCTTTAAGCAAATGCGTGCGGGTCGAGAAGGGCTGGCTCCAAAAGAGCCCAACGGCCGTTACGGCTTCGTTAGAAACGCGCCTCACCATAGATGTTGAACCCGAAAGGTAAGGCGCGCGGGCACGGTGAATCGGCCCGCGTGCCCGGAAGAGAAAGGATAAACCCATGGGTTACATGCTCGAGACGCGCGGGCTCACCAAGCGCTTCGGCCGCGGCGACCAGGCGCAGGACGCCGTGGCCGACGTGAGCCTTCATATCCGCGAGGGCGAGGTGTACGGGCTGCTCGGTCCCAACGGCGCCGGCAAGGCGACAACGCTCAAGATGATCTGCGGGATGCTGCGGCCGCCGGCCGGGGCGAGCCCCTTTGCCGGGCCCGCCTGGCGCCGCGAGGACCTCTACGCAATCGGCAGCCTCATCGAGGAGGCGCCGCTCTACCCCAACCTCACCGCGCGCGAGAACCTGCGCGTGCGCACCACGCTGCTGGGCCTTCCCGAGAGCCGCATAGATGAGGTGCTCGCCGCCGTGGACCTCGCGGACACCGGGAAGAAGCGCGCCGGGCGCTTCTCGATGGGCATGCGGCAGCGCCTGGGGCTCGCGCTGGCGCTGATCGCCCGGCCACGCCTGCTCGTGCTTGACGAGCCCACCAACGGCCTCGACCCCATCGGCATCGAGGAGCTGCGCGACCAGATCCGCGGCTTCGCGGCGGCGGGCACGACGGTGATCGTCTCGAGCCACATCCTCTCCGAGGTGCAGCAGATGGCGGACACCATCGGCATCATCTGCGGGGGGCGCCTCGCCTACGAGGATGCGCTTCGGCCCGGGCAGGACCTCGAGGAACTCTTCATGAGCTTCTGCCGGGAAGGGCGACGAGCGCGCGGGGAGGTGGCGGCATGACGGGCGAGAAAGGCGGCCTGCTCGCGGGCCTGCGCGCCGAGGCCCTGAAGTCGCGCCACGCGGCACCGGTTCGCCTGGCCGTGCTCATGGCGCTGCCAATGCCGCTGCTCGGCGCGATACCCTACTGGGGCGTGCAGATCTTCAGCGCGTGGAACTACTGGTACGCGCTCTTCCTGCCCGTGTCTCTCTCGCTCGTGGTGGCGTGCGTCGCGCGGGCGGACGCTCGCACGCGGATGCGGGGGCTTCTGGGCCTGGGCTTCCCGCTTAGGCGCGCCTGGTGGGCCAAGGCGCTCTGGTGCCTCGCGCTCTGCACGCTCTCGAACCTCGTGGTCTTCAGCATCTACCTCGCGGGATCGGCGTTCTCCTCGCAGGGCCTCACGGCCGCGGGCACGCTCACGATGCTCCTCTGCGCGCTCGTCAACACGGTGACCGCGGCGTGGATGATCCCCACAGGGCTCTTCCTCACGGCGCGGCTCGGCATGCTCGCGGGCGGGTTCGCCTGGTCGCTGGTTCCGCTGCCGCAGCTCTTCCCGCCGTCGGCGAGCATGGTGATCCCCACCTCGTTCATCCCCGTGCTGCCGAGCGGCGAGCCACTCGCGGCGGACATGGCGCTCGGCGGGGCGCTCGCGGCGGACGGCACGCTCACGCTGGCGGGCCTTGCGGTCAGCGCGCTGGCGTTCGCCGCGCTCACGGCGGGGGCCGTTGCTTGGTTCGCGGGCTCCGAGGAGAGGTGAGGGCCATGGCACGCCTCTCCGACCCGCCGCCGCGCATGACTCTCTCGCGGGCCCTGCTCTCCGAGGCCCTGCGCCTGACGCGCTCCCCGCTCACGGCGGTGCACCTCGTCTGCGGCCTAGCAGCCGGTCTTGCC
>JAUMPM010000067.1 GCA_031294825.1 Collinsella sp. | reverse complement strand
ACATATCGTCCCGCGCGCAGTTTCGCAGCGCAGCGAGAATGTTTGAGCACGGGATGATATGTATGGGGCTCAGGCGAAAGCGGGATACGAGCGCCCCTAGGCGACGCCGCTGGAGCCGAAGCCTCCGTTGCCTCGGTCGGTTTCGTCTAGTTCTTCTACTTCTACGAGGTTGACCGTGGGGACTTCTTGGATGACAAGTTGGGCTATGCGGTCGCCTTTGTTGATTTGGATGTTGTTGGAGGGGTCCAGGTTGATGAGGATAACCTTGAGTTCTCCTCGGTAGTGGGCGTCGATGAGGCCCGGCGTATTGACTATAGACAGGCCCTGCTTGATGGCCAAGCCGCTTCGGGGCTGGACGAAGCCGGCGTAGCCATCGGGCAAGGCGATGGCCAGACCAGTAGACACCAGACGGCGTTCGAAGGACTTCAGAACGCAGTCCTCGTTGGAGCGCAAATCCAAGCCGGCATCGGTGGGATGGGCGTATTTGGGAAGCTCGACGGTGGGATCGAGACGCTTTATGTTGAGGGTAATGTTGGACATGGGATCACCTTAGCTTGTCGAGCTCTTGCAGAAACTCATCGACGTCTTTGAAATCGCGGTAGACCGAGGCAAAACGGATGTACGCCACCTTGTCGATCTTGGCCAAGCGTTTGAGCACCATGTCACCCAACTCATGCGACGTGACGGCCGTCAGCGTGCGAGAGCGCAGCTCGACCTCGATGTCGTCGATAATCTCATTGAGCTTCTTAGTGTCGATATCACGCTTGATGGTGGCGCGCATCAAGCCGACGAGCAGCTTATTGCGATCGAACCGCTGCTTGGTTCCGTCTGACTTAATGACCTCGATTGGGTCTTCGCATCGCTCAAACGTTGTAAAGCGATAGTTACACGAGCAACATTCGCGACGGCGCTTAATGGTGTTATTTGACTCCTGCATACGGGAATCAACGACGCGGGTATGTGCCTTGCCACATTTGGGACAGCGCATGGTACCTCCTCTTAAACGATAACAAGGGTACCATGCGCAGCGCGATAATGATTACGAACGAGCAGGAACCTTAAGATGCGCACCGGCGGCGAGCGAACCATGCTCCAGATGATTGACGTTACGGATCATGTCGGAAGTCTCTTGCGTGGAAAGGCCTTCGATAGGATATTCCTCGGCAAGCGACCAAAGAGAATCACCAGGCTGAACGCGAATAGTCTCGTAGGTAACGTTGGAAACGGACTCGGCATACGCGGCGTGACGAGCGCTAAAGACCGACGTAGCAAGGACAAAGAAGAGCGTAAGCGCAACGGCAACGGCGACAATCGTCGGAACCTTCAGGGCAACGCGGGCCGGCGCAACTACAGCCTGCTGATTGCGAGCAGGCTTTACGGTCAAAGGCTGAAAACCGGAGCGGCCACCCTGAACAACCGTAAAAGTGGGTTCTGCAGGCGTCTCGAGTTTAAGGGCAAGGTTTCCCTGGACCATATCCGTTGCGTTCATCATGTTCTCCTCTCGCGTGTTTTGCTGAGAACAGTTTTATCAAGCCGCGCGGACAAAAATGTCTAGCGCGAGAACGAATGTTCGGTTATTATTATCTTCGAACAGTTGTTCCTGTCAAGCAAAATTCGAACATTTGTTTGACATGGGTAGAGAGGATGCCCTGATGGCTCGCAAAATCACCAAGCGTCAGCAGCAAATTTACGACTTCATCAAGGAATATCAGCAGGAGAAGGGTTATCCGCCCAGCGTGCGCGAGATGGCTTCTGCCGTGGGTCTTTCCTCCCCCAGCACCGTGCACGCCCATCTCTCTGCCCTGGAGGCGCGCGGGCTACTCAAGCGCGATGCTACCAAACCGCGCGCCCTGGAACTCTTTAACGAGGACGGTTCCTCGGTCTCAATTTCTAAATCTGACGAGCCCACCGCACCTCGCGGAACGGTCTCGCTGCCGCTCGTTGGTCGCGTCGCAGCTGGGATTCCCATTCTGGCCGAGCAGAATATCGAAGACACTTTTACTATCCCGACCGAAATCGCCACTGATCAGGGTTCCTTTATCCTTGAGGTACATGGGAGCTCAATGATCAATGTCGGCATCTTCAATGGCGATTACATCATCGTCCGCGAGCAAAAGAGTGCCATGAACGGCGAAATTGTCGTGGCCATGATTGATGGTTCAGCGACCGTCAAGACGTTCTACAAGGAGCAGGGACGTGTACGCCTGCAGCCTGAGAATGACACCATGGAGCCTATCTATGCAACGAATCCCGTTATCTTGGGCAAAGTCGTCGGCTTAATGCGCCGGTTCTCGTAATGCAAAAACGCATCACCATCTTTGATACCGTCCGCGGGTTTACGATGATTTCAATGGCAGGTTTTCACGCTTGCTACGATCTCGCCTACCTGTACGACTGGGATATGCCCTGGTTTACCCAGACCGTCTTTCAAGACATCTGGCGCGCCAGCATCAGCTGGGTATTTTTGTTTATCGCGGGTTGGATGTGCACCCTTTCGCGCAACAATATCAAACGTGCCGCCAAATACGCCTTAGCAGCACTCGTCGTCTGGCTGGCAACAACACTTGTCTCAGTCGACGATTCGGTTAATTTTGGCATCATCTACTGCATGGCCTCATGTACCGGCATCGTAGCGTTGACCGATCCCGTCCTTAAGAAGATTTCGGCGAGATGGGGCATGTCTCTATGCCTTGTGTTGTTCGCCCTCACCTGGAGCATCCCCAAAACGACCTACCCTGTCCCCTACCTGGCGTGGCTGGGATTTCCGAGCCCTGGGTTTGTCTCAGGTGATTACTACCCCATCATCCCGTTTATCTTTATGTATCTTGCAGGATACTTCGCCGCACACATAGCGCAGGGAATCGGTAAGAACGCCCCAAGATGGGCCTACGCCAACCCCCTGCCGGCGCTCGCCAGCCTTGGACGTCATGCACTCCCCTTTTATCTGCTGCATCAGCCCATCATTCTGGGCATTTTGGAGCTCGTCTACTCGGTGCGATAACGCTCGAGCCGCGGCGCGATACGGGCCGGCAGCTTCGCCACAATACGAACGCCGTCCTCAAGATATTCCTCGTGCAAAAGGGTTCCCTGCTCATGCACCAGCGTGATGAGGGCGCCCTCGCGATACGGAATATCAGCAGAGAACAACACATCGGTAGCAGCCGCCTCACGAGCAATACGGTCGACGAGATCGTCGAGTCCCTCGCCCGTCTGGGCCGAGAACAGCACGGCCTCGGGATAGCGACGACGGAAGCTCAGTCGATCAACGCTATCGAGAAGATCGATTTTATTGAATACGGTCAGAGTTAAACGCTCTCCAGCGCCGATCTCATCAAGCACGCGATCGACTGCCTCGAGCTGGCGCTCGTAGTCCTCGTCAGAGGCATCCACAACTTTAAGGATCAGATCGGCACCAAGAACCTCAGACAGCGTGGACTTAAAGGCATCAACGAGACCATGCGGTAGCTTTTGAATAAAGCCAACGGTATCGGTAATCGTCATGCCACGACCGCCGGGCAGGCGATACGAACGCGTCGTCGGGTCGAGCGTAGCAAACAGCTTGTCCTGCGAAAGTACCGTAGAGCCGGTCAGACGATTGAGCAACGTCGATTTTCCGGCATTGGTATAACCGGCTAACGCGACGCGAAACGCCGGTGACTCAATGCGACTCTTGGATTGAACATCGCGACGCTGTTCAACCTGCTTAAGCTCACGACGAAGCGCAGCGATCTTATTGCGAATGAGGCGACGGTCAACCTCGAGCTGACTTTCACCCTGACCAAAGCGTGAGCCGATGCCGCCGCGCGTCTGTTCCTTGGCAAGATGACTCCACATACCGCGCAAACGGGGCAACAGATACTGCAACTGTGCCAACTGCACCTGCAGACGACCCTCACGGGTCTGAGCGTGCAAGCCAAAGATATCGAGAATCAACGCCGTACGGTCGATAATCTTAACCGGTTCGCCCACGGCTTTCTCAAGATAAGACTGCTGCGAGGGCGTCAGGTCGTCGTCAAAAATAACGACATCGGCATCCATGCGATGCACCAGGCCGCACAGCTCTTCAACCTTACCGGAACCGATAAACGATTTAGGATACGGCTTAACCAGACGCTGTGACAAACGCGCCACGCACTGGGCGCCAGCCGTATGGGCCAGGCGCTCAAGCTCGTCAAGCGAACGATCGAGCGGCCACGCATTGTCGCGCCACTCAACACCAACTAATATGGCACGCTCGGGCTCGGGTGCCGTGGGAACAAGGGGGAAGCGGGCCATTAGGCAGCCTCAATACAATGCAGGATGTCCTCAACGACCTCATCGATCGTAAACTCGTCCATATCAAACCACACGATACGGTCATCGCGCTTAAACCACGAAAGCTGACGTTTGGCATAGCGACGCGAACGCATCTTGATGAGTTCGCGAGCCTCATCCATAGAAATCACGCCATTGAAAGCATCAATGATCTCTTTATAGCCAATTGCCTGCATCGAAGTCAGGGCATCACCCAGCCCCTGGTCCATAAGACCGCGAACCTCATCGACAAGACCCTGCTCAAACATCAGATCGACGCGCAGGTTAATGCGCTCGTAGAGCACCTCGCGATTACGCGTCAGACCAAACCATAGAGCATGATAATGCTCGCGCGGAAAACTAAACTGACTTTTTTGCTGTGCATAGGAGATACCATCATCATGCATCTCGAGCGCACGAATCACACGGCGCACATTATGGGGATGAATAACAGCAGCCGATTCTGGGTCGCGCTCGGCAAGCAGGGCATGCAGCTCTTCCTCGCCAATACGCTCGGCAAGCTCCTGATAGCCCATACGACGATCGTCCTCAAGTTCACCCGAAGGAAAGTCCATTTCATCGAGGGCGGCCTTGAGATACAGCCCCGTACCTCCGCAAAAAACCGGCAGGCAACCCGAACCAAGGAGACGTTCAACATGCGCGCGAGCGTCAGCCTGATAAAGCGCAGCAGAATATGCCACACCCGGCTCTACAATGTCGACGAGACGCAGCGGCACCGTACACTCATCGGGCGCCATCTTTGCGGTACCGATGTCCATGCCGCGATAGATTTGCATCGCATCGCACGACAGCACTTCGGACGAAAGATGAGCTGCCAAACGGTCGGCAACATCACTCTTACCAACCGCCGTCGGACCGACGATCGCAACGGCGGAAAGTCCTGCCCTGGGAGAAACCATTAGCGCGGCTCGCCCACAACGGAGCCGGACAAATACCAGGTCTTGGCAACGTCAACGTCAACATCAACGATCTTGCCAACAAGCTGATCGATGCTGTAACCCTCGGGGATAGGCGCATGCACGGTCTGATTCTTGGGACTCTTGCCCAGCAGGACCGCGTCGTTCTTTTTACTCGTTCCCTCAATGAGCGCCGGCACCACAGTATGAAGCTCACCCTGGTTATACTCGTGTGCCGTAGTCTCGATAACCTTAACCAGGCGGTTGAAACGCTCGAGAATAACCTCATGCGGCGTAGGATCGTCAATCTCTGCGGCCGGGGTACCGGCGCGCTTGGAATAGATGAAGGTATAGGCCTGAGCATAGCGGACCGTCTCGGCAAGTGAGAGCGTCTGCTCAAAGTCCTCTTCAGTCTCGCCCGGGAAGCCAACGATAATATCGGTCGAGAGCGCGATATCGGGCATGCGGTTGCGAATGCGATCGACCAGGCCCAGATAGTCCTCGCGTGTATAACGGCGATTCATCTCTTTGAGGATACGCGTGGAGCCCGACTGAACGGCCAAGTGAAGCTGCGGCATGACGGCGGGCGTCTCGGCCATGGCGTCGATGGTCTCGGGCAGCAGATCCTTAGGATGAGAAGAGGTAAAGAAGATGCGCTCCACACCCGTATCACCCACGGCACGCAGCAGATCGGCAAAACGCGGCTTGCCAAACAGATCGCGACCATATGAGTTAACGTTTTGGCCCAGCAGCGTAATCTCGCGCACGCCCTGGCGCACCAAACCGGTCACCTCGTCGACAATTTCCTCGAAGGGGCGGCTCTTTTCGCGACCGCGCACGTACGGCACGATGCAATAGGTACAGAAATTATTGCAGCCCGTCATAATGGGCACCCAGGCGTGATACTGGGTCTCGCGATGCCACGGCATGCTCATGGCATCCGTATCCTCATGCTCATTGGTGCGGATATGACGCTTGCCATCAAGGAACGCCTCGGCAATGAGCTCGGCCACATGTGCGATGGAATGCGTACCAAAGATGACATTGACGTTATCGACGTTGGTGAGCAGGCCCTCGCCATCGCGCTGCGCGATGCAACCACCAACGGCAACCACACGCTTACCCGAGGGTGAGGGCGGGAGGCTCTTACAAGAGTTGCACTGACCGTACAGGCGAGTATCGGCGGCCTCGCGCACGCAGCATGTCATGAAGACAACAATATCGGCATGCTCGGGATCGAGCGCCATGAGGCAACCATACGAATCGAGCAGACCGCTCACGCGCTCAGAGTCGTGCTGATTCATCTGGCAGCCAAAGGTGCGGATAAAGTAGGTTTTACCGGCAAGAATATCGCGTACGGAACGCTGGTCCATGTGCATAAGTCCTAACGATGGAGAGGGGGGGCGAATCGAGGCAAGCAGAAGCTATGCCACAGGCTTAACATCATCCATGACGACGTTATCCATAGCAGCTCGATTGATCTGGTGAACGTAAATAGAAAGACGGATGGCCGTGCGCGACTCCCCGTTAATAAGGATGTCGGAGAACACGGGCGCGCAGGAAATATCAAAACCGGTTGGAATCAAAAAACCGCGCGCGATAGCCACAGCCTTTATGGCCTGGTTGACCGCACCGGCGCCGACACACTGAATGTTGACGGGCACACCATCCTTGACCATGCCGGCGATGGCGCCGGCAACGGACGCGGGCGATGATTTGCTTGATACCTTCAGGCAATCCATGAAGAAACTCCTGCGTTTAAAAGTACGTTTTAACTGCAATAACTGTATCGTACCGAGTGGACTCGGTAAAGGCACTATTCCTCTTTGGCAAGATCGAAGGTCACAGTGATTCGATCACGCGAAACGCGAATCTTTGGGTCGCCGCAAAGGTTGAGATAGTACCGGGCGGCAAGGTCATTAAAGTCGCGCTCCACAGCACGCGAAAACTGTACCATGTCATCCTTGGCAATACGAAGCCCGCGACGATCCTTCGCGAGATCGACAGGAGCCGGCGCATGCGAGGACGAATCACGCTCGCGCAGCAGACGCGCGGTCACACCGCGAACGGGCTTAATCTGCCCTGCCAAAATGCGATGTGCCGTGCGCTCGGACATCTCAAGACCCAAACCCGAGCAGATACGAATAAAGTCCTCGGCATCGGAGGCAAGGCCTAAACGGTCGACAACCGGAAGCTCGCTCTCGTCGTCAATGAACAGGAGACGAGACGTATCGAGCCGACTTGTCGCCTGAGCATAAAGGGTCGCGGCAATCTCAGACGGAGAACCAAGATAGACATCGCAACCACGCAGCTCCTCGAGCGCAAACTCACAGGCAGCGCGAATAATATTATGCGGGCCGCGAGCACAGACATAACGTCCGTCCTCATCCTTGACGGCCTGGGGCCAGCTGGACTGATCGGCACGCTCGCTGAGGCGGTCGGCTGCAACGCTCACCTTAAAGGCTGAACCAAGATCGACGCCGGACGTGACCACACGGGCCTCGTCGGTGTTCTGCTTGATCGAAAACAATGCCATGCCACGACCGTGAACGCCCCAACGGTCCATCTTCATGCTCTCGAGCTTTGAGGTAACGCGAGCATCGAAGATTCGCTCTTGCATATCCTGCGGAACACCCGAGCCGTTATCCAGAAAGACAAGCGTGCGGACGCCATCTTCCTTGGTCGTGGCGAGATAGACCTTGTCGGCGCCGGCATCGCGAGCATTACGGAGCATTTCGATGACGATATCCTCGACATGCTGAATGTCGTGCTTCGCCTGGCGCCGCTCGGCCTCCGAAACGCGGAGACGGACATACCCCTCGCCAAGGTTCTCCTCGACGCGAAGGTTACCCTCCCCCGACATCGACGCGATAAATGAGATGAGCTCGTTCGCGTCGCTCATGTTATTTAGCGATATCGACAGCGCGGCTCTCGCGAATCACGACGACGCGCACCTGACCGGGATACTCCATCTCTTCCTCGATCTGATGGGCGATATCGTGAGCCAGAACCGTGGACTGGGCATCGGAGATCTTGTCCGGCTGAACCATGACGTGGACCTCGCGACCAGCCTGCATGGCATAGGTACGCTCGACGCCGTCATGGGAGTTGGCGATCTCCTCGAGCTTCTCAAGGCGCTTGATGTAGTTCTCGGCAGACTCGCGACGGGCACCGGGGCGAGAGGCAGAGACAGCATCGGCGGCCTGCACCAGGACATCGAGCACCGTGTTGGGGTCGACATCGGCATGGTGAGCCTCGATAGCGTGGACGATAACGGGCTTCTCGCCATAACGGCGGGCAAGCTCGGCGCCGATGACGGCATGCGGGCCCTCGACGTCGTGGTCGATTGCCTTGCCCAGGTCGTGTAGCAGGCCGGCGCGCTTGGCGGTCACAACGTCCAGGCCAAGCTCGGAAGCCATCACGCCGCACAGATCAGAGACCTCGAGGGAGTGCTGAAGCACGTTCTGACCAAACGAGGTACGGTAGCGCAGGGCACCAAGGGTCTTGACGATCTCAGGGTGCAGATCGTGGATGCCGGTATCGAAGGCAGCCTGCTCGCCAGCCTCGCGCACGCGCTGCTGAACCAGGTCGGCAGCCTTGTGATACATCTCCTCGATGCGGGCAGGGTGAATGCGGCCGTCGGCGATGAGGTTCTCGAGGGCGACACGGGCGGTCTCACGACGGACCGGGTCGAAGCTCGAAAGAACGACGGTCTCGGGCGTGTCGTCGATCACGAGGTTGACGCCGGAAACCTGCTCGAAGGTGCGGATGTTGCGACCCTCGCGACCGATGATACGGCCCTTGAGGTCATCAGAGGGAATGTGCACGGAGGTAACGGTGACCTCGGCAGTGTGGTCGGCAGCGCAGCGCTGAATCGCCAGGGAAAGAATCTCCTGGGCGGTCTTGTGGCACTCGGCGCGAACCTGCTGCTCGGACTCGCGAATGATCGTGGCAGCCTCGTGGGTGACCTCGCCGCGAACCTTATCGAGGAGCTCCTTGTGGGCGTCCTCGCGGGTCAGGTCGGCGATACGCTCGAGCTCAGAGGTCTGCTTGGCGCAGAGCTCCTCGAGCTCGCGGGAGCGCTTCTCGACCTGACCGGCCTGGCTGGACAGCTGGTGCTCACGCTTGTCGAGAGCGTCGTTTCGGCGATCAAGGGACTCCTCGCGCTGCATCACACGGTTCTCGAGCGTACGAATCTCGCTCTTACGCTGCTTGTCCTCGGCCTCGGCGGCCTGCTTGTTCTTGATGATCTCCTCTTTAGCCTCGAGCAGAGCCTCTTTTTTGAGGGTCTCGGCCTGACGCTTAGCATCACCGATCAGGGACTCAGCCTGTGCGTGTGCCGACTGGATCTTTTCGTCGGCCTCGTGAAGACTACCCTGCTTGGCGGTGCGCATGTAGGCAATGGCGGCGATGGCACCCAAAACGATGCCAACGAGCGCTGCGATGATAGGCATGCTCACTCCTTTATATGGATTCGTTACACAACAAAGCGAACCGTCCTTACGAACGGCTCGCGACATTTGAGTAATATGGGCGCAGCTTATGCGGGTCGGATACAGATAAACATATAAACAAACTCATCACAGATGAGCACATATCACAAAGCAAATGACAGTGTTTATCGTACGTTGAACCACAACAACTGTCAAATAAATGGCCCCGGCACGGCGGCTAAAACACGGTGAACGGCAGGGCCACAAAACACATACGCCTAAACCGCACATTCCTCGCGTTCGGCATCGAGACGTGCCTTAACGGCATCGGCGGCGACGTGATACGAGAAGCCCTTGCCCATCAAAAACCGAACCAGTTTTTCGAATGCGCGCGTCTCTGGAACACGCCGCTTGGCGAGCAGGGCTGACGCACGCGCCAAATCGTCTTCGACGGCAAAATAATCCTCGGGATAACCGGGAATGTCATCGAGCACGACATGACGGCGCTTGAGCTCGGTCTCGATTTTGCGCTGTCCCCAACCGCGCCGCTTGCGCTCCTCGATAAAGTACGAGCAAAAGCGGCTCTCGTCTAAAAAACGATACTCGGTGGCGCGCTCGACGGCGAAATCGATCGCAGGCTGGTGAAAGCCGTAGCGAGCCAGCTTGTCACGGACCTCACCCGTCGCATGGTCGCGGCGCGATAACATCTCGGTCACCATGGTAAGTGCACATTTACGCTCAATGAGCTGCACCGCCTCACGGAAGTTGTCCCAATCACAGGGAAGATCGGGGCGGTTTTTGACATACAGCCGCGCGACCCGCACGGGAATCCAAATGGACCGTTCAAAACCGCCCTCAAGCTCACAATCGATATGTGCGCAAGGCTTTTTGGACGCATACCCGTTCGAGAACGAGGAGGCCGCCTTCTTATCGGGAAAGACGACCGTGGCCTCGGTCACCGTATACGACATGAGCGTAACCGCTACTCGTCGTCATCATCGAGCATGGCGGAACCATCGATGGCGTAAAGCTCGTCAAACTCCTCAGGCGCAGGCTGATCGGTCAGCTCGACCTCGGACGGAGCATCGTCATCAAACTCAAGTCCACAGGCAAGGCGAACCTTATGCTCAATCTCGTCGGCACAATCGGGGTGTTCGCGCAGGAACGCCTTGGCGGCCTCGCGACCGTTGCCGAGCTTATCCTCGCCATAGGCAAACCAGGAGCCCATCTTCTTGCAAATGCCGCACTCGACAGCCATGTCCAGAATCGAGCCCTCCTTAGAGATGCCCGTACCGTACATGATGTCGAACTCAGCAGAACGGAACGGAGCTGCCACCTTGTTCTTAACGACCTTGGCGCGCACGCGGTTACCGATAACCTCGTCCTTAAGCTTAATACTGTCGATACGGCGAATGTCGATACGCACCGAAGAGAAGAACTTAAGGGCGCGGCCGCCCGTCGTAGTCTCGGGGTTGCCGAACATGACGCCGATCTTCTCACGCAGCTGGTTAATGAAGATGCACGTCGTGTTGGACTTGGACAGCGAGCCGGCGAGCTTGCGGAGCGCCTGGCTCATCAGGCGAGCCTGAAGACCGACCGTAGTATCGCCGATTTCTCCCTCGATCTCGGCACGCGGGGTCAGCGCGGCGACGGAGTCGACGACGATGGCATCGATGGCGCCGGAACGCACGAGCATGTCAACGATCTCGAGCGCCTGCTCACCCGTATCGGGCTGGGAAATCAGTACCTCGTCGATATCCACGCCGATGCGCGCGGCATACGTGGGATCGAGCGCGTGCTCGGCATCGATAAATGCCACAACGCCACCCATTGCCTGGGCCTCGGCCAGGATCTCGAGCGAAAGCGTCGTCTTACCGGAGGACTCAGGACCGTAAATCTCGACGATACGGCCGCGCGGCACGCCGCCGATACCCAGCGCGGCATCGAGTGCCAGAGCACCCGTGGGAATGGCCTCGACCTCGAGCTCGGGACCACCGTCGCCGTACCTCATGATGGAACCCTGGCCGAATTTCTTCTCAATCTCGGCCTTGGTGGTGGCGATCATCTCATCGCGCTCTTTACCCGTCGTGCGAGCATGAACGGTACGTACGGGACCTGAATTCTTGGCCATGAATAGCCCTCCTCTTAACAACCTGCATCGATAATAAACGAACGGCTGTTCGTGGTCAACCGTTCAGGCCAATCATATACAGGCAGTCTTTCCAAAACCCAACCAAACGCCGACCAAACACTGACCAAATGCTTGACCACAAAGGAACAAATAAGAGCAAGGAAGGCAAGAATACGTCTACAACCAGCGCAAACGCCAAATGAGCCTAAGGTCCCTATCTCCACAATTAAGGGGCCCAGAGGCCCCTTAAAACACGTCTATTCCATAGAGTTGAGCACAAGGGCAATGCGTCCCAATGCCTCCGCGACCGCATGGGCACGAACACACGAACGGTCGCCCTCATAGTGGCAGCGCACAGAGTCCACGACCGGCACGCCCCCATCGGCGGAACGATACGCCCAGCCAATATAGAAAGTGCCAGCCGGATCGTCCTCAGTGCCACCGCCGGGGCCGGCATAACCCGTTGCGCTCACTGCAATATCGCTCTGGTACAGCTCCAGCGAACCCACCGCCATCTCGCGCGCGGTCTGATGCGACACCGCGGTATAGCGGTCGAGCGTCTCCTGCTCAACACCAAGAACGCGATGCTTAATCTCATCGCAATAGGTCACCGCACCGCCACGCAGCACCGCCGAGGCGCCCGGGATATCGGCAATAGTCGAGGCGATCATACCCGCCGTCAGCGACTCAGCCGTCGAAACCGTCACGCCCCGAGCGCTCGCGCGCTCGACAATTTCGCGCGCCAGCTCCTCGTTATGTGCGGAAATCTGCTCAAAAGAGTCCGTCATACCCACCAGGACCTAGACCGAAAAGACGATCTTGCGGCAGTTCCAGAAGTACTGGGCGCCCGAGATAACGGTCAGGACAACGGCAACGGCGTACAGGAAGCGCGACACCGAGTAGATGCCGAGCGTCAGCGCCACCGGGCCAAGGTGCAAGCCGGCCATAGCAAAAACGCACAGGTAACCGCAGATGGAGACCATCGTGGTTGCCGTCTTGTACTTGCCGAGCTTATCGGCCGCAACGACCACGCCGGCCGCACTCGCAACCATGCGAAGGGCGCTCACCAGAAGCTCACGGAACAGGATAATGAACACGGACCACACGGTCACCGCGCCAAAATCCAAGAACAGCAGCAGGGCCGAGAACACGAGCAGCTTATCGGCGATGGGGTCCAAGAACTTACCGAAGTCGGTGATCTCGTTGCGCGAACGCGCCAGATAACCGTCGACCTTATCGGTGCACGACAGGATCACATACAGAATGAAGGCAGCAGCGGCGAGCGGGCCGTCGAAGGTGCTCCAATCCGTACCGGCAACACTCGTGTGAGAAAGCGCCGACACAATCATGAACACCGGGATAAAGACGATGCGAACGCACGTCACGATGTTGGCGGGCGTCCAGACACTCGTCAGTTCCTTATTGCTCTCGTTAGCCACGACGCTCTCCTACTCCACAACATGACCGATAAGCTCATAGCAGAAGCTATCGGTAAACTCGACGGTCAGAATATCGCCCACGGACGCCTCGCTGGCGTCCAGATGCACCGCGCCATCGGAATCGGGCGCCTGGAACCAGGCATGGCCGATCAGCTCGGCGCCATCCTCGGTCTCTTCGATACCGTCGACGATTACCTGGGCGCGCTCGCCCACATGTGCGGCGGTGGCGGCAAAACCGAGCGACTCGGCCAGGTCCATGGCCTCCTGGGCGCGCTCGAGCTTGACCTCTTCGTCGACCTGACCCTCCATCTTAGCGGCCAGGCTGCCCTCCTCCTGCGAGTAGGCAAAGACACTCGTGTAGTCAAAGCCGACGGTGTCCATAAAGTCGATAAGGTCGCGGAACTCGTCGTCGGTCTCGGTCGGGAAGCCGACCATGGCCGTGGAACGAATCACGATGCCGGGGATACGCTCGCGAAGGTCGCGGAACAGATCCTCAAGCTCCTGGCGCGAACCGGAGCGACGCATGGCCTTGAGAATGCGCGCGTCGCAGTGCTGCACGGGGATATCGATATAGGGCAGCACCTCGGGCGTATCGCGAATCGTCTCGATGAGTTCGTCAGTCATGCCCTCGGGCTGCAGATAGAGCACGCGGACCCAGACGTTGTGCGGGCGCACGGCCTCGGCGACGGCACGCAGCAGCTGCGCCAGATTGCGCGGCGAGCCATCGGCGACGTCCTCGTCGGCAAAGTCGGTACCCCAGATGCCCGTGTCCTGGCCGATCAGCACGATCTCGCGCACACCGCCGGCAACCAGGTCGCGCACCTCGGAGATGATGCTCTCGGCATTGCGCGAATGATAGCGACCGCGGATATAGGGAATCATGCAGAAGCTGCAGAAGCGGTTGCAGCCATCGGAAATCTTGACGTAGGCGACAGCACCCTCGACGGTACGTTTGACCTGCGGGATATAGGCTGCAATCTCACGCTCGACACCCAGCACGCCATCGATGACCGCCACGATGCCGTCTTCCTCGTCGGCCTTCACAAAGGCAGCGACCTCGGGCAGCTCGTCAGGCAGGTCATCGCCATAGCGCGACGGCACGCAGCCGCACATAACGATGGGGCAAGAACGAACACCGTCCTGAACCTCGTTGGCGAGCTCGAGCGTGGTCTCGATGCTCTCGGACGTTGCGGAGGCGAGGAACGAGCATGTATTGACGATGACGATATCGGCATCCTGCGGGTCGAATGCCTCCTCGTAGCCCGCGGCGGTCAAAAGAGAACGCATGCGGTCGGTGTCAACCTCGTTCTTAGCGCACCCGAGGGTGATGTAGAGCACGGAGCCCAACGGTGTATCCATGTTGGAGAGCGGTCCTTTCGATTGATATTAGCGGTAGTTGGTGAACTGCAGCGGCTGGCCGTAGTCCTGGTCGCGCAGGAACTGGATCACGGTCTGCAACGCGTCCTTCGAAGCAGAGGAAACACGCAGCTTGTCGGCCTCGATGGTCACCTTGACCTTGAGCTTTTGGTCCTTGATGTCCTTGTTGATCTTCTTGGCGGTCGCCTGGTCGATACCCTCGACGATATGGCCGAGCACGCGCACGGTGCCGCCCGATGCCGCCTGCGGAGCATCCCACGAGACAGCCTTGAGGTCGATGCCGCGCTTGATGAGCTTGGAGCTCAGCACGTCGATAATCTGCTTGGAGACAAAATCGGCCGGGGCGTTAATCGTAAAGAGCCTGTCGCCCTTCGAAAGCTCGATCGTGGCGCCGGAATCCTTAAGGTCATAGCGCTGGGAAATCTCGCGCGTGGTCTGCTGGAAGGCGTTGTCGACCTCTTGCATGTTGACCTCGGACACGACGTCGAAGCTGGAATCTTTAGCCATGATGTTTCCTTTCGCGTACGAGCGGCCTAGTAGCTATCGTACGAATTGTCGGTAGAATCGGTGGGTGTCTGACCGTCAGTTGCGGTATCGGCGCCATCCGTGGACTGGGCATCGGTACCGTCGGTGGTATCGGTACCATCGGTGGTGTCGGTACCATCAGAACTTTCACCATTCTCGGAATCAGACGTCTCCTTCTTGGGAACGGTGATCGTCACACGCGCCACGCCCGAGGTCTTAGTATCGTAACGAACCTTTTCACCGTTCTTGGTAACGGTGACATCGGAAGGCTTGGACGTGGTGATCTCGATCGAGGACTCGGGCGTGTACTCCTGCTCAAAGGGGCCAGTCGCCTGGGCGCCATAGACCGACTTGCCGTCAACCTTGACCTCAATCCACGCGGTCTTTCCCTTGGCAACGGAGACTTTGACCTTCGTGACCTCGTTCTCTTCCTTCTTGGCCGTCGTCTTAGTAGCGTCCGAATCAGTCGACTCATCCGTCGCCTCATCGGTGTCTTCGTCCTCGTCGACCGTTTCGGACTTCTTAGAAGACTTCTTGGTCGTCGTCTTGGTAGCAGCGGGCGTCTCGGGCGTGGTCTCGGGCGTCGAAGATGCGCAGCCGCGCAGAAGCACCACGATGAGCACAATCAGCAGAAACACCACGGCACCGATGCCGGCGTAGACGATACGCGGATCGAGCCCGTTGTTTTGAGGAGTACGTGATCCGCCGCGTCCACGACTGGAACTGTTGCGGCCGCCTCCCTGAGGCATACGACCACGATTGCTATCGGAACGGCCGCGATAGCCACCCTGGCCCTGAAGGCTGCGCTGACCCGAGCGGGGCGCAAGTTCACCGCGGCCTTGATAGCCACGCTGGCCCGAACGCGGAGCCGAAGAGCGCTGGCCATACGGCTGTGATTGAGAGCGAAGACGCGGCGTTACCTGCGTGGTATCGGCATCCGCATAGCCACCGCGAGAGCGTCCCGTAGAGGCACCACGGTAACCGCGATCGGAATAGCCGCCGTCGCCGTAGCCGGCACGAGGGTCACGCGCCACGCCGCGGGCAGCGGGAAGCGCACGGTCCTCAGGCATCGGCGTACTGCGGAACCGGTCACGCTGTGAGCGAATCTCCTCGCCCGAACCCGTCTCGGTAATATAACCGGCCTGCTGAGGACGCTGTCCATAGCGGGTCGAACGACCGCCCTGAACCATCAGGAAGCGCCCGTTATCGACCGAGGAGCGCGAATTGACGTAGCCAGCGGCGTCCTGAAAACGACCGCCCTGCTGGGACGTCTCGCGTTCGTATGCCATCAGGTCGTCAAAGTAGGCATTGACGACCTCGCGCGGATTGAGGCCCAAAAAGCGAGCATAGCTCGAAATCATGCCCTGCGCATAGCCGCGCGGCGGCATCGAAGCAAAGTTACCGGTCTCGAAAAACTCGATGATCTGCGGCCTGATTTTGATGGTGTTGGCGACCTGCTGAATGGAAAGGCCCATTCGGCGACGCTGCTCGAGCAGCATGTCACCAAAGCGTGCAGCCATCAGAATCCTCCAAACTCACGATCTTCACGTGCCATCTCGGCGTCGACAGATTCCAGCGCGGCAAGCCCCTCCTCGTCCAACAGGACCTCGCGCGGCTTGGAACCGTCGGGCGGGCCGACGACACCCTTTTCTTCCAGCATGTCCATAATACGCCCGGCACGCGCATAGCCAACCTTCAGGCGGCGTTGCAGGCCAGATGTGGAGCCAAGCTGCGAATCCACCACAATATGGGCGGCTTCCCAGATGAGCGGATCATCGTCTTGCGGCTCGGCGACTCCGGTACGGACAATGCCGCCGCCACACGCCATGGACATGGAAGCGGGCGCCACGGCAGACAGGATCTCCTCGTGGTAGTCGGGCTCGCTCTGCGACTTGACGAACTCGACAATCTCGTTGATTTCGTCATCCGAGACAAAGCAGCCCTGGATACGGCGGGGCTTGCCCCAGTCGACCTTGGAGAACAGCATGTCGCCCAAACCGGTGAGCTTTTCGGCACCCATCTGGTCGATGATGACGCGCGAGTCGATGCCCGTGGCGACGTTAAAGGCGATGCGGTTGGTGATGTTGGCCTTGATGAGGCCCGTCACCACATTGGAACTGGGGCGCTGCGTGGCCACGATAAGATGAATACCGGCGGCACGGCCCAGCTGGGCGATACGCACGATCGAGGCCTCGACATCCTTACCGGCGACCATCATCAGGTCCGAGAGCTCGTCAATGATGATGACCAGGTAGGGCATCTTTTGCGGCGGGTTGTCGTAATGCTCAAACTCGCCGGCGGCCTGCTTTTCGTTATAGGTCGAAATCTTACGAACGTTAAGGCGCTCGAAGACCTTCAGGCGACGCTCCATCTCGGACACGGCCCATTGCAGAGCGCTCGCGGCCTGCTTGGGCTCGGTCACTACAGGCACGTAAAGATGCGGCAGACCGTTATAGCCCGCAAGCTCGACGCGCTTGGGATCGACCATGATCAGGCGAACGTCCTCGGGAAGGGCGCGCATGAGCAGAGTCGTGATGATGGAGTTGATCATGACCGACTTACCGGAACCCGTGGTACCGGCGATCAGCAGGTGGGGCATCTTGGCAAGGTCGGCGACGACCGGCGTGCCCTCGGCATCGCGCCCGATTGCGAGCTCAAGCGGACCGCCCTTCACATAGGGCAGCACGTCGCCCAGGTTGACGTTCTGGCGCTTGCGATTGGGGATCTCGATGCCCACGAGCGAGGTGCCGGGGATCGGGGCAAAGATACGCACCGACTGGGCAGCGAGCGAAAGCGCGATATCGTCCTCGAGGCTCGAGATCTTGCTCACGCGCTCGCCCTCGCCAGGTTGCAGCTTAAAGGTCGTCACCGTGGGGCCGGCGATCCAGCCGACCACGCGGGCACTGCGGCCAAACTCAAGCAACGTGGACTGAAGCGACTCGGCAGTCTGTTCCAGCTCCTTGTCAGAAGACGCGGAGGACGCCGACTGCGGGTTGGCATGCAGGATTTCGAGTGGCGGAAGCTTAAGGCCATCCTCTTCTTCGCCCTCGTTATCTGCGGCGCCGCCGTCCGCTCCCCCATCCCTAGCCGCAGCCGATCCGACAGCACTCGAGGCAGGCGCATCGGCAACCTTGGGATGCTTCAAGAAGTCGGGAATCTGAGGTGCTGCCGAGACAGGATTCACGGCAAACGGCGGCTCGGACTCGTCAATCTTATCGGGGTCGTCTTCCATCGAAAGCTGGCCGGTTACCTGTTCGCGCTTGGCATGGCGACTCGGCAGCAAAGTTGTCTTTGCGGTCTCAATCGGTGCCTCGTCGTCCTCGTCATCGCCCTCAGTGAGCTCAATCTCGCTATCGGACCAAGACGGGTCGGGCTCACTCGTATTGAGCTTAGGCGCAGCCTTGCCCTTCTTGGCATGGCGGCGCGGCAGCAGCGTCGTCTTAGCGCGCTCGGCCTCCACGGCATCGGATACGTCGACAAACGGATCCTCGTCCTCGTCGTCATTGTCCAAAACCGGGTCCACATCGTTGCCCATGACCGTGGTCACTGCAGCATCGGAGCCCTTTTGACGAAGAATGCTCAGGTGCGGACGGGCAACGCCGGGCACCGACAGGGCTTCGTCGTCACCCCACGGACTCGCGTTAACATCGGCACGACGGCGCTCGACAAAATCGGCCGCACGGTCGCGAGCAGAGCGCAGCACGCCGCCAACCGAAAAGCCGATGATGACCAAGCCCACGACGACAAGGCCCAACAGGACTACCATCGCGATAGGCTTACCCAGGGCATTCTGCAGCGCACTCGCAATAAACGCACCGATGTAGCCACCCGAGGCGGACAAATTTTGCGGCGTGAACATAAGGCCACACGAGACACTCGTACCCGGCACCATCAGCGAAAGAATGGAAACGACGGCGATAAAGACCACGGCGCCGCCCGCAACAGAGCGCACGTTGAGCGGCGAGTCCTCGCCTAAAAAGAGTGTGGCGGCAAACAGCAAAATGACGATCGGCAGCACGTAGGCGCCCAGACCAAAGCCCAGGTGGTAGAAACCAGCAACCGCAGCCGTAACGGGTGCGGTCGCCGGCGAAATCACGGCAATGAAGGACGCAATCGCCAAAACGGCGATGACCACGCCGGCGATATCGCGGTTGGCCGAGGGCTCGACCAAGGGCTCAAAATCGTCGAAGTCGGCCTCGTGGCCCTTATTGGCACGCAGATGGGAACCGGCACCCTTAGCAGATGCCGGTTGGTTATTGGCCTTATTGCCTTTGGCGTTTTGTGCAGATCCGCGCGCCAAACTAAACCTCCATGACGACCGGGATGATCATCGGACGGGTGCGCGTACGGCTCCAAATAAAGTTGGAGAGCGAATCGCGCACGGCCTTGCGAATGGCATCGGAGCCGCTGCTCGTAAAGCTAAACTTGCCCTTCTCGATCGTCTTCATAATGGATGCGGAGGCATCCTCGGAGAACTGGTCGTCGATGGCAAACGAGACACCGCGGCCCGAGAACTCGATGGCCTCGATCTTCTTGTGCTTGAGCGAGACGATGGCAACGGCCGTGACCATACCGTCGTTGGCGAGCTTTTGGCGATCGCGCAAGACAATGGGGTCGGTATCGCCGATACGCAGGCCGTCGACGTAGACGACGCCGGACTCGACGGGTGTACCGCGCTTGACGATACCACCGCGCATCTCGAGCGTGTCGCCGTTATCGAGGATAAAGATATGATCGTCCTTGATGCCCATCTTGCGGGCGAGCTGGGCATGAGCGCGCAGATGCACGGCCTCGCCGTGAACCGGCATAAAGTAGGTGGGCTTGGCCATGGCCATCAGGAGCTTGAGCTCCTCCTGGCTACCGTGGCCCGAGACGTGGACAAGAGCTCGGTTCTTATCCCACACGTCGCAACCGAGCTTGGCCAGGCTGTTGACGACCTGCTGGACGGCTTTCTCGTTACCGGGGACCGGCGTTGCCGAGAGGATAACGGTATCGCCCTCGTGGATGGAGAGCGTCTTGTGCTCTCCGTTGGCCATGCGGGACAGGGCCGACAGCGGCTCGCCCTGCGAACCGGTGCACATGACGACGATCTTGTCGTCGGGCAGGTTATCGATATCGAAGGCATCGATGATATCGGCATCGTCGATGTTGAGGTAGCCCAGCTCACGCGCCACGCGGGTGTTGGTGAGCATGGAGCGACCGGTCACAACGACCTTACGGCCGCACTTGCGGGCGGCATCGCAGATCTGCTGCAGGCGATGGATATGGCTCGAGAACGACGCGACGAACACGCGACCCGGGGCGTTCTTGATGGCGTGCAGCAGATTGGGGCCAACCTCGGCCTCGGACTTGGTAAAGCCGGGAACCGTGGCATTGGTGGAGTCGGAAAGCAGCAGGTCGATGCCCTGCTTGGCAAAGCGGCTGATAGCGGCGTAGTCGGGCGTGACGCCGTCGATGGGCGTCTGGTCGAGCTTAAAGTCGCCGGTGTGCATAACGGTGCCCTGATTGGTGCGGATGAACACGCCCAGAGCGCCGGGGATGGAGTGCGTCATCGAGAAGAAGTCGAGCGAGATGCCGCCGAGGTTGACATGGCTGCCGCCCTTAACCTCGCGGAACTTGGGCGCGCGGATGCGGAACTCAGAAAGCTTGCCCTCGATAAAGCCAAGCGTCAGCTTGCTCGAGAAGATGGGCACCTTATTGTTGAGGTCCTGCAGCAGATACGGAAGCGAACCGGTGTGGTCCTCGTGGCCGTGGGTGACGACGATACCGCGGAGCTTCTCCTCGTTCTCCAGAACATAGGTGTAGTCGGGAAGCACCAGGTCGATACCGGGCTGGGAGTCGTCGGGGAACATGAGACCGGCGTCGACGAGCACCATGTCGTCGCCGCACTCGAAGACCGTCATGTTCTTACCGATGCCGTCAAGGCCGCCGAGCGGGATGATCTTCAAGGGAGATGATTTTTTAGCTGCCATAGGTTAGTGTGGTTTCCTTTCTTCGAAACGGGTCTGAAACAACCGACGGGGCGCTTCTGGCAAACCGACCGCCGGGAACGTACAAACATGCATCACAGAGTCGATGCAATAACCAAAATATGATACCCATTTGCACGAGCACAGACCACCCATGCATCAAAGCCCCATCTGAACCTGTGTATCCCGCCGGTCAGGGCTCAGCGGCCCCGGCACGGGCTAAGTTTCCTGCTCTACAGTCCTGCTCACGACGGAGGCCACATTAAGTGGCCTCCTGTTCGTGCGGAACTCGCGATAAACTTAGCCCGTGCCGGGGCCGCTGAGCCCTGACCTGCCAATATGAGATAGGTTTATTTTGGTAGGTTTTATCAGGGGAAATACTGCTGTGTCTATCTACTGATCTGAAATCTGACCACTGAATAGACTATCTAACTAAATAGCAAGCGGCACCAACCAGCCCTTTTGCTTGCGCCCGGGAGGGCCGCATATGAAGTTTATCGCGAGTTCCGCACGCAAAGGAAAGCACTTAATGTGCTTTCCGTCTTGCGCAGGACTGTAGAGCAGGAAACTTCATATGCGGCCCTCCCGGGCGCAAGCAAAAGGGCGACCCCTGTACGGAGTCGCCCTTGTTGAGCTGCTTATGTACGGCTGTTACTCGGCGTCGTGGTGACGGCGAGGCTTTCGGCCTCCGTTGTCGCCGGGACGGCGCGGACGGTCGCTGCGCTCGGAGCGCACGCGACGCGGACGCTCACGGCGCTGGAAGTGCTCGCCGTCGCCCTCGGAGGCACCCTCGGCGCGAGCCGGGGCCTCGGGCTTATCCAGACGATCGAGCGAAATCTTGCCACGGTCATCGACTTCGATGACGACGACCTTGACCTCGTCGCCCACATTGAGGACGTCCTCGACCTTCTCCACGCGGCCCTTGGCGACGCGGGAGATGTGCAGCAGGCCGTCCTTACCGGGCAGCAGGTTGACGAAGGCGCCGAAGGGCTGGATGGAGACCACGCGACCGGTGTACTCCTCGCCCGGCTCGGGAACCTTGATGATGAGCTTGATACGCTCGACGGCCTGGTCGACGGACTCGCCGGTGCCGCCGACAAAGACGGTGCCGTCCTCCTGGATGTCGACCGAGGCGCCGGTCTCATCCTGGATACCGCGGATGACCTTACCGCCGGAACCAATGACGTCACGGATCTTGTCGGTCGGAACCTGGATGGAGACGATACGCGGAGCGGTGCTGCGCGTGGTGTGGCGCGGCTCGGGGATCACATCGAGCATCTTCTGCAGGATGAAGGCGCGACCCTCCTTGGCCTGCTGCAGGGCGCGGGCCAGGATGTCGAAGGTGAGGCCGGTGGCCTTGTTGTCCATCTGCAGGGCGGTGATGCCCTCGGTGGTGCCAGTGACCTTAAAGTCCATGTCGCCCAGGAAGTCCTCGAGACCCTGGATGTCGGACAGGACCACGGTCTTGCCCTCCTCCTGGATCAGGCCCATGGCGATACCGGAGACCGGGCGCTTAATGGGCACGCCGCCGTCCATAAGGGCGAGCGTGGAGCCGCAGGTCGAAGCCATCGAAGAGGAGCCGTTGGACTCCATGACCTCGGAGACGACGCGGATGGCGTAGGGGAACTCGTTCTCGTCGGGGAGCACCGGAAGCAGAGCGCGCTCTGCCAGATTGCCGTGACCGATCTCGCGGCGCTTGGGGCTGCCCATGCGGCCGGTCTCGCCGGTGCAGAACGGCGGGAAGTTGTAGTGGTGCATGTAGCGCTTGCCCTCGGTGGGCTCGATGGTATCCAGACGCTGGCCCTCGTTGAGCATACCGAGCGACAGGACGGAAAGCACCTGGGTCTGGCCACGCTGGAACAGACCAGAGCCGTGAACGAGCGGCAGGTAGTTGTCCTTCACCATGATGGGACGGATCTCGTCGGCGGCACGGCCGTCGACGCGCTCGCCGGTCTCAACGACCATGGTGCGCATGGCCTTCTTCTCGAGCTTCTTGAGCGCCACGGGGATCTCGCGCTCCCAAGCGGCCTGCTCCTCCTCGGTGAACTCGGCGCGGATGGACTCCTTCAGAGCCTCGACCTTACCGATACGGGAGAGCTTGTCGGCGTCGCGAAGGGCGGCAGCCATCTCGTCGTAGTGGGCGAAGATGCGCTCCTGGACCTCCTCGACGGGCTGGTCGAGCGGGTACTCCTTCTTGACGATGGGGCCGTTAACCTGCTCCCACTCGGCGACGAACTCGTCCTGAGCCTGGCAGAAAGCAGCAAGGGCCTCCTGGCCAAACTTCATAGCGGCGAGCATGTCGTCCTCGGAGATCTCCTCGGCGCCGGCCTCGACCATCGAGATGAAGTCGGCGGATCCGCCCAGCTCCAGGTCCAGATCGGAGTTCTCGCGCTCCTCGTAGGTGGGGTTGACGATAAACTCGCCGGTCTCCACGTTACGGCCGATGCGCACGCAGGCAAGCGGGCCCTCGAAGGGCACGCCGCCGAGCGTCATGGCCAGGGAGGCACCCATGACGTTGATGACGTCGAAGGGGTTGACCTGGTCGGCGACGAGCGAGGTGGCGACGATGTGCACCTCGTTGCGGAAGCCGTCCGGGAAGCTCGGGCGAATCGGACGGTCGATCATGCGCGCGGTGAGCGTGGCCTTCTCGCTGGGACGGCCCTCACGCTTGAGGTAGCCACCCGGGATGCGGCCGGCGGCGTACATCTTCTCGTTGAAGTCGACGGTCAGCGGGAAGAAGTCGTAGTTCTTGCGCTCCTTGGAAACGACCACGGTATCGAGCATCGTGGTGTCGCCTTGCTTGACCAGACAGGCGCCGGTGGCCTGCTTGGCAAGCTCGCCGGACTCAAAGGTGTAGGTCTTGCCGTACAGCTCAAAGGTCTTGGATACGAGTGTCATTGTTCTCCTTTACCCCGCAGACCCCTTGTCTGCGGGCTTCTCATGTGACGCGAGCCCCCTGCCCCCGCCACGCTTCAGAGCGTGATTGTTCACGCCCTTACACAAAAAGAGCGTCCCGCATGCAGGACGCTCTTAGCATGTACAAGTTCGCTACTGAATATTGTCGCGAATGCCCAGAGCCTTGATGAGCTCACGGTACTCGACGATGTCGTTCTTCTTGATGTAGGAGAGAAGACGACGACGACGACCGACGAGCATGAGCAGGCCACGACGGGTGTGGAAGTCCTTCTGGTGGGACTTCATGTGCTCGGTCAGCTCCTTGATGCGCTCGGACAGGATGGCGACCTGAACCTTGGGGTTGCCGGTGTCGACCGGGGTGTTACCGAACTGGGCAGTCAGCTCCGCCTTGCGCTCTTTGGAAACAGTCATTGTTTCACCTTTCGTTTTGCGTCGCCATCGGGCGACTCGATTCGCCTCGGACTGGGAAGCCGCCGGTGGAGCGAGCAACCAAGGTCGAGGTACTAACAGGCCGATATGTTACCACAAGCAGCCCGCCCCTGCGCATCATCACCGACCCAACATGAATTCCATCGCACGGAGGCGCTGATCGGTGTGCGTGGCGGCCCAAACATGCGAAAGCCCGAGCAAGAATGCCGCCGTATGCGGGTCGATTCGCTCGGCCATGAGCGCATCGAAGGTCATGGACATGAGGGCGCGCAGCCATGCGACCTCACCGGTCGACACCAACTCGGCACCCGGAACGCTCGACGCGCACGAGCCGCACATGAGCCCGCCGGCCTGGGGCGAAAAATACGACAGCATGGGGTCTCCGCAAAGCACGCAGGCCGAAAAATCGGGTCGGTAGCCAACGTGCGACAGCAGCTTAAAGACAAAGGCCGCCACGAGCAGATCCATATGCGCTGTGTCGAGCCCGCTGCCCACCAGGGCAAGCGCTCGCTGCGTTATGGCAAAGGTAAACGGGTCCTCGGCGTCCTCGAACGAGCACACGCGCGCGACCTCGGCGATCGCGCTTGCGGCGCAGGTCGTCTCGTAATCGGGCGCAGCGCCGAGCGGCGCTTCCATAAGCTCGGCCTGGGAAACCACGTCGAGCGACCGCCCATGCGCGAGCAGCATGTCGACGGTACAGAACAGCTCACAGCGCGCAGCCAGGCGCCCACCGGGTTTACGGGCACCCTTTGCCACGGCACGAACCTGCCGACCTCGCTCATCAAGCATCGTCAAGATCAGGTCGGTCTCTTTGAGCTTCGTCTTGTCGAGAACGAGCACTTTCGTGCGATATGTGCGAGAACCTGCCATTCGCGCCGCGTGTCCCTAATCTTCGGCGTTATAGCCAAAACGGCGAATCTGTGCCTCGTCGTCGCGCCAGCCGGCCTTGACCTTCACGTCCAGCTCCAAAAAGACCTGGGTGCCAAAGATGCGTTCAAGGTCGCGACGGGCGTCGATGCCGATATGTTTGATCATCTCGCCGCCCTTTCCAATGATGATGCCCTTTTGGCCCTCACGCTCGACGTAAATGGTGGCGTGCACGCGCAGCACCTTCTTGGTCTGCTCGAGCGCATCGCAGATCACGCCCACGGAGTGCGGGATCTCGTCACGGGTGCGGCGCAGAACCTTCTCGCGCACAAACTCGGCAACGAGCGTCTCGTCGGAAGCGTCGATACCCATGTCCTCGGGGAACCAACGCGGACCCTCGGGCAAAAAGTGCGCAACGGTCTCGATAAAGGCATCGACGTTGAAGTTCTTGACCGACGACGTCACGATCTCGTCGTCATACTCCATAAGCTCGTGGGCGGCCTTGAGCTGTTCCATAACCTGGGCGGGATCGGCCTCATCGGCCTTGGTGAGCACCAGGACCTTCTTGCAACGGGCGCATCTGACGCGCTCGGCAACCCAAGCGTCTCCCCTGCCGATCGGCTTGGTGGCATCAATCAAAAACGCGACGACATCGACATCGTTCAGCTCGAACAACGCGCTCTTGTTGAGCTCGGATCCCAGACCGTCCTTGGGCTTATGAATACCCGGGGTATCGACAAAGACTAGCTGGTAGCCGGGACGGTTGACGACGGCGCGCATGCGGCGGCGGGTCGTCTGGGCCACCGGCGAGGTGATGGCGACCTTTTTGCCATAGCAGGCATTAAGCAGCGTGGACTTGCCGGCGTTGGGACGACCGACCAGGGCCACAAAACCGCTGCGGAAACCGGGCTCCACGTCACCAAAGCCCGCGAGGCTGTCGCCCTCGTCGCACAGGGCGTCGAGCTCCTCGTCGCTCATGCCCTCAAACGGGTCGAACTCCTCGACATCCTCGAGCTCCTCGGTATCCACCGCGTCCAGGGACTCGTTGTCCAAAATCTCATCGGTAGGCTGCATATTGTCGGACATGGGAATCCCTTTCTAAATAAAGCCGAGCGCGTGGGCAAATACCAGCAAGCCCACAATCGCGGCGGTGATGGAAAGAACGTATACAGAGGCGGCGGCAATGTCCTTCGCACGCTTGGCCAGCGGATGGAGCTCCTGGGTCGCCAGGTCGACGATGGCCTCCATGGCGGTGTTACACAGCTCGCCATGAATCACCAAGCCACAGCAGATGATAATCGTGGCCCACTCGGCAATGTCGAGCCCCACGATGCAGCCGGCAATGACGGTACACACGCCCGCAACGAGCATGACCTTAATGTTGCGCTCGGTCTTTACGGCGGTGACGAAGCCCTCCATGGCGTAGGAAAACGACTTTAAGAAGGACGGATGGTCCTTGTTAGATCCGGGAATCATAGACGGCTCCTAGTCGTGGGCGTGGTTGGTGATGGGGCCGACATGGACTAGCTTGGGGTCCTCGCCGCGCTCGAGCGCCAGATCGCGCAGGATGGCGTCCTCGCGGGCCTCCATGACCTCGGCCTCGTCGTCATCAATATGGTCATAGCCCAGCAGGTGCAGCATGCCGTGAACGAGCATCAGACGGCACTCGTCAGCGGGGCTATTGCCAAAACCGGGGGCCTGACGGGCAATAACCTGCGGGGCCAAGATAATATCGCCGAGCTCGAGCGTCTCATCGGCGGGAATGTCATCGTCAAAGGCCGAATCGCACTCAAACGAGAGCACATCGGTGGTGCGGTCGATGCCGCGCCACTCGTGGTTGAGCTCGTGCATCTCGTCCTCGTCGACATACGAAAGGGAAATCTCGACTTCACGCTCAACGCCCTCGGCGGCAAGCACGACCTCGCAGATGTGCTCCACCTCCTGCGCGTCGAGCAGCGTATCGAGCTCGGCATCGTTGCTGATCAATACACTCAACGGGACTCCTTTCGGTCGCGCGGGCGCTGCTCGCGCACGTCATCATAAGCATCATATGCCTCGACGATACGACCCACCAGGGCATGACGCACCACGTCGGCACGCTCGAGGTGAGAAAATGCGACATCGTCGACACGGCCCAAAATCTGCTCAACGTCGGCAAGACCGCCACGACGACCCACCAGGTCGCGCTGGCTCAGGTCGCCGGTAATCACGAACTTGGAGTTGAACCCAAGGCGTGTCAGGAACATCTTCATCTGCTCGGGCGTGGTATTTTGCGCCTCGTCGAGCACCACGAAGGCATCACTCAGCGTGCGGCCGCGCATGTAGGCAAGCGGGGCGATCTCGATCACGCCGCGCTCCATAAGCTCATCGGTGCGCTCGCGATCCATCATGTCAAATAGGGCGTCGTAAAGCGGACGCATGTAGGGATCGATCTTTTCCTCGAGGGTGCCGGGTAAAAAGCCCAGATTCTCCCCCGCCTCGACAACCGGACGCGTCAAGATCAGACGGCCCACCTCGTGACGCTTGAGCGCGGCAACGGCGAGCGCCATAGCCAGATAGGTCTTACCGGTACCGGCAGGACCCAAGCCAAACGTGATGGTATGCGAGCGGATGGCATCCACATAGCGCTTTTGCCCGAGCGTCTTGGGGCGAATGACGCGGCCGCGATACGAAAGCAGCACGTCATCGCGAAGCGACGTAGCCTCGTGCTCACCGTCGCGCAAGACAGCCAGGCAGCGAGAGACATCGTCGACAGACAGCGTGCGCCCGGCGGCCGCCTCGCGAAAAGCGTGTTCGAAAAAACGCGCCACGAGTTCGACCTCATCCGGGTCACCGCTCACGGCGATGCTATCGCCACGGGCGACCACGTGAGCGCGAACCAAACTCTCAAGAGCACGAAGAACGCCGTCGCCGACGCCCAAAACGCGCGAGGGATCAATTCCCTCGGGAACGGTAAGTCTAATCTTCGAGGCTTCCATGAACCTCCCTGCGTGCATGGACCAAGCCGGAATCATCGACTCCGATGATAGCAACATCGAGCAGGCACGGGGCTGTAAGTCCACAGGTATCGTCAAGACGGGCATGATGGAACGAGCCGAGCGTCAGGTTGTCACCATACTCGAGCACGGCACGCTCGACCGTGCCCACGCGACGACGAGCGTCGGCAATAGCGAGCTCCTGTGCGGCGGCCCGCATACGGCGGCTGCGCTCGGCCATAACCTCGGGTGGCACCTGGTCGGGCATGTCGGCAGCAAGGGTACCGGGACGCTTGCTGTAGCGGAACACGTGCATACGCGAGAAACCCACACGGCGGCACAGCGCCAGCGACTCCTCGAACTCCTCGTCCGTCTCACCAGGAAAACCGACGATGACATCGCACGAAAGGGACGCCTGGGGCAAGTTGGCGCGAATCATACGCACCGTGTCCTCAAAGGCCTCGGCGCTATAGGGACGGCCCATGCGATGCAGGGTCGCAGTGCAGCCGGACTGCACGGGCAGGTGCAAAAACGGGGCGATACGCTGCGGATAGCGCGCCATAACCTTAAGCAGGCGCTCGGAGATATCCATGGGCTCGACCGAGGAAATGCGCACATGCGGAATAGACGTGCGCTCCATGATGGCCTCGAGCAGCTCATCGATTTCGACGTGCTCGTCGGTCGCGCTCTTGCCATCGTAGGCACCCAGGTTCACACCGGTCAGCACCACCTCGGGCACGCCGGCCTCCTGGGCCTCGCGAACTTGCTCGAGCACGGACTCGACGGGCACGGAGCGCTCGGGGCCGCGTGCCTTCCACACAATGCAATAGGTGCAGCGATGGTTGCAGCCGTCCTGAATCTTCACGCCCAGGCGAGAGCGACCGAGCGCATCGAGCACCTCGCCATCGCTGCAGGCGGGAACGCTATCGGATTCGACACCCAGCACCTCGCAGACGCGCTCGGCGACGTCAATCTTGGACGGCTCGGCGATCACGCGATCGGAGAGCTCCAGCAACTCCTCGGGATGCAGGTTGACGACGCAGCCGGTTACGACCACGTAAGGCTCGCCCGGATAGGCCAGCGCATGACGGACGGCCTTACGGGTCTTGGCCTCGGCCTCGCCCGTAACGGCACAGGTGTTAATGACGATCAGATCGGCATCCTGGGGCTCCACAATAGCAAATCCCAGGCGCATAAGATCGGCAGTGATACGGTCAGACTCAACCCGGTTGACGCGGCAGCCGAGGTTGACGACGGAAATATGGGGTGCGAGCACGCGGGCTCCTTAATCGAGGATATCGTCGAGGGCACTCTTGATACGGTCGGTCACCGACTTCTTACCGGAAGCGACGTCATCGCCCATCTCATCGGCAAAAGCACGGAGCAGCTCGCGTTGCTTATTGGAAAGATTGGTGGGAACGACCACGCGCAGTTGCACGATCAGGCGGCCACGCGAACCGCCACCGCCAATGCGCGGCATGCCGTAATTATTGACGCTCACGGTGTCGCCGTACTGGGCGCCGGCGGGAACCGTCACCTTAACGACCTCGTCGGGCATAATGCCTTCGACCTCGATCTCGCAGCCGAGCGCAGCCTGCGCAATCGAGATATCGCTCACCAGGTACAGGTCGTCACCGTTGCGCTTAAAGCGCTCATGGTCGGCAACGCGCACGTTGACAATCAGGTCGCCCGAGGGCTCGCCGCGAAGGCCGGCCTCGCCAAAGCCGCTCACGCGCAGCTGGCGACCGGTCGAAACGCCGGCGGGAATATCGATGTCGATCTTTTCGTGCGAAGGCGTGCGGCCCTGACCGTCGCAGGTCTCGCAGGGATGGTCGATAACCGTACCCTCGCCATGGCAGTCGGGGCAAGGCGAGGAAGACTGAACCTGGCCCAGGAACGAACGCTGAACCGTCGTGACATAGCCCGTACCGTGGCAGCGGCCGCACTGCTTTTCCTGTGCGCCCTCTGCCCTACCGGTGCCATTACAGTCCTCGCAAGGAGCAAGGCGGTCATAACTGATCGTCTTTTTGCAGCCGAGCGCCGCCTCCTCAAGGGTCACCGAAAGCGAGATGGCCATGTCACGTCCGCGACGACGCTCACGACGGCTGCGGGCGCCACCGCCGGCACCGCCGCCAAAGAACGACGAGAACAAGTCGTCCATGCCCATGCCACCAAAGATATCGTTGATATCGACGTAACCCGAACCACCAGGGCCGTCAGCAGTGCCGTAACGGTCGTAGTTAGCACGCTTCTGCTCATCGGAAAGAACGGAATAGGCCTCGTTGAGCTCCTTGAACTTGGCCTCGGCCTCGGGGTCGTCCGAAACATCCGGATGTACGGTACGGGCCTTCTTTAGAAACGCACGCTTAATCGTCCGCGCGTCGGCATCCTTGTCGACGCCAAGCACCTCGTAGTAATCCCTATTTTCCGACACGACCGAATCCTTCCGACTTTCATTATTGTCACAGTGCGTCCTATACCCAAGCTGGGCCGACCGCAAACAGAGGGTTTGATGTTATTGCATTGCGTAGGGCGAAAGCATGGCACGTTGCGAGCAGCTCGCGAACCAAACCGACACGAGCGCGAACATGAAGCCGTTGGCAAAACCGTTGGCAAACTGCATCGCACCGCGCTTCCACCACAGCAGACTACGATGAAGCACACCGTCCGAAAGCACCATAAACAGGCCCATGGTAAACGGAATAAAGCACATCACGGCAAAGGCCGAGAACACGCCCGAAATGGCCGACAGCACCAAAAACGGCGCCACGATGCCCATCAGGTAAAAACCGGTACGAGCTTTGCCTTCCAAGCGCTCGGCTTCAACATGGGCGCGGCCGACCAGGTCGCCGCCCGCGGCACCGTTGGTGCCAGCATGCCCCATGCCGCTAATGCGGACCTCGTCGCCATCGTGCGTGCCGGCAGGAAACTCAATTGTCTGCTCGGAGGTCACACGGGTCCGCCCGCTGCCGCCGCAATCGGGGCAGGGGTCGGCGACGACCTTACCGGAACCGCCGCACTCGGGGCAGACTGACTGAAACGTGCCCGCACCAAACAGGAAGGACAGGTCGACGTCGATGTGGCCGCGGCCGCCGCAGCTCGGGCAGGTATGGGCATGCTCGGAGGAGACAGAACCCGAGCCGCCGCAATGTCCGCATGTATCGAAACGCGTGTAGCGGACGGTCTTGCGGGCACCGCCCTTGGCCTCCTTGGCGTCAAGTTTGATATCGACGACCACATTGGCGCCGTTCTCGGGATTGTAGGCAGCCTGGCCGCGACGCTGCTGGCCCCAGGCGCCACCAAAGGGAAAGCCGCCCTCAAAGGGATTGCCATAGCCTGTGTTGCCGGCGTAGCCGCCACCATAGGGCGAAGCCGTAGGAGCACCGGCAAAGGGATTGCCCGAGCGCATGGCGTCGTAGCGCGCACGTTTTTGCTCATCCGAAAGCACGGCGTAGGCCTCGGAAACCTCTTTAAACTTTTCCTCGGCATCCGGCTCTTTGTTGACGTCCGGATGGAGCTTGCGGGCCTTTTGCTGGAAGGCCTTTTGAATATCACGCGAGGTGGCGTCCTTGGAGACACCCAGAATCTCGTAGTAATCTTTTTCGTTCATCGTCGCCATGCGCGGCAACCTCCTGCTCACAGCAGCGTATATATTCCGGTAATTCTACCCGAGCGGCCTAAGCTAGATCCCAAAACAGCTCGAACAGAACATTTCCATCGAGCCAGCCCAGGTGTGTCGGTGCTAAACGAGCTCGAACATGGCCCGCGACGACATCTGCCGAAGTGAAGGGTCCCTCATGGACCCCGAGCGTCTCGGGCACCCATGTGGCAAGACCCAATTCGAGCACGCGATCGCAAGCAGCTGTCAGCTCATCGGCCGGGATGACACGAGCCACGCGAATCAACAGGTCGGACGCGACACCGCGCGTCATGCGGCAAGCAAGCATCAGGTCTTCGGCCGCTGCCTCGCGCTGCGACAGATATTCGGCCTCGAACGCCGTCGCGTCATCGTCACGTTGCACCAGGCGCACGCGATACGCATCGCCGCGAGCAGGCACGTCGGAAAACAGTCCGGCCAAGCGATCGAAATCCTCGGCGTCGAGCATGCCCGCGGCAGAACGACCCAGGCCCAGGTAGCCCCGTCCGGTCCAGTAGGCAATGTTATGGGCGCACTCATGCCCGTCGAGCGCATAGCTTGCCACCTCATAGGGGTGATAACCGGCCGCACCCAGACGCTCACGCGCCACATCCATGCAGGCGGCCTGAAAATCCTCATCAGGCTCGAGCGACTCGTCGCGGCACGCCATGCGATAAAGGGGCGTCCCCTCCTCGAGCGTAAGCGGGTAGACCGACACATGATGTGGAGCCGCCGCGAGCACGCCATCGAGCGTGCGCTTCCAACTCGATGCGGTTTGCCCGGGAAGTCCGCACATAAGGTCGCACGACACGTCAAGCCCAGCGTTCTTGACCGTCGCGATGGCAGCGAGCGCCCGATCGGCATCGTGAATACGGCCGATGGCAGTAAGTTCGGTGTTATCGAGCGTTTGCACGCCCAGAGAGACGCGTGTGACACCAACCTTGGCAAGCGCAGTGGCAAGCTCGGCGGTCAGCGACTCGGGATTGGCCTCGCAGGTAAACTCAACGGGGGCGCACCACGCAGAGATACGCCGGGCGAGTTCTACCAGGCGCTCCCCCGCCAGCGACGGCGTACCGCCGCCAACATAGACGGTGCGGATCTGGTCAAGGGCACCAGCCTTGCCAAAAGCATCGAGGCGCGCGAACAACTGCTCAAAATAGGCATCGAGCGCTGCACCCAGCTCGCACGAAGCGAAACTGCGCGAGTCAAAGTCGCAGTACCGGCACTTTTGAGCGCAAAACGGCACGTGCACGTACAGCGCGGTAACGGCCACCCTTAAGCCTCCAGCGGATGAGGGGGCACCGATTCGCCGGCGGCAAGGGCAGCCTCGCAGGCCACCACATCATGCTCGATCTCATCGACCAGCGCCATAAACTCCTCATACGTGGAGCAGCGCACCACATGGGCACGCCAGGCGGCGGCATGGGGCATGCCTTTTAAGTACCAGCTTGCGTACGTACGGGCACGCGACATGAGCGGCAGGAGCTCATGTGTCAGCGTTAGGTGCTCACGCAGGGCGTCCAGGCGCTCGACGGAGCTGCGAGCCGGCACCGGTATGCCATCGAGCGCAAGGGCGCGAGCATCGCCAAACACCCACGGGTTCCCGTAGATACCGCGCGCGATAAACACCGCGCTGGCGCCCGAGTTGCGCAGATGCTCCGCGGCATCCTCGGCGGTAAACACGTCGCCCGAACCGATCACGGGAATCTCAACGGCGTCGGCAACCTCATCGACGACCGACCAATCGGCCTGGCCCGTATAGAGCTGCGTGGCGCAGCGGCCATGCACCGCCACCGCGGCGGCACCGGCGCCTTCGAGCATCTGGGCAAACGTCGCGGCATTACGGTCCTCGGCATAAAAGCCCTTGCGGATCTTTACGGTCACGGGCACATGCGCCGCGCCCACCGCCGCCTCGACGATCTTCTCGGCCAAATCGGGCGTGCGCATAAGGGCAGAGCCCTCGCCCTTGGTGACAACCTTTCGGGCAGGACAGGCCATGTTGATATCGATGAGCGACAGGCGATCGCCCACACGCTCCTCGACGGCGGCGACGGCACTCGCAAACTGATCGGGCTTGGAGCCAAAGAGCTGCACGCAAATCTGCTGCTCCTCGTCGGCCGGCAGCACCAGGCGCCACGTTTTGTTGCTGGCATAGGCAAGGCCCGCCACGCTCACCATCTCGCTGTAGGCAAGGTTGGCACCGCGGCGGCGACACATGATGCGGTAGGCGGGGTCAGTCACGCCCGCCATGGGAGCCATAAGGAACGGCTGCTCGGCATAGGCGCCCAGCAGACGCTTGCTGTATTCGGAAAGCGCCATAGACCTACTCGTCCACCTTGAGGATCGCCATAAAGGCCTCCTGAGGGACCTCGACCGAGCCGATGGCCTTCATGCGTTTCTTGCCCTCTTTCTGCTTCTCGAGCAGCTTACGCTTACGCGAAATATCGCCGCCGTAGCACTTAGCAAGCACGTCCTTGCGACGCGCCTTGACGGTAGAACGGGCGATGATCTTGTTGCCGATAGCACCTTGGATGGGAACCTCGAACAGCTGACGCGGGATGATCTCCTTAAGTTTGTCGCACAGACCACGGGCCAGGCCATAGGCCTTGTCCTTATGGACGATAAACGATAGCGCGTCCACCTCGTCGCCCGAAAGCAAGATATCGAGCTTAACGAGCTCGGATGGACGGTACTCGTTGAACTCGTAGTCGAGCGAGGCATAGCCCTTGGTACGGCTCTTGAGCTGGTCAAAGAAGTCCAAGATGAGCTCGGCGAGCGGCATATCAAAGCGCATCTCGACCGACTTGCTCGTGAGATGAATCATGTCGGTAGTAATGCCGCGGTGCTCGATAGCGAGCTGCATGACGGCACCCGTATACTCGGGCGGGCAGATAATCTTGGCCTTGAGGTAGGGCTCCTCGATGCGCTCGATGCGCGTAGCCTCGGGCAGATCCTGCGGGCTGCGGACATCAATCATCTCGCCGTCAGTCTTGTAGACGTGATAGTCGACCGAAGGGCTCGTGGCAATGAGGTCCAAGTTGAACTCACGCTCGAGGCGCTCCTTAACGACCTCCATGTGCAGCAGGCCCAAGAAGCCCACGCGGAAGCCAAAGCCGAGCGCCACGGACGTCTCGGGCTCCCACACCAACGAGGGGTCGTTAACGTGCAGCTTATCGAGCGCGTCACGCAGGTTCTCGTAGTCCTTGTTATCGATCGGGAACAGGCCCGTATAGACCATGGGCTTGGCCTCGCGGTAACCCGGAAGCGGCTCGGGGCAGGGGTTCGACGCCCAGGTAAGGGTGTCGCCCACGCGAACGGCCTCGGGGTCCTTCAGGCCCGTGACCACGTAGCCGACCTCGCCAACCGTCAGCGCGTCAACCGGGGTCTCGGCAGGACGCTTGACACCCACGCCGTCGACCAAAAAGTCGCCCTCTGCCTGCATCATGCGCAGGGTATCGCCCTTTTTGATGGAACCGTCAAAGACGCGGACCGTGGCAACGACGCCGCGATACTCGTCGAAGTACGAATCCAGAATGAGTGCCTTGAGCGGCGCGTTCGCATCGCCCTTGGGCGGAGAGATCAAAAAGACAATGGACTCCAGCAGATCGTGGATGCCCTCGCCGGTCTTGCCCGAGACACACACGGCATCATCGGCAGGAATCGCCAGGTCATCCTCGATCTCGGTCTTAACCTCATCGGGATGGGCCGAGGGCAGGTCGATCTTGTTGATGGCCGGCACAATGTCCAGATTGGCGTTCATGGCGAGCGTCGCGTTGGAGACGGTCTGCGCCTCGACGCCCTGCGTGGCGTCGACAACGAGCACCGCGCCCTCACAGGCTGCCAGCGAGCGCGAGACCTCATAGGTAAAGTCCACGTGGCCCGGCGTATCGATCAGATTGAACTGATACGTCTCGCCATCGTCGGCGTCATAGGACACGCGAACGGCATTGGACTTGATCGTAATGCCGCGCTCGCGCTCGATATCCATGGTGTCGAGCAGCTGCGACTCCATGTCGCGTTCGTCGACGGTATGGGTGAGCTCGAGGATGCGATCGCTGATCGTGGACTTACCATGGTCGATGTGCGCAACGATTGAGAAGTTGCGGATGTGGGAAATGTCAATTGAAGTATTCATGCGGACTATCTTACCCGAGCGGTACAAAAAATGGAGCCTGTTCCATAAAACAGGCTCCATTTATGCGCGTAATCTGTGTGGTGTGAAATTTACAACTTAGGCGTTGATGCTGTTCACGAGCTTGGCAAGACCGGACTTGCGGTTGGAAGCCTGGTTCTTGTGGATAACATGCTTGGCGGCAGCCATGTCGAGACGCTTGGTGACGGTCTTGAGGGCAGCCTGGGCCTTCTCGGCGTCGCCCTCGGCGACGGCGGACTGGACGTGCTTGGTCAGCGTCTTGAGCTCGGACTTGACAGCCTTGTTACGCATGCGAGCTGCCTCATTGGTGCGGATACGCTTCTTCTGAGACTTGATGTTTGCCACTTCTGGAGTTCCTTTCGAGTTCCTTGCAAAAAATGTATGACACCTCTGAGACACGGTGAGGTCATGCAAGCGCCTACTATAGCACGCTCCCCCTCAAAGGGATAGAACGAATTTGCCAAATAGGCAGGTATCATCACGATTTTCTCAAGATGTTCGTAATCCAGAGCAAAAGCGCGGTCTGAGAATCGGCCGAACCCTTGAGCGCGAGCTCCACATCGACCGCGCCCTCGAGCGCTGCGACGAGCTCTGCCATCGAAAAGCGACGTGCCCAGGTCAGGTGATTCTTGACCTGCCAGGACTGGAGCTTAAGTGTTGCGGCCAGCTCACGACCCTGTCCGCGCGCATCGAGCGCCTTGGCAACGATAAGCTCGCGGATGCGGCCGCACAGCAATGTGTAAGTCCACACGTAGCTCTTGGCGGGCAGTAGATTGAAGAGCTCGAGCGAGCGGCGCATGTCACGGGCCGAGACCGCATTGAGAAAGTCCCAGGGTTGAACCTCGGCCGTACGTACAATCCAGCGCTCAACGTCGGCAAGCTCAATCTGGGGCGCCTCGACCATCTGGGCAAGCTTAGCCAAGTCGTTATCGAGCATGCGAGTGTTTTCACCCGAACGCGAGACGAGCTCCTCGGCGGCCGCCGTCGAGATCGACTTGCCGTGCTGCGTCGCCATCTGCTGCACGCGGCGCGGTAGCTCCCAGCGCTTGGTGCCGGAGCAATCGATCACAGCCTTCTTGTCGATCTTGGCGATCGCCTTATATAGGCGCGTGTTCTTGGCAAGCGAGTCGGCGATGATGAGGCAGACCGTTGTGGGGCTGGGACTCGCCAGATACTCGACGAGCGGCTCCGAGACCGCCTTGGCGAGTTTTGAGCAGCCGTCAAGGATTACCAGGCGAAACTCACTGCCCATCGGAAAGGTGTTGAGCGATCCGATAATCGACTCGATATCGGGGTCCTTGGTCATGTCGCGCTCGTCGAGGTTGAACTCGACCATACCCGACTTTTCCAGACGCGCCTTCATACGCGAGACGGCATGATCGCGCTTGACTCCGTCGGTACCGACAATCAGATATGCCGGCAGCAGACCGGTTTCGGACATTGCGCTCCCCTCCCGCAGGCCTTCGTATTCGTTCCGTGTCATTCTAGCCCAGGGGCCCACCACACGCCAACGACGTCGTCACGGTCGCTGGCATCGCATCGCAAAGCCATTCGCAGCTGACGTGACGGTAATGTCGCCGTGTTCGATGGTGCACGCGAACACGCCGCCCGCTTCCTTAACGGCATCGATGCAGGCATCGGACGGATGGCCGTATCGATTCCCCTCGCCCGCGCTCGCGAGGGAAAGCTCGGGCTTCAGGACGTCCAGCAACTCACCATCGACTGAAACCTTAGAGCCGTGATGCCCAAGTTTAAGTACATCGATATCTCCCACTTCCTGCACGAATTCCCGTTCTTGGTCGAGCTCGGCATCACCGGTGAGGAGCATACGCAGGCCCTTGCCTTCCTGAACATAAGAGAGCAGCAGGACAAGCGAGTCCTCATTTCCCTCGCCATCCACGGACTCGAATGGCCACATCACGCGGGCGCAAAATGAGCCGATGTCGACCGTATCCCCACGGCGCACCTGCCGATACTCCACGCCAGGTCGGTTCAATACCTCGTCAGGAGCATCCTCCAGCGCATCCGCCGCCACGGCAATCGTTCCAACCGAAAACTGTTCGAGCACGGCAGGCAGACCACCCCAGTGGTCCTCATCCCAATGCGTCACAAAGACGGCATCGATATGGTGCACGTTATTGCGAACCAACGCCGCCACCACCCGCTCGTCGAGCCCGCAGTCGACGAGTGCTACTGCGTCGCCCTGGCGGATAAGAATCGCATCCGCCTGGCCCACATCGAGCACCGTCACCGAAGGCGGAGCGAATCGATCCCAGTAGACGTACGGAATCGCAGCCAAGAGCACCAGGCATGCAAGCCCCACCGCCATAGGACGTGCACGGGGACGCGGCCACCAGACCAGCAGAACCGCCAGCAAACACGGCACCAAGTAAATCCACACGCTATCGGGCGACACACTCACGGATGCACCCGGCACGGCGGCAAACAGCTGCTCGAAGAACAGCGCGCAACGGGCGGCAATCATGGGCACAACGAGCGCCCAAGTCCGCAACGGCGCCACGAGCGAAAAGGGAACCAGCACGATCGACACAGCAAGCAGTACGCTCACCACCGGATCGATGACCGCATTTGCCAACGGAGCAATGAGTGAGAACGTACCGAATGCAGGAATGGTAATGGGAAGTGTCGCCAGTTGCGAGCACAGCGTGACGGAAAGCATACTGGCAACGCCCGATGGCACACCTAGCTCACCCAAAGCGTAGGTCGCATAGGGACAAAAGCACAGAATGGCTAAGACGCTGGCACATGAAAGCTGAAAGCCCATCTCGAACAGCACCGTCGGCCGCAGTAGCACAAAGATGGACATGGTTACGAAGAGTGCCGATGCGCCGTGCCGGCGACGCCCCGCGCCGTTTACGACAAGCGTCGCGAACACCATGCAGCACGCGCGCACGGCCGAGGGAGACGCGCCAGTAAAGACAGCGTAGCCCACAAGCGTTATCGCCAATATCGCCCGCTGAAGACCACGTGAGCACCGAGTCTTTTGCAATACACCCTCGATTACAAACCCCACGATAGCCAAATGGCTGCCCGAGACGGCGATAAGATGCGCCGTTCCCGTCACCGAAAACCAGTCGCCCGCCGGCTGGGCGCGCAGCTCGGCCGAACGACCGCAGACGACACCGGCTATGAGCGCACGCGCCGGGTCGGTCGCAGGCGCGATGGACGCTAGCAGCCCATTTCGCAGCCGATGCAGCGGCCCCGGAGAGCCCTCATCGACCGGCACAATCCGAACGGCTTGAACCTTGCGCACCTCGCCTCGGAACACGCGCGATCGTCCATATGCATCGTTCTCAAAACGTGAAACGCGACCGATAACACGCACGTGCGCCCCGACCTTGAGCTCGCGGTCACACGATAGGCGAACCGTTGCCAAGTTCTTACCGTCCGCGCGTGCCTCGCAGGTATAGGAATACACGTCGTCGTTTATGGATGGATCACCCTGCATGACAAACTCGAGGCTGCTTGCCGCTCGACCGTCGAGCGCCTTCGAGGCGCCTAGCGTGCCCACAGCCCACCACGCCGAGACGACCGCTCCCGCCACGAGACCGACGGACGCGGCATACAGCCACCGCTTCCAAGGGGCAAGCCGCGCACAGGATTGAGCCAGCACAACGAACACCGCCGCCGCAACGGGAATGGTCCATAGCGGCCCGACCGCCGGCGCCCGCTCCCTCAGCAGCGCATCAGCGGCCACGTTGAGCACCAAGGCGCAGCTTATGCACATACCGGCACACAGGGCCATCGTCCACGGAATCAGGGGCCGCGGAGGCATCACATGCTCGCGCTCGGTCGCACTCATACGCAGATGCAATCTTTGATTTTGGCAAGCTTCTTCTCGCCGATTCCCGACACACGCATCAGATCGTCAACCGCGGCAAAAGCACCGTTCTTTGTCCGCTCATCGATAATCGACTGGGCCATGGAGGGGCCGATGCCCGAAAGCGTCTGTAGCTCTGCCGCGCTTGCCGTATTGATGTTTACTAGGCCTGTTGCGCCACTCACGCCCGATGATGCGAAAGCCCCACCATCAACACCGACTTCCGCAATGGACGCCTGCTGCTCCCCTACCGTTGGAACGTGGATTTTTTGTCCATCAGTGACCCTAGATGCCCGATTGAGCCCCGTAACGTCTGCCTCGGGCGCCAGCCCGCCGGCAGCATCAATCGCCTGAGCCACCCGCGCGCCGTCCTTGAGGCGATATACACCCGGCGACACAACGGCGCCATCAACATCGACATAAACCTCTGCCGCGGCAGACGCCTTAGGCGAAGAGCCTTCGGATGTCTTTCCGCTCGAGGCATCGCCGGATCCCGGCTCCACCAACGAGCCTGAACCGTCAGTGCGCTCAAACGACACGCCGCCGGCACCGCCGCCAAGGTTCGCCATCGCCAGTCCACTCGCCATCGCAATGACGACCAGTATCGCCATCACCACTGCCTTATGACCGAACAGCTTGTCCGCCAAGCGGTCCATCCGTTTGACCCGTTCGTGTTGTTCGCGCTGCGCCATAGCAAAACCTCCCAACACCATCGTGTCAGGAATAGAGCCCTGCAACAGCCACGCCCCAAAACCGGTTTTAGCGGTCAAACCAAAAACCGACCAAAACCTTGCACAAATCTATCCATTTATTCAGGGACACGTCAGCAAATGAACACTTAGCCGCAAAATGCCCAGATAGCAAAAGACCGACGATGCAAGCGCATCGTCGGTCTATGCACAAAATTACTCGTGATCTTGGTAAATCTCACGTGGAGCGAGCTCGGAATGTTTGCGTTTTAAGGTCTTAGGGGCCTTATACGTATTGCTCTCGAAGTCGATATACTCGGTCTGTTTAAGCAAACGCTCAATCATCTCCTCGTGATCGAACAGCTCCCACGCCTCATGAACGGCATCGAGCTTGGCGTGCGTCTCGGGACGGCGCGGCATAAACAGCGTGCAGCAATCGGGAGAAGCCTCGGTCGAGATATCGAACGTACCGATCTCCCCAGCGCGTGCGATGATCTCCTGCTTGTCCGAACCGATCAACGGACGGAACACGGGGATCTTGACAGCCTCGTTGACGGCCATGATGTTCTCGAGCGTCTGGGAGGCAACCTGACCGAGTGATTCACCGGTCACGATAGCCTTGGCGCCCTCGATGTGCGCAATGCGCTCGGCAACCGAATACATGATGCGACGGTACATAATCACGCGCAGATTGCTGGGGCAGGTGACCGAAATCTCGCGCTGGCAGTCGCCAAACGGGACTACGTACAGGCGACCGATCTGCACACCCGGCTCAAGGGCGCGAATAATGTCCTGCACCAGATACTCGCTGGTATCGGGCGTCTGCGGACGACCGGAAAAATGCACCGGCACGCATACGGCGCCGCGACGCGCGAGCATCCAGGTCGCCACCGGAGAATCGATGCCCGACGACAGAAGCGTCACGACCTTGCCGGCAGATCCTACCGGCAAGCCGCCCACGCCGCGCTCAGAGCGCGCATACACGTAGACACTGCCCTGGACCACCAGCACGTGCACCATCGCGTCAGGGTCATGCATCTGAACCTTTTTATCGGGAAACGCCTCGCACAGCACCTCGCCAACCTGTCGATTGATTTCAATAGAGGTGAGCTCGTAGTCGGTGTTCGAGCGCTTGGCATGCACCTTAAACGAATCGAAGGGACCGAACTCGCGCAGCGCCTTCACGGCGGCGGCGCAGTACTCCTGCGGGTCGCGGTTCGTGTGATATGCCAGGGACACGCGGGCAACGCCGGGGACGGTGCGAATGACGCGCGCCGCCTCGTCGGCCTGATGCTCGTTAAAGGTCACGAGGATATAACCGGAAATTCGAGACACGGCATTCACGGAAAAGGCGGCCAAGGCCGCCTTGATGTTATCCATGAGGATATGCTCAAAATGTGCGCGGTTCTTGCCCTTCAGTCCAACCTCGTGATAGTGGACCAGGCAGACGCGAGCCGCCATTTAGGCTTCAGCAACCTTGTGGCCGAGCGCCTTCTCGTAACGGGCCTCATCGTAGGAGATGTCACCGTCGACAATCTCGTCCATAGCCATCGAGATGGTATCGGCGCCGGAAAGCGCAATGGTGATGTCATCGACATCCTGGACGGCGAGCACGCGGTTGTGCTGACCACGCAGCATGCTGTTAATGTCGCAGGCGCGCTTGGAGGCAAGCGAGGCGAGCAGGAAGCGGTTGTGATCGGTCTTCTCCAAAAGATCGTCAATGCAAGGCTTTACAACGGACACGGACCTCAGATCCTTTCATGCATATCGAGAACGCGAACGAGCTCATCGGTCGCGCGGTCGAGATCGTCATTCACCACGACGTCGTCGTAGCGGTCGGCAAGGGCAAGTTCATCGGCGGCGTTTGCCATACGCAGCTCGATCGTCTCGGGCGTCTCGGTACCGCGACCGACCAGACGCTCGCGGAGCACCTCGAGCGAAGGCGGCTTGATAAAGATCAACACGGCCTCGGGGAAACGCTCCTTCACCTGCAGGGCACCCTGGACATCGATCTCCAAGATCAGAGACGAGCCAGAGGCGAGCTTGGATGTGACCTCGCTCACCAACGTGCCGTAGCAGTTACCGTGGACCTCGGCCCACTCAACAAACTCACCGTTTGCCACGCGGCGGTCGAACTCCTCGCGCGTCAGGAAAAAGTAGTTGACGCCGTCGACCTCACCTTTGCGTGGTGCTCGCGTGGTAGCCGAAACCGTCAGGCCCAGGTTCGAGCGACGCTCACGCACACGAGTGACGAGCGTGCCCTTGCCTGCACCTGACGGTCCAGAAATCACAAAGAGCTTTGAATCCTGAGCGCTCACTTATTTGGTCAGCTGCTCGAGGAGCTGCTCGCGCTGACGGACGCCGAGGCCCTGGACGCGACGGGTAGCGGAGATGCCGAGCTCCTCCATGATCTTGGCGGCCTTAGCCTTGCCATAACCGGGGAGAGACTCGATGAGGGTGGAAACCTTCATGCGGGAAGCGATGGGGTCATCGGAGTTGAGCACGGACTCGAGGGACTTCTCGCCCTTCTTGATCTGCTCGCGAAGCTCAGCGCGGGCGTGACGTGCGGCGGCAGCCTTCTCAAGAGCCTGCTTGCGCTGCTCGTCGGTAAGCTGAGGGAGTGCCATTCGAACCTCCAAATAGTTGGGTTATATCTGATTCAATATTTGGCATTTTAGCACGTAAAACGTACAAAATGCCCAATCGCGGCTCCATAGGTTAGACGATACCCGCAAAAAGTGCAATATATCGCGCTAAAAGATGAGCCCCCGACCTGCGATTCCACACAAAGGATGGGAAAGTTTTCGCAGGCACAGGGGCTAATTTGTGCTAATGAGACCCAAAAGTGGTGACTTGAGGGAATCTTTTAGGCAACGTTTTCGACCAACTCGGCAACGATGGCGTCAAATGCGGCAACCGGGTCGTCGGCACCGGTGATGGGTCGGCCCACCACGATGTGGCTCGCGCCGCGCTCGATAGCCTGAGAAGGCGTCGCCACGCGGGATTGATCGCCCAAGGCGGCACCCACCGGACGCACGCCCGGAGTCACGATCAGCGCGTCGGGGCCGAGCAGCTCGCGCATGTCATGGGCCTCCATCGGCGAGCACACGATACCGTCGATGCCGTTGGCCTGAGCAAGCTTCGCCAGGCGGGCTGCCTCCTCGGCCACGGGCGAATCGACGCCGATCTCAGCCAGCGCATCCTGGTTCATGCTCGTGAGCACGGTAATGGCGACGAGCTTGGCTCGATCCTCGCGTGCCTCCTCGGCACCCTCACGGCAGGCGGCGAGCATAGCACCCGAACCCAAGCCGTGAACCGAAAGCAGGTCGGCACCGGCAAGCGAGGCCGAACGGGCGGCACCGCGCACCTGATGCGGAATGTCATGGAACTTGAGGTCGAGGAAGACCTTAAAGCCCAGGTCCTTGAACGTCTTGACGATCTCGGGGCCCTCGGCGTAATAGAGCGTCATGCCGACCTTGAGCCAAGCGGCATGGCCAGAAAGCTCGTGGGCGAGCTCGAGCGCACGCTCACAGTCGCAGTCGAGGGCGACGATAACGCGGTCGCGGGCATCGGTCTCTAGCATTCGAAAGCACCTACCAGCTCGTTGATGTCCTTCACGCCCTGGGACTCCGCCCAGGCCTCGAGCTCGTGCGCGATCTTAATCGATGCGCACGGATCGACGAAGTTGGCCATGCCGACCGACACGCAGGTGGCACCGGCCAGGATAAACTCAGCCGCATCTTCGCCCGTCATGACGCCGCCGACTCCGTTGATGGGGATATCGACGGCCTGGGCAACCTCCCAGACCATGCGAACGGCGATGTGGTGGCACAGCGGGCCCGAAAGGCCGCCCTTGGGCTTGGCCACACGGGACTTGCGGGTATGAACGTCAATGGCCATGCCCTGAATGGAGTTGATGACCGAAAGGCCGTCGGCACCTGCAGCCTCGAGAGCCTTGGCAATCTCGGCGACGTTAACCGGAGCCATCTTTACGAACAGCGGCTTATCGGTCACCTTACGGCAGGCAGCCATAACGGCAGAGGCTCCCTCGGGCGAGGAGCCCATGGCGGCACCGCCGGCGGCAATATTAGGGCAGCTGACGTTGATCTCGTAGCCGGCAGCCCAGGGGCACAGCTCGACATACATCTCGAGCGCGCGGACAAACTCCTCGACGGAGTGACCGGCGACCTGGCAGATGACCTGGCAACCGTCCTTGGAGAGCTGCTCGAGCCACGGACCGGACTCACGGGCGAAGGCAGCCACGCCGGGGTTCTGAAGGCCCACGGAGTTGATCATGCCGCCCGGGATCTCGGCCATGCGAGGCGCGGGGTTGCCGGGCCAGGGCTCGGCAGCACAACCCTTGGTGGTGATGGCACCCAGCTGGGAGACATCAAAGAAGTTCTGGAACTGCCATCCGTAGCCAAAGGTACCGGCTGCGGTGTTGATGGGGTTCTGCATCTTGACGCCGCCGAAGTCGACGGCCATGTTCACGGTACCCACTAGAAGACCACCACCTTGGAAGCATCGAACACGGGGCCGCACATGCAGGCGCCCTTCATACCGTCGACCGTCTCGACATTGCAGGTGTTGCAGGCGCCAAAGCCGCAGCTCATCATGCGCTCGAGTGAAACCTCGCAGTACGCACCGGCCTCGGCGGCAGCGGCGGCGACCTTCTTCATCATGACGGCGGGACCGCAGCTGGCGACGTAGTCATAACCGCCCTCGCCGAGCAGCTCGGCGGCAGGATCGGTGCAAAAACCGTGCGTGCCAAGCGAACCGTCATCGGTGCACACGTTGACCGTATCGCACAACGAGCGGAACTCGTCGATGCCCACGGCCTTGGACGCGGTGCCAAAGCCCAGGCACACATCGACGGCCACACTCTGCTCGGCAAGCATGCCGGCAAGGCACAGCACGGGCGGAACACCGATGCCGCCCGCAACGAGCAACGCCTTCCTGGTGCCCTCGGGCACAAGCCAGCCGCGGCCGCCAGGGCCCAGCAGATTAGAGGTGGAACCGGGGGCCATCTGCGACAGACGACGGGTGTCGTCGCCCACGACGGCGTACCACAGCTCGACGGTGCCGGCCTGGGCGTCGGCGCGATAGAAGCTCAGGGGCACGCGAAGCAGCGAGGACGCATCGCCGGGCACGGCAATGTTCACAAACTGACCGGGCTTGAGCGCACTTGCAAGCTTGGGGGCCGAGATGACGAGCGAGAAGATGCCGTCGGCGATCTCCTGGTTCGAGACGACCTCGAAGTCGTGCATGCGTGCAGTGGAAGGTGTGGGCATAGACGCTCCAATCCCCCATGCGGTTGCATGGTCAAAACGAACAGAAAGCGCGGCACCGCAAGGGCACCGCGCACAAAAGCGATAAGGCTATGCTAGCAGATGCAGCCGTCGGCGAGCGTCTGCTTGCCGCCGACAAACACATCGGTGGCACGACCGGTGAGCATGCGGCCGGCGAAACCGGAGTTCTCGGCGCGCGACTCGTAACCGTCCTCGCCGACCGTCCAGGTGGCGGACGCGTCGAACACGGTCAGGTCGGCAACGGAGCCCGCCTTGACCTGAACCTGGTCGAGGCCCAGGATCTCACGCGGCTTGATGGCCATGAGCTCGACCATGCGGCCCACGCTCATCTTGCCCGTGTTGACCAGCTCGGTAAGTACAAGCGACAGCGAGGTCTCGAGGCCGATCATGCCAAAGGGCGCGAGCTCGAACTCGCGGGCCTTCTCCCACGGGGTGTGGGGAGCGTGATCGGTGACGATAACGTCGACGGTACCGTCGATGACGCCCTGACGGATAGCCTCGGCATCCTCCTCGGTACGCAGCGGCGGGTTGACCTTGAGCGAGGTGTTGTAGGTCTCGTCCAGGTCGTTCTCGGTCAGGAACATGTGGTGCGGGGTGGCCTCGCAGGTAACCTGAACGCCAGCGGCCTTACCGGCACGCACAATCTCCAGGCCGTGGGCGGTGGAGATGTGCTGGATGTGCAGCTTGGCACCGGTCAGCTTGGCGATCTCGATGTCGCGGGCGATCTGGAGCTCCTCGCCGGCAGCCGGCCAGCCCTCGAGGGCCAGACGGGTCGATACCTTGCCCTCGTTGATCTGGCCGTGGCCGACCAGGTCCTCATCCTGGCAGTGGCTCATGAAGACCTTGCCGAACATCTTGCCGTAGTCCATGCAGCGGCGGAGCATACCCGCACCCTGCACGCCGCGACCGTCGTCGGTGAAGGCGACGGCGCCGTGGGCGACCATATCGCCCATCTCGGACATAGCCTCGCCCTTAAGACCGCGGGTCATGGCGCCCGACGGATAGACGCGGCAGTGGCCGACCTCGGCAGCGCGGGACTTGACGAACTCCACGACGGTGCCGTTATCGGTGACGGGGTCGGTGTTGGGCATGGCGCACACGCCGGTAAAGCCGCCCTTGGCAGCTGCGCGGGTGCCGCTCTCGATGTCCTCTTTGACCTCGTAGCCGGGCTCACGAAGGTGAACGTGCATATCCACCAGGCCGGGGACGAGGTACTTGCCGGAAAGGTCGCGGACCTCGGCTCCCTCGACGGCGAGATTCTCGCCGACCTCGGCGATCTTGTCGCCGTCAATCAGGACGTCAACGACACCGTCAAGCTCGACAGACGGATCGACGACGTGGGCATTCTTAAGAAGCAAGGCCATTATCGGCACCTCCAAGCAGCAGATACAGGATAGCCATACGCACGCAGATACCGGCGTAGACCTGCTCCAGGATGACGGAGCGTTGCGGGTGGTCGGCCATATAGGAGTCGAACTCGACGCCGCGGTTGATGGGGCCCGGGTGGCAGATGATCGCATCGGGCTTCATGAGCTTCTCGCGGTCCTTGGTCAGGCCGAAGAGCTTGTGGTACTCACGAATCGTGGGGAACGGGGCACCCTCGAGGCGCTCCTGCTGCACGCGCAGCATGTAGACGACGTCCAGCTCGGGCAGGACGGAATCGAGGTCGCTCGTCACGTGGTCGCAGCCCAGGACCTCGGGCGCCGGCGGCAGCAGCGTACCGGGGGCGACGGCGTAGGTCTCGCAGCCCATGATCTTCAACGCGGGGATCAGCGAGCCGCAGACGCGGGAGTGGGCGATATCGCCGACGACGGCGACCTTCAGACCGTGGAAGTCACCCTTGTGCTCCCAGATGGTGTACAGGTCGAGCAGGGCCTGTGTGGGGTGGTTGTGCTTGCCGTCACCGGCGCAGATGACGCTCGCGGGCGAGTTCTGCGTGACGATGTAGGGAGCGCCGGCGTGCTTGTCGCGCACGACGATGCAGTCGATCTTATAGGCGTTGAGGGTCTCGACGGTGTCAACGAGGCTCTCGCCCTTGACCGTGGAGGTCGAGGAGCCGCCAAAGTTGAGGCTGTCGGCCGAAAGACGCTTCTCAGCGAGTTCGAAAGAGCTGCGGGTACGCGTCGAGGGCTCGTTGAACATATTGACGATGGTCTTGCCCTTGAGCGTGGGGACCTTCTTGATCGCACGCTCGTTGACCTCGGAGAACGCCTTGGCGGTCTCGAGGATGAGCTTGATGTCCTCTTCGGAGTACTCGGTAATGTCGATCAGGTGCTTATGGTTGAACGCCACGGTACTACTCACCTCCCAGCGGCGCGGAGCCCACGTGGGAACCCGGCGCGACGTCGTTGATCTCGACAGCGGTGTGGCCGTCGACTTCCTTCATATATAGGTGCACGTTCTCCTCATGCGACGAGGGAACGTTCTTGCCGACAAAGTCCGGCGAGATGGGGAGCTCGCGGTGGCCGCGGTCAACAAGGACTGCCAGCTCAATGCGGCTCGGACGGCCCAGGTCCATGACGGCGTCGAGAGCGGCGCGAATGGTACGGCCCGTGTACAGGATGTCGTCCACCAGCACGACGCGCTTGCCGTCGACGCTAAAGGGAATGTTGGTGGCGTGGATCGCGGGAGCGAAATTGGTAGCGTAGTCATCGCGGTAGAAGCTGATGTCGAGGCTGCCGAGCGGAACGTCGACGCCCTCGATCTCCTTGATCTCCTCGGCGAGCTTCTTTGCCAGAAGGTCGCCGCGCGTGACGATGCCGACCAGAGCGAGGTCTTCACAGCCCTCGTTGCGCTCGAGAATCTCGTGCGCGATGCGGGTCATCGCTCGATTGACGGCGGTCTCGTCCATGATGACCGCCTTGGGGGAAGTCGTGCCCATCGATCTCCTTCCTCACATGTCTTGACTGCTGACACAGTCAAAAAAATAGATGCCCGACCGCTCAAAGCGGACCAGACACCCACAGGAAAGGCTGCTCTTTGACAGCTATGTAATTCCATGTGGGTATCTCGTACCCCTTTAATGGTCAAGGGATAGTGTAGCCAACCTCGAACTTAATTGCGAGCATAAATACAGAGCAATCCGTAAACGGAGCCCAATGCTCAATAAACCTATATATATTTGTGGGACGAGCTTGAAAACGCACGCACGAGCTGGCATAATCCCCTCTGCTGCACGCAAATCGGATCTACGTCCAGGGCCGTGGCGTGAGCACTATCGCCAAAAGAGAAATATCTCTGTGTAGATTACGCACAGGGAGCTGCTTCTGTGCTATAGTTCAGGCTTGTTTGTTAACGCGACATGTTCGTTTGTCGCCCAAGGAGGGTCAGTTATGTCCAAAGTTTGCGAAGTTTGCGGTAAGCACCCCGTTGCCGGTCGCTCCATCAGCCACTCTCACCGCGTCACCAACCGTAAGTTCCGCCCCAACATCCAGCGCGTCTACGTCGTCGTCGATGGTCACCGTCGCAAGATGAACGTTTGCTCCACCTGCCTCAAGTCCGGCAAGGTTGCGCGCTCCTAAATAAGGTCTTACCAACAAGTACCTCGGACTCTCCGGGTCAAAGACCTCGCGTTCACATAGAACTTACCAAAGGCGCCCTCCCCTACGGAGGGCGCCTTTTTGCACTCATTGGGGACAGACTTACATGAGTGTTTTCACGCATTGGGGACAGGCGTAACGCATGCCAGCAGCGGTTCGGCCCCTGCCTCACGCCGCCTCGTTCCAGCCCGCGGTGGCCTTGGTTACGCTTGTAGCGCCGATGCCGGTGATACGGGCAATTTGCTTGACCGTGAGATGTGCCCGCCTAAGCCTCAGCAGACACGCATCACGATCGGGGCGTGGCAGGGCCTTGAGCAGCGCAGGATCTATGCTCGGAAGGACTTCGCGCGCAACGGAAAGAGCATCCTCATCGAGGATCCGTCGGCGTGGAAGAATCTCAACTGACCAGATCCGCCCGGCAACTTCCTTAAGATGCTCACAATAGCGACGAGACCCCCCGACAATATCGAGCATAGGGGCCACGTCACAGATGTCAAAGGGATCGTAGCCCAGCTGGTATGCCCTAAAGCTTGACCAGCGGTACGCCTCGAGCGAGTCGAGCGCACCTTTCACGGGATTGAGATGGATATAATCGAGCAGCTGCACCGCCTGCGTGTCCGACTCAACCGCGACCCGCGAATAGCGATTGTCAAACAGATGCCCCGTTCTCCCCGTTTTCCCATTGAAATACTTAGCATACGCCGTCAATGCGCACTGCATAGCCTTTGAAAGATTGTCAAGTGGATCATCAACCATCAAATGGAAGTGATTGTCCATAAGGCACCAAGCCAACACCGCCACCTCATGGCGTGCAAACCTGTCCGAAATATCCGACAAGAAACGATAGCGGTCGGAGTCATCTTCAAAAATAATCTGTTTGGAGTTGCCGCGGTCAAAGACGTGGTAATAGCCGGTGATCGAAACGGCGCGGGCGCATCGGGGCATAATCTCTCCTTTCAAAGCTGTACAGGCAACACCTAAAAGGAGAGAAGCAACGCGAAATGCTGAGCCTGTAACCTATTTATATCCAATGAGTGGCAATAAGAGGCCAAGAACGGCAAAATGACAAATCAATGTCTGTCCCAAATGAGTGAAAGCACTGATGTAAGTCTGTCCCCAATGAGCAGGGCGTTGGAGCATGCAAATAGTTTTAGTTAAAACGCTTCAGTTTATTGAAGCGTTTTAGTGTGCCTTTTACAGGAATCTGACCGTTCACCGAATAATTTATTGCTATCATGCAAGGCGTAGGGTAAATCTCCGATCGCAAGGAGACACAAATGGTGAAAAAGTCACCGGAAAACACTACTCCCGCAATTGTGGACAACGTAGAGGCGCTTGAGGCTAAGCTCGCTCAGATGCGAGAGGCCCAGGCGCTTTTTGCTACGTACACGCAGGAGCAGGTCGACAAGATCTTCTATGAGGCCGCCATGGCCGCCAACAAGGCTCGTATCCCGTTGGCGAAGATGGCCATCGAGGAGACCGGCCGCGGCGTTCTTGAGGACAAGGTCATCAAGAACCACTACGCCGCAGAGTACATCTACAACGCTTACAAGAACACCAAGACCTGCGGCGTTCTGGAGCGCGACGAGGCTTACGGCATCACCAAGATCGCCGAGCCCATCGGCATCGTGGGCGCCGTCATCCCGACGACCAACCCCACCTCCACCGCGATCTTCAAGACGCTGATCAGCCTGAAGACCCGCAACGGTATCATCATCTCCCCGCACCCGGCAGCCGCCAAGTGCACCATCGCCGCCGCCAAGCTCGTGCTTGACGCCGCCGTCAAGGCCGGCGCCCCCGAGGGCATCATCGGCTGGGTCGATGTCCCCTCCATCGAGCTGACCAACATGGTCATGCGCGACGTCGACATCATCCTCGCCACCGGTGGCCCGGGCATGGTCAAGGCCGCCTACTCCTCGGGCAAGCCCGCCCTGGGCGTTGGCGCCGGTAACACCCCGGTCATCATCGACGACACCGCCGACGTGCTGCTCGCCGTCAACTCCATCATCCACTCCAAGACCTTCGACAACGGCATGATCTGCGCTTCCGAGCAGTCCGTGACCGTCATCGACACCATCTATGACCAGGTCAAGGCCGAGTTCCAGAAGCGCGGCTGCTACTTCGTCAAGCAGGGTGCCGAGATGGAGGCCCTGCGTGCCGCCATGTTCAAGAACGGCGCCCTCGACCACCGCATCCCCGGCATGGCTGCCGCCAAGATCGCCGAGCTCGCCGGCATCGAGGTTCCCGCCAAGACCAAGATCCTGATCGCCGAGGTCACCTCCACCGACCCCGCCAAGGAGGAGTTCTCCCACGAGAAGCTCTCCCCGGTCCTGGCCATGTACCACGCCAAGGACTTCCAGGAGGCCGTCGACAAGGCTGAGCACCTGGTGCTCGCCGGTGGCCCGGGCCACACCGCCTCTCTGTACGTGCACCCCGCCCAGGCCGAGAAGATCAGCCTGTTCGAGCACGTCATGAAGGCCTGCCGCATCGTCATCAACACCCCGTCCTCGCACGGTGGCATCGGTGACCTGTACAACTTTGGCATGAAGCCGTCTCTGACCCTGGGCTGCGGCTCCTGGGGCGGCAACTCCGTCTCCGAGAACGTTGGGGTGAAGCACTTGATCAACGTTAAGACTGTGGCCGAGCGCCGTGAGAACATGCTGTGGTTCCGCGCTCCCGAGAAGGTCTACTTCAAGAAGGGTTCCACGCCCGTCGCCCTCGACGAGCTGGGCAACGTCATGGGCAAGAAGCGCGCCTTCATCGTCACCGACCAGTTCCTCTTCAAGAATGGCAACACCCGCGCCATCGAGGCCAAGCTCGACGAGATGGGCATCGCCCACGACTGCTTCTACGACGTCGAGCCCGATCCGTCGCTGCAGTGCGCACGTCGCGGCGCCAAGCAGATGGCTCTCTTTGAGCCGGACGTCATCATCGCCGTCGGCGGTGGCTCCGCTATGGACGCCGGCAAGATTATGTGGATGATGTACGAGCACCCCGAGTGCAAGTTTGAGGACATGGCCATGGACTTCATGGACATCCGCAAGCGTATCTTCACCTTCCCCGAGATGGGCAAGAAGGCCTACTTCGTCGCCGTCCCGACCTCTTCGGGCACCGGTTCCGAGTGCACGCCGTTCGCCATCATCACCGACAAGGAGACCGGCATCAAGTGGCCGCTCGCCGACTACGCGCTGCTCCCCAACATGGCTATCGTCGACGCCGACAACTGCATGACCGCCCCGCGCGGCCTGACCGCTGCCTCCGGCATCGACGTCATGACCCACGCCATCGAGTCCTACGTCTCCATCATGGCTTCCGACTACACCAAGGGCCTCTCCGAGCGCGCTGCTAAGCTCGTCTTCGAGAACCTGCCCTCCAGCTTCACGAACGGCGCCAAGGACCCGCATGCCCGCGAGGAGATGCACAACGCCTCCTGCATGGCCGGTATGGCCTTCGCCAACGCCTTCCTGGGCCTCAACCACTCCATGGCCCACAAGCTCGGCGCTTTCCATCACCTGCCTCACGGCCTCGCAAACGCCGTCATCCTGACCCGCGTCATGCGCTACAACGCCGCCGAGGCTCCCGTCAAGATGGGTACCTTCTCCCAGTATCCTTACCCCAACGCGCTGCACAACTACGCCGAGATGGCCAAGTACTGCGGCATCGAGGGCAAGGACGACAAGGAGGTCTTCGAGAACTTCATCACGAAGCTCGAGGAGCTCAAGGACTTCATCGGCGTCAAGAAGACCATCGCCGACTACGGTGTTGACGAGCAGTACTTCCTCGACACCCTCGACGAGATGACCGAGCAGGCATTCAACGACCAGTGCACCGGCGCTAACCCGCGCTACCCGCTCATGAGCGAGATCAAGGAGCTCTACCTGGACGCCTACTACGGCCGCGAGCCCCAGGACTACGCCGTCTGCTAGTTTTAGCACGGTTTTTAACGGCGGGGGTGCACGGGTGTTTCACACACCCCCGCCGTCGCTTCTATCGCATCGTTGAAAGGATGCAACCATGCTGCTACCCGATTCCAAGACCGAGCTCGTCCGCCGTGGCAACAAGGTCGTTTACGACCTGGGCGACAAGATCGTCAAGGTCTTTAACGAGACCAAGCCTGTCTCCGACGTGTTCAACGAGGCTTTGAATCTTGCCCGCATCAATGAGTGCGGCATCCGCAGCCCCAAGGCGCTCGAGGTTTCCCAGCTCGAGAACGCCAACGGCTGGGCGCTCGTGACCGAGAAGGTTCCGGGCACCACCCTTGCCGAGAAGATGACTGCCGAGCCCCAGCGCTTTGGTGAGTACCTCGAGATGTTCGTCGACCTCCAGATCGAGATCCACGGCTACACCTCCCCGCTGCTCAACCGTCAGCGCGACAAGTTCGCCCGCATGATCGACAGCCTTGATCAGCTCAATGCCACCACGCGCTACAACCTTCAGGAGCGTCTGGACGGCATGACTAAGGAGTTCAAGGTCTGCCACGGCGACTTCAACCCCTCCAACGTCATCGTCGGCGACGACGGCCAGCTCTATGTGTGCGACTGGGCACACGCTACCCAGGGCTCCCCTGCTGCCGACGTTGCCACCACCTACCTGCTCTTTGCCCTCAACAGCAAGGACCAGGCCGAGGCCTACCTGGAGCTCTACTGCGACCGCGCCGACATGCCCATGCAGGTCGTGCGTCAGTGGACGAGCATCGTCGCCGCTTCCGAGCTCGCTCGTAAGCGCAACGTGAACGATGAGTTCCTTAAGAACTGGATCGACGTCGTCGATTATCAGTAATATCTGAGCGATTTATTTCGCATCGGAGGCACAAGAAAACCCCGCAGCTCATATGGGCTGTGGGGTTTTCCTTTTAGCGATTGAGCACGCAGGCAAGGTAAAATGACGGCCCCGCATCTCCCCTATCTGGAGAAATGCGGGGCCGTCCCGTATATCGAACTACAAGCGAAATCGTCGATTAACGGCGAGCCGCCTTAACAAGCTCGGCAACCTTGGCGACGACCTCGTCGATCGCCACGTCCTCGCGCTCGCCCGTGGAACGGTCCTTGAGCTCAACGGTGCCATTCTTAAGGCCGCGCTTGCCCAAAACCACCTGATACGGGAAGCCCATGAGGTCGTTATCGGCAAACTTAAAGCCCGGACGCTCATCGCGATCGTCGACGACGACCTCGATACCCTCGGCACACAGGCCATCAACGATCTGCTCGCAGACGGTAGCGCACTCTTCCTTCTTGGGATCGAGCGGAATCACCGCGACCTCGTACGGGGCAACGGAGACCGGCCAGACGATGCCGTGCTCGTCGTTGTGCTGCTCCACGACGGCAGCAAGCGAGCGGGACACACCAACGCCGTAGCAACCCATGATAAGCGGCTTCTCCTTGCCGTCCTCATCCATAAAGGTGGCACCCATGGCCTCGGAATACTTGGTGCCCAGCTGGAAGACCTGGGAGACCTCGATACCGCGAGCAGCGGAGAGGGGCTTGCCGCAGTGTGGGCAAGGATCGCCGGCCACGACGGTGACCAGGTCGGCCCACTCGTCGACGGTAAAGTCACGCTCGGGGCAGGCACCGGTAAAGTGATAGTCGACCTCGTTGGCGCCGCAGGCCCACTGCTTGGACTCACGCAGGCTCTCGTCGCACACCAGGCGGATGCCCTCGGGCAAGTTAACCGGTCCGATAAAGCCCTTATGCAGACCGTAGGTCTGGAGCTCCTCGTCGGTCATCATGCGATAGCCCTTGCCAAAGACATGCTCGGCCTTGCAATCGTTGAGCTCGTGGTCGCCCGGGACAATGGCCACGACCGGCTTGCCCTCGGCGTCGATGAGCGCCAGCGACTTTCGCGTGCCGTTCTCGGGGAACCCAAAGAACTTAGCAACAGCCTCGATGGTGCCCATGCCCGGAGTCTCGACCTTGGTAAGCGTACCGTCGCCAGGACCCTCGGTCACGATGACCTTGGTGCTTGCAGCCTCATCGTCGGCGGCGAAGCCGCAATCATCGCAGTAGACGAGCGAAGCCTCGCCGGCGTCGGCCAAAGCCATGTACTCGACGGAGGTATCGCCACCGATCTCGCCGGAGTCGGCGACAACGGGCAGGGCCTTGATGTAGCAGCGCTCACAGATGTTGGCGTAGGCCTGCTTCATCTTGTCGTACTCCTCCTGCAGACTCTCCTGCGTGGCAGAGAAGCTGTAGGCGTCCTTCATGATGAACTCACGGCCGCGCATCAGGCCAAAGCGGGGACGGAACTCGTCGCGGAACTTATCCTGGATGTGGTACAGGTTGACGGGCAGCTGTTTGTAGGAGCGCAGCTCGTTGCGCACCAGGGCCGTGACGGTCTCCTCGTGCGTGGGGCCCAGGACGAACTCGCGACCATGACGGTCGTCAAAGCGCACAAGCTCCTTGCCATAGGCATCGATACGGCCGGACTCACGCCACAGCTCGGCATCGACCATGATAGGCATCATAAGCTCCTGGGCGCCGGCAGCATCCATCTCGTCGCGCACGATGTTCTCGATCTTGCGGATCGAGCGCCATGCGAGCGGCAGATAAGAATACAGACCGGCGGCCTCCTTGCGGATCATGCCGGCACGGAGCAGCAGGCGGTGGCTGGCGAGCTCAGCGTCCGCCGGATCCTCTTTAAGCGTCGGCGCATAGAGCTTAGACATATACATTGCTCGAGTCATTTATTTCTCCTCAATAAGTTTGTCGACCTCTGCCATAAGCGCGTCGACAATTTGGTCCTCAGCTACTTTACCAATGATCTGGCCATGCGAAAAGAGCAAGGCCTGACCACGTCCGCAAGCAACGCCCAGATCGACATCAGAAGCCTCGCCGGGGCCATTAACGGCACATCCCATCACAGCGATCGAAAGCGACGCGGAGTAGTTCTTAAGCCGCTCGGTAACCTCCTCGGCAATGGGAATAAGGTTAACCTGGCAGCGGGCGCACGTGGGGCACGAGACAATCTCGGGGCCACGGCGACGCAGGCCCAACGACTGCAGAATACCCCAGACAACCGGCGGCTCCTCAACCGGATCAGCTGTGAGCGACACACGCATGGTGTCGCCAATGCCTTCGGAAAGCAAGATACCCAAGCCTACAGAGCTCTTGATGGTGCCCTGGAGCTTGGTACCGGCCTCCGTAACGCCCAGATGAAGCGGAACGTGTGGAATCTCACGCGACAGGGCTCGATAGGTATCGAGCGTCGTCTGTACGCTATGGGCCTTGGCGGAAAGCACAATGTTGGTAAACCCACGATCCTCAAAGTGCCGCACAAAGCGCTCGCTAGACATCACGAGCTTTTCGGGCTGCGTGAGGTCATCGCGCTCGGCGATATCCTGCTCAAGCGAGCCCGCGTTCACGCCAATGCGAATCGCGCACCCAGCGGCACCCGCAGCATCAATCACCGCGTCAACCTTGGCCCAATCGCCGATATTGCCGGGATTGATGCGAAGCTTGGCGGCACCAGCCTCGACGGCGCCGATGGCGAGTTTATGGTTAAAGTGAATATCGGCAACGATCGGCACCGGAGACTCGGCACAGATGGTGCGAAAACCCTCAAGCGCGGCCTCGGTGGGCACGCTCACGCGCACGATATCGCAGCCAGCCTGCGCCAACGCGCACACTTGCGCAAGCGTTGCCTGGGCATCAGCGGTATCGGTGCAGGTCATGGACTGAACCACGACCGGAGCGCCGCCACCGATCTGCACGCCGCCCACATGCACGGGGCACGTCAACTCGCGAGGCAAAGGATGGGATAAAGACAATCCAAACACTCCCCTACAGAATAAATCGAAGGATGTCGGAACGAAGCATATAGACAAACAGCAGCACAAAGAGCGCGATGCCCACATAGCTCACAATCGTCTGGACCTTGAGCGGAAGCTCGCGGCCAGCAATCTTTTGAATGATCTCGATGACCAGCTTGCCGCCATCGAGTGGTGGGATGGGCAGCAGGTTCATAAAGCCAAGCGAGAACGAAATGAGGGCGGCAAACGAAAGGAACGTGGCAGGGCCGGCAGCAGCAGCCTGTGAGGACATAACGCTAATGCCCACGATCGAAGAAGACTGATCGAGAATCTCCATCGTATGCTGCGGCTGGAGCAGGCGCATCACGCCCTCCGCTGTCTGCACGACATAGGAGAACGAAAGTCGAGCCGACGTGATGGGGTCTAAACGGACCACCTGCGTAGAGGCATACACACCTAGGCGCTCGTCCTCTTTGAGCGCAACCGCGGTCGAATGCTGCTTGCCGTCACGCTCGTACTCGATGGCGATATCGTCCTTACCGGCAGCCTTACCGATGGCATCGTAAACGTCCATCCAGGTAGAGCACGATACTCCGTCAACCGAAAGGATCGCGTCGCCGCCCTCGATACCCGCCTTGGCGGCAATAGACCCCTCGTCAACCTGACCGATCACGTTGGTATCCATCGGCACGGTGACACCCGCAATAGAGTAGATGCTCATAAGCAGCAAAAAGCCCGTCAGGATATTGACGAGAATGCCCGCGAGCAGCATAAAGGCGCGCTTGAGAAAGCCCTGGCCAAGATAGGTGTGCGAACGCTCTTGTGCAAGGAACTCGGCCTCGCCGCACGGCAGCTCCCACACATCGCCCTCGGTAGTCGCATGCTCTCGATCGAAACGGCGGCCGTCAAAGGTGGTGTAACCCGCCGCATCTCGTGGCAGCGTCTGATACTTGGTGGGATAGTAGCTCGGCGAGGGCTTCTCCCCTTCCTCATACCAAGGCGCGATAGAGCCCCAACCCAAGAGCAAGGCGCATGCCTCGAGCACATCCTCCTCGGAAAGCTCGAGCTCGACAGCAAGGTCGGCCACGGTCACGCGACCATGACGGTAGATAGCCGCGAGCACGCGATCGGCGCACGAGACATCGGTCGGATCCATACCGCAGATGGCAGCGTAGCCACCCAGCAGCAGCGGGGTCACGCCAAACTTGGTTCCAATGCGACGCGACGTGTAATGGATGTCAAAGCGGCACGGCAGGCCCAAAAAGAACTCGGTCACACGGACGCCGCAGGCACGCGCCGCCAAAAAGTGGCCGCCCTCGTGCAAAAACACGAGGACGGAAAGCATCAGCAGGCCCCAAAAGACCGATGAAAGAACGCTCAGAACAGTATCCATAAAACGAAAAAGCAATCCTTATGGGTTAGGAACGGGTTGCGGCGAGCGCCTGCGCAGCTTTTTCACGCGCCCACGCATCGATGTCGCGAAGCTGCTCAAACGAATCGACCGCCTGCATATCGTGGGCATCCATGCAGGATTCCACAATGCGATCGATATCGGTAAAGCTGCAGCCATCGTGCAGGAAGGCATCGACGGCGACCTCGTTGGCGGCATTGAGCACGCACGGCATGGTGCCACCCGTCTTGCCGGCACGCTCGGCCAGTGCCAGACAGCGGAAGGTATCCATGTCGGCAGCATCAAACGTGAGCTGTCCCAGCTCGCGGAAATCGATACGAGGCGCCGGGGTATCCCAACGCTCGGGATACGAGAACGCGAACTGGATGGGAATACGCATGTCGGAAGCACCGAGATGCGCCATCACGGAGCCGTCGGCAAACTCGACCATAGAGTGAATCTTGGACTGACGTTGCACGACCACGTTAATGAAATCGAGGTCGCAGTTAAACAGATGCATGGCCTCAATGCGCTCCAGACCCTTGTTCATGAGGGTGGCGGAGTCGATGGTGATCTTGGCACCCATGGCCCACGTGGGATGTGCGAGGGCATCGGCACGCGTCACGCGATTGAGCTCGTCGCGCGTGCGGCCAAAGAACGGACCGCCCGAGCAGGTGAGCCAAATACAATGAGCCTCGCGTGGGTTCTCCCCCAGATAGCACTGGTAGATGGCGGAGTGCTCAGAGTCAACTGGAATAAGCTGGCCCGGTTGCGCCAACGGCATAAGCAAGTCGCCACCGACGACGAGGGACTCCTTGTTGGCAAGGGCAAGACGCTTATTCGAGGTCAAGGCCGCATGGCTCGCTTCGAGCCCGGCAGCGCCCACAATGGCAACAAGCACACAGTCGACATCATCGCGACGTGCGAGCTCACAAACCGCCTGCGCACCAACACCGAGCTCCGTGCCCTCGGGCAGCTCCTGCAGCACGGCGTCCGCACCGTGGGCGGAGTCGGCCACGGCAACGGCCGGAACCGAGAACTCGCGGGCGGCGGCAACGAGCTCCGAGGTGCTGGAATTGACGGACAGCGCCGTTACCTGCAGTCGATCGGCATGCTGACGGCACACGTCGAGTGCCTGCGTGCCGATAGAGCCCGTACAACCCAGGATGGCAACACGAAGGCGTCCATCGGAGCCATACGTCGTCTGGAATGACATTACAGCACGCCCCCGATCATCAAAAGCAGCTGCGCGGTAATGCAGCCAAAGATAAGCGAGTCGCTACGGTCGAGCATGCCGCCATGGCCCGGGATAAGGTTGCCGGAATCCTTGACGCCCACGCCACGCTTGATGCGCGACTCAATGAGGTCGCCGATAACGCCCAGGATGGACACGACCAAGCCGCACAGCAGCGCATAGGGCAGGCTGAGTTTGTAGAAGTGCGTCGCCCACAGGATGAGCCAAATCAAAACCGAGCCCAGAATGCCGCCGACAAATCCCTCCCAGCTCTTTTTAGGAGAGATCTTGGGAACCATCTTGTGCTTGCCGATACGGCTGCCCACGATGTAGGCAAACGAATCGGAGACCCAAAGGGACGCGCAAACGCCCACCGAAAGCAAGGCGCCGGCAAAACCGGGCACGGCATCGCGCAGCAGCACGATAGCCGACAGCATAAAGCCAGTGTAGATGGGACCCATGAGCGTCACGGCCACATCAGAGATGCGGGTACGCGGCGACCAGACATACCAAATGCCCACAGCGAGCATCAGGGCAAAAAGCAGGGCATTCAGCAACATCGAATCGCCCAACGCCGACAGCGGAAAGAGTACGGCGGCAGCGATACCCATGCGCTCGTTAGCCATCTTGCCATCGAGCCTCGTCATACGGAAAAACTCATAGCAGCACAGACCGCTCATGACAGAAACAAAGATGGCCGTGGGCACGATACCCAAAACCAGGCACAGGATAAAGACAACGGCGTAAACGATACCGGCGGCGGCACGGGTGATAAAGCCCGCAAGCCACGAACCGGTGCCATTCTTCGCTGCGGGCGCTCCCGCAGCGACAGCCTTGCGCTCAGATGTCTTGGGAGCAGTTGCCTTGGGACGATCGGACACGATTAAGCCTCCTCGGTCTTGCTCAGACCACCAAACCTACGGTCACGGCCCTGATAGGCCAAAATGGCGTCGACAAGGCCCCAACGATCAAAGTCGGGCCAATAGGTATCGGTGACGTAGAATTCGGAATAAGCCACCTGCCACAGCAGATAGTTCGAAAGGCGCAGCTCACCAGAAGTGCGAATCACAAGCTCAGGATCGGGAAGGCCGGCGGTATAGAGGTGGGAAGCCACCATGTCGTCATCAATTGCGGCAGGATCGATCTTACCGGCGGCAGCGTCGAGTGCGATCTGACGGACAGCGCGGGTAATCTCGGCACGCGCGCCGTAGTTGACGGCAAGCGCCAGCGTCATGCCGGTGTGATCGGCGCACTCAGCAAGACCGCGTTCAAAAACGTCGCGGGTCTTCTTGGGCAGCGCGGAAATGTCACCCAAAAAGACAACGCGCACGTTTTCGCGCTTCAGAAGCGGCAGCTCGTCGATGAACGTCTTGGCAAACAGGTGCATCAGAACGTTGACTTCGTGCTGAGGGCGATTCCAGTTTTCGGTCGAAAACGCATAGGCAGAAAGCACGTCGACGCCCAGACGCACGCAGGCGGTAATAATCTCACGAAGGGAGACGATACCCGCCTTGTGGCCCTCAGTGCGCGCAAGACCGCGCGACGTGGCCCAGCGACCGTTGCCGTCCATGATGCACGAGATATGGTGCGGAATGTTATTGAGGTCAAGGTCGGAAAAACCGACGCCCGCAGGGGCGTCGGCAAAGTACTCGACCAGTTTATGCTCGTCGTATTGCACCTTAGATCTCCATGACCTCGGCTTCTTTTTCCTTCAGAAGCTCCTCGACCTTGGCGACATACTCATCGGTGTGCTTCTGGACCTTGGCCTGCTCGCGACGGACATCGTCCTCGGTGAGCTCCTCATCGCGCTCGAGCTTGTTGTTGAAGTCACGACGGATGTTACGGATAGACACCTTGGCCTGCTCGGCGTACTCGCGGCACTCCTTGACGAGCTCGCGACGGCGCTCCTCAGTGGGAGCCGGGAACGGAAGACGAACGACGGTGCCATCGGAGTTGGGGGTAATACCCAGATCGGAAGCGCCGATGGCCTTGACGATAGCATTGATGAGTGCCTTGTCCCACGGCTCGATGAGCAGCATGTGGGCCTCGGGGGTCTTGACGGCGGCAACCTGCGTGACCGGCGTGGGAACACCGTAATAATCGACGGTGATGTCGGACAGAATGTTGGCATTGGCGCGGCCGGTACGGACCTTGGAGAAGTTATGCTTGAGGGACTCGAGCGACTTGTCCATATGGGCGGTGATGTTATCTGCCATGCTTAATCCTCCTGATAGACGAGCGTGCCGACGGGCTCACCCGAAAGCGCGCGCTTGACGGTGTCCTCGCCATCGATGTTGAGGACCAAAATCGGCATACGGTTATCCTGGCACAGTGCCGTAGCCGTGGAATCCATAACCTGCAGACCGCGGACGAGAACCTCGTGATAGGTAATCTTGTCAAAACGGACGGCATCGGCGCACTTGACGGGATCCTTGTCGTAGATGCCGTCAACCTTGGTGGCTTTAATCAGAATCTCGGCGCCGATCTCGCACGCACGAAGAGCCGCGGCGGTGTCGGTCGTAAAGTACGGATTGCCCGAACCGGCGGCAAAAATAACGACGTTGCCCTTGGAAAGGTGGTTGATGGCGCGACGGCGAATATAGGGCTCGCAGATCTCGTTCATCTGGATAGCGCTCATCACGCGGCAGGGAACATCGTTATGCTCGAAGGCATCCTGCAGGGCGAGCGCGTTCATAACGGTTGCCAGCATGCCCATGTAGTCGGCCTGAGCACGCTCCATGCCACCGGCAGCGCCGGCCATGCCGCGGAAAATATTGCCGCCGCCGACAACGACGCCGACCTCATGGCCAACGGCGAGCAGCTCCTTGACCTGCTTGGCAAGATGGTCGGTAACCTTGGGGTCGATGCCATATTGGCCGTCGCCCATCAGCGCTTCGCCGGAAAGCTTAAGAAGCACGCGTTTATATCGGATGTCGGACAAAGCGATCCTCCTTTAGATTGAACTCTCAACATTCTATCAAAGGCTCTAAGAAGAGCCATGAAAAAGCAGGCTGTGAGTAAAACCCACAGCCTGCTCATTACCAGCTACAAGAGCTTATTTACTCGCCACGGACCAGACGGTCAAAGGCAACGACGGTAATGGTGTCGCCGAGCTCCTTGGAGACCTGCTCTGCGTACTTCTTGATGGTGAGGGAGCTGTCCTTGATGAACTCCTGCTCGGTGAGCACGGACTGCTTGTAGAACTTCTCCAGACGGCCGACAGCCATCTTCTCCTGAATGGCCTCGGGCTTGCCGGACTCGGCAGCCTGAGCCATGTAGATCTGCTTCTCGTGCTCGACGGTCTCGGCCGGAACCTGATCGCGGGTAGCGCAGATCGGGGCGACAGCGGCAACCTGAAGGGCAACGTCGTGAGCGAAGGTCTTGAAGGATTCAGCCTGAGCGGTCTCAGCCTTCTCGAAGGCGAACTCGACGAGGACGCCGATCTTACCACCCATGTGGATGTAAGAAGCGAGCGCGCCGTTCTCAGCCTTGCGGGCAGCGAAGCGGGAGATCTTCATGTTCTCGCCCATGATGTGAATCATCTCGGTGAGCTCGGAGGAAACGGTCTCCTCGCCCATCGGCTTCTCGAGCAGAGCGTCGACGTCAGCAGGCTCGGTGGTAGCGACAACCTCAGCAACCTTGGAAGCAAAGCCGGTGAACTTGGCGTTAGAGCCAACGAAGTCGGTCTCGCAGGAGAGCTCGAGCAGAGCGCCGGTCTTGCCATCCTCGGAGACGAACGCGGCGACAGCGCCCTCGTTGGTCTCACGGCCAGCCTTCTTGGCAGCCTTGGCAAGGCCGTTCTTACGCAGAACGTCGACAGCGGCGTCCATGTCGCCGTCAGCCTCGACGAGAGCCTTCTTGCACTCCATCATCGGGGAGTCGGTCATCTCGCGGAGCTGCTTGACCATAGCGGCGGTAATCTGGGCCATTGTGGTTCCTTTCAAAGAGATGAAAAAGAATTAACTAAGACTGATTTACTCGGCCTTGGGCTCAGCGGCCATCTCGGCCTCGGAGACCTGCTCCTTACCAGAGCCAGCGAGGCAGGCGTCAGCCATGAGCTCGCACATAAGGGTGACAGCGGAGATAGCGTCATCGTTGCAGGGGATGCCGTACTCGACCTCGTCGGGATCGGAGTTGGTGTCGATCAGGGCGACGACGGGGATGTTCAGGCGCTGAGCCTCCTTGATGGCGTTCTCCTCGCGCTTGGTGTCGATGACGAAGAGAGCCTGGGGCAGACCCTTCATGTCGCGGGCGCCACCGAGGTTGGTCTGGAGCTTGGTGAGCTCCTTGCCGAGAACAGCCTGCTCCTTCTTGGGCAGAACAGCCATGCGGCCGTCCTCGACCATGGCCTCGAGCTCCTCCATGCGGTTGATGCGGGAGCGGATGGTGACGAAGTTGGTCAGCATACCGCCGAGCCAACGCTGGTTGATGTAAGGCATGTTGGCGCGCTCAGCAGCGTTCTTGACGGCCTCCTGAGCCTGCTTCTTGGTGCCGACGAATAGCACGTTGCCACCCTTGGCGACGTTCTTGACGAAGGTGTAGGCCTGGTCGGCGTCGAGGATGGTCTGCTTGAGGTCGAGGATGTAGATGCCGTTGCGCTCACCGAAGATGAACGGCTTCATCTTGGGGTTCCAGCGACGGGTCTGGTGACCGAAGTGGCAGCCGGCCTCGAGCAGGGTGCGGATATTAATCTTGGTAGCCATGTTAAACCTCCTGTGGTTTGCCTCCGCGCGGGGTCATCCTCCAAAACCAACCCGGACATGTGCTACCAAAGCCCGGGCACCACGGTATGAAGTAGCCGCGCGTGCGTGATAAAAACATGTTGCCGTGAAGCAACCCGATGAATGATAGCAGGAATGCCTCTTCCTGCCAACCCGCAATCAAAACCACACACCTGAGTGCGGCGCGGGACGTCCCAGCCACTATTCGCCGCGGGGATGGGCTTGAGCCACGGCACGTTTAAGCCGATCGGGTGTGAGATGCGTGTAGATCTGCGTCGTGGACAGGCTCGCATGACCTAGCAGCTCTTGAACCGAGCGCAGGTCCGCACCGCCCTCGAGCAAGTCGGTCGCAAAGGTATGGCGCATCGCATGCGGGGCGATGTCAGCCGGAATGCCGGCGAGCGTCGCCAGCGTATGGAACCGCCGCCGAAGCATCGCGGCGCTCATGCGATTGCCGCGCGCCGATATAAGCAGCGGATGCGGCCCGGTAGCGAGGTCGCGGCGCTTTGCCCGAGCGAGCAACTCCGGCCTCCCCTCTTCAATATAGAGACGCGTCACATCGAGCGCACGACGATACAGAGGGACGATACGCTCCTTGCTCCCCTTGCCCCACAGGCGCAGCGTGCGCTCGGACCATGAGATGGATTCCACATTGAGCGCCGCAAGCTCTGAGATGCGGGCACCCGAGGCATAGAGCAACTCGAGCATCGCCGCATCGCGCAGTCCCGCGGGTGTTGAGGTATCAGGCGTCTTGAGCAGCGCCTCGACCTGCTGGGTCGTAAGGACGCCCGGCAGGTCACGCGGCAGCTTGGGCGACGCGATCGCCGAGACCGCATCGCCCTCGACAATCCCCTCGGCAGCCATCCAGCGATAGAGAGATCGGATAGCCGACAGGTGCGCCGCAAGCGTTCGGGGAGCCACCTGCTCACGCGAAAGCTCAGCAAGATAGCGACGAATGGTGCGCACGTCGGCAGCGAAAGCATCAATATCCTCGCGCTCGCACCAGGCAGCAAAGCGCTCCAGTCTCGAGCCATAGGCCGTCACCGTGTTGGGAGAAAGCCCCTCAACGCGTGCGATATAGGCGATAAAAGAGTCGACGGTGTCGTACAGGTCAAAGGCTATGACCGGTCGCCTCCAAACAAGTCAGAACGCGTGGCCAAGTAGGCATCGAGGGCCTCGAGCGCACGGTCCGCATAGGCCTGATAGCGGTCGCGCTTGCTGCGGCGCTTACCGTCCTCGAGCGGCGGCACCAGGCCAAAGTTGACATGCATGGGCTGATAGCCCACGGTGGCAGGATCGGTCGCATAGCCCACGAGCGCACCCAGGGCGCCCACGCGGGGCAACTCGACGGAATCGGCGCCGATAGCCTCTGCATAGGTGTTGAGCGCCGCGAGCAGACCGGTCGCCACGGCTTCCATGTACCCCTCGGTGCCGGTGATCTGACCGGCCAGGCGCACGCCGGTACCGGGCACGGCAAAGGTGCCATCGAGCACGTGCGGGGCGTCGACAAAGGTATTGCGGTGCATGACACCGTAGCGGAAGAACTCAGCGTTCTCCAGGCCCGGCACCATATGGAAGACGCGCTTCTGCTCGCCAAAGGTCAGGTTGGTCTGGAAGCCCACCAGGTTATAGGCGGTCTTCTCCTTGTTCTCGGCACGCAGCTGAATCGCCGCCCAAGGGCGACGTCCGGTACGCGGGTCGGTGAGGCCGACGGGCTTCATGGCGCCAAAGCGAATGGCGTCCTTGCCGGTGCGCGCAACCTCCTCGGCAGGCTGGCAGGCCTGGAACAGATCGCCGCCCTCAAAGTCCTTGAGCACCACGCGGTCGGCCGTGGTGAGCGCCTCGATAAAGGCCTCGTACTCCTCCTTGTTGAGCGGAGCGTTGAGATAGTCGCCGCTCCCCTGCTCCTCGTAGCGCGACTGCGAAAACAGCACGTCCATATCGAGCGTGGAGGCATCGACGATCGGCGCCGCGGCATCGAAGAACGCAAGGGCGTCGCCACCGACGAGCTTCATGACCTCTTCGCTCAGCGCCGGTGAACACAGCGGGCCCGCGGCAATGACCACGTGGCCCTCGGGGATCTGGGTGACCTCGCCGTGAACGACCTCGATATTGGGGCGGGCGGCAACCTCAGCCTCGACGAGCTCGGAGAATGTAACACGGTCGACCGCCAGGGCGCCACCAGCGGGAACAGCAGCGCGATGGGCGCAGTCGAGCAGGACTGAACCCATGCGCTCAAGCTCGGCCTTCAGCAAACCAGCCGCGGAATCCGGACGGGTCGACTTAAACGAATTGGAGCAGACGAGCTCTGCCAGGTGATCGGTATGGTGAGCCGGGGAGCTCACCTGGGGGCGCATCTCGCACAGCTTTACGGCAAACCCGCGGTCTGCCAGCTGGATCGCGCATTCCGAACCCGCCAGACCGCCACCGATAACCGTCACCTGATCGAACTGCATCTGCAAACACCTTTCTAATTGACACGTTTTCCATTGTGACCGAAGGGCGTCTGGGCGTGAAGGGCAAACTTGGAGGGCGCATACCTTCCATCCATCATGCGCTCGATAAGGCCCTCGAGTTCAAGCGAACCCAAGAGTTTGAGTACGCCGACAGCATCGAGTGAGACGAGCGCCGCGATGTCGTCGACCTTGAGCGGAGAGGCGATGAGCGCATGCATCACGGTCTGCTGTGTTGGATTCAGGTCGGCAATGCCGGGAGCATCGGGGCGCGAGTAGCGCAGGGTGCCGTATATGCGAGAGATAGCCATCTCGATGGACTCCTCGTCGACAATGCAGCAGGCACCGTTCGCAATGAGGTAATTCGTGCCACGCGACTCGGGCGATAGGATCGACCCCGGCACGGCAAGAAGTTCGCGCCCCAAATCCATAGCAGCCTCGGCTGTAGAAAACGTCCCGGAAGGCATACCCGCCTCGGATACAAAGAGGGCTTGCGACAGGGCCGCGATCACGCGATTGCGACGCGGAAAGGCAAACTTGCGCGGACCCATGCCCCACGGAGAGATCGACACGACCGCGCCGCCCGTATCGAGCGTGCGCGTAATAAGCCCCGCGCTCGAACGCGGGTAGACCACGTCGGCGCCCGTCCCCAGCACCACGACGTGTTTGCCGCCGGCGTTGACCGCAGCCCAACCCGAGGCCTGGTCACAACCGACTGCACCGCCCGAAACTACCGTCACTCCCGCCTCAACCGCCACCTTCGCCGCAAGCTCTGCCACGGCAAGACCATACGGCGAGGCCTTTCGCGCACCGATGATGGAGAGCGCGGGCGTCGAAAGCGCCTCGGGGTTGCCGCGCACATAGAGCGTCTGAGGTACATCAGAAAGTTCCAAAACGGTCTCGGGATACAACGCGTCACCTGGATGCAGCTCGAAGGTCCCCTCAGCCATCATTGGTCCCTCCTTCCCTGGTACATCGCCGCCTCGAGCACGTGGTCCTGCGTCACCTGCTCGCTCTCGGCGACATCTGCGATCGTGCGCGCAATGCGAACAAGGCGCACGATGCCACGCCCTGTGAGATGCGTGCGCTTCGACAGGCCGAGCACACACTTCTCCGCCGCATCATCGAGCTCAAAGGTCGAAACGACGCCGTCAATGGACCGAGTCTCGTCATCCTCGGCCTCGGCATCCGCATCGTCCATGCGGGATTCGCGCCAAGCGCGAAAGGCGCGACCGCGCACAACGTAGTCACGTAACTCGGCCGACGACATGCCCTCCGCACCCTCGATAATCACTTGAGGGTCGGGACGGGTCACATCGATCATCATGTCGATACGGTCGGCCAAAGGACCGCGCAGTTTAGACCGATAGCGCTCGACCATCGCCGCCGAGCAGCGACACGGCACCTCGCGATCGCCCAAAAAGCCGCAGGGGCAGGGATTGCTCGCAGCCAGCAGCTGAAAGCGCGACGGGAAGGTAAAAGCCCCGTCGACGCGTACGATCCTCACGTAGCCGCGCTCGATGGGCTGACGCAGCGTCTGCAGCACGCCAGTGGGAAACTCGGCAAGCTCGTCCAAAAAGAGCACGCCGCCATGAGCAAGGCTGATCTCACCCGGGTGCACCGGGCGCCCGCCGCCGATAAGGCCTGCGGTCGAAATACTGTGGTGGGGACTGCGGAAGGGGCGGTGCCCCGCCAACAAGCCATCAATGTTCTCACCCAAAACCGAATGGATGCACAGTGCCTCCTGCTGATCCTCAACGGAAAGCTCGGGCAGGATGCCGGTCATACGGCGTGCGAGCATCGTCTTGCCCGATCCCGGAGACCCGATCATGAGCAAGCCGAGTTCTCCTGCCGCCGCAAGCGCCATGCCGCGTTTAGCGACTTCCTGCCCCAGCACGTCTGCATAGTCGAGCTCGGGCTCAAAGGTCGCCTCGACACCCTCGGAATCCAAGTAGTGCCGTGCGGCATCGCCCATGCCATGAGCAAGCTGAGACAGATGGTCGATAAAGCCGCAATCTACGCCCGCGAGTGGCACATGCTGGTCGGACCTGCCGGCGATAAAAGACAGCCCCATGTCGCGAGCCAATAGCTGAAACGCCACCTCGCCCTTGACGGGAAGCACCGTACCGTCCAGACCAAGCTCACCTGCGATAAGGCAGCGATCGAGGTTGTCACGGGGAATCTGCTCATCGGCCGCTAGAACCGCGATGGCGATGGGCAGGTCAAAGCCGCTACCGGTCTTGCGGATATCGCCGGGTGCCAGGTTAACGGTAATGCCCGAGCGCGGGATCTCGAACCCGGCGGAGCGCATCGCGCAGCGAATACGACCGCGTGACTCCATCACCTCCATACTCGGAATGCCGAGCATCTGGATGCCCGGAACGCCACCGGCAAGCGAGACCTCGACCGTGACGTGAATCGCCTCGACGCCGCGGATGCAGGCCGCGTGAACGGCAAACGTCTCGAACGCCATCACGACACCTGCCAATCGAACGCGTTGTACTGATGCTCGATCTCGGCGATATGCCCGCCGCGGATGGTGACACCCACAGCATCGAAGCGAATCGCCTTGAGCGGATAATGCTCCATGAGATAGCAACTTGCGATGCGGCGGTAGCGGCGTTGCTTTTGGGCGTCCACGGCCTCCTCGGGAAAGACCCGCGTGGTGCAATCCAGCGAAACGCGTCTGGTCTTGACCTCGGCCATCACCACGACATCGTCGAGCTCATCGAGCAGCACCAGATCGGCCTCGCCCTCGGTGCAACGATAGCCCTGCTCCAGCAAGGTGTAGCCGCGCTCGTTAAAGTAGTCGATGGTGATCAGCTCGCCCAGCATGCCTAGCTCGCGGGGACTGAGTCCCTTGATAAACTCGGGCGTCATCGCCCCGGAGTCGAGCTCGCCGTTTTCCCAACGCTCCTTGAGCTGCTGCGTCTTGCTCTTTTTGCTTGCGGCACTCATGGGGTCTCCTTTCCCGCACACTGCATTGCCCCGATGATGAGGGCACCTTTCATGCGGGTAAGTACCGGAAGCAAACCAAAAGCTGACCAAATGCCGTCAAAAAACGGGCCGTACGCAACAATGGTGTTGCATACGGCCCGCTACCAGCAGGTTTATAAAACCCCAGAGGTCCATGTCTCCACAATTGGCCTAGAAAAGGCGCTCAGTCTGCAGAAAGTTTCCGCAAAAGCTCACGCGGTGCAGCGGACAAAGTCCATGTTTGCGAATGGCCTCGATGTGCTCGGGGCTCGCATAGCCCTTCGACTCGGCCAGATGGTACTCGGGATACTCGGCGTCGTACTCGACCATCATCTCGTCACGCGTGACCTTGGCCATGATGGACGCCGCGGCGATGCAGGCGATCTTGGCATCGCCTTTCACCACATCGCGCTCGTTAGGAACGGCGCCCAAGGGGTTGCCATCCATAAGCACGCAATCGGGCTCGAGCCCCGTATCGGCCACGGCGCCCGCAACGGCGGTACGGATAGCACGGGCCATGCCCATCTCATCGATATCCTTAGGCGCGATATGGCAAAAACCGATCGCCGTCGCCACCTCGGCAATCTTCACTGAGAGCAACTCGCGGCGCGCCGGCGTGAGCTTTTTGGAATCGTTGATGCCCCAGACGCGCGGCTCCATAGGAAGGCAGACAGCGCATACCGTCAAAGGACCGGCCACCGATCCGCGACCCACCTCGTCGACACCAACGACCACTCCATCGCCGCCAAGCTCATGCATAAGCTCGTACATGTCATTGACGCGCTCGCGCTCGGCAAGCTCTTTGGCATGGCGTTTGAGGGCGCGTTCGCAAGCCTTGATCACCTGCTGGCGCGGGTCCTCGCGATAATGCTCCACGAGGGCGGGAATCTCCTCAAACGTGGCGCTCGCCAACTCACCGGCAACCTGCGATGCCGAAACCGAGCTCGTCATGTTGGCCATACCAGGCCCTCCTTGCATGCAAATCAGATAAAAAGAAGGGCCACCCGAAGGTGACCCTTGTGTCCAAACGAGTGGACAGACGCTGCGATCTTCTTAGCGCTTCTCGGGGATGCGAGCAGCCTTGCCCACCTTGTCGCGGAGGTAGTACAGCTTGGCGCGACGGACGCGACCATGACGAACGACCTCGAGCTTGGCGATCTTGGGGCTGTGAAGCGGGAAGGTACGCTCAACACCGACACCGAAGGACATCTTGCGGACGGTGAAGGTCTCGCGGGCACCGGCGCCGGCCATGCGGATGACGTCGCCCTGGAAGACCTGGATGCGCTCGCGGTCGCCTTCCTTAATGCGGTAGTGAACCTTGACGTTGTCGGCGACGCGAACCTGAGGAATGTCCTCGCGGATCTGCTGACGCTCGATTGCGCGGATGTAATCCATGTGCAATTCCTTACTCTTCTAGAGGTGCCGTACCACCATGGCCGGCACGTAGTTGAACAAACGTATTCGAGTATACACGCGCGGGTTTCTGCTGCAAGAACAATTTTTTACGCAGACAAAAAGACAAAACCCGCACATGATAACCGCCCGTCTCACAAATGAGACGAGCGGCATGAAGGGGGGCTACACTAGGCGTCTACGCCCAAAACGTTAGGCGGGACGCTTGGCCTCGAGCTTGGCCTGGGCGGCAGCCAAGCGCGCGAGGGGCACGCGGTAGGGCGAGCAGGACACGTAGTCCACGTCGGCCACGTTAAACAGGCCCTTGATGGACTTGGGGTCGCCGCCGTGCTCACCGCACACGCCAAAGTGCATGTCGGGGTTGGTGGCACGGCCCTTCTCGACGGCCATGCGTACCAGCTCGAGTACTGCCGTATCGATGGTCTCGAAGGGGTTGTCCTTCAGAATCTTCTTATGCATGTACAGCGGGATGAACTTAGCCTCGGCGTCGTCACGCGAGAAACCGAAGGTCGTCTGGGTGAGGTCGTTGGTGCCAAAGCAGAAGAAGTCGGCATGGTGGGCGATCTCGTCAGCGACCATGCAGGCGCGCGGCAGCTCGAGCATCGTGCCCACGGGAATATTGAGCTCGACGCCTTCTTCGACGGAAACCTCGGCGATCACGCGCTCGATGACCTCGCGGGTCTGGACATGCTCGGCCGTGATGGAAACGAGCGGAACCATGATCTCGGGGCGCGGATCGACGCCCTCCTTGATTAGGCGGGCAGCGGCCGTGGCGACGGCGCGAACCTGCATGAGCGGCAGATCGCTAAAGACGACGGACAGGCGAACGCCGCGCAGGCCGAGCATCGGGTTGGACTCGATCATGCCGTCGATACGACGCAGGCGGGCGCGCAGGACGGCAAGCTCTTCCTCGCTGGCGCCGGCGGCTTCCTTCTTGGTGATGGCGACCTCGAGGTCGCGAGGATTATCCAGGAACTCATGAAGCGGCGGATCGAGCAGGCGGACGACCACATCGCGACCGGACATGGTCTTGAACATCGCCAGGAAGTCCTCGGTCTGAACCTTGAGCAGGTCGGCCAGGGCCTGCTGCTTCACGGCCTCATCGTCAGACAGGATAAAGCTCTGGATGATGTTCTTACGGTCGCCTAGGAACATGTGCTCGGTGCGGCACAGGCCAATAGCCTCGGCGCCAAACTCGAGTGCGAGCTCGGCATCCTCGGGATTGTCGGCGTTGACGCGCACATGGTTGGCATGGCCACAGGTCTCGTCCAGACGAATCTCATCGGCCCAGGACAGGATAGTGTCCAGATCGCCGGTGAGCTCGGCCGAGACCAGATCAACGGCGCCGTCGACGACGATACCCTGGGTACCGTCGATGGAAATGACATCGCCCTCGCGCAGCACGCGGTCGATGCCCTCGATACGCACGACCTTCTCGGCGGCGTCGATGTGGAAGCGCTCAACGCCGCAGACACAGGGCGTACCCATGCCGCGGGCGATAACGGCGGCATGGCTCGTCTTGCCACCGTGGCTGGTCAGGATGCCCTCGGCGGCGACCATGCCCTTCAGGTCGTCGGGGTTGGTCTCCCAACGAACCAGAATGACCTTGTGACCCTCGGCGGAACGCGCGACAGCGTCGTCGCTCGAGAACACGACCTCGCCCACGGCGGCACCGGGGCTGGCATTAAGACCGCTGGCGAGAGCCTCGTACTTCTTGGAGGCGTCGAACTGCGGGTGAAGGAGCTGGTCGAGTTGCGCGGGATCGATGCGGCTCACGGCCTCTTCGCGGGTGATCAGGCCTTCCTCGACCATTTCGATGGCGATGCGCAGGGCGGCGGTGGCGGTGCGCTTGCCCACGCGGGTCTGGAGCATCCAGAGCTTGCCCTGCTCGATGGTAAACTCGATATCGCACATATCGCGGTAATGATCCTCGAGCGTCAGGAACACGCGCTCGAGCTCCTCACCTGCGGACTCGAGGCCCGGGGTGGTCTTGAGGTCGGCGATGGGCTCGGTGTTGCGGATACCGGCGACGACGTCCTCGCCCTGGGCATTAACCAAAAAGTCACCGTAGAACTCCTTGGTGCCGTCGGCCGGATTACGCGTAAAGGCGACGCCTGTCGCAGAGGTCTCGCCCTTGTTGCCAAAGGCCATGGCCTGCACGTTGACGGCGGTGCCGAGCTCGTCGGAGATGCCGTGCTGTTTGCGATAGATGCAGGCGCGCTCGTTCATCCAGCTGCCAAAGACGGCCTGGATGGCAAGGCGCAGCTGGAGCTCCGGATCGTGTGGGAAGACGGGCTTGCCATCGGCGACCTCGAGCTCGGGATACAGGGCGGCATCGACGTTCTCGGAGAAGATGCCCTTAAAGGTCTCGACGAGTTCCTGCAGGTCCTCGGCCGAAAGCTCGGAATCGACGCGAACGCCGGCGACCAGGCGGGCCTGGGTCAGGGCGTTCTCGAACAGGTCGGCATCGACACCCATGACGACGTTGGAGAACATCTGGATAAAGCGACGATAGCTATCCCAGGCAAAACGCGGGTTCTGCGTCTGCGCGATGAGGCCCTGGACGGAATCGTCATTGAGGCCCAAGTTGAGGACCGTGTCCATCATACCGGGCATGGAGAACGGAGCGCCCGAACGAACCGACACGAGCAGCGGATCGGAGGCGTCGCCGAGCTTCTTGCCGCAGCGGGCCTCGAGGTCCGCCTCGGCGGCAACGATCTCATCGAGTGCGCCCTCGGGCCACACGTTGCCGGCACCGGAGTACTCGACGCAAGTCTGGCAGGTAATGGTAAAGCCACCGGGAACCGGCAGGCCGATACGGCTCATCTCGGCAAGGTTAGCGCCTTTGCCGCCAAGCACGAAGTTCATGGACTTGTCGCCCTCGGTGACACAGGTGCCCTGGGCGTCGGTTCCAAAACGGTAAACCCTCTTGCAATCGCTCACGATACTTCCCCTTCCATGCACTAACGCGCACGACCGTGGTAACGAATCGACCCACCGGATGCGGGCCGTGAGGGAACTATACGGCGCGTTTTGGGCAGGCTTGAGCAGAGGATGCGCGGTTTGGTAAACGTGCTAAAACTGGCGGTAAACGGTAGGTAAAGGTGGTTACCTTATGAAGAGACCACTTCAATAAACTTGCAGGTCAAATGCTAGTTCTTTGCTAAATCGCTTTACCAATATCGTGCATTATTTTTAGATAGTATTTTAAGGACGGTGAATTTTTAGCTACCTCAATGAGTTAGCTTTGCTGGGCTCGGCGGACGGCGCGGCGGGCACGGGCTTCTTGGATTTCCTCCAAGTGACTAATGATCTCGGAGGCGCTCTCCTCGATCGCCTTGCCGTCGGTGCGCACCACAAAACAGCCCAGGCGCTTCATGAGGGCACGGGCTTCCTCGAGCTCGCTGCGTACGCTCTCGGGCTCGGCATAGGAGCCGGCAACGGCACGGGTGTAATCATCGCCCAAGCGGCTATCGCGAATCCCGGAGATCACATCGACAGTCGAAATCAGGCCAAACAACCGCATCGGGTCGACCTCGTAAATTGACTTCGATGGCTCCATGCCATGGGCCAACGGAACATTGGCAACCTTGTAACCCTGATAGGCCAAATACATCGACAGCGGCGTCTTGGACGTGCGCGATACGCCCAGCAGCACGATATCGGCACCCGATAGATCGTCGCAGCCGCGCCCGTCGTCGTGCTCAACAAAATACTCCATGGCCTCGATGCGATGGAAATAGCGGTCATCGGTCTTGTGAATCACGCCTGCAACGCCCTTGGGCGACGCACCGATGAGCGACGAAAGCACGGCGAGTGTCGGGCCGATCAAGTCGACCGAGCGGATATGCAACATGCCCAGGTAGTCGAGCACGCGAGCGCGCAGCGCCGGGTCGACGATGGTGTGGAACACGGCGATATCGCGATGGTCGGCATCGACGCGCGGTCCCACAAACGACTTGACCTGCTCCACCGAGTTCACCTTGGGCAGGCGCAAGAGACGAAAAGCCCCTTCATCAAATTGCCCGGACGCCGCAAGCACCACCTCACAAGCGGTATCACCGAGCGAGTCGGAGATAACGATAACGGTGGGACGAGCGGTGACCGGGCAATCCATGCGGGGCTCCTTTTGCGCTTATGCGCAGGCTAGCTTACTTTTTGCGAGCAAGCTCACCGATGTTTGCGATGCCGGAGAAAACGGCCTCGAAGCGGTTGAGCAGCTTAAGGCGATTATCGCGGAGCTGCTCGTCCTTGTCCATGACCATAACCTCGTCGAAGAAGCGGTCGATGGGGGCGCGCAGAGCTGCAAGGGCGGCAAATGCGGCCGGGTAATCCTCGGCGGCGAGAGCAGCATCGACGGCGATCTGAGCAGCCTCGGAGGCGTCGGCGAGCGCGAGCTCGACCACGCCCATCAGGCTGCGATCGTACTCCGCACCCAGCTCGGGCTTGGAGATGTGCGCGGCGCGGGCATAGGCGGTAGCCAGGTTGTCGAAGGTCTCGGCATCGTTCTTGCGGGCCTCGTCGAGCGCGGCGCAGCGGGCGAAGAAGACGGACGGAGCGATGATGTGCACCGCGGAGACGGCGGCGACGGTATCGGCAGGAATCTTCTCGTCGCGGGCCATGCTCACCAGGCGGCCGTGGAAGAAGTCACGGACCTGCTGGGCGACCTCGGCTGCGTCGAACTCGATGCCCTGCTCGCTATAGAGCTCAAGGGCGAAGTCGATCAGCGACGTGGGGTCAATCGACAGACGATCGCGCAGGATGTTGATGATGCCGATAGCGGCGCGACGCAGCGCGTACGGGTCGGACGAGCCGGTCGGGGGCTCACCGATGGCAAAGATACCGGCGATGGTATCGAGCTTGTCGGCACAGGCCACGATGCAGCCAGCGGTGCCCTCGGGCAGCTCATCGCCGGCGAAGCGGGGACGATAATGATCGCGAATGGCGTGGGCGACCTCGTCGTTCTCCCCCATCGCGGAGGCATAATAACCGCCCATCACGCCCTGCTGGCTCGTGAACTCGACGACGGCGTTGGATACCAGGTCGGCCTTGCACAGGTGAGCGGCGCGAGCGGCATCGGCGGCAAGGTGGGCGCCCAGATGGGCCTCACGGGCGATGGCGAGCGCGAGCTGCTCAATACGCTCGGACTTGGCGAGCACGCTACCGAGCTTCTCCTGGAAGGCGACCTTGGCCAGACGCTCGCGGAACTCGTCGAGGGAGATCTTCAGGTCCTCCTCGTAGAAGAACTTGGCGTCGTCCAGACGGGCGCGCACGACGCGCTCGTTGCCGTCAATCACGCGCTCGGCATTCTCGGGCTTGCTGTTGGAAACGACCACGAACTCACGCGTAAGCTTGCCCTCGCCGTCATAGATCGGGAAGTAGCGCTGGTTGGTGAGCATGGACTCGCAGATGATCTCGTGCGGGACCTTGAGGAACTCCTCATCGAAGGTACCGACGAGCACCGTCGGCCACTCGCAGAGGTTAATGACCTCCTCAAAGACCTTCTTGGGCGTGTCGACATGGCAACCGGGGCGCGCAGCCTCGACCTCGGCGATACCGGCAAGGATGGCCTCGCGACGACGCTCGGCAGAGAGCACGCCGGCGTCCTCGAGCACCTGCTCGTAGACGGCGGGGCTGGCGACCACATGGTCACCGGGGCCCAGAACGCGATGTCCGCGCGTGGTGTTGCCACTCGTCACATCGGCAAAGGACACGGGCACAACGTCCTCGCCCAAAAGGCAGCAAATCCAACGGACTGGACGAACAAACGTAGCGTGCTCGTGGCCCCAGCGCTGGCTGCGGTAGTTGGGCCACTGCAGGCCGGCGATGGTCTTCTCGCACAGAGCCGTCAGGATCGGCGTAGCCGGTGCGGAGGGAATGTTCTTCTCGGCGAACACGTACTCGCGGCCGTCGGTGTCCTCGCGACGGACCAGGTCCTCGGCAGCCACACCGCACTTGCGAGCGAAGCCCTGTGCGGCCTTGGTGGCGTTGCCGTCGGCATCAAAGGCAATGTTTGCCGCGGGACCGCGCTTGACCTCATGGACCTCATCGGTCGCGATGGCGACGTTGGCCACGAGCGCAGCCAGACGACGCGGGCTCGAGATCACGCGGACCTCGCCGTGGGCCAGACCGGCCTCGTCGAGACCCTTGGCGATCATGGTGCCAAGCTGCTTGACGGCATTATTCAGCGGTGCAGAGGGCATTTCCTCCGTACCGATCTCAAACAGGAAATCCTTAGCGTCTGCCATGGCTTACGCCACCTCGCCTTCCTGGTCGGCATTCTCGTTGACTCCGGCGACCTCGGCCATATAGGCCTCGCAGCACGCCTTGGCGACGGCGCGGACGCGCAGGATGTAGTTGGCACGCTCGACCGCGGACAGCGCGCCACGGGCATCGAGCAGGTTGAAAGCGTGGCTGCACTTCATGACACAGTCATATGCCGGCAGCGGCAGCTTTCGCTCCAGGCAGGAATGGCACTCGGCCTCGTAGTCGTCAAACTTCTGACGCATCATCTCGACGTTGGCGACCTCAAAGTTATAGGCACTGAACTCGCGCTCGTTCTCGAGGAACACGTCGCCGTAGGTCATGGGCGTGCCGTCGGGCAGGTAGCTCCACACCAGGTCGTAGACCGAGTTGACGCCCTGCGCATACATGGCGATACGCTCCAGGCCATAGGTGATCTCAACGGGCACGGGGTCGACCTCGATGCCGCCCACCTGCTGGAAGTACGTAAACTGCGTGACCTCCATGCCATTGAGCCAAACCTCCCAGCCAAGGCCCCAGGCGCCAAGGGTCGGGCTCTCCCAGTCATCCTCGACAAAGCGGACGTCATGGTTGTTGGGGTCCAGACCGATAGCGGCAAGAGACCCCAGGTAAAGCTCCTGGGCGTTGACCGGTGAGGGCTTGATGAGCACCTGGAGCTGATAGTAGTGCTGCATGCGGTTGGGGTTCTCGCCGTAGCGGCCGTCGGCGGGACGGCGGCAAGGCTGCGCATAGCAGGTGCGCCACTCGGCGGGACCGAGCGAGCGCAGCGTGGTCGCGGTATGGAAGGTACCGGCACCGACCTCGGAGTCATAGGGCTGCATAATGACGCAGCCCTGCTCGCCCCAGTACTGCTGGAGGCGCAGGATGATGTCTTGGAAGGAAAGCGATGAAGCGTTCATGCCTCTAATATCCCCTCGTCGAAACGATTACACGGTTAGGTACTGTACTATAGCGGTTTTTAGTCGATAGCGCCCAGACGGTTGAGCGGCCAGTAACGCACGAGCGCCACGGCGATCAATTCGGAGCGGTCGACCGGGCCAAAGTAGCGGGAGTCAGCAGAGTTCTCGCGGTTGTCGCCCATCACCCACACACAGTCGTCAGGGACGGTGTAGGGATAGCTCACCTGGGCAGTAGGCGCCTGGACGGAAAGCGGCCAGCTCATGCCGGTCGTATAGTCCTCATCGAGCGCTTGGCCGTCAACGACCACCTTGCCGTCCTGCAGGTCGACCGTCTGGCCGGCCGTGGCAATAACACGCTTGACAAGAACATCATGCTCGGAGGTGCCATCGGGGTTGTGAAACACCACGATATCGCCCTGCTTGACGGGCTGACCGAGCTCGAGGCTCACCTTTTGTGCCAGGATCTGGTCGCCAATCTCGATCGTGTCCTCCATAGAGCCGGTGGGCACCACAAAGGGCTCGACCACAAACGAGCGAATCAAGAAGGTGGCGACCAGTGCGATCGCGATGACCGCGATCCACTCAAAAGCGCCCCTCAACGCGGAATGCTGCGATGGAACCATTCTCACTCCTCGCTCTGCGAATACGAAGCGTCCAAAATCTCCTGCGCGTAAGCGCGCTCCTCGGGCGTGAGCCGCGCAGTCTCGATCAGGTCGGGACGCCAGCGGCAGGTGCGCTCGATGGCGTTCTTACGACGCCAGGCATCGACCTTGGCGTGATCGCCGCTCACAAGCACAGGAGGCACGCCCTCGCCGTTGAACTCGGCAGGACGGGTGTACTGCGCGTACTCGAGCAGGCCTCCGTCCTCGGCAGTCGAGAACGACTCATCGACGTTGCTCATCTCGTCACCAAGGGCGCCGGGAATGAGGCGTACGACGGCATCGGCAACGACCATAGCAGGAAGTTCGCCACCCGTGAGCACGTAGTCGCCGATCGACAGACGCTCATCGGCATACGCATACGCGCGCTCGTCGACGCCCTCGTATCGACTGCATACAAACAGCAGGCGCTCGCTTTTGAGCAGGCGCTCGGCCACATGCTGCGTAAAGGGTTCGCCGCAGGGCGTAAAGAACACCACGGTGGGCTTGGGACCCTCAGAGCTAATAGCCTCGATGGCCTCGGCGATGGGCTCGACCTTCATAAGCATGCCCTGCCCGCCGCCGTACGGCTCGTCATCGACGGTACGATGGCGGTCGTGAGTCCAGTCGCGCAGGTTATAGGCCTTAAAATCAAAAAGGCCGGCCTTGCGGGCGCGGCCCAAGATCGATGTGGACATGACGGGCTCAAACATCTCGGGAAAGACCGAAAGGGTCTCAATCAGCATGTTGTCCTCCCTACTTGTCCATATCAATCAAACCGTCCATAACGTGGACGGAAATTGTCCCCTGATCGGGAAGATCGAGCACAACCTGCTCGATCACGGGAATCAGCACCTCGCCGTACCGATCGCCCTCGACAACCCAAACATCGTTAGCGGGCGTCGACATGATCTCTACGATCGTGCCGAGCAAACCGAAGCGCTCGTCGACCACCTCGCGACCCATCAGGTCGGTATAGGCAGCGTCGAGCGAATCGAGCTCAAAATCGTCACGATTTGCCAGCACGTAGCATCCCGTGATGCCCTCGGCGGCCGTCAAGTCGTCAATGCCCTCAAACGAGACCAGATCGCCATCGCCCGTATCGGTGACGGACACGACCGTGCAAAAGCGGTCGCGCTTGAGCGCCGGCGGCGTCAGGGCGACGCGCATACCCGGCTCTAATACAGAAGGAAGCCCCCGCAGCGGCTGCGCGAGGACCTCCCCCTTCCTTCCGTGCGGCTTGACCACACGGGCGATGTTTTTGTACTGGGACCTCAAGGTCCTAGCCCAGAACCTCTACCTCGACAGCAGTGTCGAGGCGAGCGGCCAGTGCACGGGCGAGCGTGCGAATGGCCTTGATGGTACGGCCACGACGGCCGATGACCTTAGCGACGTCATCCTCGGCGACCGAAACCTCAATCGTAGAGGCGTCGTCACCATCGATGACCTCAAGGCTCACGGAATCCGGGTCGTCGACGATCTGAACAACGAGATATTCGACGAGATCGGCGATGCGATCTGAGAGCATTGCCTCACCCTCGAGCTGTGCAGCGTCAACCTCAGGCACGATTTACTCCTCGGCGCCCTCAGCGGCCTCAGCGGCAGCCTTAGCGGCCTCGGCCTCTTTGGCGAGCTGCTTCTTGGACTTCTTGACGACGGTCTCGGTCTTCTCGCCCTCGTTGGCGGCCTTGACCAGAGCGGCGACGGCGTCGGTGAGCTGAGCGCCCTTGGACTGCCAGTCGGCTATCTTCTCGAGGTCGAGGTTGATGGTCTTGGGGGCGGTCATCGGGTTGTAGCGGCCAACCTCCTCGATGATACGACCGTCACGCGGGGCGCGGGAATCGGCGACGACGACACGGTAGTACGGACGCTTCTTAGCGCCGTGACGAGCAAGGCGAATCTTGACTGCCAAAGGAAACTCCTCCAACCAAGCAGCTTTAGGCTGCAACTACAAACAAACAGTTGAACATAATACGCCATCGACGCGGGCAGGTGAAGTCCGTGAGACCAACTTCTTCGGTGTAGTCGAGGGCAAATCCATATCTTAGACAAGAATTCGGGATTTGCAAGCACATACACGCACCCCACATGAGCTGCGCGGTATACTCATGACATGGAAAGACGCGAACATACATACGGTTATGAGGATGCCATGGGCGTCACGCCGCCTCCCTGGACGGGTCCGGCGGTGGGACTCATGGACCTCGATGCGTTTTTTGCGAGCGTGGAAATGCTCGATCATCCCGAATGGCGAGGAAAGCCGCTCATCGTGGGCGGAGACGCCGATTCGCGTGGCGTCGTGTCCACGTGTTCGTATGAGGCACGTCGCTTTGGCGTGCACTCTGCCATGCCCTCGGCCGAGGCAAGGCGCCTGTGCCCGCAGGCCATTTGGACGCATGGGCATTTTGATCGCTATCGTGAGGTGAGCGCGCAGGTCATGGCGATTCTTGCCGAGGAGACGCCGCGCGTGGAGCGCGTATCCATCGACGAAGCCTTTATCGATATCACACCGGGCCGCTTTGCGCCCGAAGACCCGTTGCTGGTTGCGCGGCGTATAAGCGACCGCGTGGCAGGGCTGGGAGTGACCTGTTCCATTGGCGTGGGCTGCAACAAGACGGTCGCAAAGATCGCAAGCGAGCGGGATAAGCCGTTTGGGCTGACCATCGTGCGCCCCGGAACCGAGCAGCGCTTTTTGGCCGCGTTGCCGGTATCTGCCATGAGCGGCATCGGGCGCTCGGCCGAGGAGCGACTGCGCCGCATGCGCATCTACACCCTCGGCGAGCTTTCGCGTGCGCCGGAGTCCACGCTGGCTGCCATTTTTGGCGTGAACGGCGAACGCATGCGCCAGCGTGCGCTGGGACTCGAAATCTCCGAAGTCACGAGCCTCGATGAAGAGCGCGAGGTCAAGTCGGTCAGCAATGAACGCACCTTTGCTAAAGATTTAACTGAGCGTGGGGATATTGAGGCGGCGATTGCGCTGTTGGGAGAGTCAGTGGGACGCCGCCTGCGCCGTCAGGGGCTGACGGGTGCCACGGTAACGCTCAAGCTTAAGTATTCGTATGGCAGCGGGCGTACGGCACAGCGCCGGCTGCCTCATCCGACCGACGATGAGAACATCTTCGTGGCGGTTGCACTCGAACTGCTCGACAACATCTGGCAGGATGGCATGCATGTTCGCTTAGCGGGCATCGGCATGAGCGACTTCGACCACCAAGGCGGCATCCAGACTGACCTGTTCTGCGAGATCGATGACCGCGGAGCCCAATCCAGCGACCGCCGCGACCTCTCCGTCGCCATCGACGCCGTCCGAGACAAATTCGGCGACACCGCCCTTTCCTTCGGCCGCCAATCCCGCTTCAACGATTAACCGCCTTTGGGCAAAAAGAAAGCCGGGCAGGTGCGGAAAACCGCACCTGCCCGGCGATATGCGTGAGGGTAGCTAACCTCGTCTCAAATGAGCTACTAGAGGAGGTTGAGGGGGAGCTGGGGGGCGTCGCCCCAGAGCTTTTCTAGGCGGTAGAAGTCGCGGGCTTCAGGAGTGAAGACGTGGACGACAACCGAACCGTAGTCCATGAGCATCCAGGTCTTCTGCTCGCGGCCCTCGATGGAGAACGGATGCTCGCCGCAAGCCTCGGCGACCTTCTCCTCGATCTCGTCGACGATAGAATCGACCTGGCGGTTGTTGGTACCGGTGGCAAGCACAAAGTAGTCGCATACGTCGGAAAGCTCGGTCAGGTCGAGCACCTGAACGTCCTCGCCCTTCTTGTCGTAGGCGGCCTGCGCGGCGGCGCGGGCGACATCCTCGGCGGCAACACCGCTCGCGGACAGCGAGGCAGCGGTGCGGTCGGACGTGGCAACAAAACTCTTGTGCTCCACACCTTCAAGAATCTGATCGTCGGTCATGGTCTCATCGGCCATGGAATACCTCTTTCTAGACAGCCCAAGCTAGCGCAGCTGGGCGTAATGGTTGTAAATCATAATAGCCGTGGGATAAAGATAACGCCCGGACTGGATCACATAGACCAGACCCTGCGCAAAACAGGAGAAGAACAACTCGTCGAGCGAGGACTTCCCCACCATCTTGCGCAGCGCATGGGCATAATCGCCGTGGCGGTTGGGTTCGATAGCATCGGCCACAAAGACCACCATATCGAGCGGCGTCATGTCGCAAGCGCCCACGGTGTGACGGTCGACAGCCTGAAAGACCGCCGGCGACAGCTCGGGAAAAAGCTGCGGAAGCTCATAAGCGGCAACCGGGCCATGCAAAAGCGGCGTCGCGGCAGACGGAGAGCCGGCAATCTTAATGCCGTAATGCAGAGCGCGCGTAACCAGCTCGTCGTCGGAGAGCACTTTGTCCCAGTCATGGATCAGACCGGCAGCAGCGGCATCAAAGCGGTCAACGCCGTAGACCTCGGCCAGATGAAGTGCGGTCTCGGCAACACCCAGCGAATGCACATAGCGCTTGCGCTTATCCTTCATGCGAACATCGAGCAGCTCTTGAATGCGCTTGAGCAGCGCGCGTTCATCGCCCTCAAACTGATCCTCTACCGACAACGTAGACCCCCATCACTCAAAATCTTCTTGGCCCAAATCGGCATATAGCCTGCGTTTGCGAATGTAGCCGAGCACGGACTCGCTCGTAAGATAGCGCACGCTCATACCGCGGGCAACTCGCTTACGAATGTTCGTCGAGCTGATCGCCAGCGCCGGAATCTGAATATAGCGCACGTCGAACGGCAGCCCCGACTCTTTGATTCGGGCACGCGCCGTATCGATATCAAAGCCCGGTCGTGTCGCCGCAATAAAGGTAGCAAGCTCAGCGATTCGTTCGGCATCATGCCAGGTCACAATATCGATAATCGCGTCGGCGCCCGTAATAAAGTAGAGCTTTACCTGCGGCGGGTAAAAGTCGCGAAGGGCATGAAGCGTATCGGCCGTATAGGTTACGCCCGGACGGTCGATCTCGAACCGGCTCGCCAAAAAGGCCGGGTTCGCGGCGGTGGCGAGGACCGTCATGGCATAACGGTCCTCGGCAGGCGTCACCGGCTTGTCAAGCTTAAAGGCAGGAGAGCCCGCCGGCATAAAGAGCACAGCGTCCAAGTCGAGCGACTCGCGCGCCTGCTCGGCGGTCACCAGGTGCCCGTAATGGATGGGATCAAAGGTGCCACCCATAATGCCGAGCCTAAACTCCTGCCCGTCCTCAAGAGAAAGCTCGGGCAGACCGATTCCACCGCGCAGCGACATGGCCTACTCGCCCTCCGAGGTCTCGGCATCGTCCGCGGCATCCACCGCATCGACAATCTCGACGCCCTCATCCGAAGCATCGGTCACGTCAATGGCCTCAACGGCAACGTCCTCGCCAGCATCCTCGAGCTCCTCGTACTCCGAGAAGTCTTCGGCGCCCTCAAAGTCAAAGGCGCGCTGGCAAATGCGGACCTCGTCGCCCGCACGGCAACCGGCCTTCTCGAGCGCGTCGTCAACACCCATACGCGCAAACTTATGCTGCAGGTAAATGACGGCTTCCTCATTTTCCCAGTCGGTCTGGATGACCATGCGCTCGATGGCACGACCGACCACGCGGAAGGCACCGCGCTCTTCCTGGACAATGCGGAAACGCTTCTCACGCTGCAGGCGACGGCGCTCCCACTCATCGTCGCGCAGAACGACCGGCTCATCCGAGACAGCCAACTCGGCGCGCAGCTTAGCCACCTGCTCGCCCACGGCAAGCATCAGCGTGTTGAGACCGGCACCCGTCACGGCGGACACGGCAAAGAACATATGGCCGTCGTCGAGCGCTGCACGCTTGAGGTCGGCAATCTTGTCGGCCGTGCCCGGCGCGTCGCACTTGTTGGCAACGACGATCTGCGGACGCTCAGAAAGCTCAGCGCCATACTGCTCGAGCTCGCGGTTGATGATGCGATAGTCCTCAACCGGATCGCGATCCTCAAAACCACCCGTCATGTCAACGACGTGCATGATCAGGGCCGTACGCTCAATGTGGCGCAGGAACTGGTGACCCAGGCCCTTGCCCTCGCTCGCGCCCTCAATAAGACCGGGGACGTCGGCAACGACGTAAGAATATTCGCCGGCACGCACCATGCCGAGGTTCGGCACGAGCGTGGTAAACGGGTAGTCAGCGATCTTGGGACGGGCGGCACTCATGCGCGCGATGAGCGATGACTTGCCAACCGAGGGAAAGCCCACGAGCGCGGCATCGGCCATAAGCTTCATCTCGAGCTCAATCCAGTGCTCCTCGGCCGGTTCGCCCAGCTGAGCGAACGCGGGCGCGCGGCGCACCGACGTCACAAAGTGCGTGTTGCCCAGGCCGCCGGCACCGCCGGGCGCCACGACGACGCGCTCGCCGTCGTGCACCAGGTCGGCAATCTCGAACATCGGGGTCTGCGTCTCGGGATCGAGCTCGCGCACCACGGTACCCATAGGGACCTTGAGAATCAGGTCCTCGCCGCTCTTACCGTTACGACGGGCACCCTGCCCGTGCGTGCCGCGCTCGGCGCGGAAGTGATGCTTAAAGCGGTAATCGATCAGCGAAGACAGCTGAGCATCGGCCTGGATGACGACATTGCCGCCACGACCGCCGTCGCCGCCATCGGGGCCGCCCTTGGGGACAAATGCCTCGCGCCTAAACGACATGCATCCGGCTCCGCCGTCGCCGCCGCACACGTTAATGCGGCTGATATCGGTGAACTGTGACAACAGAATCGCCTCCTACAAAAAGAGGGAGACCCTTGAATCCTAAAACTCAAGTGCCTCCCACATATGTGCTCTATGAAGGGTGAATTACGCGTTCGCGAGCGGGCGTACGCTGACCCTGTGCTTGATACCCTTGTGGAACTCAACGGTACCGTCGACCAGCGCGAACAGCGTGTCGTCCTTACCACGGCCAACGTTCTCACCCGGGTGGATGTGCGTGCCGTGCTGACGGACGAGAATCGTGCCCGTGGTTACCGTCTGGCCGGCATAGCGCTTCGTGCCAAGGCGCTGACCGCGGGAGTCACGGCCATTACGGGAGGAACCGAGTCCTTTTTTGTGTGCCATTGTGTATACCTACTCTTTCGTTACGAGTGTAATCTACTCGGCGACGGGAGCCTCGGCAACAGCCTCAGCCTCTGCCTTGACAGCCTTCTTGGCGCGGGAGGTAGCCTGAACCTTCACGATCTTCAGCTTGGTGAGCTGCTGACGGTGACCCTTCAGACGACGATAGCGCTTGCGCTTGTGGAACTTGAAGACCAGCTGCTTCTCGCCCTTGAACTGCTCAACGATCTGAGCGGTAACCTTGGCCTTGGCCAGCTTGTCGGGATCGGTGACGATCTTCTTACCATCGTTGAGGAAGATAACCGGCAGGGTGACCTTGTCGCCCTCATTGCCCTCGATCTTCTCGACGGTGATGACATCGTCGGTGGCGACCTTGTACTGCTTGCCGCCCGTGTTAACGATTGCGTACATGTTTACTTGCCCTTCATGCATCAGTTAGTGCAACAGCCGAATATAGTAGCAGGCGATAATACCCCCGTCAACGAGTATGTGGAGCAAATCCACAAGTTCGCACAGGTATGGGGCTGACGAGTCGGCCCTCGTCGTCCTCGCATGCTTGATTCTGACGCTCGACATCGTAGGAGCAGATGGTCACGAGGTCTTGCATACCGGTGGAAACAATAGGTGCATCGACGCCCGGGGTCAAGCCCTGCAACAAAACATCAGCTGCAGAAAGCAAAATTTCCGGACGCATGGACCCCTCGTTATCGGCATGGGTGTCGAGCATGAGCACCAGGTGGTCCGGACGCTCCCCCGCCTTAAGCTCATAGCCCACGAGCGTGTGATCCAAATCCAAGCGCTTGCTCTTTTTTCCGCGCGCGTAGTCGATGCCATGGTCCGCGCGCAGCGTGTCGAGCGCACGACGCACCTCGTCGGCGCTTACGGGCGCCTCGGGATCCAAGTGCAGGTCGATGCGATACGACAGGCGCGTGAGCTGCGCCGTCAACGCCGGCGTGCGCACGTCGATGTACGCCGCCTCGATGGGCGCCAGATCGGCCGGAGACGCCGCAGCCAGGCGCCCAAACGCCTCGTCGAGCGCCACGAACTCGGTCATAAACAGGTCATACCACTCGCAGGTCGACGACGTACCCACCGGTAGCGCCGAAGAGAAGCCCACGCGCATGTGCGGAGAAAAGCCCTGCGTGACGGCATAGGGAAGTCCCGCACGGCGCACGATGCGCTCAATGGTATGGATCACTTCGAGATGGCCCAGGTACTTAAGGCGATCGCGCTTGCCATAGCGAACACGAAGTCTAAAGAGCGAGGGGTTGTCGGTCAGGCGCTCACTCATGCGCGATCACCCATCAATACATTCTTGGCGTGGAGCGTGGGGCAGATCCCGCAGCCGGTGCACGACGTGCGGGTGCAGTCGGGAGTCGTGACGCCCTCGAGCGAGCGACGGTACTCGCGCTCGAGGAAGCCGCGCGTACAGCCAGGGCTCACATGCTCCCACGGCAGGCGCCAATCCAACTCGTAGGGCAGGTGCACGAGCTCATTGAGGTCGATGCCGTTTTTGGCAGCAGCTTCCTTCCAGTTATCGAGCGAGAAATGCTCTACCCAGGCGTCAAAGCGAGAGCCCGAGCGCCAAGCGTCGATGATGACGGGCGTCATGTCACGACCGGCGCGGGACAGCGCAGCCTCGATGAGCGAGGTCTCGGCATCGTGGTAATGAACGCGGACGGCACGGTTGCGAACGCTCGTGATGAGCAGCTTCTGGCGACGCTTGACGTCGTCGTAGTCGAGCTGCGGGCACCACTGGAACGGCGTGGCAGCCTTAGGGATAAAGACCGAAACCGAGATCGACACCGAGATCGAGCCGCGACGAGCCTTGGGCACCACGGAACGACCGAGCTCCAGCACGTGATCGGCCAGATTGGCGATGGCCACGATGTCCTCGTCGCGCTCGCCGGGAAGGCCCATCATAAAGTAGAGCTTCATGCGGTTCCAGCCGGCCTCGAAGGCCGCCTTGGCCGCACGGTCCAGGTCCTCCTCGGTCACGTTCTTGTTAATGATGTCGCGCATGCGCTGGCTACCGGCCTCGGGCGCGAACGTCAGGCCGCCCTTCTTTTCGCCGGCAACCGACTCGGCCATATCCACGCCAAACGAATCCAGGCGCTGCGACGGAATAGACACGCGAATACCCGTATCCTCCAGGCGACGGTTGAGCCTGCCGAGCACGTCGCGAATGCAGGAGTGGTCGGTCGTGGAGAGCGAGGTCAGCGACACCTCGTCATAGCCGGTCTTTTCCAGACCCTGAATCACCGACGAGACGATCTGGTCGGCCGAGCGCTCGCGCACCGGGCGATACGTCATGCCGGCCTGGCAAAAACGACAGCCGCGGGCGCAGCCGCGCAGGATCTCGATAGACAGGCGGTCGTGAACCAGCTGCGCATAGGGCACACACGACTGCGACAACGGATTCGTGGCGCCGAAATCCTCGACGACGCGCTTGAAGACCACCGTCGGCGCATCCTTGCCTTCACGCGGCACAGTGTAGCCATGCGGCGAGCAGGGCTCGTCGTGACAAACCTCATAGAGCGACGGCACGTAGTTGCCGGCAATGGATGCAAGCTGCTCGACAATCTGCGCGCGCGGGACTCCTTCGTCACGCAGACGGCGATGCAGCTGGCAGGTCTCGAGCAGCGATTCCTCGCCCTCGCCGATGAGGATAACATCGAAGAAGGCCGCGTACGGCTCGGGGTTGTACACCGAGGGGCCGCCGGCGATGATAATGGGGTCGTCCTCGGTGCGGTCGGCCGCCAACAGCGGAATGCCAGCGAGGTCGAGAGCCTCGAGGAAGTTCGTCACCGCCATCTCGTGCGGAACATGCAGGCCGACGATATCAAACGAAGCGACCGGCGCTGCACCCTCGAGCGAGAGCAGCGGAATGCCTGCCTCGCGCATAGCGTCACCCATATCGGGCCACGGCACATAGCCACGCTCGCAGGAGATGCCCTCGGCCTGGTTAAGGATGTTGTAGAGGATGGCGATGCCCTGGTTGGGCAGACCGACCTCGTACACATCCGGGTAGATCAGGCAACAACGGTAGTCGGCATCGGCCTTGGAAAGCGTGCCCCACTCGTGATCGATATAGCGGCTCGGTTTCTCGACCTTGGCGAGCAGCGGCTCAATTAAATGAAAACAGTCTTGGTATGCAACGCGCAACGGAAAACCCCTAAGCTGCGAGATCGGATGCGTCCTGGTAGGACGCCATAGGACGGGTAGCGCCCGCGACCGTGGTCACCAAATCGCGAACGCGAGAGAACGTGGCAGTGACCACCTCGTTGGCACGGCTGTAGTCGACATCGCGCTCGTAGAGCGAAACGAGCGCACGGCCCATGCCATAGGTGCCCGCGGCAGCAGTGAGCGCCTTGACGGCAAACCCAATATGCGGCGTCTGCTTGACGAGCGCGCGGGTGACCGCACGGATCAAAAGACCGCCGGCAAGCACGCCCGCGACCTCGTAGCCACGCTCGGGCTTAATGCCGCGTCCAAAGACGGCAGCGAGCTCAAAGAGCATGCCCACCTGCGCCAGCGCCATAACGGGATAATCGGCGCCCGGCAAAAACACCAGCGCACCGGTCGCCATATTGGTGAGCGCGCACGAGGTGATGATACGATTGGCCGCCGCGATGCGCATGAAGGCAAAGTTCGCCGCAAAAGCCGTTTCCTTGTCGGTGCGATCGAGAATCCAGCGGGCAAGCGTCTCGAGCAGATACGTCTTATCGGTTGCCGCCACCACGCCGAGCATGGGCGTGGACTCCTCGATAAACGGCACCTCCACAGCAGACTCGGCAAGCACGCACACGGGCGCGCCGGCGATCACGAGCTCCTGCACGGCACTCTCCAAGCGGTCGGAACCACACGAGAGCACCAGCACCACATCGGTATCGGTCTTTGGAGCAATTCGTTCCTCCCCCAGACGCTCGACGCGCACAATGCCCGAGGTCGTCTGCGGCACAAAGGCATCACGCACCGTCTCGGCCAGAAAGCGCGAGGCGGACGAATCCAGATAGACCGAGACGCGCACCGGCGTATCGGAATCCTTCTTAACGGACGCGCCCATCTTAAAAGCGCGGGTCAGCTTATCTACGGGAATTTTCATAGCAAACCCCTCCAGCGGTTACGCGGCGCCCGAACGATGCCGCCATATGGATTGTACGATACCCACCGTCAGCAGCTGAATCATCATCGAAGACGAACCGAAGCTAATAAACGGTAGCGGAATACCGGTAATCGGCATCATGCCGATGCACATGCCGATGTTTTCGAAGGTCTGGAACGCCCACATGCCAACGATACCTACGCATGATAAGCGTAGGAACAGAGACTCGCACTTAAAGGCAACGCGGATCGTCGAGAAGATGAGCAGCACGTACAAGCACAGCAGCAAAAAGGAACCGCAGAAGCCAAAGGTCTCGGACAAAAAGGCGAAGACGAAGTCGGTATGGAACTCGGGTAGGAAGCCGCCGGCCGACTGCGTCGCATGGCCCAAACCCTTACCAAAGAAGCCGCCCGAGCCAACGGCGATAAGCGACTGCTGCAGGTTGTAGGCATCGTCCGAATCGGCATTATCGGGGTCGATAAAGACCGTCAGACGGTTCATCTGGTACTGCTTGATGAGCACATCGTGGCCGAGCAACGAATCAAAGACCGAATCGAGCGCCAGAACGAGGGCCACCAAGCCCACGAGCAGGGCCAGGGTCGACAGCACCCATTCGCGGCGTGCACCGCTCATACAAATGACGATGGCGCCCGAAACCAGCACAACCAGGCCCGAGCCCAGGTCGCCCATGGCAACGACGGCCAAAAACGGAATGGACAGCATGCCGCAGAGCTTGACGTAGTCGCGAACGGTATCGATGCGACCGTTATACTGCGAGCCAAGCGTAGCAATAAAGAAGATGGTGATGAGCTTGGCAAGCTCAACCGGCTGGAATGTCAAGCCGATACCGGGAATCTTGATCCAGCCCGTCATGCCCAGACCGCCCGTATAGGACAGACCCGGAATCTTGGGCGAGAGGATCACGATCAAGTCGATGACGAGCAACGCCGTCGAGAAATTGGAAATACCGCGCAGATCGGTACGCCAGACCAGCACCGCCAGCACCGCTCCGATGCCAATTCCCAGCAGATGGCGTGAGAACGAGGCATCGGCCTTAAACTGCGAAGCCGACCAGATAATGATGGCACCGTAGGCGACGAGCGCCACTGTAGCCACGAGCACACCGATATGCACCTTTTGGCGAAACGTGCCGCGCGAGGCCGAAAGTTGCTTGTTGACGCGGTCCAGGCTGCTGCGAGAGCCGGTCTTGGTTGAACGGAACAGATCCGCCGGAGAAAAATCCATCGCAACCTCCTATCGAACCGAAGAATCGCCCGAGGCCGAAGAGGTATCGGGCTCGTCATAAATCACACCGAGCACGTCGCGCACGACATGCATCGCGGTATCTGAGCCGCCGCCGCCCTGCTCCAGGACAGTAGCGATGACATACTTGGGGTCATCGGCCGGTGCATAGGCGCAGAACCACGCGTATTCGTCCTCACCGCTTTTCTCGCCCGTGCCCGACTTGCCGTATACCTGCGGCGTCAGGGTGCCAAAGTGAGCCGCCAGGGACGTCGATGCCGTGTAAATCACGTCGTGCATGCCGTTGCGCACAAGAGCCAAATCCGAATCGCTGTTGATCTTGGCCTCCAGGCGCTTCTTCTTGCCCTTGCCGTTGTATTTATAGGCATCGCCGTCGCCATCGCGCGACACGGCAGACAAAAACACGTGAGGCACGTACTGTTTGCCGCCGTTGGCAAGACCCATATAGGCACACGCCATCTGCAGGGGCGTCACCAGAATGTCACCCTGACCGATGGCAATGTTGGTCATATCGCCGGCATTCCACTTACGGTCCTCGGCAGAGGCGTCGGTGAAGTACGACTCTTTCCACTCGGCATCGGGAATACGGCCCGCGCCCTCACTCGGCAGATCGATACCGCAGGTCTTGCCTAGACCCCAGCGACGAAAGACCTCCTGCAGGCCCTCGGAATGTTTCTCGTCATAAAAGAACGCCTTGCCCATGTCGTAGAAGACAGGGTCGCACGAGTTGGCGATTCCCGACTGCAGCGTCATGGTGCCGTGGCCGGAATGCAGCCAGCAGTACTTGCCCCACGACTTGCCCAGACCCGTCCAATAACCCGTGCAGTTGGTCGTCTGCCCCGACGTGTAGGTTCCAAACTCAAGACCGGCCAGCGCCGAGAGCGGCTTGATGGTCGAGGCCGACATGTACTGTCCGCTAATGGCGCGGTTGAGCAGCGGGTGCGAACCCTTGTCATCATTGAGCTCGGTCCACACGTCATTTGAGACGCCGCCAATAAAGACGGACGGATCGAACTTGGGCTGGCTCGCCATGCCCAGGATCTCGCCATTGTTGGGATCGAGACACACTACAGCGCCGTTGCCGGCATTGCTGTAGCCAGTGGTCTTGGCAAGCTCGATAGCGCTCGCCAGCGCCGTCTCGCAGGCCTGCTGGATCTTAAGGTCGAGCGTGAGCTTAATGTCAGAGCCGGCCTTCGCGGGCACGGCGCCGGCCTGACCGGTCACATTGCCCGAGGCATCGACCTTGACGGTCTGCTCGCCACGAATACCCTGCAGCAGGTTTTCGTAGTAGCTCTCAACGCCCGCCTGGCCCACGATATCGCCCGACTGGTACGTAATCTTGCCAGCAGAAGCATCATCATCGCCAGAGGTTTTCTTATTCTGGGCCTCGAGCTGCTCGGAGGTAATGGTGCCGGTATAGCCCAAGATATGGCATGCCGTCTCGCCATATGGATACTGGCGCTCGGTACGCTCGGCAATCTTGACGCCCGGGAACTCGCCGGCATGCTCCTGAATATAGGCAACCGTGGAGCGACGGACGTCCGTCGCGATGGTATGCAGGCTCTGAGCGCCCTCTGTATTGTCCTGAATATTACGAAGGACCGCCACGTAAGGCATTCCAAGCACGTTGGCAAGATGGCGAACCAGAACCTCATCCTCGGCAAGGTCGCGGTAGGCCACGACAGCAAGTGAGGGACGGTTCTGGACAAGCGCCACGCCATTGCGGTCGAGGATGCGACCGCGCACAGCGGGTGTTGTAACGGTGCGAGTCTGATTACTATTGGCCTGCTTCTCGTAATAGTCCGATGAGACCATCTGCATGCCCCACAGCTTGACGGCAAGCGCCGCAAACATCGCGCCCACACCCGTGGTGAGGATGGAAAAGCGGCCCTTAAAGGCGGTCGACGCGGTATTGCCCTCGCCCTCGGTGGCGCGCGGGGCCGTTCCATGCTGCGTATCGTAGGTAAAACGGGAATCGCCACGACGCATGACGACCAGCGCGACCACGATGGCCACAACCAGCACGATACCGGCGATAATAACCGTCATCTGGGAAGACATCTACGGGCCTCCCCTATTTGAGCTTGCGGGTCTTGGGCTTAAAGCGCATGCCCGTCTGGCGTCCGCCACGTGCGGAGAATCCATAGCCGGACTGCGGCACGACGCCGGACATCAAAAACGGAATGGCAACCAGACCCGTCAGGATCGAAGACGGCAGCGCATGGCCGAAGATCGCCACGACAAAGCTCGTCTCCAAACCCATAAACAGCAAGATGATGCTGTAGATCACATTAATGACGAGCGCGAAGGCGCCCACAGTGACGCCGCGCGCACTCGGAGTACCGCCCGTCTGACCGACAGCGCTGTGCACTAGGGCAAAAGAACCCACGGTCAGCAGGAGCGACATAACGCCCACCGGCACGGCAGCGGATAGGTCATAGAACAACCCGCTGCAAAAACCGCACACGACGGCACGGGTCGGGTCGCCCGAGAACACGCCTAGGCACACCAGGATAATCATGAAGTTGACGCGACCGCCCGCAATGGAGATCTGCGGTGCCAGGCCTGCCTGCAGCAGCACGCACACGATGGCGGCGATCACAAACGTGCGGGAGCTCATCCCCTGCTCGTGTAGATCCATGGACATGCCCCCTATTCGCTCGAGCCGGAATCGGTCGTCTCGGACGTGTCGGAACTGTCATCCGAGCTCTCGTCCTTCGTCTTGGTCGCAGCATCGCGCGACGTTCCCTGCGGCGTGCTGTTGGCCGTGCTCACGTCCTCATCCGAGGCCGACTGTTCGTCGGTCAGCGAGGTGATGACCAGCACTTCCTCGTTGTTCTCGGCCGTGGTCTGGGCGCGCACCACAATGGTGTAGTACACGTCGTTTGCCGATTTCTCGACCGACGAGACGGTGCCGAGCGGAAGGCCCTTGGGGAACACGCCACCGATGCCCGAGGTCACGATGATGTCGCCAACCTTAACATCGGAGTCGACGCTCACGTACTCAAGACGCAGCGTGCCGTCAGCCTGACCCTGCAGCATACCCTGGGCGCGCGTGTCCTGCACCATGGCGGACACGCCCGAGTTCTCGTCGCCAATCAGGCGCACGGTAGAGGTCTTGGCCGATACCTCAATAATCTGGCCGATAACACCGGCAGAACTCGTCACGGGCATGTTGATGGTAAGGCCGTCGGCAGAGCCCTTGTCGATGGTTACGGTCGAGGTCCAGGCATCGCCCGAGGCACCAACGATACGAGCAGCGGTCGATTTGAGGTTGTAGGTCGACTGCAGCCCGACCAGCCCCTCCAGACGCTCGGCGGTCTTTTGAGCCTCGGAGAGCTCGGCAACCTTAGAGGTCAGCTCCTCGTTTTGCTTCTTGAGCTCGTCGAGCGTGTCCTGGGACGCCGTAAGGTTAGAGAACACGTTGCCGATGGCATTGAAAGGAGCCGCCACAGCCGAACCCACAAAGCGCACCGGCGAGGTAATCGTCGTTACGCCCGAACGCACGGCATGAATCGGTCCTGCCTCGCCCTCGCGGATGTAAAACGTGAGCAGCAACACCGAAATCAGGCTGAAAACAATCAACGGGCGCATACCCGTTGATTGTCGCTTGGTATTCAGATTTGTGGAGAAACCCGAAGATCGTGCCAAATGGAATCCACCTTTTGGAAATTAAGCATTGGTCTGGACGAAGCCGCCATCAAACGCATTGGCCTCGAGCACGCGGGCACAGCCGTTAACGACGTTATCGAGCGCCGTGGGGCTGACGTTGACCGAAACGCCGGTCTCATCGCGCAGGCGCACGTCGAGACCGCGCAGCAGCGCGCCGCCACCGGTCAGCAATATGCCGTAGTACATAAGGTCCGAGGCAAGATCGGGCGGCGTGGCATCGAGTGCGTCCTTGACGGCCTTAGCCATCTCGTCGAGCGGCTTGTTGAGCGCGCGACGGATCTCCTCGCTCTCGATGCGCACGGTCTTGGGCAGACCGGTGATCACGTCGCGGCCGTTGACCTCGACGTCGAGCTCGTCCTTGAGCGGCACGGCGGAGCCGACCTTGATCTTGATGTCCTCTGCCGTACGCTCGCCGATGGCCAGGTTATAGGCATCGCGAACGTGCGTGAGGATGGCCTGATCGAACTCATCACCGGCAATACGGATGGACTGCGAGACGACGATGCCGCCCATGGCGATAACGGCGACCTCGGTGGTACCGCCGCCGATGTCGATGACCATGGAGCCGGTGGGTTCCTCGACGGGCAGGTCGGCGCCGATAGCGGCGGCCATGGGCTCCTCGATCAGGTAGGCCTGACGAGCGCCGGCTTGGATCGTGGCCTCAAAGACGGCACGCTTCTCGACCGACGTGACGCCGGAAGGAACACAGACGACAACGCGCGGACGCGGGGTCCACGGGTAGCGCTTCTCGGACGCCTTGTCGATAAAGTAGCGAAGCATGGCCTCGGTAACATCGAAGTCGGCGATGACGCCGTCCTTCAGGGGACGAACAGCCACGATGTTGCCGGGCGTACGGCCGAGCATGCGCTTTGCCTCGATACCGACCGCCAGGATGCGCTCGTCGTTCTTGTCGATGGCGACGACGGAGGGCTCGCGAATGACGATGCCCTTGCCGCGCACGGAGACAAGCGTATTTGCGGTGCCGAGGTCGATCGCAAGATCGCCCGCATAGCTACCGAAGAACATATCCATCAAAGAAAACAACGCAACTCCTGATGTGTTGGATGATTGCTGGAAAACTACTAGCTCATCATACTAGCGCAAGCCCGGCACCTCACTTGCGGTGAAGCGCCGGGCAAAGCTAAATCCCATAAGGTCACTACTGGTTGTCAGCAGCCGAGAAATCCATATCGAGCGAGGAAACGGCCCAGCCGATATGGTTGTCGGAGCGCACGAATTTGACGGTGTACTCCTGCTCGCCGCCCTTGGACAGCGATGCCTTCACCTTAGCGGTCGTCTCGGTCATGGACTGATCCATGCCCTCGACGGACACGGTGGCACCCTGCGGAATCGAAGAGATGATCATCGACTTGGCGTCCTCGGACAGGCTCGAGGCCAGGCAAGACTCGGCCTTTGCGGTATCACCGTCGCCGGCAGCCTGGAACAGATCGGTAACGACAGACTCCTGAGACGGGAAGCCAAAGCCGCGCGTGTAGGCAAAGCCCAGACCGCCCGCGGCGATCAAAATGAGCAGAAGCAGCACGATGAAGACTTTGAGACCCGTGTGGCGATGGCGACGACGGACCTTGGCCTGCTTACGATCCTGACGGTCCTGCTGGACCATCTCGGACTCGGACAGCGTAAAGAAACCGGTGTCCGAGGGATCGGGCATAAACTGACCGGTCGCGCCCGTAGGATCGAGCGGATCGACGGCAGGAGCGTCCATCGCGGGCGCCGGAGCCGTGGCCATAGCCGTCTGGGCGGATAGCGCGGCAAGCGAATCGTGAACGCGGGCAAGCTCATCGGCCTGCTCGGAGGTGAGCTGGTAGATGCCATCGGCAGTAGCGGCGTTAAAGGCGTCGAGTGCGTCGGAGGGGCGGCCGGCGGCAGAAAGTGCCTGACCCATGCCGGCGTTGAGCGCACGCGTGTCGTCGCGGGGACCGGCAAAGTCGATAGCCGTGCGGTAGGTCTCCACGGCATCCGCCGGACGGCCAAGCTTAATGAAGCAACGACCGAGCTCGCCGAGTGCGGCGGCAGGAGCCGGATTGGCGCCGTCGATGGCGGCCTGACGAAAGGCAGTACCCGCGTTGGCATAGTCGCCCGACTGGAACAGCGCATTGCCCAGGCCCAGATAGGCCTTGAACGGCGTGGCATAGGAAGCATCCTGCGTAGCAGCAGAGAACGCCTGGGCAGCCGTCGTGTAGTCGCCCACGGCGGCGAGTGCCTTGCCGCGGTTGGTGAGCAGCGCGCCGCGCTTGCCGTAGGTGCCGTCGTTGAGGGCGGCGGCATAGGCCTCGGCGGCCTCGGCATACATGCCCAGGTGCATCAAGGCGTTGCCGCGAAGGTGATCGGCCTCGCCCATAATCTCATCGGGAGTTTTTGCCGCCCCAAGCATCTGGGCTGCAGCGGAAAAATCACCCGCGCGGTAAGCGGCGCGGCCCTGTTGGATCAGCTGGCTATTCAAGGAAGTCCCCTTTACTCGTGAACGATCTCGACATGGACGATCTCGTCGCCGGCACGCAGCTGCGAAATCACATCGAGACCCTCGACCGTAGTACCAAAGACGGTGTAACCGGAATCGAGGTTATGCTGGGCACCCAGGCAGAAGTAGAACTGCGAACCCGCGGAATCGGGGTCCATGGAGCGTGCCATGGCAAGGGCACCATCGACATGGCTGTTGCGCGGATTGGTGGCAAACTCGCCCTTAATGCAGTAGCCGGGGCCACCGGTACCGGGCATGCCGTCGGGGCCCTCAAGACCGGCAGCGACGTCGGCGCCGGACATATCGCGGGTATTGGGGTCGCCGCCCTGGATGACAAAACCGGGCACATAGCGATGGAACTTAAGGCCATCATAGAAGCCCATCGTAGAAAGCTCACAGAAGTTCGCGACATGAATGGGAGCGCCCTCGCCGTCAAACTTGACCTTGATGGTACCCTTCGACGTCTCGATAACGGCGCACTCGTCGCCGGCAAGCTGATACTCGGGCGTGTAGAGCTCTTTCTTAAAACCAAACATGTGGTTCCTTCCTCGTGCGTTTAAAGCATATTTGTACGAATTGTAGCAATAAGCATGCGCTTACATCAATTGCGCACGTAGGTTATGCCGACTATGGCGAACTAATTTTAGGAACGCTGTTGCGGCTTCCAGGAGCCCACGTTGGCGTCGTACTGGTTCAGCGCGCTGTTGCCGCCCTGTGCGATGGGCGCCAGGATCTCGCTTTGGTGGGAACTCATCGACTCGCCATCGGGAATGGCCAGCGAGATGTCCCAGCTCTGGCAGATCACGTCGACGCGCTCATACATCCACTCGGCAAGCTGCTTTAAGTGGGCGATGTCGTCCGCATAGACCGTATCGTCCTGATACTTAAGGTTGTTAAGCTCATCTTGCGTCTTTTTGATCTGGTCGCGCAGGGCGTAGGCACTCTGCGACAACTCCTGACGGGTGGACAGCGGCGTTCGGAGATAGCCGTTGTTAAAGGAATCGATGACCTCGCCGATCTGATCCTCGTCACCATAGGACACGATAGTCTGATACAGACCATCGAGCCTGGTATAGAGCTGATCATCGGTGAGCACGGTTTCCTCCTGGACCACCTCGGCAGCATCGTCCTGCTCAGTATCGTCCTCAGTCGCCTCGCCCTTTTGGCGCGTAGGGAAGGTGGTTTGTGCAGCTTGGCCAAACTGGTCGTAGAAGCCAGGCATGACACCCATGGGATCAATCGTCACGAACCAATAGGCACCGCCGCAAACAACGGCAAGGACCGCGATGATAATGAGCGGCTTGGGGATATGACGCTTGTGCTTGTGATAGGCATCCTCGTCGGGATGCACCTTGCGCTTGGGTTTTTGAGCATCGTCATGCAGGGAAACCGGCGTGGGAATATCGACCTTGGGAATACCGAAATCCTTATCGAAAGCCGGCAGCACGCAAGTCTCGTTAGGATCGGCGGCGTCCGAAAGAACCGCAGCGGCAGAGGCCGGCGCATGAGGCACCTCGGTATCGATCTGCTCTTGCGTTAGGCGCGGAAAGCCCGCCGTGCGGCCCGCTGCCAGGTCGGATGCGGCTGCGTCCTCGGAGAGGATACCCGGAGCGGGGCGTCCGCATTTGGGGCACGTACGATCATGCGGAGAAAGACGGGCACCGCAGCCCTCGCAGAACACGAACTCGGTGTGCTCGGGACCATCGCCCGGACCCACATAGGCGTTGCAGTAGGGGCAGAACGAGGCGCCGTCCTCGATAGTCTTAAGGCAATGCGGGCAGATCACGGCATCCTCTTTTCGAAGCAATTCAAACAATCGAGGTTAGAGCATAACATCGCCACGGCCCCACAGGAACAAGGCACCAATTCAACATCGCCAGGGCGCGTAGCTACTTCTTCTTTTTGCTTGGCATCGAGACTTTGATGCCTTGGGCGGACTTGGTCACGCGAGAGCGCTTGGCTCCGGTACTCTTCTTTTTCTTGGGCTGGGCCTGGGCCACACCCTCGAGTGCACGGGCCTCGGCCTCGCGGACAGTGCGTTCCTCGCGGCGCTGCGCCATATCGGCGGCAACACGCTTGGCAAAACGCTCGGCGGTCGATCCCGTCGAACTCACCTTGCCGCCGCCGCGACCCAGGCGAACGCGCACGCCACGGCCAAAGCCGGTAGCCGCATGACGGCGACGGGGCTTAAGCGAGTCCATCATCGTGGCAAGCTTAAAGAACACAGCGCAGGTAAAGACAACGATAACCGCCAAGATGACCATCTGACCCATCGACAAATTGGCGATGGACAGCAGCCCCGGGAACCCGATAACGCCCGTCAAAATACCGGCGACGACAAACACGAAAAGCACCACGCGCAAGGGCGTGAGCGGCTGCGAGATACGCCAGATCAGGCTGACACTCGCCGCGCACGACGTAAGCAGGCACATGGTCGAAAGCGTAAGCTGGCTAAAGCCAAATACGCGTGCCACAAAGATATCGAGTGCCGCGGCCAAAATGACCGCAATCGACGCCGGCAGCGCACGCTTAAGCACGTTGGTCAAGAACGACCCCTTCACGCGGGCGTTGTTGGGCTCCAGGCCCAGCACAAAGCCCGGCGCGCCGATGCAGAAGAAGTTGATGAGCGTCATCTGAATGGGCTCGAAGGGGTACGGCGGCAGCGCGATGCACAGCGCCGCCAGGCCCATCGAGAACAGCGTCTTAGTCAGAAAGAGCGCGGCAGAGCGCTGCAGGTTATTGATAGAACGACGGCCCTCGGCCACCACAGCGGGCATCGAGGCAAAGTCGTTATCGACGAGCACGATCTCGGCCACATTGCGCGCGGCATCGGAGCCGGCGGCCATCGCCACGGAGCAGTCGGCCTCCTTGAGCGCCAGCACGTCGTTGACGCCGTCGCCCGTCATGACCACGGTGTGCCCGCGGCGTTTGAGCGCCTGTACGAGCTCGCGCTTCTGCTGCGGTGTCACACGTCCAAAGACGTGGTAACGGTCCACCGCCGCATCAATCTTGGACGGCGTATCGAGTGTCGTGGCGTCCACGTAGGCATCCGCCCCGGGCACGCCCACCACGCGCGCGATCGAGGACACCGTACGAGGGTCGTCGCCGCTGATCACGTTGAGGGTCACGCCCTGCTCGTTAAAGTAGCCGATGGTCTCGGCCGCCGAGGTGCGGATCTCGTCACGGATGGTCACAAAGCCCACGGGCTCGGCCTCGCCCACCATATCGCCATCGGGCGTAAAGCCGTCCACGCGCGCCACCACGAGCACGCGGCAGGTATCGGCAAGCTCGGCCACACGATTCTCGACCTGCGCAAATGCGCGATCAGAGAGCACAAACTGCGCGGCGCCCATCACATAGGAGCCCTGCGCAAACGATGCGCCGCTCCACTTTTTGGAGGACGAGAACGGAATGACCGACAGCGGCTCGGAGACCTCGACCGGACGATCGGCGTAGTAGTTGAGCAACGCTTGGCAGGTCTCGTTGGCATCTGCCGAGGTCGCACGCGCCACGTTGGCAAGCGCAAAGTCGAGCACCGTGGTCTCGACGGGAACAGCTGCCTCGTCCGAGTCCGCGCCAAAGCCAACACCCTCAACAGGCAGCGGGTAGGTGCCCTCGACCTCCATACGGCCCGAGGTAATGGTGCCCGTCTTGTCCAGGCACAAAACGTCGACGCGCGCGAGTGTCTCGATGCAGTAGAGCTGCTGTGCCAGCACCTTGCGACGCGCCAGGCGCACCGTGGCAATCGCGAGCACCGACGAGGTCAGCAGCACCAGGCCCTGCGGAATCATGCCCAACAGGGCACCAACCGTGGACAGCAGCGCCGAAGAAGGCACGCGACCGGCCAGCAGCTCGGAGAAGCACCAGGAAAGCGCGCTATCGCCCGGGGTTCCCGCGGCATCCCACAGCCCGCTCACACTCGAGGCAAAAAGCGCCAGACCAAGCGGGATCATGATAATGCTCGCGAACCGCACGATGGCGTTCAGCGCGTTCATGATCTCGGAATTGACCTTTTTGACGTACTTGGCCTCGTTGTTGATCTTTGCCACGTAGTTGTCGGCGCCGACATGGATCACGCGGGCGCGCAGCAGGCCCGAGTCGATAAAGCTGCCGCTCATGAGCTCGGAGCCGGGCTGTTTCTTGATGAGGTCGCTCTCACCCGTCAGCAGGCTCTCGTTGACGAGTGCCTCGCCCGACACTACCACGGCGTCGGCGGGAATCTGGTCACCGCGCCCCAGGCGAATGATATCGTCGAGCACGATCTGGTCCAGGTCGAGCTCCACCTCGGCGCCGTCGCGCACCGCGATGGCCTTCTTAGAGGTGAGCAGCGTAAGCTTGTCGACCATCCGCTTAGAACGCATGGACTGAATCACGCCGATTGCCGTGTTCAAGAACACCACGAACAGGAACGTCAGGTTTTTAAACGAACCGGTCAGCAACACCAAAATCGCCAAGACCACGTTGATCAAGTTGAACAGCGTGCAGAGGTTCTCGATGACGAGCTCTTTGACCGACTTGGTCTTGAGCTCCATGTTGCGGTTGATCTTACCGGCGGCGATGCGCTCCTCGACCTCGGCGGTCGAGAGTCCGCGCTCGATATCCGTTGCTGCCATACCACGTCCCATCACGTCGCGTCGGTATAAGAAAACCGCCCGGACCATGCGAGGTTCGGACGGTCTTACGTTCGATGGTGCCCCATGTTGGATTCGAACCAACGGCCTTCTGCTCCGGAGGCAGACGCTCTAATCCCCTGAGCTAATAGGGCGAACGGTAGGCATTATACCCAAGTGCGCCACGGGCTAACAAAATAATAGAAAAAGCTTTGCAATTACGTGGGAGACGCGGCGCAAAGGCCCACTTTAGAACGCAAAAGTGAAACAATTAGTATAAACTCACATGCACCATATATACGGCTCGCGATGCGGGCCGTTTTTGCAAGGGCTATCCATCGAGGTGAGAGGCACACCATGATTGCAATTTTAAAGCAGAGCGCCAGCGACGAGGCCGTCAGCCACATCGTCAGCTGGATTGAGAAAAAGGGACTCAAAACCGACGTCTCGCGCGGCGAGAACGAGACCATCATCGGCTTGGTGGGCGACACGACCAAGATCGACCCGTTCCTGCTTGAGTCCATGGACGTCGTCGAGCGCGTGCAGCGCGTCTCCGAGCCGTTCAAGCGCGCCAACCGCAAGTTCCACCCCGAGGACTCCGTCATCGACTGCGGCCACGGCGTCAAGATCGGCGGCGACCAGTTCCAGGTCATCGCCGGCCCCTGCTCCGTCGAGGGCGAGAACCTCATCCGCATCGCCCGCCGCGTGAAGGCCGCCGGCGCCACGATGCTGCGCGGCGGCGCCTACAAGCCCCGCACCTCCCCGTACGCCTACCAGGGCATGGGTCCCGCCGGCCTGGACCTGCTGTGCGAGGCATCCGCCGAGCTCGACATGCCGATCGTCACCGAGATCATGGACCCGCGCGACGTGCAGGTCTTCCTGGACAAGAAGATCGACGTCATGCAGATCGGCGCTCGCAACGCCCAGAACTTCCCCCTGCTCAAGGAGGTCGGCAAGACGCAGACCCCGATCCTGCTCAAGCGCGGCATGTCCGGCACCGTCGACGAGTTGCTCATGGCAGCCGAGTACATCATGAGCGAGGGCAACGACAACGTCATCCTGTGCGAGCGCGGCATCCGCACCTTCGAGACCCGCACCCGCAACACCTTCGACCTCAACGCCGTGCCGGTGCTGCACCACCTGTCGCACCTGCCCGTCGTCGCCGACCCCAGCCACGCCACCGGTTACACCCGCTATGTTGAGCCCATGGCGCTCGCCGCGACTGCCTGCGGCGCCAACGGCCTGGAGATCGAGGTCCACGACGACCCGAGCCACGCTTGGTCCGATGGTGCTCAGGCCCTCACCCCCGACCAGTTTGACGACACCATGCGCCGCATCCGCGCCATCCGCGAGGTCGTCTGCCAAGAGACCGTTCAGGAGTAGGCCATGGGTACGGTGAGAAACGCACGCGTTAACCAGGGTGGCCCCAAATGCGCCGGTATCGTGGGCCTGGGCCTCATCGGCGGCAGCTTTGCCCGCGGCTATGCGCAGGCGGGCGTCCGCGTGCTGGCCTGGGACCCCGATGACGACGTCATGACGGCCGCCAGTATGGGTACCGTTGCCGGCGAGCTCAACGACGAGACGCTCGGCGAATGCGACATCATCGTCCTGGCATGCTACCCCGAGGCCTGCATCGAGTGGCTCGAGGCGCACGCCCAGGCACTCGCCGACGCCACCGACACCGAGGCCATCATGGGCCCCGTGGTGATCGACACCGTGGGCGTCAAGGGCATCGTGTGCGAGCGCGCCTTTGAGCTTGCCCGCGAGCACGGTTTTTACTTTGTGGGCGCGCATCCCATGGCGGGCACGCAGTTCTCGGGCTACGCGCATTCCCGCGCCGACCTGTTCCAGGACGCACCGCTCGTGCTTGTACCGCCCGCAGTGGACGACGCACTTAAGCTGGAGCTTTTGGGCCAGGTGCGCGAGATGGTACGCCCCTTAGGCTTTGGCAAGTTCAGCGTAACGAGCGCTGCCGAGCACGACCGCGTCATCGCCTTTACGAGCCAGCTCGCGCACGTCGTCTCCAACGCCTATGTTAAGAGCCCGACCGCTCAGGTCCACCACGGCTTTTCGGCCGGCAGCTACCGCGACCTCACCCGCGTAGCGCACCTCAATCCGCAGATGTGGTCCGAGCTCATGATCGACGACGCCGATGCGCTCGCCTTCGAGATCGACCATCTGATCGAATCGCTCGGCGCCTACAGTCGCGCCCTTAAGGACCGCGACCAGCGCTATCTTGAGAATCTCCTTGCCGAGGGCGACCGCATCAAGCGCGCGCTCGACGACGAGGCCTCCCACTAGACCACTTATCACGCCAGGTCGAAAGGACCGAAGCTTATGGCGATTACCATCGATATCGACACCGCACGCCCCTACCAGGTTCATGTGGGCACGTTTTTGCTGGAGCAGGCAGGCCCGCTCGTACGTGCCACCGCCGGCGGCTCCCGCGCCGTCATCGTGACGGACACCAACGTGGGTCCGCTCTACCAGATGCCCGTTAAGCAGAGCCTCGAATCCGCAGGCTACGAGGTGAGCATCTGCACCTTCGAGGCCGGCGAGGCCCATAAGCGTGCCGAGACCTACGTTGCCATTTTGGAGTTTGTGGCCGAGCACGAGCTTTCGCGCTCCGACGTGATCGTGGCGCTCGGCGGCGGCGTCGTGGGCGACGTGGCCGGCTTTGTGGCCGCCACCTACATGCGCGGCTGCAAGTTTGTGCAGATTCCCACAAGCCTGCTCGCCATGGTGGATTCGTCGGTCGGCGGCAAGACGGCCATCGACCTGGCAGCCGGCAAGAACCTGGCCGGCGCCTTTTGGCAGCCGAGCGTGGTCATCGCCGACGTGGGGTGCCTGGCAACCCTCACGTCCGAGCAGTTCGCCGACGGCTGCGGCGAGGTCGTCAAGCACGCCGTGATCGCCGACCCCGAGCTCTTCGCCGAGCTGGAGAAGACTCCGCTCACGCTTGAGCTGCTGAACCACGACGTGGCCCGTGTGGCGCTCATCATCGCCCGCAATATCGACATTAAGCGCGCCGTGGTCGTTGCCGACGAGCGCGAAACCAATCAGCGCAAGCTCCTCAACTTTGGCCACAGCGCCGGGCACGCCGTCGAAGCCTGCGAGCACTTTGAGCTCGGCCACGGCAACTGCGTGTCGATTGGCATGGGCATCATCACGCGTGCCGCAGCCCTGCACGGCATTTGTGACGCCGAGCTGCCCGATCGTATTGAGGAGCTCTGCGCCCGCCACGGCCTCAAGACCCGCTGCGAGCTTTCCGCCGATGCCGTCTTTGCCGAGGCGCTCCACGACAAGAAGCGCGCGGGCGACACCATCGACCTGGTGATTCCGCACGGCATTGGCCGCTGCAGCATCGACCGCACGCCGCTTTCCACTTTCCACGAACTCATTGCCGAGGGCCTCGGCCAGAAGGGAGACGCATCCGCATGCTAGCCCGCATCACCCCGTCCCCGCTCAAGGGCACCGTTCCCGCCATCGCGTCCAAGTCGATGGCACATCGCCTGATCATCTGCGCTGCGCTTGCCAACGGCGAGACACACGTCACCTGCAACACCACCTGCGCCGACATCGAGGCCACGGTGCGTTGCCTTACGGCACTCGGCGCCCGCATCGAGACCGTCGAGGACGGCTTCCAGGTCCACCCCACCATGAAGAGCATTGAATTTGGCCTGCTCAAGGCCCTTGCCGGCGGCACGCTCGACTGCGGTGAGAGCGGCTCCACGCTGCGCTTTATGCTACCCGTCGCCTGCGCGCTGGGCGCAGAGGCCACCTTCGTGGGACAGGGCCGTCTAGGCGCACGCCCGCTCTCCCCGCTCTCGGACGAGATCATTGCCGCCGGTTGCGACCTGCAGGGCCTGGGCGGTTTTCCGCTCAAGACGAGCGGCCGCATGCGCCCGGGCACCTTTGTGCTTCCGGGCAACGTGAGCTCGCAATATATCTCCGGCCTGCTGCTGGCGGCCCCGCTACTGGCCCAGCCCTCCTGCGTGCAGGTGACCGGCCTTATCGAGAGCCGCCCCTACATCAACCTGACCATCCAGGCCATGAAGGCCTTTGGTGTCGAGGTCAACGTCGAGCGTATTCCGGCCAAGGACGGCAAGCCCGAGGTCACGAACTTCCGCGTAAACAGCGGATCGTACCGCACGCCCGGCAGCGTAGCCGTCGAGGGCGACTGGTCCAACGCCGCCTTTTGGCTGTGCGCCGGCGCCATCGGCTCCGACCCCATCACCGTCGAGGGCGTGTCGCTGAGCTCCGCGCAGGGCGACCGCAACGTGCTCGCCGCGCTTTCGCGCTTTGGCGCCCGCATCGTGCGCTCCACGAACGCCGCCACCGTGCAGTCCGACAGGCTCGCCGGCTTTGAGATGAGCGCCCACGACATTCCGGACCTGGTGCCTGTTATCTCGGCCGTGGCGTCGCTAGCTCAGGGCCGCACGTTCATCCGTGACTGTGCACGCCTGCGCATCAAGGAATCTGACCGTCTGGTCACCACCACCCGCGAGCTCACCGCGTTGGGCGCGCAGGTGCGCATCGCCGGTGACGACCTCATCATCAAGGGCGTCGATGCCCTTACCGGCGGCGAGGTCGATTCGCACAACGACCATCGCATCGCCATGATGGCCGCCATCGCCGCGAGTCGCGCCACCGGCGAGGTCGTGATCCACGGCGCCGAGGCCGTCAACAAGTCCTATCCCGATTTCTTCGACCACTACCGCCTGTTGGGCGGCAAGGTCACGCTCGAGGAGGAATAGCATGTCCTCGACCTTTGGCAACGTCTTGCACGTAAGCATCTTCGGCCAGTCGCACTCCCCCGCTATCGGCTGCTCGCTCGATGGCATTCCGGCAGGTATCGCCGTTGACCTGGAGCAGCTGCAGGCCTTTTTGGACCGTCGCGCCCCCGGCCGTGACGAGACCGCGACCAAGCGCCGCGAGGCCGACGCCGCCCACATTATCGCCGGCATAGTTGATGGACACACCACGGGCGCGCCTATCGCCGCGATCATCGAGAACACCAACACGCGCTCCAAGGACTACTCCGAGCTACGCCGCAAGCCCCGCCCGGGCCATGCGGATTTCCCGGCACGCGTGAAGTACCACAACATGCACGACGTCGCCGGCGGCGGACACTTCTCCGGCCGCCTGACAGCGCCCCTGTGCATCGCGGGCGGCATCGCGCTGCAGGCGCTCGAGGCCCGCGGCATTAACGTGATGGCGCACGTAGCGCAGATCGGCGGCATCTCCGATCTGCCCATGGACGACATGGTCTATCGCGAAGCCGACCGCAAGGCGATCCTTACCAACGACCTGCCGTGCATTGACGCCGCAGCTGCCGGTCGCATGCGCGAGGAGATCTTTGCCGCGCGCAACGAGCTCGACAGCATCGGCGGCATCGTGGAGTGCGGTATCTACGGCCTGCCCGCGGGCATCGGCGACCCCATGTTCGACGGCATCGAGAACCGCATCGCACAGATCGCGTTTGGGATTCCCGCCGTGAAGGGCGTGGAGTTTGGCATGGGCTTTGCCGTCGCCGCCATGCGCGGCAGCGAGAACAACGATCCGTATCGCATCGACACCGAGACCGGCCAGATCGAGATCGAGTCCAACAACGCCGGCGGCATCCTGGGCGGCATTTCAACCGGCGCGCCCGTCATGTGGCGTATGGCCGTAAAGCCCACCCCCTCCATTGGCCGCGAGCAGCAGACGGTGGACATGGACGCTATGGAAAATGCCGAGCTCTCGGTCCACGGCCGCCACGATCCCTGCATCGTCCCGCGCGCCGTCCCCGTAGCCGAAGCAGCCGCAGCGCTGGCCATCTGGGACGCCCTCCTCGAGGACGCCGGACAGCTTTAGTCCACCAACCCCAAGGGGTAGTTAATTTGGGACGGGGCTTTTTTAGCTACCCCCATATGCCAGTTGATATTTGCCCCAGCACCCATCGATTCGCCGACAGTCAAAGGGTAGCTAAAATAGCCCCGTCCCAAATTAACTACCCCAGGCAACCATTCACGAAAGGGGCCTCCATGGACCTTGCCGATATTCGCCAGGCCATCGATGGCATCGACACCACCTTGCTCAACAGCTTTGTCGAACGCATGGACATTGCCACCGAGGTCGCCAAATCAAAAATCGAGATGGGCAAGGCCGTCTTCGACCCCGCCCGCGAGCGCTCCAAGCTCAACAACCTTGCCGGCCGCGCGCCCGAGCGCTACGAGGCGCAGACCATCACGCTGTTCCGCCTCCTCATGAGCATGAGCAAGGCCGAGCAGCAGCGCTATATCAACGAACTCAAGGGTATCACAGTCTCGCAAAAGGCCCACGCCACTGCCGAGGCCTTCGACACGCCCTTCCCCCAGACTGCCAGCGTCGCCTGTCAGGGCGTTGAAGGTGCCTACAGCCAGATCGCCGCGTGCAAGCTCTTTGCCGTGCCCGATATCGCGTTCTTCGAGACCTTCGAAGGTGTCATGCGCGCCGTGCGCGACGGTTTCTGCGAGTTTGGCGTACTGCCCATCGAAAACTCCACCGCGGGCTCGGTCAACGCGGTCTACGACCTGCTCGCGCAGTTCGACTTCCACATTGTGCGCTCGCTGCGCCTCAAGATCGACCACAACCTGCTCGTCAAGCCCGGCACCAAGCTGCAGGATGTTTGCGAGGTCTATAGCCACGGTCAGGCCATCGCGCAATGCGCTGGCTTTATCGAGGCGCACGATCTGCACGCCACCAAGTATCTCAACACGGCTATGTCGGCCGAGATGGTCGCCAACTCCGAGCGCACCGACGTCGCCGCCATCGCCTCGCGCAGTTGCGCGGCGCTCTACGGTCTGGAGGTGCTGGAGCCCAACATTCAGGACTCGGACAACAACTACACGCGCTTTGTCGTCATCAGCCGCGAGCCACGCGTCTATCCCGGTGCCAACCGTACCTCGCTCATGATCACCACGGCCAACGAACCGGGCGCTCTCTATCGCGTGCTCGAGCGCTTCTATGCGCTCAACATCAACCTTATCAAGCTCGAGAGCCGCCCCATCCCCGGACGCGACTTTGAGTTTATGTTCTACTTCGATCTGGACTGTCCCTTTGGTAGCAAGGCCCTCGACGACCTGCTCGATTCCATCGACGACGTATGCGAGAGCTTCACCTACTTTGGCAGCTACACGGAGGTGCTCTAGATGACCGATACCGCCGCAACCCGTCCCTACGGCGTGCTGGGCCGCGTGCTGGGCCACAGCTACACCCCGACCATCTACAAAGAGCTCGCGGGGCTTGAGTACGTGCGTTTTGAGCGCGAGCCCGAAGACCTCGCGGCCTTTATGACGGGCGACGAGTGGGAGGGCACCAACGTGACCATTCCCTACAAGCGCGCCGTCATGGACTACCTGGACGAGCTGAGCCCGCTGGCCGAACGCATGGGCAACGTCAACACGATCACGCGTCTGCCCGATGGCCGTCTGCGCGGCGACAACACCGACTACTTCGGTTTCCAGTGCCTGGTCGAGGAGCTGGGTGTGGAGATTGCCGGCAAGAAGGTCCTCGCGCTCGGTGCCACCGGCGGCGCGGGCACTACGGCCAGCATGGTACTGGGCGACCTGGGCGCCATCGTTGTGCCCGTTGGTCGCACGAGCGAGGTCAACTACGACAACATCGCACAGCAGTCCGACGCCGCGTTGCTCGTCAACTGCACGCCCGCCGGTATGTTCCCTCACTGCCCCGACGCGCCTTGCACGCTCGAGGGCCTCGACGCGCTCGAGGGCGTCATCGACATCGTCTACAACCCCGCCCGCACGGGACTCTTGCTCGAGGCCGAGCGTCGCGGCATCCCCTGCATCGGCGGTTTGCTCATGCTTGTGGCCCAGGCGGCGCAAGCTGTCGAGCGCTATACCGGCCAGGTCACCCCGCGCGAGCGCATCCTGGACGTGACGGAGCGTCTGTCCCGCCATGAGCAGAACATCGCACTGATCGGCATGCCGGGCTCGGGCAAAACCCGCGTGGGTGAGCAGATTGCCCTGCTCACCGGTCGCGAGCACATCGACCTGGACCGCGCCCTCGAGGAGCGTCTGGGCATGCCTTGCGCCGACTTTATCGTCGAGCGCGGCGAGCCGGCCTTCCGCGAGCAAGAGACGGCGGCCCTGGCCGACATCTCCAAGCGCAGCGGCCTGGTGCTTTCCACCGGCGGCGGCGTCGTCACGCGAGACGAGAACTACCCGCTGCTGCACCAGAACAGCCAGATTATGATGCTCAACCGTAAGCTCGATGAGCTCGCCCACAAGGGTCGCCCCATCACCGCCCGCGACGGCATCGACAAGCTGGCCGAGCAGCGCATGCCGCGCTACCGCGCCTGGGCCGACTACATCATCGACTCGCGCGACTGCGCAGCCAACACCGCCCGAGCCCTCCTCGACACCCTCTAAAACCTGCCAAAAAGGGACAGGTTTATTTTGGCAGGTTTTATCTGGGCAAACGTCGCAGACAGCAAGCCCCGCCACCAACCAGACCACAAAGGAAGCAACCATGAAAGCTCTCGTCATCAACGGCCCTAACCTCAACATGCTCGGCATTCGCGAGCCGGGCATCTACGGCAGCGACAACTACGACCGCTTGGTCCAGATCTGCAAGGAGGCCGGCGCCGCACAGGGCTTTGACGAGGTCGAGGTCTTCCAGTCCAACCACGAGGGCAGCATCGTCGACAAGATCCAGGAGGCATACGGCAAGGTTGACGGCATCGTCATCAACCCGGCGGCCTACACGCACACGAGCGTGGCGATCCTGGACGCCCTCAAGGCCGTCGCCATCCCCGCCGTCGAGGTCCACATCAGTGCCGTCGAGACGCGCGAGGACTTCCGCCAGGTAAGCTACGCCCGCCTGGCCTGCTTTGCCACCATCACCGGCGAAGGCCTCCAGGGCTACGCCCATGCGTTGGAGCTGCTGAAAGAGCATCTCGAAAAGTAGCCTCGCGAGCAAATCCATCAACGCGATTCACACGCTAATAATGCCAGCGCCGGCAGCAGCGACCTCGCTGCTGCCGGCATTTTATTACTGGCATATAATCGTTGCAGTCACACAACGTCTGGAGACCCACATGCTGAGCATTCACCTGGGAGATTACCCCGGTTCCATCTACGATACCGAAACCTATTTTAGGAACTCATACTTGGACTCATGGTTCGAAGATCCTATGGCCGCACAGATTATTAAAAGCGTGGACGGATCAGAGCTCATCGGTCCCCGCAACATCGTAAGCAAGCAGCTGGGCTCAATCACTCCACTCGAACTGTCCGGCGGCGTTAAGACGCTGCTGCTGGTACGCAATATCCCAAACATGGTGTTCAACGCATCCACCTGCGGAGACAATTGTGCCCGCTGGCTGCTCAAAATTGGCAAAGAACAGGATGTGCTGGTAACCCTTTACCACATCATGAAGTTCCCCTGGAAGCGTTTTGAGATTCGCATCGATAACGACGGCCGCATCGTCAGGAACATGCAGGAGTTTGTCGGTGCCACGAATGACTTTTTGGATGTTGATGAGTAATGAAGGGAACGCATACCGTTGTCGTAGAGCGTGCAAAGGTCAAATACACACTCACGTTTAAGCGCAATATTTCCTTTATACGCGGCAACAGCGGCACGGGCAAAACGACGCTCATCTCGATGATTCGCGACTACAACGACCGAGGACCGGAAAGCGGCGTTACGCTCAGCTGCAACGTGCCTTGCGAAACGCTTTCCGGCAGACGCTGGGAGCGCGAGCTGTCGATCATCGAAGATTCAATTGTCTTTCTAGATGAGGGCAACGAGTTTATCTACTCAAAGGACTTCGCCAAAGCCGTCAACGGATCATCCAACTATTATGTTCTGATATCTCGTCGCGATGCCAACGAGCTCCCCTACAGCGTTGATGAGATCCTGAAGTTAGTCAACACGACAAGTAAAACAATCAATGGCCGCAAGAGCGACAGACGCTTCTACTCGGTGACCAAGCCGCTATATGACCACACGGCAAGTATGCTGTATCAGGATCTAAATGTTGGATTCGAGGTACCCGACGCCGTAGTTGTCGAAGATAGCAAATCTGGCTATCAATTCTACAACGCTCTTTGCAACCGGCTCGGGATCCCCTGCTATACCGCCACCGGCGTAGCAAATCTAAAGCGGACAATTCACGAATGCCCCGAGCAAAACGTTCTTGCCATTGGAGACGGCGCAGCGTTTGGTCCCTACATCGAAAAGGTGCTCGGACAGCGCGTTTACAAGAACGTTCGCTTGTTCCTCCCGGAATCATTTGAGTGGACACTTCTGCAATCTGGCCTCATTCCCAGTAACGACATTCCAAAAATCCTCAAGGATCCTTCGAGCTATATCGAAAGCCGCAAGTACCTAAGTTGGGAGCGATTCTTCACCGACGTATTGATCAAGTACTCGACAGACACTCGCTACGCCTACAGAAAGGCAAAGCTCAATGAGCAGTACCTGAGGCCGCAGGCAATGAATGCAGTTGCAAACGTCTTGCCCGAGTGCCTGAAGGCAGACTAGATACAGCGGGGAGGGCCAAGTTAGTCCTCCCCGTTTTTGTTACGCCTTCTTGATCACGTACGCCAACCCTATGTCGCACCCGCAGCGCACAATCGACGCAAAGAGCCATGGTACTGGCAGCGTTAAAAGCAACGACATCGCCTGCCAAGGGATAAACCAGTCAACCGCATGAAAGGCAAAGACGGCAAGGCTTGCCTGTCCGCAGAACGCTCGCACCACCGCTTCGGCCTAAACGTATACCCGGCAAGAATAAAGAACACCGGCATGTGAAACGAGAAGATCGCGTGCCTCAGGGGAGAGGGATTTGGGACGGTGTGCCCCACAATGACCAGAATAATTGCAATCCCTTTTGCAATATCGATCCAGTCGAGCCTTTTGCTTCTCATGGTGAACCCTTCAAAACCGCAGCACACAAAATGAAAAAAGCCCAGACCACCAAGCGGTCTGGGCTTAATAAACGATGGTGCTCCATGGCGGATTCGAACCGTCGACCTTGGGATTAGAAGTCCCCTGCTCTATCCAACTGAGCTAATGGAGCAAATAACCGCACGCCCAAGCAAGCACAAGCCTGTCAGGCGCAAGTAATTATAACCTAGTTGAACTGCTCGCGGTACGCCTTGCAGACCTCATCGACCGGGCCGTCCATGCGAAGGTCACCCTTCTCAATCCAAACGGCACGCTGGCAGATGCGCTCAACCTGCTCCATAGAGTGCGAAACGAACAGAACCGTCACGTCGCCGCTCTGGATAAAGTGCTGGATGCGGGCCTCACACTTTTGCTGGAAGAACACATCACCGACGGACAGCGTCTCGTCAACGATCAGAATATCGGGCTCGGTAATCGTCGCGATTGCAAAGGCGATACGCGCCACCATGCCCGAAGAGAAGTTCTTAAGCGGCATATCGACAAAGTTCTGCAGCTCAGCGAACTCGATAATGCCGTCAAAGTTGGCGTCGATGAACTCCTTGGTATAGCCGAGCAGGGCGCCGTTCAGATAGATGTTCTCGCGGGCGGTCAGCTCGGGGTCAAAGCCGGCGCCAAGCTCAATCAGCGGCGCGATGTTACCGTGCACCTTAACGCTGCCCTCGCTAGGCTCAAGAACGCCAGCGATAATCTTGAGCATCGTAGACTTGCCGGAGCCATTGGTGCCGACCAGACCCACAACCTCGCCGCGATGAATATCAAACGAGATGTGCTTAAGCGCCCTAAACTCCTCAAAGAACAGCTCGTGCTTGGCAAGCTTAATGAAGTACTCCTTGAGGTTGGTCAGCGACTCGGACGCCATGTTAAAGATCATGGTGACGTCGTCGACCTCGACAGCCAGAGGCTGCTCGCTGTAATCAACAACAGATTCAGTCATCACAGCACTCCTTAGATGTAGAGGATAAATTTGCGCTCGGACTTATGGAACACGGTATAGCCAATAATAAGCGCAAGAACCGCCCAAGCGACGCACATACCAAACGTCATAAGCGAGGGCGTAGTCTGGAACAGGAAGATATCGCGCATAAACTGCAGGTAGTTGAACATGGGGTTCGCATACATCAAGATACGCACGAGATGCGGCATTTGCGCAATATAGTCAGTCGTCCAGAAGATGGGCGTAATGTAAGTCCACGCCGTAATGACGACGCTCCACAGATGCATAACGTCGCGGAAGAAGACCGTAAGGGCAGAGAGCATCATGCCCAGGCCCATGCAGAAGCACATAAGCAGCAGCAGGCAAACCGGCAACAGAATCAGGTGCCAAGAAGGCATAACGCGGAACCACAGCATGACGATGGCGACGGCGACCAGCGAGAAGGCAAAGTTGACCAGCGAGAAGAGCACCTTCTGCACCGGGAAAACCCAGCGGTGCACCTTAACCTTCTTGAGCAGAGGGGCAGCGCCCACGATCGACGTCAGGGCCTGGTTAGTAGACTCAGACATGACGGCAAAGGTGATGTTACCCACGATCAAGTACAGCGGGTACATCTCGGGCGTCATTGAGCCATTGCGGCCCTGGCCAAAAATCGTCGAGAACACGATGGCCATGACGATCATCATCAGCAGCGGGTTGAGCACCGACCATGCGACGCCCAGAACGCTACGGCGATACTTGATCTTAAAATCCTTGGTAACCAGCTGACGAAGGATAAACGCGTCCTTCTCAAATTCGTTCTTAGCAAACGTCGCAGGCAGACTGCGAGTTTCTTGTTGCTTTGTCTGATCCGACACGGATGCAACTCCTTTACTCGTAATCGTTGACAAACGAACAGTATAGACCCGACGGCCATGCAAACGATTCGCGCAACAAAACTGGAGAACTAACCCACATCTTAGGATGCCAGGCCCAAACGGCTATACTTTCTAGGATTGAATGTATAAGGAGCATTAAGTGAATTCTGAATCCATCGCCGTCATCATCCCTTGCTACAACGAAGCGCTCACGATCGGCAAAGTCATCGACGACTTTCACCGCGAGCTTCCGCAGGCGACGGTCTATGTCTATGACAACAACTCGTCGGACGATACCTCACGCATTGCCACCGAGCACGGCGCCACAGTCCGCTTTGAGCCCCGTCAGGGAAAGGGCAACGTGTGCCGCCAGATGTTTCGCGATATCGACGCCGATTGCTACCTGATGGTCGACGGAGACGACACCTACCCCGCCGAGGCGGCCAAGGCCCTCTGCGAGCCCATCCTTAACGGCACGGCCGACATGACCGTAGGCGATCGCCTTTCCAACGGCACCTACGCCGAGGAGAACAAGCGTGCCTTCCACGGCTTTGGCAATAATCTGGTCCGCGCCATGATCAAGTGGATCTATGGCTACAGCTTCGATGACGTCATGACAGGCTACCGCGCCATGAGCCGCCCGTTCGTTAAAACCTTCCCAGTGCTTTCCGAGGGCTTTCAGATCGAAACCGAGCTCTCGATCCACGCCGTCGACCACCGCTGGCGCATCAAAGATGTGCCCATCGAGTACCGCGACCGTCCCGAGGGTTCCGAGTCCAAACTCAACACCGTGAGCGACGGCATTAAAGTCGTTGCGATGATCGGCACGCTGTTCAAGGACTACCGCCCGCTGAAGTTCTTCAGCCTCGTTGCGCTTCTGTTCGCGGTATTCGGCCTCGCCCTGGGCATGCCCATCGTTGTCGAATATTTCCAGACCGGCCTCGTCCCGCGCTTCCCCACCGCTATGCTCGCCGCCTCGTTTATGTTCCTGTGCGGCCTGAGCCTTGCGACCGGCTTCATCCTAGATTCTGTAGCAAAGGTCGAAAAAAAGCAGTGGGAGGTCAACGTGTACAGCAAATACGCCTACGACGACCAGCCCGGCCACCCTACTTCCATGCCAAGCGAGAGGTAGATCTTCCGCAAAATACTATTGGCACCACTGCGCAGATAGCCACCCAACAAGAAAAGCCGCCGTTAAAGAACGGCGGCTTTTACTCTCGAAAAGTTAATAGCGGCTAGAGCGTCTTGATGTACTCCCCCCGCTCTTCCTCCCAGTCGGGCATGTGGAAGCCGGCAGCCTCGAGCTTGGACAGGTCGAGCGCGGAGTGGACCGGGCGCGGGGCGACGGGGCCCTCGGCGCTCGCGTAGTAGTCGGCGGTGCTGACCGGGACCACTTTGTCCCCGTTGCCGTTGGCGGCCTCGAAGACGGCGCGGGCGATGTCGGCCCAGCTCCTCACGGCGCCCGAGCCGGTGCAGCCGTAGGTGCCGTAGGGGGCCTTAGCGTCCAGCACGTGGAAGATGGCCTCGGCCATGTCGCGCGTGAAGGTCAGGCGGCCCAGCTGGTCGTCCACGACGGCGACCTGCTCCAACTTGTCCTCCGGGTCGGCGACGCGGTCGGACAGCCCCTTCATGGTCTTGACGAAGTTGCGGCCCTCGCCGATGACCCAGCTGGAGCGCATGATGTAGTGGCGCGGGCAGCCGGCCACGGCGATGTCGCCGGCGGCCTTGGTCTGGCCGTAGACGGAAAGCGGGCTGAGGGGCTCCTCCTCGGTGTGCACCTCGGCCGTGCCGTCGAAGACGTAGTCGGAGGACACGTGGACCAGCGTGATCCCGTGCCCGGCGCAGGTGCGGGCGAGGAGGGCGGGGCCGGTGGCGTTGGCCTTCCATGCGGTCACGCGGCCCTCGGGGGTCTCCGCCCTGTCCACGGCGGTGTAGGCGCCGCAGTTGATGACCGTGCCGTAGAGCGACCAGTCGAATTTGGAGTAGGCCGCCGGGTCGGACATGTCGAAGGTGTCGATGTCGCAGAAGTCGAAGTCCTTGGCGACGCCGCGCTCCTCCGCCAGCGCGCGGACCGCATGGCCCAACTGGCCGTTGCAGCCGGTGACGAGGGTGCGCTTCGGCGCCATGGGGACGACGTCCTTGAGGTACGGGTGGTTGAGGTCGGCCTCGGATACGGTGGCCTCGTCGAGGGGGATCGGCCACTCGATGGCGAGCTCGGGGTCGGCGAGGTTCACGAAGGTGTAGGTCCTCTTGAGCTCGAGCGACCAGTGGGCGTCCACCAGGTAGGTGTAGGCGGTGCCGTCCTCCAGGGCCTGGAAGGAGTTGCCCACGCCGCGCGGGACGTAGATGGCCCTGGACGGGTCGAGCGTGCAGGTGAACACCTTGCCGAAGGTCTCGCTGCCCTCGCGCAGGTCCACCCAGGCGCCGAAGACGCTGCCGCGGGCCACGGAGATGAACTTGCCCCAGGGCTCGGCGTGGATGCCGCGGGTGACGCCGCGGCTGTCGTTGTAGGAGATGTTGTTCTGGACGACCCTGAGGTCGGGGATGCCCAGGGCGGTCATCTTGGCGCGCTGCCAGTTCTCCTTGAACCAGCCGCGCGAGTCGCCGTGGACGGCGAGGTCGACTACCTTGAGGCCCCCGATGCCGGTCTCGGCGACGGAGAGATCCTTCTCGAATGCGATGTCAGCCATGTGGGAAAAGCTCCTATCGAAGAGGTTGTATAACCGGGGGCGCCCGCGCGGGGCCGCAGGATCATCCCCATGCCCTGCGGCCCCGCGCGGGCGCCCCGCGGTGCGGTTCGCCGGGATGCGGTCTTACTGCCCCTGTGCGCGGTAGCGGGCCTCGGTGGCCTCCTTGGCCGGGCGCCACCAGGACTCGTTGGCGACGTACCAGTCGATGGTCCGCCTGAGCCCCTCGGCGAAGTCGGTGTGGGCCGGCCTCCAGCCCAGCTCGCGCTGGAGCTTGGTGGAGTCGATGGCGTAGCGGCGGTCGTGGCCGGGGCGGTCGGCGACCCAGTCGAAGTCCTCGGGGTCCTTTCCCATCGCCTCGAGGATCATGCGCAGGACGGTGATGTTGTTCTTCTCGCCATTTGCGCCGATGAGGTAGGTCTCCCCCATCCGGCCCTTGGTGAGGATGTCCCAGACGGCAGAGGAGTGGTCCTCGGTGTGGATCCAGTCGCGGACGTTCTCGCCGCGGCCGTAGAGCTTGGGGCGCACGCCGTCGATGATGTTGGTGATCTGCCTGGGGATGAACTTCTCCACGTGCTGGTAGGGGCCGTAGTTGTTGGAGCAGTTGGAGATCGTGGTGCGCAGGCCGTAGGTGCGGGTCCAGGCGCGGACCAGCATGTCGGAGGACGCCTTGGTGCTCGAGTACGGGCTGCTCGGGTGATACGGCGTCTCCTCGGTGAACTTGGCGGGGTCGTCGAGCGCCAGGTCGCCGTAGACCTCGTCGGTGGAGACGTGGTGGTAGCGGACGCCATATTTGCGGACGGCCTCCAGCAGGCGGAAGGTGCCCTCCACGTTAGTGCGCAAGAACGGCTCCGGGTCGGCGATGGAGTTGTCGTTGTGGCTCTCTGCGGCGTAGTGCACGATCGCGTCGTGGCCGGGGACGATCCTATCGAGCAGCTCCGCGTCGCAGATGTCACCGACGACAAGCTCGACCCTGTCCTCGGGCAGCCCCGCGATGTTCTCGGGGTTGCCGGCGTAGGTCAGCTTGTCCAGGACGGTGACGTGCACCTCGGGGTGGTTGTTGACCACGTAGTGCACGAAGTTGCTGCCGATGAAGCCGCAGCCGCCCGTGACGATGATGTTCTTAGGTTCAAAGATCTCAGACATGAAAATCCAATCTGAAGCATGTACAGCTTCTTTAGTATGCCGCAGGAAGTGACGCCGCGACACTATTCAACAAAACTATCGGACATTTCGGCATGCGATAAGAGCCATAACCTTCGCAGAATTACTTCCCCTACAAAACGCCTCCGGAATGCAGTCTTTGTCGTAACGGAAGACCGAATTCCCAGTTTTATCGCGTAAGTACTTATAGAAGAAGTCCTCCCAGCTTTTAAACTTCTCACTGTTTATAAAGGCTTCTGGGGTTTCCAAAACCGCCTTAACATCTAACCCTGAAATTACGCCGGAGCTCAGCAGAAGCCACTCGAATGACTCGGGAAGACAAACCGTAACAGTATCGCGGTGAATGTCTTGCAGCTTAAGGACGCGGTCCGCATAGCACCCAAATGCCGCTCCGTCCGCGACAACAAACACGCGATCGTCGAAATGCTGATCCAGCCAGCCCAAAATCGCGCTGTTCGTCATGGCCGAAGCGCAGGTAAGCTCACTGTCAGCGAAATGCCGTTCAAAGAACTGGAAACCAGACTTACTGTCCTCGCATAGAAGGATAGAAAAGTCCTGTTTTGGCGCCGACCGGGAAATAGCATAACGATGATTCCCGCGATCTTGATAAACAGGGACGAAAGAATGGTATTTTCCGCTTGTCTTAATCTTGTAAATCTCATCCACGCTATACGGAAGATTGGGGAAATCAGCCCTTGAGATCAGCACGAAATAATTCGAGGAATACAGCACATGATGGGCAAACTCATCAGAATGGATCTCTTTTAAGCCCTCATCGACAAATACAATCGAGTCATGAACGGACGAAAGCTGGTTTCGCCAATCATAATCGGTCAGGGCGACACAGGGACAATCGCATTGCAAGGAAACGCCCGACTGCTCGCCCGTTCGCATGTAGTCTGCGACCATGTCAAACAGCGTCGTCTTACCCGTGCCGCTATCGCCACGCACAATAGTGATGTTCCGCTTGATGGTAAATGTGTACTTGGTTCCCCTACGGCGGGAAATCTTAACAAGATGCGAACCGTTCATAAGCAGCACCTACAGATACGGAATCGACTCGTGAATCAATTCGGCCATGTTATGAACGATTCGGCCGCTGTTCACGACTTTGATTTTAAAATCCTCGCGGCCAAAGTCCATCACATGATAGAGATTCACAACGAGCTTGCGGTCTTTCGCCATGTCGAGAATCCACTTGGCACAGTTGTCACCACAGGTAGAAGCGTTAAAAATATGCTTACGATCAAATCTCATAAGCAGCAGCGTTTTCACGCCACCAGAAAGCTGGAGTGGGGAGATGGGTCCAAGCACAGGGCTTTCGATGACGTTTTCGGAGACAACAACCGATCGATCGACATCTTTAATTATCGAGACTGCATAGGGATCCGTAATCCAAGAAGACCGGTAAGAGTTTTTGAAATATGTCGCTGTGTTGTAAATCGCTTCTGGCATATCGCCAAAGTAGACGCTTAACACATCCACTCCCAATCATATTGTCTTTATGGTCAACGTAATCATAACGAAAGGGGCCACCAGATAAACGGTGACCCCTGAAAGAAAACAAGCTTGCGCTAGTACTCGCGCGGGCTGTTGACGATCTCGCCGGCGGCGACCTTCTTCAGGTGCCGCCCGTAGACCGACTTGCCGTAGGCCTTGGCCGCCTCCTCCAGCCCGGCGGTCGTGATCCAGCCGTTCTCCCAGGCGATCTCCTCGGGGACCGAGACCGGCAGGTCCTGGGAGTGCTCCACGGCGCGGACGAACTCAGCGGCCTCGTGCAGGCTCTCCATGGTGCCGGTGTCCAGCCACGCGTAGCCGCGGCCGAGGGTCACCACGGACAGCGTCCCCTCCTCCAGGTACATCTGGTTGAGCGTGGTGATCTCCAGCTCCCCGCGGGCGGAGGGCTCGACCCTGTGCGCCTTGGCGGCCACGTCGCCCGGGTAGAAGTACAGGCCGGTGACGGCATAGGAGCTCTTGGGCTGGGCGGGCTTCTCCTCGATGGAGACGGCACGGCCCTCGCCGTCGAACTCCACGACGCCGAAGCGCTCGGGGTCGTCCACGTGGTAGCCGAAGACCGTGGCGCAGCCCGACTCGGCGTTCTGGACGGCGCGCGTCAGGTGGCGCGACAGGCCGTTGCCGTAGAAGATGTTGTCGCCGAGCACCAGCGCGCAGGGCTCGCCGCCGATGAACTCCTCGCCGATGGTGAAGGCCTGCGCCAGGCCGTCCGGCGAGGGCTGCTCGGCGTAGGAGAGGTTCACGCCGAAGCGCGAGCCGTCGCCCAGCAGGCGCTGGAAGTTGGGCAGGTCGGTCGGCGTGGAGATGACCAGGATGTCCTTGATGCCCGCCAGCATGAGCGTGGACAGCGGGTAGTAGATCATGGGCTTGTCGTAGACCGGCAGCAGCTGCTTGGAGGTCACGAGCGTGAGCGGGTACAGGCGGGTGCCGGACCCGCCGGCGAGGATGATGCCTTTCATAAAAATCCTCTCGATTGACAATCGTTGAGCAAAAGCCGCTGTTTACAGAAGCATAGCTAATAAAATTATACGCACCGTCGGTAACCTCCCCGTCTTCTTATTTAAATCGGACAGCAGAAACACGCAACTCTTTCTGCATTTCTAGCGAGGCAACAAATGAAAAAGTACAATGGGCAGTGTCCAACAAACGAAAGGCAGACAATGCGAGTCGAAACAACCGGAGTATGCAGAGGAAACTGGAAAATCTACCAGCAGCTTAAGATTGAAGGCATCCATAAAGGCTCCAGCGTAACAGCCCAAGCGGCTACAAACGACAACCGCTGCTTACCTTTATCCCTCCTAAAATTCCGGGACAATGGTTGTGACTCGAACTCATACGTCCTTGTACTCCCCGATCCCGATGCCCGCACCATCAAAATTGAGTTTTGCGAAATCGGCCAAGACGGTCGTACCCTGAGCAGCGACTCCCTTTCGCTCAATTGCAAGAACATCAAATGGGAGTCTCGCCTTAACTACAAAATTAAACCTGACATGTGCAGTAAACTACGAAACTACGATGACGTTTCAGAGTTTGACATGGCAACGATTGATTTCTGGCAGTGCATCGAAGATTCAAGCGACTATATCCTTAGGTGCACGGTGAGAACTCCTTATCGTAGCGACTCGCAAATCAAACTTCGTTGTTTCGATCGAACCCTTAATGAAGTTAATTTGAGCATCGTCAATTTCGGTTCGAATGTAACAAGCGTTGGATTTACGTCTGAGAAAAAGCAACTTGAAACGCAGCTCTCGATTCGCATGCCAAAGGTGTTCAATCGTTACTACTTTGTTATTGACGATCAAAATCACCCATCATTCAGCGCATTTGACTGCTTAACGCCCGATAAATTAGGCTTGCTTCTTGAGGAGACCAACTTCCTCTTTACCCATGCGCAGTTCGACCCTGAATACCCCGAATGGTTCACGGAACATAAGGCGACTATCGGCGCTCTGGAGAAGCAGAGAAAAATCGTCTTCAACAGCGCTCCGAAGTTCAGCATCATTGTCCCTCTTTACAACACGCCCATTTCGTTCTTTAACGATATGGCCGAATCCGTAAAAAACCAGTCTTATGCAAACTGGGAGCTCATCCTAGTTAATGCAAGTCCTGACAATCAGGAACTAAAGGCACGTGTTGAGCAGGAGACGGCCCACGACAACAGAATTAAATCAATTAACCTTACCGAGAATAAGGGCATTTCCGAAAATACAAACGCCGGCGTTGCCATCGCTCCGGGTGATTTCGTTAGCTTCTTTGACCATGACGATATTCTTGAACCGGACTTGTTGTTCACATATGCCGAGGCAATTGAAAACAATGATGACGTCGATCTTCTTTATTGCGACGAAGACAAACTCATGCCCGATGGAAAGCTAGCGCAGCCGTTCTTTAAGCCGGATTTCAATATCGATCTGCTCAGAAACAATAACTATATCTGCCATATGCTTACCATCCGTAAGTCGCTGCTTGATGTTCTAGAACCGAACACGAAAGAGTTCGATGGAGCACAGGATCATAATCTGACTCTCCGCGCCGTGGAAAAGGCAAGGAAAGTTCATCATGTTGCAAAGGTTCTATATCACTGGCGCCTAAGCGGGACCTCCACCGCAGCAAATGCCGATAGCAAGCCGTATGCCACTATCGCAGGTATCAAAGCGGTCCAGAGTCATTTGGACAGGCTTGGGCTCAATGCGAAGGTCGAACAAGCGCGTCGTCCCTTTACATATAAAGTAACCTACGCTGTGCCAGATTCCCATCCACTCGTGTCAATTATCATCCCGACTAAAGACCACGCCGACATTCTGGACAACTGCATTAAGTCAATTGTTGAGAAATCAACGTACAACAATTACGAGCTTGTCATAATCGAAAACAACAGCACAGAAAAGGCGACGTTCGATTACTACGATAAGTTGCAAGCAAAATATCCAGATATCGTTCGTCTTGTAACTTGGGAGCACGAATTCAATTTCTCCAAGCTCATGAACTTTGGCGTTGCTCACGCCAAAGGTAACTATCTCTTGCTGTTGAATAACGATACTGAGGTAATTACGCCCAATTGGATTGAGATAATGCTTGGCATCTGTGCACGTGAGGATGTTGGCGCAGTTGGTGCAAAACTCTACTATCCCGACAACACCATTCAGCACGCGGGCTTATGCGTCACTGGCGGCGTGGCTGGACATCTTTGCCAAAGCATGCCAAAGGATAACTGGGGCTACTTTGCACTCAACGATGCGCAACAAGACTTCAGCGCCGTCACTGCAGCTTGCATAATGACCAAGCGTAGCGAATATGAGAAAGTCGGAGGTTTCACGGAAGAGCTTCAAGTTGCATTTAATGACGTTGACTTTTGCTTAAAGCTACGCGAGATCAACGACCTGATCGTATACACACCCGAAGTCGAGCTCTATCACTACGAGTCGATTTCTAGAGGCGTTGAAAACAATACGGAGAAGCAGATTCGCTTCCACAAAGAGGTCGCATACATGAATTATCGCTGGGCTAAGCATTACATCGAAGGCGATCCCTATATGAATCCAAACTTTACCGTTGGGGAACCCGCGAATCGTTATTATCATTTATAAGAAGTTGGCGTTTCTTCTCTTATTCAATCAGGACAAATTAACGTGTGCCTAAGCTAGATAGGGGAATCGAGGATTAACCCTCGATTCCCCTATTGTGATAAGTTGTCCTCCACTCGACAGTCAGAGAGCATCTTATTCCAAAGGCGTATTTAAAACCCAGCCCCACTGAGGCGTAGCGGTAGTGTGGTAGTAGTTCAGCCACCAGGCCAGTGATGTCGTCCTAATGTAACCGATGTTATCCATAACCATACCGTTACCAACGTAAATAGCTATGTGTCCCCAGCGAGCCCCCGCATTAGTATACGTATGAGTGGGGACCGCAACAATCATTCCAACCTTAAGCTGCGATATATCTCGACTGTGACACCAATTCCAAAACATGTCGCATGCGTCGCCGTTGGGATAAGACCCCAGCACGGGATAAAAAACCTCGCTAACCCACTCCGAGCACAATCCCACTCCAGGAGAAGGAACGTTGTAGCAGCGACTAACAACTTGAGACTGAAAGGAAGTACGGGCAGAACGCTCGGGCTCTACCCAAGCACCAGCAGCATTAAAGAAATACTCGCCATTCTCGATACTGTTCCAGCCAGTTGCCATTTGACCTGACGACATAAGGTAATACCATAGCCCGTCATCATCGCGGAACCAGCCTGTATTCATAACGCCAGATTCGTTATCGAGGTGATACCACTTCCCGCCAATTAATTGCCAACCGCGCTGTAGCACCCCGTCTGGATCCGTGTAAAACCACGTCTGAGCAGCGGAGGACCAATACCAGCCTACCATGGGCTTTCCTTCGGCGTCGTTGAGCTTAATTGCGCCCACGCTGTCCTTGACACCCTTTAACGCAATTGCACCACTGCTGCACGCATAATATGCGTTTCCATCTTGCGAGAAGACCCAGGCGTTGCACTCTAATGCGCCGCCACTATCCGAATCCAAATAGTACCAATTACCATTTACAGACTGAAATCCTTCGAGCATGGCGCCATTATTATTGGAATCAAGCAAATACCAGCTAGAATCAAAGTAAAACCATCCTGTGCGAATCGCTCCAGAGCCATTGGCGCAATACCATGTCCCATCGTCAACAAACCAACCAGTGTTCATGGATCCAGATTGAGAAAAATGATACAAACTGCCGTTTACAAGTTTAAAGCCCGTAGCCATTGATCCGGAAGGCTCAAGCCAATACCAAGTATTGCCAAGGAGCAGCCAGCCAGTATGCATAGCACCCGAACCGTCCAAATAGTACCAGTTATGATTGTCTAAAACCCAACCGGTCTTCATTGAACCTGATGTTTCGTCAAGGAAGAACCAATGACCGTCGATGGCAGCCCATCCCTTCAAATGCGCACAGGATTCAGAGAATAAGTGCCATCCATCACTCAGGTATCTCCAGCCAGTAGCTGCGTAGCCTTCGGAATCAAAATAATATTCGGCTCCCCCAATAGTCAGAAAACAGTTTGACGGCCAACCACCGGCATCATATCTCCACCACCATTTACCGTTTTCGCAGACCCAAGAACCAGGAAGGGCGATTTTGTTATCAGAAGAGCGAACAATCTGGAACGACAACCGGGTGGTAGCGCCAGCGTAGTCCCCTAGCCCATTTACAGCTATATCAGCACAGCCAGGTGCAACATTATTCGCATAAAAGACTTCATAATCGGTCCCACATGTAAGCTTTAACCCGCTATCAGCAAAAACCGACACACTCGGAGTAATCGCATCACCAGTGTATTCATATGTCGACAAATCGATAGACGCTGTGAAGTTAACCGAATCAGAAGGTAACCGATCACCATCCGATGGCCCAACTGGGCCCTGTACCGATTGATCTGTAGAATCATCAGCGCCTAGAACCGCACAATCTTCGGGTAATGAAAAAGCAATCGTGGGGCATAAAAGAGGCGTGAAACAAATTGATGCAAGGCAGACCACACCGATAAAACTCAAATAGCAATTTCTCATCATTACACTTTTCCCATTAAATCAAATTAGCCTTTGATAGACCAGGCCTGCTCAACCCCGAGACGAAGTCCCCCAACTACAAGAAATTACCAAAGCAACTGCACGCGAGATGAATCTACAAACAGGAGGCGACGCTAATAAAGCGAATAAGATATAGGCAGTTCATAGCACAGACGCCAAGAGTAACAACGGAAATGGAAGAAGAGTTGAACCTAAATAATCGAGTTCTTAGTCCAAACAACAAAGCTGGTAAAGCCGGAAGAAAATAGCGCCCCTGAACACCCTGTATTACATTTTCAAAGTTGAAAGTCCATGCCAACCACATCGATGCAATGGAACCGAGTGCAGCCAAAAGGAAAGCAAAAATGAAAAGAAAGGATACTGGAGAAGCAAGAAACGAAGGCTCATCACTAGAG
>JAUMPM010000064.1 GCA_031294825.1 Collinsella sp. | reverse complement strand
CAACGGCTCGGGGAAAACCACCCTTCTTGAAGCGCTGTCGGGCCAATTTCCCACCCGCATCCGCTCGGGAAGCCTGGCGGCAGACGGAATCTGCCAACGTCGATCAGCCGAATTTGCAGAACTCGTCTACCTGAGCTCTTCGGGCGGCGCGGATCTCTATCCCACGCTATCGGCCATCGAGCACCTTGCTTTCGTTAGGGAGGCGTGGAAATCGGCCGCCGACATCGACTCGCTCTGCGACTCCCTCGGAATCTCCCCATATCTCGACAAGCCGACCCGTAAACTCTCGACAGGAATGAAGCAGCAGGTAAAGCTTGCCATGGCGATAGCGACCGATTGCCCGTACCTCATCCTCGATGAACCGCTGAACGGCCTCGATCCGGGAAAACGGAAAACCTCCTGCGACGCGATGCGCGGCGAAGTGGCGCGGGGACGCAGCGTGCTCATTTCAAGCCATCTGCTCGACGACCTGGCAGACCTCACCAACTCGTTCTACTTCATCGAAGCCGGCACGCTCGTGGAAAAGATCAAGTCGTCCTCGCAGACGCTCAAGCAGGAATACCTCGATACATACGAGGGAGGTGAATGACATGATAGGCAAGAGCTATGCAAAGATAGCGATTGTTGGCTCTGTACTTTGTCTTGCAATGGTTCTATGTGCATCATTTGCGAGGTATAGGTCCGAGCAATCGTTTATCGATGGCGCTGAGAACGGTTTTGGCATAGACGGGATGTATGTCAACGATGGCGCGACCAGGCCGTCTATGGCGATTCTTGCAGGCGAAGACATGGAATGGCAAATCTGTAATGGCGATGGCTCTTGTCTGAGTGGTCGTTTGGCCGCAACGAGCGATCCGAATTCGTTCGATCTTCTCGACGATGATGGAGCGGATTGCGGTTCTGTTCACCTTTCATATGCATCGCGAGACGGGATGGACGGCATTCTCTACGTCTCCCACGAAACTGGCGATTTCAAGATGCGCAGGACTAACCGGGTGCCGGCTTTTATCGAGGAGTGAGAGTTCCCGGCGGCCTGCCGATCAGGCCGCCGGGCTATCGGGCCCCGCATTCATCCGTACACACACGGATGAATGCGGGAAGTGTCCGGATAAAGTTGATAATCAAGGAAACAAAGCCGTTCTGCCTGGGACGGCTTTGGCCTGGACTTTAACTACAACATCGCAATCGACACTTATCAGCTCGCGCAACGCGCATGGCCAGATCTCGGACGCTGGTGCATGGAGGACCTTCGAGATTTACTGGACATCCAAAACGACGACGCACACCGCGTGCTCGCCGACAGCGAAGACGAGATGGCTGTCTACAATGCGATCAGAAACAGTGTGAAGTCCGGAGAGCTTTCTGTGGAACCGCCGCGCCGTCGCGCGAGCCGACCGGGCAACCCGGGCAATCTGGTCCCGGCTCTCCCGGTCGTATTCCTACGATATCGCTCCTAGATCACCAATGTGTCAGATAAAGAATGAGGCAATGGCTATGATCACGCCTACGGCAGATGCAACGACTGCGCCTTTTTTCCTCTCCTTTAGTCCGACGAATAGGGTTGCCGTAAAGTAAAGGGCGGAAATGCAGGCTATGGCAAGCGAAACGAGTTCCTTGGGCGGTTTCAGCAAAAGGTCGCTAGCAAAGAGTAATGCAAGCAGGGCAAAGCCGATTGTGGTCAAGTATCTCGATTGATTTTGCGACAACATGGCAACTTCCTTTCAGAACATGCAAGTGAAAAGTCGGTACGATGTCATTGCGGTTGCAAAAAAGCCGCCGCTAGGACCGGTTGTCACGAGACCGGCGATAACTTCAGCGGTGCCAGCAAGCTGGAGATCGCGCAGGCAAGCCTCCTCCTTCGCGTTCAGCTTGACCTTGTGAGGGACGGGGCGGTTATTTGCAAATCCGTGAGAATCGCACCACGCCTTGGAATATGAATCCGTGCAGCGTCCGCGCTCAAAAAGGGATATATCGTAATTTTCGTCGTAGTTGTCTCCGACGTAGATTTCGCTGCTCTCGGCGGGAGATCCATCGTCGGCATAGGCTGCCGCAACGGGCACAAATGGTGTCATGACAAGGGAGAGGCAAAGAGCTGCTGAGACGATGGAGGGCAGGCAGTTCTTCATGGCTGGCTCCTTAATCTGGCCTTTGATAGTTACTTGATGTCGCCTCCTTCCGCTTTATATCCGTTGTATTTGGCGTATTTCTTTAATAAGGCAAGAGGTTCTTCCAGTCAAAGGTGAAACCCGTCACAAAGACAACCGATAACGTTGGCGGTAACTGGGGCGGTGCCCCCTCAGCGACGACCGACAAGGTTTTTCTGCTCTCGGCAACCGAAGTATACGGGGATATGCAATCCGACGGCATCCAGTACGAGTGCTACAAATCCAAGGGCGTGACGGGGTCGAACTATTCCGGTGCATCAGGCTATAGCCACTGGACTCGCTCCGTGAGACCGCGCAGCTCCACGTCCTTTCGCTATGTTCAAAGCGGCGGTATTTGCTACAGCTACAGCGCGACGGACTCGTTTTATGTTCTCCCCGCTTTCTGCTTCTGATCTCTTTTAGCGCAAAGCCCTCGCAATCCTGCGAGGGCTTTTCTTTTGGCGATTACTCGAACAATTCGAGGTTCATAGCACAGGTAATCGGGTTGAGGAGAAATGGGGTCATACAGCGGCTCTCAGAGCGCCTGCCGCACTCCCCCGCCATTACCTCTGCGGTGTACTCGTGTAGAGCCTATCCTGCTTGCATTTCGTTGCAATCGCTCACTTGTCCTCCGAACAAGTGAACTACCGGAATAAATACAGCGACACGCTTGTTCGTTACAGTCGCTATATCTGCGTAAATCGCCGCGATAAATACGGCCCGTACTCGGCTGTATACCAGCTACGCGTATGTAGATTCATATCGCGTTAATAAATCGGCTCAAGCGAGTGCAAAACGCGCAAGTAGCCGCAAAAGGCGATTATCGCTCAGGTAGATTTTTGGCACCCTGTTGCTTAATCAAAATTAAGCAATTGCTTAAAACAAAAAAGGTCAGGCACTAGGTGCCTGACCTGCAAACTTCTGGTCGGGACGACTGGATTCGAACCAGCGACCCCTTGACCCCCAGTCAAGTGCGCTACCAAGCTGCGCCACGTCCCGAAGCTTTTGTTTGTTGCTCTGCTCTCGCTCGCAACAGGGAGTATTTTAACCCGAAACTTTAGCCTTGTGCAAGAACTTTTTTAAGAATTTTGAAGCAAGTCCAAAATTGTATCTGCGAGCTGGGGCTTTGTGAGTACGGGAAGTTCCTGTACGCCCGTTGTGCTTACAATCCACGCCTTGTTGGTGTCGGTTCCAAAACCCGAATCGGCGCGCGAGACGTCGTTGGCGATAATGGCATCGCACCCCTTGCGCGCCAATTTGCGCTGCGCGTACTCCACGACGTTATCGGTCTCGGCCGCAAAGCCGATCACGCAGCGGTTGCCCTTTTGGCGCGAAAGCTCGGCCAGAATATCGACCGTCTCTACGAGCTCGATTCGATCCAGGCGTTCGTTGAACTTTTTGAGCTTGTGGTCCGCAGGCGCCGCCGGCGTGTAGTCGGCCACTGCGGCGGCACAAATGGCCGCGTCGGCCGCCTGGAAGGCGCTCTGGGCAGCTTGTAGCATCTCTGCGGCGGTCTGTACGCGCACGCACTCCACACCGCGCGGGTTTTTAAGCGACGTCGGCCCCAGCACCAGCGTGACCGTAGCGCCGCGTCGTGCGGCCTCCCCCGCCAGGGCGATGCCCATCTTGCCCGACGATCGGTTGCCGATAAAGCGTACCGGATCGATCGGCTCATGCGTGGGACCGGCGGTAATGACAATGCGTTTGCCCGCGAGATCTTGCGGCGCGGGGTCAAGCAACTCGCAGATGGCCTCGACAATCTCCTCTGGTTCGCTCATGCGTCCCGAATCGACGTCGCCGCAGGCAAGGTATCCGCTGTCCGGGCCAACCACATGCACGCCGTGTTCGCGCAGCGTGGTCATATTGGCCTGGGTGGCCGGAGCCTTCCACATGCCGTTATTCATGGCCGGGGCGATCACGATAGGGCGTGGTGTGGCGAGCAGCGTGGTGGAGATGAGGTCGTCGGCGATGCCGTTGGCCATCTTGGCGATGATATTGGCCGTCGCAGGCGCTACGACCACCAGGTCGGGCTCTTGTGCCAGTGAAATGTGATGTATGGGGTCGGAGGGGTCATCGAACAGGCCCACGGCGACAGGTTCATGCGTGAGCGCGCGAAATGTGGTAGGTCCCACGAACTCCGTCGCGTGCTCGCTCATAACGACTTTCACGCGTGCGCCGCGCTTTTGCAGCAGACGCACGATATTGCACGACTTATAGGCGGCGATCCCGCCGGTGATGCCCAGCAGGATCGTTTTTCCCTCAAGTTGCATTGAATTGTTGGATGCCGCCGTCATCGCTAGGCTTCCTTGCTCGGGAGTACCAGGAGGCGGTGGCAGTACGGGCAGTGCGTAATCTCGCTACCATCGTGGTTGAGGTCGCTCATGGACGATGCCTGCAGCGCGGTGTGGCAGACCGTGGGGATGTTGCCCTGGATGGTCTCGACGGCCAGGCCGCGGAACTGCTTGAGCAGACGCTCGTAGTCGGTGAGCACGTCGGTCGGCAGCGTAGCGGCAAGTGCGGTGCGCTCCTTAGTGGCGGAGTCAATCTGAGCCTGCAGGTCGGCAGCCTTGGCGCGGGCGGCCTTGGTATCGGCCTTCACGCCCTCCTCGAATTTGGCGATGATTGCCTGCGCGCGGGCCTCGCGGTCGAGCGCCTCCTTATGGGCGATGACGACATCCTTGCGGGTGTGCTCAATCTTGTCCAGACGCTTGGCCAGGGTGGCGAGCTCATTCTCCAGGTCCTGAACCTCGCGGTAGTCGGAGCCGTCGACGTGGCGCTTCTTGGCAGCCTCGATGGCGTTGTTGGTCTGGATCTCGGTGGTGTTGAGATCGTCGAGCTCAATGTCCAGATCCTTGCGCTGGGCGTAGAGCTTGGTCATCTCGGACTTGAGCTTTACATAGGTCTTGCGCTTGGAAGCGAGCTCCTTGAGCTCCGGCATATTGGCAAGTTCGCTCTTGTTGCGGGCGAGCTCCAAATCGATCTGTTGCAGCTTGAGTAGCGTAGCGCCGGCGCTCATAAGTTCTCTCCTTTTGTCACAGTCCACCATTGGCAAGGGTTCAGTATTTTAATCGCATGACGGGGGTCGACCCCGGCGTCAACTGCAGAGTTCATCAATATATCAACGAACGGCTCCTCGGAGCGATCGTGTCCGAGCAAGATCACCGGCAGCCCGCGTAAGGCAAGGTCTTGCGCCACGTGGTAGCCCGCCTCGCCCGTCACGACAACGTCTGCGCCCGCGGCGATGGCAAGCTCTCCAAAGTCGCCCAGGGAGCCGCCCAAAATAGCGACGGTTCGGCATGCGTGCTCGGCTTCGCCCCACACGCGCGGGTCGCTGCCGAAGGCCGTTGCAGCACGGGTGGCAAGATCGCGCAGCGTGCACGGGTCGTTGAGCGTTGCAAGCGCGCCCAGGCCGGTGGCCTCGGGGTCGTCCACGTGCTCCAGTGAGCTCACGGCTGCAGAACGCAGCAGCTTGCTCAGGCAGACACGGGCTTCGTGCGAGCGGTCCAAGTTGGTGTGGAGCGATATGATGCTCACGCCGCAACGCGCTGCCTCGTAGAGCGCCGCGCTGCATTGGGAGCGTGCGGCATCCGCCGGACAAAAGGCCTCGGGTGCCTTGATGTAGATAGGATGATGCGTCAGCAGCACGTTGACGCCGGCCCCAAGAGCACGGTGCACGTTGGCCTCGGTCGCGTCGAGTGCGCAGGCAACACCGGTGATCTCAGCAGCGGGATCTCCCACTGATAACCCAACGTGATCCCAGCCCTCGGCGTCCGCCTTGGGATAGCGCGCAAGTAGGGCGCGCTCGAGTTCGGCGACGATCATGCGGCGCCTACGATCGAGAGCAGCGTCTGGGCAAACTCGTCCAGATCGGCCGGGTCCACACGGTCATCGAAGGAGATACGCAGTGCACCCAGGGCCTGTTCGCGGCCAATACCCATGGCGCTGAGAACATGGCTCGGGTCCATACTGCCGCTCGAGCACGCCGAGCCTGCCGATACCTCAAAGCCGGCAGCGTCGAGCTTGATGATGAGCTCCTCGGAGTCCATGCCGTCAATGTAGATCGATACCATGCCGGGCAGACGGTCGGCCTGCTCGTAGTCGCCCATGGTGGCGTGAATGCGCGGGTGGGCCGTTAGCGTGGCGTAGAGCTTGTCGGAAAGGGCTTGCAGCGTCGCTCGCTCCTGAGCCACATGGGGCGCCAGAGACGAGGCGGCAGCGGCAAAGGCCAGCTGCGTGCGCAGGTCCTGCGTGCCGGCACGTCGTCCGGCTTCCTGTCCTCCGCCAAAGATGCGCGGGCGCAGCGGGGTGCGGGTCTTAACGTAGAGCGCGCCGGATGCCACAGGACCGCCAATCTTGTGGGCGGCGACGGACATAGCATCGACGCCCAGCTCGGCGGCATCGAGCGGAATATGCAGATAGCCCTGGATGGCATCGGTGTGGAAAAGGGCGCCCACGGTATGCGCGGCCGCGGCAAGCTCACGGATGGGCTGCACCACGCCAGTCTCGTTGTTGGCAACCATGATGCTCACGAGCGCCACGTCGTCGCCTAGCAGCTCGATAAGCGCGGCAGGCTCAATGTAGCCCGCGCGGCAGGGCTGTACCAGGTCGACGGTAAAGCCAGCGGCACGCAGCAGCGGCAGGTTGTCCAGAATCGAATCGTGCTCGATGGCCGAAACGATTACACGATCGCGCTTGCGATCGCGCTGACGAGCGCCCTCGGCAAGACCGAGCAGCGCCAGCTGGTTGGCTTCGGTGCCGCCGTTGGTCAGAACAATCTCGGACGGGCGGACGCGCGCGCCAAAGCTGCGGGCAATCTCGCGACGCGCCACTTCCAGGCGTGCAGCGGCCTTGCGGCCGAGCGAATGCAGCGAGTTGGGGTTGACGCCGGCAAGCTCGCTGTCGTCGTACTCGCGCTGCGCAAGGAGCGCCTCGGCGCGCATGGGCGTCGAGGCGGCATAGTCAAGATTAACGGGTATGCGGTTTTGACCTGCGGTCATAAGGGTTTATGCCTCCTGTGCGGCCTCGTTGCCCAGCTTCTGCAGCAGCGCAACCTCGGCAGCGGGATCTTCGGACTTAAATACGGCGGAGCCGGCCACGAGCACGTTGGCGCCTGCCTTGACGACCTCGGCAATGTTCTTGGAAGAAATACCGCCGTCGACCTCGATGAGGGGCGACACGCCGTGGCGCTCGCACATGGCTTTGAGCTCGTGGAGCTTATGCAGAGTGCCCGGGATAAAGCTCTGGCCGCCAAAGCCGGGGTTCACGCTCATGAGCAGCACCATGTCAACAATGTCGATGATGCTATCGAGCACGCAGACGGGCGTGGCGGGGTTGAGCACCACACCGGCCTTGACGCCGCGCTGCTGCAGATGCGTGAGCGTGCGGTGCAGGTGCGTGGAGGCCTCGTAGTGCACGGTGATCATATCGGCACCGGCATCGGCATACCAATCGACCGTCTCGTCGGGATTCGACACCATCAGGTGCGCGTCGACCGGCACGTCGGTGGAGCGCTTGACGGCCTTGAGGATGTCAACGCCAAAGGTGAGGTTGCCGGTAAAGTGACCGTCCATAACGTCGAAGTGCACGTAGTCGGCGCAGGCGATTTTGTCGAGCTCGCCCTTGAGGTTGGCCATGTCGGCCGAAAGGACGGACGGAGCGATTTTGATGGAACCCATGGTGGAAGCCTTTCTGCGTTAGTCGGTGAGTCCGTAGAACTCTTGGGAGGGTACGCGGTCGGTAAGAATCTCGAGCGCCCTATCCAAAGTAACACCGTTGTAGAGCGTTTGCTCCACGGCAAAGGTGAGCGGAATGTCTACGCCCAGTGAACGGGCGAGTTCGCTGACGCTGCGGGCCGCGACGGCGCCTTCGACCACCATATGCGTGCGCGTCTGATACTCGTTGAGTGACACGCCGTGGGCAAACTCGTAGCCAAAGGTGCGGTTGCGCGAATGCTCCGAGGTGCAGGTGGCAATGAGGTCGCCCATGCCGGCGAGTCCCATGCAGGTCATAGCTTGACCGCCGCGGGCGTGCACCAGACGGCTGATCTCGGCCAGGCCGCGCGTCATGATAAGGGCAAGCGTATTGTCGCCGGCACCGGTGCCGGCGGAGATGCCGCACACGATGGCGATAACGTTTTTCATGGCACCGCAAACCTCGACGCCGGTCATGTCCTGCGACAGGTAGATGCGGAAGGCCGTGGATAGGAGCAGGTCCTTAAAGGTCTCCCCTATCTGCGGATCTTTGCTTGCGATGACGGCGGCAGAAAGTCCGCCGCGGCAGATTTCCTCAGCATGGTTGGGGCCCGAGAGCGCCGCCACGCGCGACTCGTTGCCGATCTCGCTGGCGATGACCTCGCTCATGAGCAGGCCGGACTCGGGCTCAATGCCCTTGGTGAGGCACAGAACCGGCGTCTCGTCCGCGATGTACGGCGCCGCCTGGTGGCAGACGTCGCGCAGGTGCGTCGAAGGCACGGCAAAGATGATCGCATCGGCACCGTCGAGCGCCTGGGCGAGCTCGGTCGTTGCCACCACGTTGTCCGGCAGCTCGTAGCCCACCAGATAGCGAGGGTTTCGGTGCTCGCCGTTAATACCGGCGGCCGTCTGCTCGCTGTGGGCCCACATGGTCACGCGCTCGGCCCGCGCGGCGGCAAGGCCCGCGACGGCGGTTCCCCAGGAGCCGGAGCCAATCAGCGCAACATTCATGACTCTCTCCTACTTATCGTCGGGCTCGGTGACGCGCTTGGTAAACGAGAGCTTGGACTCCTTACCCGTCATGAGCTTTTTGATGTTCGCACGATGGGCCCACACCACAGTAATGCCGATCAGCGCCATGCAAAACTTAAGTCCGAGGCTGCTGTACGGAAAGACCGCGCAGGCAGCGATGGGAAGACCGATGGCCGCGGCAAGCGAGCCCACCGACACAAACTTGGTGATGGCGACGGCCACGATAAACATGCCCAACAGCGAAAGTCCGATGGGCCAGTACCAGGCGAGGATGACGCCCAGACCAACTGCGATGCCCTTGCCGCCATGGAAGTTGAGGTAGGGCGAGAAGATATGGCCCCACACGGCTGCCAGGCAGATGACGCCGAGCATCCAGTCGCCGGCGGCACCGGGGGCCATAATGCTCACGGGGAAGCCATAGCCCAAGTCGGCAATGAGCGGACGCGCGATAAGGACGCAGATGGCGCCCTTAAGGCAGTCGAGCAGCAGCGTGAGCGCAGCCACCTTGGGGCCGGCCACGCGCAGGGCGTTGGTGGTGCCGATGTTGCCGGAGCCCGCCTTACGAATGTCCGTGTGGTTGAACACGCGGCCCAGGATCAGACCAAACGGAATCGCCCCGATAAAGAACGAGACCACGGCGCAGATGGCGGTCAGAAGAATCGGATTATGCATCCTTTTGCTCCTTCTTCCTAAAGAAGAGTCGAATGGGCGTGCCGGCAAAGTCGAAGGTCGAGCGCATGCGGTTCTCTACGTATCGCTGGTAGGTGTCGTTGACCAGGTCGCTGTGGTTGACGAAGAACGTGAACGTCGGCGGGTTGACGCCCGTCTGGGTCACATAGTGCATACGCAGGCGGCGCTTGCCGTCCACCACGGTATGACCGAACTCGCGCAGGTCGGTGAGGAACGTGTTGAGGCGCGAGGTGCTGATCTTTTGCGAGCGCGTCTTTTCGGCGGCGTCGACCATCGCCCAGATCTTCTCGACGCTGCGGCCGGTGAGGGCAGAGATGCGCAGGTACTGGGCCCAGGGAGCCATGACGCCCAGACGGCGGTCGATGGTCTCCATGCAGGCCTCACGCTTACGGTCGTCATCGAGCAGATCCCACTTGTTGAGCAGCACAACGATGGCGCAGCCGCGCTCGATGGCAAGACCCATGACCTTCTGGTCCTGCTCGGTAACGCCCACGGAGGCGTCGACGACGAGCAGCGCCACGTCGGCGCGATCGATGGCGCGCAGGCCGCGGACCATGGAGTAGTACTCGATGTTCTCGTACACGGTGCTCTTCTTGCGAATGCCCGCGGTGTCGACCATGCGGTAGTGCTTGCCGTTACGCTCGACGACCGTGTCGATGGCGTCGCGCGTCGTGCCGGCAATGTTGGACACGATAGAACGGTCGGCGCCCAGGATGCGGTTGAACAGCGACGACTTGCCGGCGTTGGGGCGGCCGATGATGGCGACGTTCAGCGCGTCGGGGAACTCATCGGCGACCTCGTCCTCTTCCTCTGGAAGCAGGGCCACGATATCGTCGAGCAGGTCGCCCGTGCCATGGCCATGCAGGGCCGAGAGCGGCGTGGGCTCACCGATGCCGAGCGAATAGAACTCCCAGATGCTGTCGTTCTCGCGATCGGGGTTGTCGAGCTTGTTCACCAGCAGAAAGACCGGCTTGTCGCAGCGCTTGAGCATGCGGGCGACCGACTCGTCCTCCTCGGTGACGCCGGTGCGGCCATCGACCACAAACAGGATGACTGCGGCTTCCTCGGCGGCGGCGAGCGCCTGATCGCGGATGGACGTGGCAAAGACGTCGTCGCTCTTGAGCGGCTCGATGCCGCCCGTGTCGACGATGGTGAACTCGCGGCCGTTCCAATCGGCCGTGTGATACGAGCGGTCGCGCGTGACGCCGCGAGACTCGTGGACGATGGCGTCCGAGGTCTGGGCCAGGCGGTTGACGAGCGTGGACTTGCCCACGTTGGGGCGTCCGACGACGGCGACGATAGGTTTCATCTGCTCTCCTTTAATGGGTAGGGTCAGCGGGAATAGTTGAATTGGCGGGCGTTATGCCAAGGATGTGCTCCAGGGTATCGAGCAGCTCATGCGGCATGGTCGACACCACATGAACCTCGGCGCCGCGACCGGTAAGGCTTGCGAGTAATTCGTCACGATGATACTCGTCAAGGGTCATACCGTCGGCGTTGAACATGAGCTTAGGCACAAAGAGCATAACCCCCGAAAGATCCTGCGGCAGCTGCTCAAGGATATCGCTTGCGACGATGAGGCCGGTCACGTCCACGTTGCCGCCAAAGTAGCGGTTTTTGATGGCCGTGACGGTGCCGGCGAGCCCCTGTGGTGATTCCACAAAGCGCGCTACCGTATCGCGTGCGCTGGCGCCGGAGAGGCACAGCAGGTGCTGGCTGCGAGCGGCGATGGCCTCGCGGACGCGGGCCAGTCGCTCGGCATCGGCGGCAAGCACATCGTCCGTCTCGTCTAGGTATGAGCGGATCATGCCGATACCGTCGTAGTACTGCGGATAGCCGTCGTAAAAGTCCGCCTTGGGCGGATCGATGCCGGCGTCCAGGTAGAACTCGTCGCTCATCTGGAAGGTGTGGCGGCCAAAGCGCTCGAAGGCGCGGTCCTGGTAGGGACGGATCATGGCAATGGTCTCGCGCGCTAGCTCGGGCTTGTCGCTGTAGGACCAGCTAAAACGGTTCTGATGCTTGGTAAAACCAAGCGGCACAATGCCCAGACTTGTGATTTGCTCGTGCTCCTCGCAAAAGCGCAGGGTCTTTTCCAGCTCCTCGCCGTCGTTCATGCCGGGGCACAACACGATCTGCGCGTGAATCTCGATGCCGGCGGCCATGATGGTTTCGAGTACGTCCATGCCTCGCTGGGCGTTGCGGCCCATCATGCGACGGCGGACGTCGGGGCTCACGGCGTGGACCGACACGTTCATGGGACTCATGTTGCGCTGGATGACGTTTTGCACGTCCTCGTCGGTGAGGTTCGTGAGCGTGACAAAGTTGCCCTGTAAAAAGCTTAGGCGATAGTCGTCGTCGCGAATATAGAGCGTCGAGCGGCCGCCCTTGGGAAGCATCGTCATAAAGCAGAACACGCAGGCGTTCACACAGGTACGCATGCCATCGAAGATAGGGCCGTCGAACTCCAGCCCCCAGTCCTCGCCCGGGAAGCGGTCGAGCTCGACGGGGGTGACGCTGTTGTCGCGCGGGTCGAATACCTCCAGCTCGACGATGTCGTCATCTGCCTCCCAGAGCCACACGATCATATCGGTCAGCTGCTCACCGTTGACCGTGAGCACGCGCATGCCCGGCTCGATACCCACATCCCATGCGGGCGATTCGGGACGCACGTTCTTTACGAGCGCGCCCTCACCCGGCTCGGGGTCGCGGCTGCGCCCGTAATCGGCCACCTCGGCGGCGTATGCGGGTACGGTCTGGTCCATGGTTAGCGGCAAAGCTCCTTGATGCGCTCGACGGCGCGCTCGATGTGTTCTTGCGGGGTGGAGGCTCCGGCGGTGATGCCGATGTGGTGAGCGTTGGCAAACCACGCGGCCTGGAGCTCGGAAGCTTCCTCGATGTGATGCGTGCGCTTGCAGGCGTCCGCGCAGATCTGAGCTAGGCGGCGGGTGTTGCCCGAGTTCTTTCCGCCCACGACGACCATGCAGTCGCAGCGGTTGGCAAGTGTGGCTGCTGCCTGTTGACGCTCACTCGTGGCGGCACAGATGGTGTTGATCACGCGCAGCTCCTGCACACGCGGGGTGATGACTGCCACGACCTCGGCGAGGTTCAGCGCGGTCTGGGTAGTCTGCACGACGAGGCCCACCTTGCCCTTGAGCGGAAGCGCGTCCGCATCGGCGGCGCAACTCACGACCTGCGCATCGTCGCCGGCGTGACCCAGAATGCCCTCGACCTCGGGATGCCCCGGCTCGCCTACGACCACCACGCGGTAGCTCTCGCGCACCAGGCGCTCGGCTGCCATATGGACCTTCTTCACGTAGGGGCAGGTGGCGTCGACCACGTTGAGGCCGCGCGTGCGGGCAGCATCGATCACCTGCGGCACCACGCCGTGGGCGCGGATGATCACGGTACCCGACGCGGCGTCGTCCAAGGTGTCGGCAAGACCGATGCCCGCCTCGGCAAGCTCGCGCACCACGATGGGGTTATGGATGAGCGGACCCAAGGTGTGGACCTGAGTGCACTCCCCTGCCTGCGGCGCGGCGGCCAGCGCCATATTGAGCGCACGCTGTACGCCGTAGCAAGTGCCGGCGTGGGCGGCGATCTCGATGGTAGGCGCGGTTGCCTGGTCGGACGCAGTCACGGCAGTGTTTGTCACGTTCTCGCTCATGGCTAGAACCTGCCAGGATGCTCGGCGCAAAGGTCGTCTCGCATGGCGTAGACGCGGTTCATGGCCTCGGACTCAAACCAGGTTAGACGCTCTGTGCGCTTAAGCCCAGCCGGTGCATCGGAAAAAGAGACGGCCTTGCCGGCGCGGATCCAGCACTTCTTGGGACGCATGAGCTTTTTGCCCGTGGGCGTGATGTCGGACCAGCCGCAGATGGCGAGCGGGTTGACGGGCGCCTTGCCCATTTGGGCGATGAGCGCAAAACCGCCGTGGACCTCGGGCTTGATCTCGCGCGAGCGAATGCGCGTGCCCTCGGGGAAGATCAGAACGTCCTCACCGCGCTGCAGCGCATGCTGGGCGGCACGCAGGCACTTCATATCGGCAGTACCACGCTCCACGGGGATGCCGCCAACGCGGCTAAAGGCCCAGCGCACAATCTTGCTCTTGGCGAACTCGGACTTAAAGATGGGACGAATGCGGCGGCCCCCAAAGAACAGCGCCGTCTCCACGGCCAAGAGCTCGGCCATCGAGGTGTGGTTGCAGATGACCACGCTGCCGCGGCCTTCCTGGCGCTCAAACAACAGATCAGCGTCCTCTACCTTCCAGCGCCACATGAGCTTGGAGAAAGCCCAAAGGATTGCCATGACCACGAAGACGGTGCCGCGGATGAGCGCCGGAAACTCGTCGTAGGGGGCGTTGTAATAGTCCGCGGGCGTCTGCTTAAACAGGCGCATGGGCTACCTCCTTTGGTTAATGAGGTCCTCGATGATACGAACGACCTCGTCGATGGTGTGGGCGGTGGAGTCGACGTGCACGGCGTCCTCGGCGGGCACGAGTGGGGCGACCTCGCGGCTGCTGTCGAGCTTGTCGCGCTGCTTAAGGGCGTCGAGGGTCTCGTCGACCTCGGCTTCGAGCTGCTCGGACGTTAGCGGCTGGGCATCGTTTTGGTGGCGCTGCAGCACGCGGCGGCGGGCGCGCTCGCGCGGGTCGGCGGTCAGGAAGACCTTGACTTGCGCGTTGGGGAATACGACGGTGCCGATGTCACGACCCTCGGCAACGATATCGCGGTCCTCGGCGGCGCGGCGCTGGTGGATGAGCATGGCGGCGCGCACGCCCGGGTAGGCCGAGACCTTGGAAACGTTGGCGTCGACCTGCGGGGTGCGGATGGCGGCCGAGGCGTCCTGGCCGTCAATGGTCAGGCGCGTGTCCTCGCCGGTGCCGTTGGTAAAGCGAATCTCGATCTGCTCGGCGAGGGCGTCGATGGCCGCCTCGTCGTCCAGGTCGATGCCGCGGTCGAGCGCGGCGAAGGTGACGGCACGATACATGGCGCCCGTGTCGAGCTTGTTAAAGCCCAGCAGGCGGGCGATCTCCTTGGCGATGGTGGACTTGCCGGAACCGGCGGGGCCGTCGATGGCGACGATCATGCAATGCTTCCTTTCGATGGGTGACGTGCTGGTATGGTTCGCGGGCGTTGGGGCGCGGCGGGTTGCCTAGCCCGTGTAGCGCTCGCGGTAGGTGTTGCGCTTGGGTGCGGAGCCGTGGCTGCCGTGGTGACGCGTGCGGCTGGCGGCGTTGGTCGCCGGCGCGGCGACGCGCTTGGAGCTAGCCTGCTTGGGCGGGATGCCGCCGGCCTTGAGGATCTGCACCTCGCGCTCGGTGAGTTCGCGCCACGAGCCCTTGGCCACGCCCTCAAGCTCCAGGCCCGCAAAGTTGCAGCGGTGCAGACGAATCACCGGGTGGTGAATCTTGCTCAGCATGCGCTTAACCTGATTCTTGCGACCCTCGCGGATGATGACCTCCACGGCGGTGGTGCCGGGCTTGACTCCCTGTGGCGCCACGGCCTCGGCTTCGCGTGCGGTGATGACGCGGCAGATCGCCGGCTGGCACAGGCCGTCGTCGAGCTCGATGCCGCGACGTAGCGGGTCTAGATCGCGGTCGGACAGCTGTCCGTCAACGAGTGCCTGGTAGGTCTTATAGACATGTTTGCTGGGGTGCAACAGGTCCTGCGACAGGTCGCCGTCGGTGGTAAAGAGCAAAAGGCCCGTGGTGTCGCGGTCCAGGCGACCCACTGGGAAAAGTCCCGGATAGCGGTCGCGGGGGACCAGGTCGGCCACGCAAGGGCGCTCCTGCGGGTCGCTCATGGTGGTGAGGTAGCCGGTCGGCTTGTAGAGCATCAAGTACACGGCACCCTGGTTGAGCTTGACGGGCATGCCGTCGACCTCGATGTGATCGCGGTCGACATCGACCTTGGTGCCCAGCTCGGTCGCGACCTCGCCGTTAACCGTCACGCGGCCGGCGGTCATCAGGTCCTCCGACCCGCGGCGGCTCGCCACGCCCGCGCGCGCCAAAAAGCGCTGCAGGCGCATGGTGTGCGGATAGACGGTCTGGGCGTCGGTTGCGGGTATTGCGTTGCCCATGGCGCACGTCTCCCCTACTTCGTTAGTCCTCGTCATGCAAATCCTCCGAGGTCTCGTCGACGACCAAGTTCTCCAAGTCCTCGACTGCCTCAACATCTTCAACATCGGTATCGATCAGCTCGCGCTCTTCGTCCAGGTCCTCGGCCTGCTCCTCGAGCGTGGACTGAATACTGCGGCCGCTCAGACGCTCGCGGATAAACTGGCGCGACTGCTCGTCGGGGGCAAACTGCTCCAGGTCGGGCAGGTCGCGGGTGGAGCGCAGGCCGAACTTTTCCAAGAAGGCGTTGGTCGTGCCGTAGATGATGGCTTGACCGCGCTGGGGGTCGCGGCCCAGCTCGCGCACCAGACCCTTGTCCACGAGCGACGCGATGACGCCGTCGGAATTGACGCCGCGGATGCCCTTGACCACCTCGCGCGTTACGGGCTGGTGGTATGCGATAACGGCCAGGGTTTCGAGCGCCGCCTGGGACAGCTTTTGCGTGTCCCAGCTCAACACATAGGCCTCGACCACGTCGTGGTAAGCGGGGTGCGTGAACAGGCGCCAGCCGCCGGCGACCTCGCGCAGCTGAAAGCCGCGGTTGGACTCCTCGTACTCAACCTTGAGCTCGGCGAGCAGCGACGCGCACTCGCCGGGGGCGATATCCAGTGCGCCGGCCAGCGCGGGCGCACTCACCGGGTCGCTCGACACCAGCAGCAGCGCCTCGAGGGCGCCTTTGAGGCTGTTTGCCTCCAGCGTGGAAAGGGTTGACATGATTGCCGCTCCTATTCGGTGAGCTCGGGGCCCTCGCCGGGCACGTAGGCCTCGGCGCCCTCGACGCGGTTGATTTGAATAGTTCCAAAGATCTCGTCCTGGCTCAGGGTGAGCGAGCCACGCTTGGCGAGCTCCAGCATGGCCAGGAAAGTGACGACGAGCTGCTCGGTGGTGGCGTCGCCGTCCAGCAGCTCACGGAAGGTGCAGGTTTGGTGCGCCATGGTAAAGCGGTCGACTGAGGCTACCGTCAGGTCGAGCGGCACGCGATGCGGTGCCACGTGCTCGGCCTCCAGCAAGAAGGTCTGTCGCTTGCCGTCCAGGTCGGCGCAGATGACGGCGAGACCGCGCAGGGTAATGCCGGCCAGATAGTCGGGCATGAGTCCCAAGAACTCGGGATCGGGGCCGGCCACACGCGGGTGCATGCGGCTTTCGGCTTGCATGCGGGCACCGAGGGCCGCAGCCGCGCCTTTAAACTGCTTGTAAGCAATCAGGCGTTGGATTAGGACCTCGCGCAGGGCGTCGCCGTCGAGCGCGCTGAGCTCCTCGAGGTCTTCGTCGAACTCGTCATCGTCGTCATCGACTTTGCGCGGGGCCTCCTGCGGCACCAGAGAGGCGGCCTTGATGTCCAAAAGGGTTGCCGCGACCAGCAAAAAGTCGCTCGCCACGTCCAGGTCCAGCGCCTCGATGCGCTCGGCCTCGGCAAGGTACTGCTCGGCCACCTCGCTGATAGAGATGGCGCCGATATCTACTTTTTGGCGGGTTACCAGCTGCAGCAGCAGGTCGAACGGTCCGCTGTAGACCTGCGTCGACACGCGATACGACATCTTCGACCTCCTTTGACGGCGCCTTCGCGGCGCGGTTTGGGTGCATGTTACGACCGTTTTGCACGGTCGACCTGTTAGTTTACCTTAGATACCGGCGATTGCGAAGTTGAGCAGCTGCTCAGCAAGCGGATACACGGTAACGTCGAAATAGCGGCCGATCACGTCGATGCCGGTCCACATGGGCAGCAGGTACAGCACTAGGATGAGGATGGGCATGGCGTATTGCTGCAGGCGGTAATAGTTGTTGAGCGCCTTGCCCTTGAGGAAGGGCACGATGATCGACGAGCCGTCGAGCGGCGGGATCGGGATGAGGTTGAAGAACGCGAGTGACAGGTTGACTACGATGAACGTGGCGCCGAAGTTCATGATCTGCGATGCCAGGGCAAAGGACATGCTGGTGTAGAGGCTGCCATAGGCCAGGCGCATGAAGACCGCGGCAAGACACGCGAGCGCGATGTTCGACGCGGGGCCGGCAACGCTCACCAGGACCTCGTCGCGCTTGGGGTGCTTGAGGTTGTTGAGGTAGACGGGCACCGGTTTGGCGAAGGCGAACACCGGGCCGCCGGCGGCCAGCATGAGCAGCGGCAGGATGATGGTGCCAAATGGGTCGATGTGGTTGAGCGGGTTGAGCGAGATGCGGCCGCGCGAGCGCGCCGTCTTGTCGCCGAGCGCCCAGGCTGCGGCGGCGTGCGCACTCTCGTGGATAACGATGCCCACGATGACGGCGACGGCGCTGGCGAGCAGGTTCATGAAGTAGCTGCTGGACATAGTGCTCCCCTAGCGGACGCGGCGCGAGGCGCGCGTGAGCAGGTAATCGGCCACAAACAGGATGACGGCGACGATTGCGTAATCCAGGCGGAATACGCCGCCAAAGGGCGATGTGATGACGCCGTAGCCGGCGATGGCACTCGGCAGCGCGCGCGAAAGCTCAACAACAAAGCCGACGATCTGCAACTTGGCGGTGAAGCCGCTAAAGCACAGCAGCACAGTCATCGCACTCATAAAAATGCCGCAGATGCGACAAGCGATGGCGATGATGCTCATCGCCACGGCGGCGGCCTTACGAGAGTTCACGCGCGGTCTCCTCTTCGATCTGGGTGGAAAGCTCCAGCCATTCGTCCTCGAGCTTGGGTAGCTCTTGCTTAAGGCCGTTATATTCCCCCAGTGCGGCGTTGAACTTGTCTTGATCGGCATAAAGCTCTTCGCTTGCCATCAATTCCATAAGCTCGTCATAGCGGGCGCGCTTTTTGTCGAGCTCCGCCTCGATCTTCTTGAGCTGGTTGCGCACGCCCTTGAGCTTTTTGTTGAGCGCGGCGCGGGCCTGGGCCTCGGCGCGCTTTTGCTCCTTGGTCTTTTTGCCTTCGGCCGCCTTGGGGGCGGCAGCGGGGCTGCTGGCTTGGACGGCGTTGGCGGTATTGGTGCTCTTCCCTGCGGTCGGCGCACTCTCCCCTGCCGCCTCGGCGGCGGCGCGGGCTGCGAGGTCCTCGCGCTTGTAGAGATAGTAGTCGTAGTCGCCATCGTAGACCGTGACCTTGCCGTCGCGGATGTCAATGATGCGATTGGCCACGGCACGTACCAGGTGCTCGTCGTGGCTGATCAGCACGATGGTGCCGGGGAAGTTTTGCAGGGCGTTCTCGAGCATGTCCACCGAGTCGATGTCCAGGTGGTTGGTGGGCTCGTCCAGGCACAGGAGTGCCTCGGGGGCCACGAGCATCTTGGCCAGTGCCAGGCGCGCTTTTTCGCCGCCGGAGAGTACGCGGACCTGCTTCTCGATTGCATCGTTGTCGCTAAACAGGAAGGCGCCCAGCAGGCTGCGCTGCTGCGGCACGGTCCACTTGGGCGTGACGGTGTCGATCTCTTGCAGGACGGTGTTGGACTCGGTCATGCCCTCGAGCGCGTGCTGGGCGTAATAGGCCACGCCCACGTTGGTACCCAGGTCACGGGTGCCGGTGGTGGGCGGCTCCAGGCCGGCAAGGATCTTCATGAGCGTGGACTTGCCAGCGCCGTTGGGGCCGACGAGCGCTACGTGCTCGCCGCGGTAGAGCTTGAGGTCAATGTCGCTGTAGATGTGCTTGTCGCCGTATGACTTGGAGACGCCCTCGAGGCCTACGACCATGTCGCCGGAGCGCGGCGGATCGGGGAACTTAAAGTCGATGTGCTTATGGCCCTCGGGTAGGATGACGAGCTCCTTTTTGATCTGCTCGATCTTGCGGATGCGTTCCTGCGCCTGGGCAGCCTTGGTGGGCTTGTAGCGGAACTTGTCGACGAAGACCTGCATGTGGGCGATATCGCGCTCCTGGGCGGCGCGCTTGGCGCGCATCTGCTCCAGGTTGTCCTCGCGTTGCTTGAGGTAGCTGCTGTAGTTGCCGGTGTAGGTGGTCACGCGACGGTTTTCGAGTGCGGCGACGTGGTCGACGCAGGCGTCCATGAAGGCGCGGTCGTGGCTGACGATGAGCACAGCGCCGTCGTAGTTGGCGATAAAGCCGCGCAACCACTGGACGCTCTCGAGGTCCAGGTGGTTGGTCGGCTCGTCCAGCAACAGCAAGTCGGGATGACGTAGGAAGAGCTTTGCCAGCGCGATACGCATCTGCCAGCCGCCCGAGAACTCGGAGCACGGGCGATCGAAGTCAGTGACCTTAAAGCCCAAGCCGGACAGGATTTTGCGGGCGTTGCTCTCGAGCTCGTAGCCGCCCAGGTGCTCAAAGCGGTCCTGGACCTGGCCGTACTCGTTAAGGAGCGCGTTGACGTCCTTGCCCTGTTCCGAGAGCTCGGTGATCTGGGCCTGAAGTTCGTTGGCGCGCTCGCCCATGCGGCGAATTTCCTTGGCGGCGGCCATGACCTCGGCGAGGATGGTGGTGTCCTTTTGCTCCAGGTTGGTTTCTTGCTCTAGATAGCCCACCTGGCAGTCCTTGGCGTACTGGACCTGGCCGGCGTCGGGGCTATCGATGCCCATGATGATTTTGAGCATGGTGGTTTTGCCGGCGCCGTTGGGCCCCACGAGCGCAAAGCGTTCGCCGGGGTTGATCTGGAAGGATGCGCCGCTAAAGAGGACGCGCGCGCCGAAGCTTTTTTCGATCTTGTCGACCAGGAGGATCATGGTGCCGCCTTTGACCTTGTGTGCCTATATGAAAAAAGGCCCCAACTTGCGTTGGAGCCTCATTCAATGCTCGGGTGGAGACGAGGGGGATCGAACCCCTGACCTCTTGACTGCCAGTCAAGCGCTCTCCCAGCTGAGCTACGCCCCCGTGCGAAGAAGTACTATACGGGAACTCGGACGGCGATGCAAGGACAATTTTGGAAAATTTCGCAGTCGCGGCGCGGGCCGCCATCCGCCCAACGGCCGTCTTGCCGGCGCCAGGCCCATTACCGGGGCCAATCGCGCTCCCGCCGACCCGGCGATTTCAAAACCATGCCGGTTTACGGGGCCAGGCCGGGAACCCCCGAGCATGCCGTCATCGGTAAAATCAAAACCGCAGGTAGACGGCTTGCGCATTCCGTGAAATGCAGGGTATGGACGGCCGGTCCGGGTCCAGCCCCGTAATCCGGCATAGTTTTGAAATGGTTCTTGTCAACCAGCATAATCTTTTACGTGGATTTGAACTGCAAACGTTTATCAAAGCAATTTGGCAGGCATATGGAGTGGGAACTATGGCAAAAAGAAGCCGGGCTATTTGCCCGGCCCCTTGATTCTCTGGTGGGCCCTCCGGGATTCGAACCCAGAACCCAGGGATTATGAGTCCCCTGCGCTAACCGTTGCGCCAAGAGCCCGTATAAGTGATGAACTCTCGTGGCCTTTGGAAAGGCAATCAGGACAGTTCGCCACGTCGAAAAATACTACCATGCGAGGGATGCTCATTCAACGCACGATCTTTCTCGGCCCGAATAAGAGAGTCGGTTTAGAAGCATATGAAAAAAGGCCCCAACTTGCGTTGGAGCCTCATTCAATGCTCGGGTGGAGACAAGGGGGATCGAACCCCTGACCTCTTGACTGCCAGTCAAGCGCTCTCCCAGCTGAGCTACGCCCCCGTGCGAAGAAGTACTATACGGGAACTCGGACGGCGATGCAAGGACATTTTTGGAAAAACTTTCCGGGGGCGCGGGCGCCGGAGTCCCGCGGGGCCGCGACGGCGGTGGCCAGCGCCCGCGGGGCCGATGCGGGCGCGCCCCGCGGGCGGGCGGCGCTGCCGCCGCCCTCCTTTCCAGCGCCCTCAGGACATCTCGGGTTCCGCCGTCCGCCGCTATTCGCTCTCGGAGTGCGGTCCGCCATGCGCCGGGCTGCCATTCCACC
>JAUMPM010000033.1 GCA_031294825.1 Collinsella sp. | reverse complement strand
GTATAAGATTGTACAAAGCTGGCAACAATACTTCTCGAACAACGTGAAGCCGCCCCGTAGGGCGGCCGCCCCAAGAGAGGTGATTCCATGAGAATCGATAAGCTAGCAATGACGTCGCGCGAGGCGTTGCAGACCGCCATGAGCACGGCTGCCGACGTGCAGGCCGGCGCGGTGGAGCCGATTCACCTGCTGTCCGCCTTACTCGGTGCCGGCGAGCGCAATATCTCCGTGATCATCGAGCGCATCGGTGCCGACCCGGCCCAGCTCGCGCGTTCCACGCAGGATGCCATCGACCACGCGCCCAAGGTTTCGGGCGAGGGTCAGCAGATGGGCCTGTCCAACGAGCTCGTTCGCGTCATCGAAAAGGCCGAGAAGAAGGCCACCAAGATGGGCGACAGCTTTGTGGTGACCGAGCATCTGCTGATGGCACTTGCCGAGGACAAGGGCGAGGCGGGCCGCGTGCTGCGCGACGCCGGCGTCACAAAGGAGCGCATCGAGCAGGTCTACGAGGAGCTGCGTGGCGATGACCGCGTGACGTCTGCCGAGGACAAGACCCAGTTTGAGGCGCTGGAGCAGTACGGACGCAACATCTGCGACCTTGCCCGCGCCGGCAAGCTCGACCCTGTCATCGGCCGTACCGACGAGATCCGTCGTACCATTCAGGTCCTGTCCCGCCGCACCAAGAACAACCCCGTGCTCATTGGCGAGCCGGGCGTCGGCAAGACGGCCATCGTCGAGGGCATCGCCCAGCGTATCGTGGCCGGCGACGTGCCGAGCACACTGCGCGACCGCGACCTTATCGAGCTTGACATGAGCGCGCTAGTCGCCGGCGCCAAGTACCGCGGCGAGTTCGAGGACCGCTTGAAGGCCGTGCTCAAAGAGGTGCAGAAGTCCGAAGGTAAGGTCATTCTGTTCATCGATGAGCTCCACACCATCGTGGGCGCGGGTGCCACCGAGGGCTCCATGGACGCCGGCAACATTCTCAAGCCGGCGCTTGCCCGTGGCGACTTGCACGCGATCGGCGCGACCACGCTCGACGAATACCGCAAGTACATCGAAAAGGATGCGGCGCTCGCGCGTCGTTTCCAGACCGTGATGGTGAGCGAGCCTACCGTCGAGGACACCATCTCGATCCTGCGTGGCCTCAAGGAGAAATACGAGATCTTCCACGGCGTGCACATCACCGATAGCGCGCTCGTGGCCGCTGCCGACCTCTCCGATCGCTATATCGCCGACCGCTTCCTGCCCGACAAGGCCATCGACCTGGTCGATGAGGCGGCAAGCCGCCTACGCATGGAGCTCGACAGCATGCCGGTCGAGATCGACGCCACCACGCGTCAGCTCACCCAGCTGCAGATCGAGGAGCAGGCGCTCATGAAGGAGACCGACGACGCCTCCAAGGAGCGCCTGGAAGCCCTGCGCCAGGAAATCGCCGAGGTCCAGGAAAAACTCAACGTGCAAAAGGCCGGCTGGCTCAACCAAAAGAACGCCATCGACCACGTGCAGGAGCTCAAGGGACAGCTCGACGAGGCCAAGAGCGAAGAGGAGCGTGCGACGCGCAACGGCGATTTGGGCCGTGCGTCCGAGCTGCGCTACTCCGTGATTCCGGGTCTGCAGCAGCAGATTCAGGATTCCGAGGCTGCGCTCGAGGCGCAAAAGCAGCAGGACGGCGAGGGCCTCAACGAGCAGGTGACCTCCGATGAAATCGCCGAGGTCGTGAGTGCCTGGACCGGCGTGCCCGTGTCCAAGATGATGCAGGGCGAGCTCGACAAGCTGAAGGGCTTGGAGGGCGAGCTGCATAAGCGTGTCATCGGCCAGGACGAGGCGGTCTCCGCTGTCGCCGCGGCCGTGCGTCGCAGCCGTGCGGGCCTCTCCGATCCGGACAAGCCCATTGGCAGCTTCTTCTTCCTGGGCCCCACCGGCGTGGGTAAGACCGAGCTCGCCAAGGCGCTGGCCGAGTGCCTGTTCGATGACGAGCGTGCGCTCGTGCGTATCGACATGTCCGAGTACATGGAGAAGTTCAGCGTCCAGCGTCTGATCGGTGCGCCCCCGGGATACGTGGGATACGACGAGGGCGGCCAGCTCACCGAGGCCGTGCGCCGTCGTCCGTATTCCGTGATCTTGCTCGACGAGATGGAGAAGGCTCACCCGGATGTCTTCAACGTGCTGCTGCAGGTGCTTGACGACGGCCGTCTGACCGACGGTCAGGGTCGCCAGGTATCCTTCAAGAACACGATCATCATCATGACGTCCAACGTGGGCTCCAAGGCCATCGCCGATCTGTCCGGTAAGGACGAGGAGGAGATGCGCCATCAGGTCGACGCTGCCATGGCTCAGACCTTCCGCCCCGAGTTCCTCAACCGTATCGACGATATCGTGGTGTTCCATCCGCTCGGCATGGCGCAGATCGAGAAGATCGTCGACATCCAGCTCGCCGACGTCCGCGCGCGTCTGGCCAAGGAGCGCATGACGCTTGCCATCACCCCGGCGGCCAAGCAGATGCTCGCCGTGGGCGGCCTGGACCCCGTGTTCGGTGCCCGTCCGCTCAAGCGTCTGGTCCAGCGCGAGGTCGTGGATGCCATCGCCGCCGCCATCATCGACGGCACGGTGCGCGAGGGCGATCAGGTGACGGTCGATGTCGACAAGGACGGTGGCTTTACCGTCGTGTGCGACAACACGCCGGCAGCCACCTACGAGGTTCCCGACGCCGAGTAGATTTTGGGACATGCCTTAAAATCTGCCAGCCGTCTCTAAACGCCAAGGGCGGCGGATCCAATTGGGTCCGCCGCCCTTTTTCGTGCGACAATCGATGGTGTTGAACGTGAGCACATGGCAAGGAGCTATGCAGATGAAAGACGAGAACAAGACAAGCGCGCCGGCACCCAAGCCTGCGCCTAAGCTGGCACCCAAGCCGCGCGACCCCTACATCCGTGCCGAGAACGAGGACGACGACGGCTACGATCCCTACAGCGATCGCCGCCCCGAGCGTGAGCCGATGTTCGAAGCCGATCCGTGGCGCTGAGTGTCACCCAAAAGGCCACCAATAAGTTGCGGTGAAATAGGGACTGTTTTGCGGTTTGACCAGCAAAAACAGTCCCTATTTCACCGCAACTGCGTTAGGGATTTTTCTACAGGGGGAGGGTAGTCAAAAAAGCCCCGTCCCAAATTGACTGCTCGGGGAGTCGCATTCGAGCTCGGTTGTCCTCTTAGCCACTCGATATCCTTCGGAGCAATAATAGTGAAAAACTTGCTTAAGTGGTAATCAAGCTACACACAATCTTGCTCTCTAATTAATCAAGAATCAGTATAATTTTGATT
>JAUMPM010000062.1 GCA_031294825.1 Collinsella sp. | reverse complement strand
GAACAAATACCGTTCACGGATGATTGCCGACCGTCTGGACCCGGCGCGGAAGTAGCGACCGCGTATTCAACAAACAAAAGGGCGGCCGAGAACGTGTCTCGGCCGCCCTTCTTACAGTTGATCTTCCAAAGAACGCTTTGCCGCCTACTCAGACTGCCTGCCCTTCTTGGCGTGCTTGGACGGAGCACTCAGAAAGCGGCCCGTCAAATAGTTCGCTGGGCCGGAAATATCAATCCCCAGTAGCGTGTGTCCCAGCCACAGAAACGCCGCGAGCACCAGCAGCGGGATAACGCACGAGGTCACGATCATCACAATGACGCCTTCGATGAGATCGGTCACTTGCTGCACAATTTCATCGGTCATCTGCTTGGCGCCGCTGGTCACCGACGTGACGAGGCCCGAGGCACCGTCGGCAAGCTGCTCGAGCACGCTCTTGGACTCTGCGGACTCGGTCTTTTTCTTGCTTGTTTTGGAGCTATCGCTATCTGCCGCACTCGCAGCGTCGGCCGCCTTCTGCTCGGCCGCCTCGATGCTCACTCGATACGTTTCATCGACCTTCTGCGACACCCATACGCTCGCGGGCACGAGCGCCATGCCGATCACGGCAACCACCAGCACGCGCGTCGCCACACGGCGCAGGACAGTGCTCGTGCTCCAGCGCCCGTGAATGCCGAGCGACACCGCAAAGAGCACCAACGCAAACGGGATTAAGATGCCCAGGCCAACCGACCACAAAATCGTGAGCAAATATTTCTCTAGGTATAGCACGGCAAGCACGATACCAAGGTTGCCTGAAAGCTGTGCGAGCTGCTCGGCAACCGGCGTTCCCGTATCACCCGGCAGCGCGGTAATGCCCGCAGACAGCGCCACGCACGAGGTCGTGAGCGCCAGTACGTTACCTTTCTTTTGATCGATGACCTCGATGGTGGAGTCCCAAGTTTTGGTATCGGCAAAATGCGGACGAGCTACAAAGCCCGACAGCAGCGCCAGTACCACGAGCGCAACGATAAAGCCAATCTGCAGCTTTTTGTTTGCGCACACGACATCGGACAGGCTGGGCTGCAACTCTGTTACCGTCGTGTGCTCGGTTATCTGGACAGGACGCCCATAAGCCATCTCGTGCGCATCTGTCTTTTGAATCAATCCGTTGTCCGGCATTTGGACACCTCCTCATTCCGGCCTGCATTGCGGATGGAAGTATACCCACCCATCGAAAAACCGAACGGGAGGGCGTGCAGAAGCTCCAAGACTGCCCCCAACGACTAGTCATTTAAGAACGTCCTCAATGACTATCTCGGGATGAGTTGCGGTGGAATAGGGATTGTTTTGCGCCCGCCGGCCCCTATTCAGTCCCCATTTCACCGCAACTTGGAGGAGGACAGAAAAAGCCCTGCCGCGGGTAGCGGCAGAGCTTTTGGAAGGGAACTTGGTTGTGAGGGCTCGTTAGGCGAGCTTGGCCTCGAGCTCGGCGATACGCTTGTAGGCATCGATGGTAAAGCGGGTCTGCTTCTCCAGGATCATAGTGGTCATGAGAGTGTCCTGAGCGTGAGCCATGATGAAGGTCATCTCCATCTCGCCACCGCCGGCCTCCTGCGAAAGCAGTTTGGTCTGCGTGTCGTGGGCACCGATGAGCGCATCGCTGGCATCCTTGTGCAGCTGTTCGGCCTTCTCAAAGTCACCCTCGCGAGCAGCATCGAGCGCTGCAAGCAGATCGGTCTGGGCGTCACCTGCGTATGCGACGATCTCGAATCCAACCATCGAGATTTCTTCTTTGGTTGCCATATTGCGTTCCTTTCACATATGAACCAATGGAGAGCATCGCGTCCGGGCATACGCGCTGCGTTGTGTATGACAGAAACAATAACATTCAAACAAAAAAGAACAGCGCAAAACGTAATTTCGAACTATGAACGGTCACTTTTCGACCGTGAACGGTTTTTAAACCAATTTAAACAATATCGAACACAATTAGCGGAAACCCAAACAGACCCGCGCCCTAGCGTACATCGCGCACCGTATCGCCCTCGACGAGCACGCCCGGAAACAGCATGTGCTCCACACCGGGTTCAACGCCCTCGGCGCCGGCAATCTTGTCAACCGCCCACATGCCGACGCGCTTGTTGTCAAAGCGCACCGTGGTCAAGCGACAATCGGGCACGATATCGCCCAGGCTGTCATCAACACCCACCACGCTCACGTCCTGGGGCACGCACTTCCCGCGCGACTCGAGCCCACGGATGCAGCCATATGCCATGGCATCGTTGGAGGCATAAATGGCCGTGCAGGTCGGATCATCCGCAAGCGCCTGGCCGGCAGCATATCCACTCTGCGCCGTCCAGTCGCCACGCACGAGCTGCGGGGGCTCAATGCCATGCGCACGCAATGTCTCACGCCAGCCTTCCTCGCGCCGCATGCCCGAAAGCGAGCGCTCGGGACACGAGATAAAGTGCACAGTCTTGTGTCCCTGCCCCAGCAAATACTCGACCACCTGGCGCGAACAATCGAACTGGTCGTTATCGACCGTTGAACAGAGCGGGTGCTCCAACATCGTAACGAGCACCGTCTGCATGCCGGGCAGCGGCTCGAAGGTTCCAAAGTCCGCCGGCATGCGGTTCATAATCACAACCATGCCATCCACCGGCAGTGCGCTCATGCGCGACGATGCGCTCTCGAGGGTATACGGATGCCCGTCTACTTTAGTGAGGGTGATGGCATAGCCATGTTTGTCGGCCGCTGCGGCAAAGCCCTCCATACGGTCGAGATTGCCGGTGCCGGTAATGTTGAACATGGCGACGCCGACGGTCTTAAACTTGCCACGGCGCAACGATCGACCGGCAAAATTGGGGCGATACCCCAGCTCGCGCATGGCGGCACGCACGCGTTCCTTGGTCTCGGGGCGCACGCTGGGCGAATCGTGCACCGTACGCGAGACTGTCTGCTCCGAGACGCCCGCGAGGCGCGCTACGTCTTTGACGGATACCGATTTTTTAACAGCGGCCATAGGTCGATCTTTCTATGTCAACGATGCCATTGGTGGCACCTTGCGCAGTCAAATGAAACGTCTTCAAGTATATCTAACGCCTCCCCCACCATACGCTCACCACCCAAAACCTACCGTTCACCGACATTTTTGCTTCCCCGAACGGCTTTTATCGCCCAAATGTTAACGTTGCCATTGTGCAAACACAGAGCCACCGGGCGGCTCAAACGTTTACGCATAAGGAATCGACGGTTCGCAGGCACAGGAACCACCGGTTCGCGTCTTTTTTTGTGTCGTAAAATGGCAACGTCAACATTTTGGCAAGCAAACGTCAAAAGCTACCATCGTTGCCAACCCACCGACTCTTAGGAGCTTTGCATGGAGCAACTCATCGCCATCATCGAAAAGGGCCAGCCCTTTTTCAACGCGATCGCCCGCAACAAGTACCTCAAGGCGATCCGCGACGGCTTTATCTCCGTCATCCCCATCATCATCTTCTCGTCCATCTTCTGCCTGGTAGCCTCGGTCCCCAACATCTGGGGTTTCTACTGGCCCGATGACATCAACAACGCCCTGTGGAAGTGCTACAACTACTCCATGGGCATCCTGGCCATCGCCTGCGCCGCCACCACGGCCAAGCACTTCGCCGACGCTCAGAACCGCGATCTGCCCAAGAACAACCAGATCAACTTTATCTCGTGCATGTGCGCGGCCATCATCGGCTTCTTGCTCCTTTCGAGCGACACCATCGCCACGGACGCTGCCAGCGGTTTCAACACCACCTACCTTGGTTCCAAGGGCCTGCTGACCGCTTTCATCGCTGCGTTTGTGACCGGCATCATCTACAAGTTCTTCATTAAGCGCAACATCACCGTCAAGATGCCCGAGCAGGTTCCGCCCAACATCTCGCAGACCTTCAAGGACATCATCCCCTTCTCCGTCTGCATCACCGTCTTTTGGGTTTTTGACATCGTCTTCCGCGCTGCTTTTGGCTTCTGCTTTGCCCAGGGCGTCATCCAGGTGTTCCAGCCCCTGTTCACCGCTGCCGATGGCTACATCGGCCTCGCTGTGATCTACGGCGCCATGAGCCTGTTCTGGTTCGTGGGCGTCCACGGCCCCTCGATCGTCGAGCCCGCCATCGCCGCCGCCCTCGTTGCCAACATGACCGACAACCTGGCTGCGTTCCAGGCTGGCCAGCACGCTTCCGCTGTCCTGACCCAGGGTGCCCAGTACTTCGTCGTCTGCATGGGCGGCACCGGCGCCACGCTCGTCCTGGTCTTTATGTTCTGCTTCCTGGCCAAGTCCCAGGAGATGCGCGCCGTCGGTAAGGCCGCTATCGTTCCCGTGTGCTTTGCCGTCAACGAGCCGCTGCTGTTCGCCGCACCCATCGTGCTCAACCCCGTCTTCTTTGTCCCGTTTGTCTTTGCCCCGATCGCCAACATCTGGATCCTCAAGATCTTTATCGACTTCTTGGGCATGAACGGCTTTATGTACACCCTGCCTTGGACCGTCCCCGGCCCCATCGGCACCATCATGGGCCTGGGCTTCCAGCCGCTCGCCTTTGTGATGCTCGCCCTTATCCTGGTCGTCGACTTTGTCCTGTACTATCCGTTCTTCCGTGCCTATGACGCCCAGAAGTGCGCCGAGGAGGCCGAGATTTCCGAGGAGGAGCTCGCCGCCAAGAACGCCGAGAAGGCCGCCAAGCTCAACGACGCCTTCCAGGGCAAGGCTGACGCCAAGAGCGTTGCCGCCGGCGCTGCTGCCGAGGCCGTGAAGTCCGACGACCCTGCCGCTTCCGCAGCACCCGCTGCCGAGGCAACGACCGCCAGCGACCTCAACGGCAAGCGCGTGCTCGTGCTCTGCCAGGGCGGCGGTACCTCGGGCCTGCTCGCCAACGCGCTGGCCAAGGCTGCCAAAGAGCGCGGCATCAATCTTGAGACCGCTGCCGAGGCCTATGGCAACCACGTGGACATGCTCCCCGACTTTGATCTGGTCGTCCTGGCCCCGCAGGCCGCAAGCTACCTGGCCGACCTGCAAAAGGACTGCGAGCGCGTGGGCAACAAATGCGTCGCCTGCCGCGGTAAGCAGTACATCGAGCTCTCCCAGAACGGCGACAAGTCTCTCGCCTTCGTAAGCGAGCAACTCTCGAAGTAAGTAACGCCCAGGGCCAGCCGACCATACACAGCCGGCTGGCCCTTCGATTTAGACGATTGGATCATCATGTCCGTTAACCCTGCTAGCGTCACCAACCCGCCTGCGCAGTTTCCCGAGGACTTTGTCTTTGGCGGCGCTACCGCTGCCTACCAGGTAGAGGGCGAGACCCGCACCCACGGTAAAGGCAAAGTCGCCTGGGACGACTTCCTGGAGGCCCAGGGGCGCTTCTCCCCCGATCCCGCTTCGGACTTCTACAACCAGTACCCCGTCGATTTGGAGCTGTGCGAGGAGTTTGGCATCAACGGCATTCGCCTCTCCATCGCCTGGAGCCGCATCTTTCCCAACGGCACCGGTGAGATTAACCCCGAGGGCGTCCAGTTCTATCACGATCTCTTCGCCGAGTGCCATAAGCACCACGTTGAGCCGTTCGTCACGCTGCATCACTTTGACACGCCGCTGCCCCTCTTTGAGAAGGGCGATTTCCTCAACCGCGAGACCATCGACGCCTTTGTGGACTTTGCCACCTTCTGCTTTAAGGAGTACGCCGACCAGGTGACCTACTGGTTCACCTTTAACGAGATCTGGGCCGACGCCTCCAACACCTACATCGAGGGCACCTTCCCCGGTGGCGTCAAGGCGCATCTGGCCGAGGCTTTCCAGTGCGAGCACAACATGATGCTCGCCCACGCCAAGGCCGTGCTGGCCTTCCACAACGGCGGTTTTAAGGGCAAGATCGGCGTCATTCAGTCGCTGGAGTTTAAGTACCCGCTCAACGAGAACGACCCCGCCGACATCAAAGCCGCCAACAACGAGCACGTGCTGCAGAACCAGTTCTTGCTCGACGCCACCTTCCGCGGCGACTATGCCCCCGACACCCTTGAGTGCGCCAACCGCCTGGCTGCCGTCTCGGGCGGCACCATCGAGATCCTGGACGAGGACCTCGAGATTATGCGCGAGGCCGCGCTCTACAACGACTACCTGGGCGTTAACAACTACCAGTGCCGCTTCTTGAAGGCCTACGATGGCGAAAACGACCTGCACCACAACGGTACGGGCGAGAAGGGCACTGGCCGCTGGCGCGTCAAGGGCATTGGCGAGCATGTGAACAAGCCTGGCATCCCCACCACCGACTGGGACTGGATCATCTATCCCGAGGGCCTGTTCGATCTGCTCGTCTACATTAAGCAGCGCTACCCCAACTACAAGCAAATCTTCATCACCGAGAACGGCATGGGCTACAAGGACCCCTACAAGGACGGTTTTGTGGACGACCAGCCGCGCATCGACTACATCGAGCAGCACCTGCGCTGGTTGCTCAAGGCCATGGAGGTGGGCGTCAACGTGGGCGGCTACTTCCTGTGGAGCCTGCAGGATCAGTTCTCCTGGACCAATGGCTACAACAAGCGTTACGGCTTCTTCTACGTTGACTTTGAAACTCAGAAGCGCACGCCCAAGGCAAGCGCATACTGGTATAAGCACGTGGCGCAGACCCGTCGTCTGGACTAGCGGCTTGCGACGAGCGGTTGGCGGAGTTGCACCGCCCACATAACCTGTCCCCATTTCTCAGCCGGGGGCGGCACGTCACACGGCGCGCCGCCCCCGGTCTTTTTGTTTTTGGGCTGGTCGGGAGCCGTTTGTCTCGATCTGTAACATCTAGCCGAGTTTTTTGGTCCTAGCTGTTACAGATTGAGACGAACAGGATTGCTCTTTCCGAAGAATCTAAATCTGTAACACGTAGCCCGCTTTTGACCGTCTACCTGTTACAAATCGAGACAAACGGAGTAGGACCTAACCCCGTATGTCCCTAACAGTCGAGCGTTCGACCAGCGTACTCGGCACATGAATCGCCGCGATAGACGAGCTCTCTCCAATCGCCGCCTCAAACGCAAGCTTACCGACACCGCGCAAATCAAATCGCAGCGTCGTCAGCCGATTGTGAGGAACAAGTCCCTCGAGTGCGTCGTCGATACCAACCACGCTCACGTCGTCGGGCACGGACAGGCCCGCGTTCTCGAGCGCGGCGATAACGCCCAGCGCCATCTGGTCATTTGCCGCAAGCACGGCAGTCGGCGCCTGCGACCCGCCGGCAAGCACCTCGGCCGCAATCCGCTCGCCCATGGCGTACCCACTGTCCGCACTCCAATCGCCACGCAGCATCGGAGCGGCATCGACATGAGCACGACCCAGCGTATCGCGCCAACCGGCCTCACGAAAACGCGAGGAAATCGAGTTTTCCGGACCCGCCACAAACCGCATATTCGAGTGACCATGTTCCAGCAGATAATTGGTCAACAGCTCGCACGAACCATACTGGTCGGAGTCGATCGTCGTGCAGCGCGGATGCGCATACATGGACAGGATGACCGTTCGCACTCCCGGCTGGGGAACAAACTCCTCAAAATCGGGAGCCATGCGGTTCATGTTGAGAATCATGCCGTCGACGGGTCGCTCGACCATGCGGCGCGAGGCATCGGCAAGTGTATAGGGCTTGTCGCCGCCCATCTCGATCATAGTGACGGCAAAATCGTGCTCGCGCGCCGCTTGCATGATACCCTCGAGCGTCGCCAGGTTACCGACACGTGTGATGTTGTACATGCACAGGCCAATAGAACGATACGACCCGCCGCGCAACGCCGCTCCAGCAAAATTGGGACGAAAGCCCAGCTCTTCCATGGCGGCCAGCACACGCTTGCGCGTCTTTTCCGTCACGTTGGGCATACCGTTGACCACGCGAGACACAGTCTGGCGGCTCACGCCAGCGAGCGCCGCAACCTCTGCCGCGCTCGCCGAATGACCATTCCTTGTCTGCTGAGCCATGCCTTCCACGCTAACCTGCTTCCCAACTATTCCCCGCGCCCATGGCGCATCGTACATACATTGATAACGTGCTCATGATACCCGAGCCATATACCACAACATGAAAACTTCTGTCAATCAAAACCGCTTACCGAACAAATACAACCGTTCGCGGCTGTTTGAAGTTGTTTTGTTTCTATACATCCCAGCCGGATGTTAACGTGCTCATTGTCAAATGTTCACGTGCTCATTTTGGTTCTAATCATTTTAAGATAGTGTTTATCGGGCTTTTTCACCGCTGAACGCTAACCAGGGAGCCTCCTGAGCGCAAACGCACAATATCGAACAGCGAGACGAGAGGGTGTATGCATATGTCTTTGCTAAACCGCGTACAGCAGCTGCCGAAGGGCTTTGTTTGGGGCGCCGCAACCGCCGCGTACCAAACGGAAGGTTCCACGAAGGTGGCAGGCAAGGGTAAGACCATGTGGGACGATTACCTTGTCGCCCAGGGTCGCTTTTTGCCCGACCCGGCCAGTGATTTCTACAACCGCTACGAGGAGGATATCCGCCTTTCTGCCGAGCATGGACTCAACGCCATTCGTGTGTCCATCGCCTGGACCCGCATCTTCCCCAACGGCGACGATGCCGAACCCCTCGCCGAGGGCGTTAAGCACTACCACGAGCTGTTCGCCTGCTGCAAAAAGTATGGCGTCGAGCCCTATGTGTCCCTGCATCACTTTGACTCCCCCGCCGCCCTGTTCAACCAGGGCGACTGGCTCAACCGCAAGACCGTCGACGCCTATGTGCGCTATGCCGAGTTCTGCTTCCGCGAGTTCCGCGAGGTCAAGAATTGGTTCACCATCAACGAGCTCATCAGCCTCTCGCACTCCCAATACATCCAAGGCAACTTCCCGCCCAACCATCACTTTGATGTGACGAGCGGCATCCAGAGCCAGCACAACGAGCTCGTTGCCCACGCCCGCGCCGTCAACCTGTATAAGGATCTTGACGAGACCGAGCACCTGGGCGGCCGCATTGGCATGGTCAACGTCCTGACGCCGGCATATCCTGCCACCGACTCGCCCGCCGACCAGCACGCCGCCGACCTGTACAACGCCTTCTACACCGACTTCATCATGGACGGCGCCTTCCTGGGCCACTACTCCGCGCGCACCCTCTCACTCATCAACGAGATTCTGCGTGCCAACAACGCCACGCTTACGGTTGAGGACAGCGACATGGAGGAGCTCGCCAAGGCGGCGCCCCGCAACGATATGTTCGGCCTCAACTACTATCAGTCGGCGTTTATCGCCGCCTACGATGGCGAGTCCACCAACAGCTTTAACGGCACCGGAGACAAGGGCACCTCGTGCTTTAAGTTTAAGGGCGTCGGGCAGCAGGTCGATATGCCGGGTATCCCCACCACCGACTGGGATTGGCTCATCTACCCGCAAGGCCTCTACGACACGCTCAAGCACATCAGCGCCACCTATCCCAACCTCCCCGTCATCTATATCACCGAAAACGGCCTGGGCCACAAGGACCCCGAGCCCGACGCAAACGGCATCGTCGCCGATCCCGAGCGCATCGACTTTGTCGACCAGCACATGGAGAAGGTGCTCCAGGCGCGCGCCGAGGGCGTCGACGTCCAGGGCTACTTTATCTGGAGCCTGCAGGACCAGTTCTCGTGGGCCAATGGCTATAACAAGCGCTACGGCCTGTTCTACATCGACTTCGACACGCAAAAACGCTACATCAAGCAGTCGGCACTCTGGTACAAGGAGCTCGCCGACACTATGGCGGACGCGCAGTAGCGCATCGCCTCGCTTTCCCCCGAGAAGGGAGCGGCCCTATGCGATACAAACCCAGCCGCTCCCCTCTCTCCCCCTGGGACCGACCCCGCCTGCACCCGGGCTTTTAGCAAGCGGGAGACCATATAGGTTTTCAACGTCCATGCCATTAAGATTTCATGCAAAGAGGAGCGTGAACTATGGAATCGATCGTTAAGTTCTTGGAGAAAGGTCAGCCGTACTTCGACAAGGTCTCTAAGAACATCTACCTTCAGGCCATTAAAGACGGCTTTTTGGCAGCAATGCCCATCATCCTGTCTTCTTCTGTCTTCCTGCTTATTTCGACCCTGCCGGGCGTTGTCGCCACGGTCGGCGGCTTTACGCTGCCCGACTGGTGGAACGTCGACGTCGTGAACTTCTGCAACAAGGTTTACAACTTCACGATGGGCGTCGTGGGCATCATGGTCGCCGGCACCACCGCAAGCGCGCTGACCGGCTCCAAGAACCGCCGCATGCCTGCCGGCAAGGCCATCAACGCCACGAGCACCATGGTCGCCGCCATGTGCGCTATGCTCATCTTGGCCGTTACCCAGACGAGTGCCAAGATCGACGGTGCCGATGTCTCGGTGTTCTTTACCGACAACATGGGCACCAAGGGCCTACTGAGCTCCTTTGTCGCCGCATTTGCCACGGTCAACATCTATGCCTTCTGCATTAAGCGAGACATCACCATCAAGCTGCCCAAAGAAGTCCCCGGCGCCATCGCCCAGAACTTCCGCGACATCTTCGCCTTCAGCTTCTCCATCCTGTTTGTCGCCGTCATCGACGTTATCTGCCGCACCTGCTTGGCCGTCCCGTTTGCCAACGTCATCTCCACGCTGGTGAGCCCGCTGTTCGCCGCTGCCGATTCCTACGCCGGCCTCGCCCTCATCTGGTTCATGATCCCGCTGTTCTGGTTCATGGGCATCCACGGCCCCTCGGTCGTTAAGCCTGCCCTCAACGCCGCGCTGTTTGGCAACATCACCACCAACCTCGCCACGCTGCAGGCCGGCGGTCACCCCGCCCTCGCCCTGACCGAAAACTTCGGTAACTACATCGGCGAACTCGGCGGCACCGGCGCCACGTTCATTGTCCCGATCATCTTCCTGCTCTTTATGCGCTCCAAGCAGCTCAAGGCCGTCGGCAAAGCCTCTGTCGTGCCCGTGATGTTCGCCGTCAACGAGCCGCTGCTGTTCGCCGCGCCCATCATCCTCAACCCGTACTTCCTGATCCCGTTCCTGTTTGCCCCCGTGGCCAACGTCCTCATTGGTAAGTTCTTCATCGACTTTTTGGGCATGAACGGCTTTATCTATGCCATGCCGTGGGCACTCCCCGGACCGATCGGCACCTTCATCGACACCAACTTCCAGCCGATCTCTCTGGTCCTGGTTGTCGTCCTGCTGGTCGTTGACTTCTTGATCTACTACCCGTTCTGCAAGGCCTACGACAACGTCCTGTGCAAGCAGGAGGCCGAGACCCTGGCCGAAGAAGAGGCCGAGGAGACCAAGGCCGTCAAGACCGCTGCCGCCCCCGCCGTTGAGGCTCCTGTTGTCGAGACCGCTTCTGCCACTGAGGCCTCCGCAGCTCCGTCCGCCCTTAAGGGCAAGGATCTGAGGGTTCTGGTTCTGTGCGCTGGCGCCGGCACCTCTGCACTGCTCGCCAACGCGCTTAAGGAAGGCGCCGACGAGCTGGGCATCGACATTACCGCCAACGCCGGTGCCTACGGCAGTCACTACGCCATCATGGACCAGTACAACGTCATCGTCCTGGCTCCGCAGGTTCGCACCTATTACAACGAGATGAAGGCCGACACCGACCGCCTGGGCATCACGCTGCTGTCGCCCAAGGGCAAACAGTACATCGACCTCACTAAGGATCCCAAGGGTGCCGTCGCCTGGATCGAGGAAAACCTCGAGGCATAAGACGCTGACACCACCTGCCGCTCGCAGACAATAAATGGCCCGTGCATCGATGTGTGATGCGCGGGCCATTTTGTTTAGACCGCACCCGTCCTCCTGTTCATCTCAATCTGTAACATCTAGCCGAGTATTTCGGCTCCAGCTGTTACAGATTGAGATGAACAGGCCGAGCACGTCTACACCCGCAGGTCCTTTACGCTGGAACGCTCGACCAACACGCCCGAGACGAGCGTACGGCTTCTGGAGCTCGGGGCTTCCAGACCTGCGACGACCTCATTAAGCGCACGGACGCCCAGCTCACGATGGCGAAACTTTACCGACGTCAGAATCGAATTGGGTATCGTCTTGTAAAGCTCGTCATCAAAGCCAATCACGGACACATCATCGGGCACACTGAGCCCTCTGTCACGTAGAGCCATCATCACGCCGTTTGCCATGCAGTCGTTAGCAGCGAGGACCGCCGTGCAATCGGGTTTATCGGCAAGCGCAAGGCCTGCGGCATAGCCACTATCCGCATTCCAATCGCCTTGCAGAGGCTCGGGCGGCTCAATGCCACGCGCCTCGAGTGCCGCACGCCAACCTTTCATACGGCACTGGCTCGACAGCGACTCTTTCTTACCAGAGACGAAGTACACGTTCTTGTGACCATGATCCAAGAAGTACTCGCACGCCATGCGCGCGCCGCCCTCTTGGTCATCACTGACGGTAGAGCAGGTAGGATGCTCCATCGACGTAATAATCACCGTCTTAAGGTCCTTCGGCGCCTTAAAGGTATCAAAGTCATCGACCATCTGACGCAGGTTGAAGATCATGCCGTCAACGGGAAGCTGCGACATCCTGCGCGCCGCATCGGCAAGGGTCATGTTCTCCCCTGCGCACTTCTTAATCATCGTGAGCGCAAAGCCGCGTTCTTCGGCGGCATCGGCGATACCGTCAATCATGTCCACGGCACCGCCCGACAAGTGAAACAGCACGACGCCGATGCACCCGTAACGGCCCAACTTGAGCGAACGCGCGGCAAAGTTGGTTCGAAATCCGAGCGCCTCCATTGCCGAATGGACCTTATCGCGTGTCGACTCTCGCACGCTATTGGGCTCGTTGATCACACGCGAAACCGTCTTGAGAGAAACACCCGCGGCAATCGCCACATCGTTCATCGAGACGTTTTTCTTGTCCATCGTTGTCACTGCTTCTCCACTCGGTTCTCTATCGCTTGTTTTTTGTGTTCTAGCATACACTACCTGCCTGACTGATAAATCAACCGTTTACCGAACAATATCGACCGCTCACCCGTATATCCTTGTTGCTCTTCCAAAAATGTCTTACGTTGTCATTAACGAAATGACAACGTTGTCATTTCGCAATGCCTTCCTTAAGCAGGAAGGCTTCCGGGCAGTCCTGACCATCCATCGACGACCAGTTCCATCCACATGCATCGCGCATCAAGTAGCAAAGGAGCTTTATGGACGCCATCGTAAAGATGCTCGAAAAGCATCAACCGTTCTTTGAGAAGATCTCGAGGAACATCTACCTCCAGGCCATCAAGGACGGTTTCCTTGGGTGCATGCCCATCGTCCTCACCTCTTCGATCTTTCTGCTGATCGCCACGCTTCCCGGCGTGGTCGGCATCACGCTGCCCCAGCCGCTCATCGACTGGTGCAACAAGCTCTACAACTTCACCATGGGTGTCATGGGCATCATGGTTGCCGGCACCACCGCTAAGAACTTCACGGCGTCCATGAACCGTCGTATGCCCGCCGGCAAGGTGCTCAACGACGGCTCCACTATGGTTGCTGCCCAGTGCAGCATGCTGCTGCTCGCTGTTACGCAGTTCAGCACCAAGTTCAACGGCTCCGAGCTTTCGGTCTTCGATTGCACCAGCATGGGCACGCGCGGTCTGTTCTCGGCCTATATCGCCGCGTTCATTACCGTGTGGGTCTATAAATTCTGCGTCTCGCGCGATCTGACCATTAAGCTGCCCAAGGAGGTTCCGGGCGCCATCGCTCAGAACTTCCGCGACATCATCCCCTTTGGCGGCGCCGTCATCATCTGCGGCATTATCGATGTCGTCGTGCGCAACCTCATGGGCGTTCCGTTCTCCGAGCTGCTTATCAAACTGCTCTCCCCGCTCTTTACCGCTGCAGAAACCTATCCTGGCCTTATCCTTATCCAGGCAGCCACCGCGTTCTTCTGGTTCATCGGCGTCCACGGCCCCTCGATCGTCCAGCCGGGCATCGACCCCATCCGTCTTGCCAACCAGGCCGAGAACCTGCAGGTTCTGCTGGCCGGTGGCCACCCCGCCCACTCCCTCACCTTTAACATGTCGCTCGTGGGTGAGTTCGGCGGCACCGGCGCCACGTTCATCGTGCCGCTTCTGCTGATTCTCTTTATGAAGTCCAAGCAGCTCAAAGCCGTCGGTAAAGCCTCGATTGTTCCTGTTGCCTTCGCCGTCAACGAACCGCTGCTCTTTGGCGCGCCGATGATCCTTAACCCCTACATGCTCATCCCCTTTGTTGCCGCCGGCTGCGTCAACGTAAGCGTTGCCAAGTTCTTTATCGACAACGTGGGCATGAACGGCTTCTCCTTCGTGGTGCCTTGGGCCACCCCCGCCCCCATCGGCATTTTCATCACCACGAACTTCCAGCTTATTGCCCTGGTATTTGTCGCGATCATCATCTTGCTGGACGCCATCATCTACCTGCCGTTCTTGAAGGCATACGATAAGCTGCTCTGCGACCAGGAGGCCGAGCGCGCCGCCGAGCTGGGTCTCGAGTCCGATGGTGCCGCCACCATCGCCGCCAGCACCTCTGCGCCCGCTGCCGAGCAGACCGCCGCTGCCGTCGAGCCGACCGCCGCTGCCGCCGACAGCGAGCCTGTCGCCGATCAGTCCGAGCCCGCCGCCGACGCATCCGCTAAGAAGGATGTCGACGGCCTGAAGGTCCTCGTCCTGTGCGCCGGCGCCGGCACCTCTGCCATGCTCGCCAACGCCATCAAGGAAGGTGCTGCGCAGACCGGAGAGAACATCGCTTCCTCCGCAGGCGCCTATGGCCAGCACACTGCCATCATGGATCAGTACGACGTTATCGTACTTGCCCCGCGGGTTCGTAGCTACTACAACGACATGAAGGCCGACACTGATCGTCTGGGCATTAAGCTGCTCGCTCCCCGCGGTAAGGAATATATCGACCTCACCCGCGACCCCGCTGGCGCCATCAAGTGGCTCCGCGAGAACCTCGACTAGTTCCTCCCTCTGTTGGTGCCCGGATCCCCAGTTCGGGCATCTCTCCCTATTCGTATCCCACAGAAAGGATGACTCATGACCAACCCCATGCAGTTCCCCGACGGCTTTGTGTTTGGCGGCGCCACCGCCGCTTACCAGGTTGAGGGCGAGACCCGCACGCACGGCAAGGGCAAAGTGCCCTGGGACGATTTCCTGGCAGCTCAGGGTCGCTTCTCCCCCGATCCCGCAAGCGATTTCTACAACAAGTACCCGGTCGATATCGACTTGTGCCAGCGCTTCGGCATCAACGGTATCCGCGTCTCCATCGCTTGGAGCCGCATCTTCCCCAACGGTACTGGCGAGATTAACCCCGAGGGTGTTTCCTTCTATCACGAGCTCTTTGCCACCTGCAACAATGCCGGCGTTATCCCCTATGTCACGCTCGATCACTTTGATACACCTGAGGCCTTTTACCAGAACGGCGGCGAGGGTTTCCTGACGCGCACGACGATCGACGCCTTTGTCGAGTACGCCAAGTTCTGCTTTGCCGAGTTCACCGAGGTCAAGCACTGGTTCACCTTTAACGAGATTCCCGCGACCGCCGAGGGAAGCTTTATCGTCGGCAACTGGCCGCACGGCGAGAAGTATCGCCTGGACAAGGCCTTCCAGCTCATGCACAACATGATGGTGGCCCACGCCAAGGCCGTTGTTGCCTTCCATGAGGGCGGCTTTGAGGGCGAGATCGGCATTGTCCAGAACCTGGAGCCCAAGTATCCCCTCGATCCCAACAACGCCGCCGACTGCGAGGCAGCTCGCATGGCCGACGTCATCAACAACCGCTGGGTACTCGACGCCACCTTCCGCGGCCACTATGCAGCCGACACCATGGAGGCTGCGACCAAGCTGGCCCATATCGCCGGCGGCGAGCTCGACGTCCGCGACGAGGACATCGCCGCACTGACCGCCGCGCTCCCCTACAACGATTGCTTGGGCGTCAACACCTACAAGTGCCAGTTCCTGCGTGCCGCCGAGGGCGAAAACGACATCAACCACAATGGCACCGGCGACAAGGGTTCCTCGCGCTGGTTCCTCAAGGGCGTGGGCGAGTCATGCGTGCGCGAAGGCGTACCCACCACCGATTGGGACTGGATCATCTATCCCGAGGGCCTGTACGACCTGCTGCTGCGCATTAAGAACGATTACCCCAACTACAAGAAGATCTACATCACCGAGAACGGCATGGGCTATAAGGACGACTTCGAGGACGGCTTTATCGACGACGCCCCTCGCATCGACTACATGCGTCAGCATCTCGCATGGATCCTCAAGGCGATTGACGGCGGCGTGAACGTCGACGGTTACTTTGTGTGGTCGCTGCAGGATCAGTTCTCCTGGACCAACGGCTATAACAAGCGCTATGGCCTGTTCTACATCGACTTTGAGACCCAGAAGCGCTATCCCAAGGCGAGCGCGTACTGGTACAAGAACGTCTCGGAGACCGGCCTGCTCATGGCCTAACTTTTGCCGCATACCCCCTGTCGGCCGCATGCGAATCCCTCCACGGGTTCGCATGCGGCTTTTTTTGGCTCGGACCTGAGCGGGCCGTTTGTCTCAATCTGTAACATCTAGCAGGGATTTTCGGCCCTAGCTGTTATAGATTTAGACGAACGAGCAACCAGGGCTAAAAGATCTCAATCTGTAACACGTAGCCCACTTTCGACTGTCTACCTGTTACAGATCAAGACAATAAGATAGTCAAATCCGAACTTTCCAAGCAGTTATGAAGCATGGTTTCTAGTTTTCGGTATCACGAACATACTTTCGGTATCATTTAATGGTATTATGATATCGAAAGTATGTTCGTGATACCGAAAGGAGCCGCATGCGCCAGTTCGATTACACCACAGTCCCAGCGGAACTCGAAGCAACTCCAATCACCAACCTCCTCCTCTCGATACGCGAGCATAAAGGCCGACAGCTTGCTCTGAGTCAAGTCAAACCCGAACTTCTGTCGTCACTTATGGAGGAAGCTAAGATCCAAAGCACCCAATCCTCCAACGGACTTGAAGGAATTGTTACCACCCAAAAAAGACTCAAAGCAATCATGGCGTATTCCGCCAAGCCAAGCTCCCGCGCAGAGGAAGAAATCGCTGGATACCGAGATGCGCTGTCGCTTATTCACGAGCAACACGATTCCATTCCCGTAACGCCATCGGTCATTCTGCAATTGCATCGTGACCTCATGGCGCACACGGCAATCTCGTATGGAGGCCATTGGAAAGATAGCGATAACGAAATCATCTCCATCGACGATCAAGGCAATCGATTTGTGCGCTTTAGGCCCCCCTCGGCTCTAGCAACCCCGGGACTTATTAAAGAAGCCTGCCAGTCCCTCAACGATGCTTTATCTCGCCAAGTTTGCGATCCCCTCCTTATATCGCTCCGCTTTATCTTCGATTTTGTCAGCATTCATCCCTTCAACGATGGCAATGGCAGGATGAGCCGGCTCCTTACAACGCTGCTGCTCGAAAAGACTGGATACGACGTTGCGCGTTACATCAGCATCGAACGACTTATTGAAGACAATAAAGCGCTTTACTACAACGCCCTCGCCGCAAGCTCCACTGGATGGAATGAAAATCAAAACACCGAAGCACCTTTTATCCGTTTCATGCTCGGAACAACCCTAGCCGCCTACCGACAGCTCGAGCAGCGTACCTTAATTGAATCAAGCACTCGTCCCATGTCGAAGCAAGCGCGCATCGCTGTTCTATTTCAACAGAGACCCGGCGTCATTAAGAAATCCGACATCCGGTCCAACTGCCCCGATATCAGCGAGGTAACCGTTAAACGAACCCTCGGTCAGCTTGTTAGTTGCAGCGCAATCGAAAAAACAGGAGCGGGCCGTTCGACGGGCTACATACTCAAAGACGTCCATGCTCTAGAACTATTCTTGCAATCCACAATACCCGATGGCGAGGCCGCAATAACAAAAGAGGCTCCAAAGGATAAGCTCCTTGAACGTGTAAACCACGCCGAGGATGAAAGCAAAGAGGGACTCTATGAAGACTATGATTCATTCTCAAGGGACATAAAGACGAAATACGGAGTCTAGTCATATCTCAGAATAGCCTCATCCTTGTTGCTCAAAGTTATTTGCGCGTCATTGTAAAGCGGTACCCCTGCGCCGGCAGGGGGGGCAGAAGTATCGCCTGCCGATCCTGCTGGAGTCGGCAATCAGATAGCGCGCATCGGCCTTGCTAAAGGCGAGCTGCTGGATACGGCCCTCGTCCATGTTGGACGTAGATATGTCACCGTCCAAGATGCCGTTGGCACCGATAAACGCCGCGTCGATGCCCAGCGCACGCAGGGCATCCTCGGCCGTTGGCCCCACAAAAGCGGCAGTGCGGCGACGGTACATACCGCCCACGAGGCACAGGTCGCAGCCCTCGCGCGCCTCGAGCAGGTTAAAGACCGAAAGCGAATTGGTCACATAGATGGAAGGCAGCTTGTCGGTGACTCGGAGAGCGCCAATGCGACCTCACGACGGTTGCGCTCATTGTCTCAATTAGATACTCAACGAAATACGGCCCCGCAGCTCAATAAGCTGCGGGGCCGTACTATACACCGACGAATCAACGACGAAGTGTATCCACTATTTGGCCAGCTCCTGAACGATCCAGTCAATTGCACCTTCGGGATCGTTGGTAAGGTCGATATACTCCTTGCCCCTTGTGGTGAGCAGTTTAATTCCAAGGCGATCGGTATCGGCCTTCATAGCGTCATAGTACATGCGTGCCTGGGGCGCCAGAACAATCACGTTGTACTGATCCATCGTCTCATAGTGGCTTCCGTACGCACCGGACTGAGAAACCAGATCGATACCCTTAGCAGCGGCACCTTCGCGAAGAGCATTTGCCAAGAGAGTCGAAGTGCCGGCACCCTGGCAAAGCACAAGCACGCGGATCTGCTCCGCCTTGTCCTTTACCGCCTCGAGAGCTTTTGCGACATTTTCCTGTGCGGCAATAGCATCTGCATCCGAGGTTCCTGCAGTCTCCTTTGCAGACTCTTCCAAACAAAGCTGATGGTCATACGCCTTGCAGAACGGATAGTAAATCACAAAGTCAACGACCAACAGCACTGCCATCAATACGAGAGAACGCAGATCGAGACCTGTGGTGAGGAACGCACCAATTGGGCCGGGAAGCGCCCACGGCATGGTGTACATGGGGGCGTTCATTCCAATGACGCCAATGAAAAATTTACCGATAATGGCGTTGACCATAGGAGCCACTAGGAAGGGCACGAACATATAGGGATTGAGAACAATCGGCATACCGAAGATAACGGGCTCGTTAACTCCAAAAATCACCGGGATAATCGATGCCTTGCCCATGGCTTTAAGCTGCTTGGAGCGCATAAACATGATCAGGATAATAGGAACGATGAACGTGCAGCCAGAACCGCCCAGACCGCCGATGAAGCTTGTAAAGTCCTGCGTGAGAGCAATTGACGGGTGTCCACCTGCTTGGAAAACCTCAAGATTGGTAACGGTATTGCCGTAGAGCGCAGCATTAATCGGACTCATGACAACCGAAGCACCGTGGATACCCATAAATTGGAAAAGCGCGACCGCGCCTTCGATAAGCGCCATGCCAGGATAGGTGTCGACCGCGGAGAACAGCGGCGAGATGAGAGCGGATACCAAATTGGCGAACGGCACAGCAAGCAGCTTGCGGCTCGCAAGATCGATAAAAGCGCACGCAAGGATCGAAAACCCAAATGCAAAGATATCGCGAAAACTCTGCGCAATAGAGCCAGGGACCTCTTTGGGAAGCTTGATCGTCACATTATGGCTAATGCACACCTTATAGATATTAACGGTCAAGAATGCGGCTACGAACGCAGCGAGAAAACCCTTGGTTCCCATATAGCCGGTTTCAAAAACAGATGTATCTGCTCCGCCAATCGAGACAACATCGTTCGTCACCGATAGCAAGAGCATGCCGCACATGGCACAAACCATGCACGAGGTGGGGTTGAGAGATTTACCCGAAGGCATGCGACGGTTCATCGACATGGCAAGTGAGCTCGCCGTGGTGCCGGCCACCATAATGCCAAGAAGTCCCATGGTATATGCATAGATTTTATTGAAGAAATCCAGCACCTCAGACGGAAGCGTGATGCCTACATAGGCAGGGAGCGTCGAAAGAAGAAGGAACAGGCTCGAGAACAGCACAATTGGCATATTCGAGAGAAAGCCATCCTTAATCGCCACTAGATAAATGTTCCTCGAGATTTTGTCGAAGAGAGGCTGGTGTTTTTCAAGGAATTTGACGACAGCGTCCATAACACATCCTTTCATGATTCCCGGGCACACAACGATTTATCCGGACTCAACCGTCGTCGTCCCCGTTTGTATCCACTTATGTAAGTGAATACGTTCTTGTGCGAAATGTAATATCATTTGCGCGATTTGTCATAACCAATTCTTTTTCCGCTTTGTCGATATGTCAAGAATTCAAATACTTATTCGGTGAACGGTAGTTGATTAATATAATGTTTTCCCAGCTAAAGGCTATTTTTTCCGAGCAGTACAATAAGTTTGTAACCGTTCACCGATTGGATATAACATATTGAATAT
>JAUMPM010000055.1 GCA_031294825.1 Collinsella sp. | reverse complement strand
GTTCATGGGAAGGCTCGAGGCCTACCTCGTGTACTATCGTGAGGAGCGGATCAAGAAGTCCCTCGGGTGGCTGAGCCCGATGGAGTACCGCAGGAAGCTTGGATACGCCTAGGCGCGGTCCAAGAAATCGTCCGCACCCCCCAGCCCATGGCGGCGGCCTGTTTGGAGTCCAAAAGAGGCGCTAAGCGCTGTAACCCATCGCCTGCAGAACAAACATGACGACCGTGAGCACCGTAATCACACCGATAGTCGCCCAAGTGAGCACGTTCCACACGCGGCCGTTGCGGTTAGTGCCCATAATGTGACGGTCAGCGGCGATAACCACCTGGAACACCAGAACCACGGGCAGTAGCACGCCATTGATGACCTGCGAGGTCATCATAATCTGGAACAGATCGACGCCGGGCATAAGCACCAGCACGGCAGAGATACCGATGATGGCCGTAATGATGCCGCGATAGACCGGGGCCTCGTCCCAGCTGCGGTCGGCACCGCGCTCCCATCCAAATGCCTCACAGATAGCGCTCGACGTAACGCCCGGCAGCACGCAGGCGGCCAAGAAGCTCGCCGCGACCAGGCCCGAGGCAAACAGTACCGTGGACCACTGACCCGCAATAGGCTCCAACGCGCGGGCAGCATCGGCGGCATCGCTAATCTGAATACCCGCCGGGAACAACACCGTACCGGTCGTGATGATAATAAAGCCGGCAATGACATCGGCGGCAAGCGAGCCGCTCACGGTATCGATGCGCTGCAGCACGATATCGTCCTCGCCCGCGTTCTTATCGACCACGTTGTTCTGCGCCAAGAAGATCATCCACGGCGCGATGGTGGTACCGATCGTTGCGACCACGAGCGACACGTAGCTGGGGTCATTTTGAATGTTAGGCACGACCAGGTCGACCGCGACCTCACCCCAGTTGGGGCCAGCCATAAATGCAGCGACGATATAGGTCACGAACACGCAGCTCACCAGCAGCAGAATCTTCTCGATGCGCTGGAAACTACCCGACATGGTAAGCATCCACACCAGCAGCGCCACCAACGGCACCGAGATGCTCGCCGGCACGCCAAAGAGAGCAAGGCCGCTGGCGATGCCCGCAAACTCCGAAATGGTCACAGCCGTGTTGGCGATCAACAGCGCCGCCATAGCAAGTACACTCTTGCGCACGCCAAAGCGCTCGCGAATGAGCGATGCCAGGCCCTTGCCCGTGACGCAGCCGCAGCGCGCCGCGGTCTCCTGCGTCACGATGAGCAGCACAGTCATGACGGGAAGCATCCAGAGCATCTTGTAGCCATAGCTGGCGCCCGCGCTGGAATACGTTGCAATGCCGCCGGCGTCATTGCCCGAAAGCGCCGCCAGCAGACCGGGACCCATAGCGCCAAAGATGGCCGCGATGGTCAACTTTTGCTTGGTGCCCGACTTTTGCTTGGTATTTTGCACGCGACCACCTAACCCATGACCGACATGGTGAGCAGCACCGCAGCGGCGCAGTACGCTACGCACGAGATCATGACGGCAATAACGTTCATGGCAGTGCCCGACGTGTTGAGGTCATGCTCGTCACGCCAGAACAGCACCATCAGGTAAATCACGGCGCTCATGTTGCCAACCAGGCAAATGATGGCGGCGATATTAAAGCACCCGGTAAAGAGCTGTTCCTCAAACATGGGCGCATCGGGGAACGCAGCGGTGCGCACCAGCTGGGCGCACAGGTAGGTCACGAGTGACAGAATCAGGCCCATGCCCGTGCTCTGGAAGAAGAACCCCAGATACGGCTTGGGCTCGTCGTCGTGACCGTCATACTCCAGGAAGTAGTTCTTGACGAACGACACCATGCGCGAGGCCGCCAGCAGCACAAGCGGCATGGCGCACATGGGGAACACCACCAGATGCGCGGAGCCGAGCGCCGTTCCCAACACGGTCGCCATGATGCACGACGCGATGCCCCATACAACAACCCAGTACTGACGATGCACGAACCAGCTGAGCACGTTCGTCGAGTCGTCCGACGCGCTATCGCCCGAGCCGACACCGGCGATCTGCAGGTCCTCCTGATGCTCCTCAGCGATAACGTCCATGGCGTCGTCGAAGGTTACGATACCCAGGATATGACGGTTCTCGTCGCAGACAGGGATGGCAACCAGGTCGTACTTGGTCATCTCGTCCGTCACGTCTTCCTGGTCCTCGTCGGGTGACACGTAGACCAGATCGCGATAGGCGAGCTGGCCCAGCGTGGCGTCGCGGTCGGCTACGATCAGCGTGCGCAGCGAAAGCACGCCGGTCAGCATGCCGCTCGGATCCTCGGTATAGACGTAGTAAACGCTCTCGAAGTCCTCGTCGAGCTCGCGAATCGCCTCGATGGCGTCACCGACCGTCGCCGTGGCGGGCAGGGAGACAAACTCCGAGGTCATGATGCGGCCGGCGGTGTTGTCCTCATACCCCAGCAGGTTACGAATCGCCTTCTCCTCCTTGACGCCCATCAGGCGCAGAAGCTTCTCGGCCTTCTCGTAATCGAGCTCGTCGATCAGGTCGGCTGCATCGTCCGGGTCCATCATGGCCAGCATCGACGATGCGTCCGTGTCGGACAGGCCCTCGAGCATCTCGGTCATAAGCTCGTCGTCATCGAACTCCGAGATGGCCTCGGCGGCCTGGGCAGTATCGAGCTGCGCAAACACCTGCGCACGTAGGCGCGGGTCGAGCTGCTCGATAATGTCGGCGATGTCGGCAGGGTGCAGCTCGCCGAGCGTCTTGTGCGACACCGAGAGTTGAATGTTCTTGGTCGAGCGGTCGAGCAGGTCCATGTAGGACCAAGCGATGATGTCCTCACTGAGCGGCTTGCCCAGGTGCTTCATAAAGCCTTCGACGATATGCTCGAGCGCGGGGCTGATGGCGCGTAGCAGACCGCGGGCACCGACCTCGGCGCCCAGCAGGCGCAGCTGGTTTTCGCCCGACATGGAAAACTTGATGTCGTTTACGCGCACGACCTTCATGCCCTGCGTGTCGACAATCTGCTTGTTGAGCACATCGCGGGCAAGCAAGAGTTCGGTCGGCTGCAGGTACGAAAAACGGATTTCGGTGGCCGACGTCTTAAGGTGTACACCCGTCTCGTCGATACGGTCGACCCATTTGCGCCAACTGATCATAAACGGCGTCTTGCCGGGACCGCGGAACGCGAGCGACGTCACGTGTGGAAAAACTTCGCCGGTAGCAATGCCAAAATCGTTCACAACGCCGAGCTTTTCGCCATCGACGTCCAAGACCGGCAGTTTGAGCATCTCACTCAGATAATTCAATGGTGCTCCCCATCGTAATTCCTCCGGACGCGGCCGCGCGTGCGGCGTCCGGGGGCTTCTGGATATGTATACGCATGCGCGGGCGGCACGCCGCTCGACGCTTACACCCCGTGCATGCGCAAAAAGCACCTGCATGGGGTCATCGACTGTATGGTCGAGGTTTGGATTTCACCTGTAACCTTTCTCTTGACCCTCATTAACCGCAGTAACTATAGCATCAGCATCGCCCTGCGGCATCGAATTTATGCGCTGCACATTGCAGGCATACCAAACGCTGACGCATCCGTGACATAGTCATTGGGGACGTTCCTAAACGACTACCCAATGACTACTCTGTGGTGTCGTCGTCCTCGGCAAGTTGGGGGAACACGGCGTCCTTGGGCATGGTGACCTTCGTCAGCGAGGTGAGCTTTTTGCTCAGCGACGTGTCCGTCTTGACCAGGTCGCTGAGCGTCACGATCTTGTAGCCGTCGGCAATGAGGCCGTCGATAATCTGCGGCAGCGCCTCGAGTGTCTGCTCGGCGCATTCGTCTCTATCGGTGAGCAGCACGATATTGCCCGGCGTCACCGAATCGAGCACCGTCGAGACCTGTTCGTCGGCACCGTTTAGCAGCCAGTCGCCCGAGTCGATATTCCACGAGACCACGGCGGAGACCAGGTCCATCGCATCAATCCAGTTTTGCTCGTCAAAGGCAGCGTAGGGAGCACGCAGCAGCATCGTCTTCACGCCGGTCGCCGACTTAATCGCATCGGTGCCTTTCGTGATCTGTTCGCGCACCGCCTCACGGTCCTGACCCTTGAGCGAATCGTCGCTGTAGCTGTTGGATCCGATCTCGCACCCGGCGTCGACAATCGCCTTGGCCGTGGCAGGCGAGGCCTCGGCCGCATCGCCCGAAAGGAAGAACGTCGCGGTGACGCCCTTTTCCTTGAGCACCTGCAAGATCTGTTTGGTGGCGCCGCTCGGACCCTCGTCAAACGTCAGCGCCACGTACTTTTTGTTGCCCTTGGGCGCCACGCTGGCGCACGCAACAACGCAATCGGTGGCGGGCACAACCTCGCCGCGGTCTTGCGTCTTGCCTGACCGCTCACCAACCCACACCTCGGATCGGCCCTGGACACCCCATGTCTGCACATACTCGATAGCGCCCGTGCCCTCGACCTTGAGCTTGGGCTCGATAACCGTAGCCTGAACCTCGTGCTTCTCGTAAGTGTTACGGCCATCCTTGACCGTCACCTTCTCGCCGCCCTCGAGTTCGCGGCTATCCCATTTGCCCTGCTTCACGCGCTTGCCGTCGACCTTCACCGACAGCTTTTCGCCCCCATGGCGCTTGAGCACGCTGTCATCGACGGCTAGCAGGTCGCCTGCGTCGTAGGTGTCAGTCAAATCCTGTTCGTCGATGAGATTCTGCAGCGTAGAGCCCACGCGCACCGCGGTCTTCTGGCCGTTGAGCTCCACGTCCACGCTGCGGTTGACGTAGCCCACGACGGCAGCGATAAACAGCACGAGCGCGCAACCCACGGCGATCAGCGCATAGGGCAGGCGAGACGAACGACGGGGCGTGCGGCTGTTGCCGATGCGCGCGCTGCGATCGCTAAAGCCGCGGCTATGGTTGAGATACATCGCGCCGGGCTTACGGTGACGCTTGCGCTGACCGCTGGGCAGCTGCCCCAGGTCGCGGCGCGCTGTCGGATGCGCACCCGAACGCCCGTTTAAGTTGGATCCGTTTTGGCGCATGTGCCCTCCCCCATAAACACAGCAAGCCGGAGCAACAGGTCTCCGGCTTGCCTCCCATCATTTGGTACGTCGCTATTTTGTAGCTTTTGACGAGCCTCCGCTCGCCTTTTGGTATTCGTCCTTAAAGGCCTTGAACATGCCGCGCGTCTTGCCGAGCTGCTTGCCCAGTGCGCGACTGCCCTTGTCCACGGCAACCGACCCCTTGTCGTCGAGCACCTTGGCGCCCTTTTTGACCTTGTCGCCCACCACGACGCTGGCCTCGGCGGCCTTGGCAGCCGCACCGCCCGAATACCCGAGCGACTTGACCTCGTCCGAGACGACCATCGCGCCGTTCTCGTAGCCGCGCAGCATCGTCGGCGGCACCTGCGTGTCACCGACCAAAACACTCGAAGCAGCACCGGCGGTCACATAGAATGCCTGCACGATGCCCGAGCGTGGCTTGAACTCAACGTCCGAGCAATAGCCCACGACGTCGCCCGATTCCGTGCGCACGTCCATACCGACCCAGATGATGCAATCGTCCAGGTTGATGTCGAGGCGCTTGGCGGCGGCGGCATCGTATGTGTCCTTGACGTCATCGACCGCAATGGCGCCCTCGTAGACACCAATGGCGTCGAGCGCTACGAATCGGTCGGGGCGCTCGATCATACCCGCGATATCGGACTGGCGGACCATAAAGCCGACCACGCGCGTACCGCCCGGGGTAAAGACCGGAAAGTGAATCTTTCCGAGCTTTTTAGGGCTGCGCGGCGTGCCGTCCTTTTTGGTGCGCTTGTCCTCGGTAGGCTTGCGATAGATCTTGGCGCCGACAAAATCCCCGGCGCGCATTATGCCTCGGTCGAGGGCTCCGCAGCCTCGGTATCAGCCTCGACGGCGTTCTCGACCACGACGTCGGCGGCAGGCGTCACGTTGCCGCCCGAAATGGCGTCGTTGAGCTGCTCGCGCAGCTGGTCCATGCGCTCGCGGGCCAGGTCGACCTTGGCGCGCAGGTCATCGGTCTTGGCGTCGACCATCGGGCCAAAGTCATTCACCGCAGCACGGGCCTCCTCGGCGCTGTGCTCGTAGGTGTCGCGCATATTGTCCCAGGCGTCGTTGGCGATATCGGCAGCCATGGCGCGGGTCTCGGCGCCCGAGCGCGGGGCCAGAGCAACGCCGACAATAGCGCCGGCAGCGGCACCAAAAAGTGCGCCGGAGACAAAGCTGAAAGTCTTACCCATGATCATTCCTCTCCTGCGGGCACGTCGGTGCCCACCGTTTGAATGCTGTCCATTATACCCGCAGCGCATCACTTGCCGCTCCGCTCATCTGCGTACGGCAAAGGCGCAGGTACGTGATGGTGATAAACGCGTAGGCCTACTCCTGGGGCATAGCCGGCATGGCCACCGTGGCACCCGGGTCCTCGCCGGCGCCGTCCACGAGCGGCAGGCCGCCCTCATGCGCAGGTCCTGCCGGAACCGTCGCAGCACCGCCAAAGACGGCAGCGGAGGCCTCGTGGTTCTCGGCAACCGCGCCCTCGGTATCAATCGCCACCTGGGGCTCGTCGTCAAAGTTGGGGACGCCCTGGGGCTCGGTGGGAACGGGCTCGGTGGGAACGGGCTCGGTGGTCGCATCGGCAACGGGCTCGGCGTCGACCGGCACATCGCCCTCGTCAGCGCCCTCGTCCTCTGCAGCATCTTCGCCGTTCGCAGCGGCGACGGCCTCGTGAGGATCCTTGCCCTCGGCCTCGGCGCGCATGCCCAGCACCAGGTTGCGCAGGCCCGCGACCGTGCCTTCCACGTCGGGGGCAGGCTGGTCGGCGTGCAGGTACGCCCAGTCCATCATAAAGGTGGCCGAAGACAGCGCACCGATGGCCAGCGCGTCGTCGGGGCACGAAAGCTCAACCTCAAAAACGCGCTCGTCGTGCTCGCTTACGCGCGTGCGGCCGCACGAAATGCTGCCGGCAAGCCCGGTCTCGTTCATGAGCTCGACCGTCACGTGCTCCAGCAGATGGCAGAGCTCGGTCTGGCCCATGCAGTCCTGGAACTCGCGGCCGGAATCACCCAGGCACAGGTGCTTGGCAATCGCCGGCACCAGGTAATACACGCGCGCCGTAGCCTCGATATCCTCCGAGGTCATGAGCGGCATGCCGGGGTTCACCAGCACGTGCGCGCAGATCTTGTCCTCGCTGACGGTGACCTTAAGGATGTTGAACAGGCCTGCCATAACTCTCCCCTACTCTTCCTTGTCCTACTCGTCGCCGTCGTGCGGATTCGCGGAACCCGCACCCGACGTCGTCGGCTTCTCTGCCGAGGACTCGGAATCCTTCTTATCGGTTTCGGCCGGAGCGATCACGCGAATGAGCGAGATGCGCTGGCCACGCATCGACTGCACTTTAAACTTGTACCCCGCAACCTCAAACACCTCTCCGATGTCGGGCACCGAGTCGCAAAGCTCCAAAATCCAGCCAGCGATGGTCTCATAATCATCGCTTTCCTCAAGCGGCCAACCAAGCTCAATCGCGTCATCGCACGAAAAACGCCCATCAACGAGCCACTCGCGGCGCGAAAGGCGCGTGAGATACTTGTTGTCGGGGTCGAACTCGTCCTCGATCTCGCCGACGATCTCCTCGACGATGTCCTCGATGGTGATGATGCCGGCCGTGCCGCCGTACTCGTCCACGACCACCACGATCTGGTCGTGCGAGGTCTGCATCTCGGACAGCAGCGGCAGGATGTCCTTGGTGTCGGGCACAAAGGTGGCGTCGCGCAAAAAGCCGGCGATGGGCTGGTCGCCCTTGCCGTCGAGCGCGGGCTGAATCAGGTCCTTGATGTGCGCGATGCCGGCGACGTTGTCGGGATCCTCGTGATAGACGGGGATGCGGCTAAAGCCGGTCTGGCGCATGGTGGACAGCACGTCGGCGACCGTCTCGTCGTCCTCGCACATGGTGGTGTCCACGCGCGGCACCATGACCTCGCGGGCAACGGTGTCGCCCAGGTCGAAGATCTCGTGGATCATGCGCTTTTCCTCGTCGAGCAGGTCATCCTGCTCCGAGACCATGTACTTGATCTCTTCTTCCGAGACGTTCTGGCGGTCGTCGGCACTCTTGATGCGCAGGATGCGGGCCAGGCCATCGGAGCAAGCACCGGTCAGCCACACGAGCGGACGGGCGATCTTTTGGAAAAACGACAACGGCCCCACAACCTGCTTGGACACGCCTTCGGCGTTGGCCAGGCCGATGCGCTTGGGCACGAGCTCGCCGATCACGATGGACACAAAGGCGACGGCGACGGTGATGATGACCGGCGCCAGGCCGCGCGCGATGGCGGAAAGCGGCGCGATGCCAAAGCTCATGAGCCATGTGGCAAGCGGGTCGGACAGGCTCGTCGAGGCGACGGCGGATGAGGCGAAGCCCACGAGCGTGATGGCGACCTGGATGGTAGCGAGCAGCTGGTCGGAGTCGGCAGCCAGCTTAATGGCACGCTCGGCGCGCTTGTCGCCTTCCTCGGCCTCGTGCTCCAACACGGCGCGCTTGGCCGTGGTGAGCGCCATCTCGGACATAGAGAAGTAGCCGTTGATGAGGGTCAAAACGAGGGTGGTGATAAGGGAGATGGTTATGTCCATCGGGAGTTTCTCGAACCTCCAAGATTCGGGACGTCAGGTTAAAACGTTGATGGCGGATACGGCAATTGCACCGGCGCCCAAACGAGAACGCGGGCGCGCAGGCATGGTCGCTAGATTACGAAGAGGATCACCGCCATGAACTGGAAGATGCTGCCGGCGAGCACCCACAAGTGGAAAACACTGTGCAGATAGCGCACGTTTTTGGCGATATAGAACGGCACGCCCACGGTGTAGCACACGCCGCCGACGGCGAGCAGGGCAAGCGCGACGGGGTTCAGCAGCGCCACGAGCTCGGGCAGTTTAAAGACGACGAGCCAACCCATCAGCAGGTAGACCAAGCCGCTTACCCAGTGCGGCTGGCGCTCGCGCATAAAGCACTCGAGGGCGATGCCGATAATGGCGATGGCCCACACGGCAAAGAACAGCGCAGGGCCGCCGTCGTTTGCGAGCGTGATGAGGCAAAACGGCGTATAGCTGCCGGCTATGAGCAGGTAGATGCAGCTGTGGTCGATGATGCGAAACACGCGCTTGGCGCGCGCGGGCTGAATCGCGTGATAGAGCGTGGAGGCCAGATATTCGAGAATGATGCTGACGCCATAGACAATCGCCGCGGCCATGTGGGCCGGGCCTCCGCCGCGCAGGGCAGCGAATACGATCAGGAGCACCAAGCCCGCGATACCCAGCAGGCAGCCGACACCATGGGTGACGGAGTTCATGATCTCCTCGCCCACCGTGTAGTGTGGAACGGCCGCGGTCTTGGGTCGCGGCTTAGAACTGTCGCTCGAATCGGACATGCCGGTTACATCCTCCAACGTAAAGAGTTCTCAACACTATATCAAAGCGTCTGGGTGCGTGCGAAATTTGCACCTTACGTGACCCTTTGTTTACCCATTCTTTGTTTGTTGACGCATCAACGGTGAACGTCCATAATGCGCTTGCATTAAATGTTGATGTATTAACATCTTATAGGAAAGCTTCTTATGTCTCAAAACGCACGTTCCCATCGAAAGCTCAAGATAGCCGGCGTCGTTGCACTGGTGGCTGTCGTTGCGCTGCTCGGATTTGCCGGCAACTTTCTGTTTGACTTCGCGCTGAATCCCCGCGCGCCATACACCATGAAGATGATGCAGGATAGCAAGAACGACAAAGAAGGTGAGCAGCCGGATGCCGAGGATACCGAGGCGCGGGCATGGTTTAAAGAGAATCGCGAGAGCAGCAACCTCACCGCGGACGACGGGACCGAGCTTGCCGCCTGGTATTTTGCTGCGTCGGAGAGCGCACACGACTACGCCGTCTGCCTGCATGGATATACCAACGAGCCCATCGGCATGGCTCGATACGTCAAGCGATTCCACGACCGCGGCATGAACGTACTCGCACCCGCCGCCCGCGCCCACGAGCGCTCCGGCGGCGACTATATCGGCATGGGCTGGCCCGAGCGCCTCGATGTCGTTGCATGGATTGGACGGATCGTTGCAGCCGACCCCGAGGCGCGCATTCTTGTCTTTGGCGAGTCGATGGGTGCGGCAACCGCCATGAACGTCGCGGGGGAATCTCTGCCCGCAAACGTGAAATGCATTATCGAGGACTGCGGTTATACGAGTGTTTGGGACGAGTTTTCCCTACAGCTCAAGGACGTGTTCGGCCTGCCCAGCTTTCCCTTGCTCGATGTAGCAAACTTGGTGTGCAACGTGCGCGCGGGTTACGACTTTCATAAGGCGAGCAGTGTGGAGCAACTCAAACACGCGACGGTTCCCATGCTGTTTATCCACGGCGACCAGGACACCTTTGTGCCGTACGACATGCTCGGCCAAAACTACGACGCGTGCGCCAGCAAGGCCAAGCAAAAGCTCACCATCCATGGCGCCACCCACGCCAAGAGTGCGCAAGTTGACCCCGAGCTCTACTGGAATACGGTCGATGACTTCCTCGACAAGAATTTTTAGGCAAAAAGCAACGTCTGGGGTTTTGTTGCCAAAAATCGGTTTGCGGTCGGCGGTATTCGTTTTTTCACCGCACTTCCGAAAAGCCGCCCGCGAGCGTTGTGCTCGTGGGCGGCTTTTGCTCAACTTACGCTACAAAGGCGCTTATTTTGTCCAATAGTTAGACGCTACTTGACCTCGATGAGCTCGTACTCGCTCGTGCCCAGGCCGATCTTTTCGGCGTGCGCGATGCACGCGCGCCAGTCGGTGTCGGGATGAGTGATGCAGAAGGGATCACGCGCCTGCTCGCCCTCCAGATGCTCGTGATTGTGCTCCATCTTGGCCGCGCTATCGGTGAGCTCGGTGTTGGGCAGCGGCTCGGATGCCATGACGGCATCGGCGCAGGCCTGGTCGATGGCGACCGGGTCGAAGCTCGCGAACATGCCGATATCGTTGACGATAGGCGTGTCGTTTTCGGGATGGCAATCGCAGTTGGGGCTGATATCCATGGCGAGCGAGATGTGGAAGCTCGGGCGGCCGTCGACAACGGCCTTGGTGTACTCGGCGATCTTGCAGTTGAGCACGTCTGCCGCGGCCTCATAGCCGGGCTTGATGCAGTCCTGGTTGCATGCCGCAATGCAGCGTCCGCAGCCCACGCAGCGATCGTGGTCGATGGTGGCCACGTGCACCGTGCGAGTAGCGCCGCTGGCAAGCTCGCGCTCGCGGGTGTCGTCGAACGAGATAGCGTCGTGCGCGCAGATCTTTTCGCAGGCACGGCAGCCAACGCAGTGCTCGGTCGAGACGTTCGGCTTGCCGGCGGCATGCTGCTCCATCTTGCCGGCACGGCTGCCGCCTCCCATGCCCAGGTTCTTCATGGCGCCGCCAAAACCGGCCTGCTCATGACCCTTAAAGTGGGTGAGGCTGATCACGATATCGGCATCCATGAGCGCCTGACCGATCTTGGCCTCGTGCACGTACTCGCCGCCCTCGACCGGAACGAGTGCCTCGTCGGTGCCCTTGAGGCCGTCGGCAATGATGATCTGGCAACCCGTAGCATACGGGGTAAAGCCGTTCTGGTAGGCGGTATCGATGTGCTCGAGCGCGTTTTTGCGGCTACCGACATAGAGCGTATTGCAGTCGGTGAGGAAGGGCTTGCCGCCCAGCTCCTTCACGACGTCCGCGACGGCGCGGGCGTAGTTGGGGCGCAAAAAGCTCAGGTTGCCCAGCTCGCCAAAGTGAATCTTGATGGCGACGAACTTGTTCTCAAAGTCGATCTGCTCAATTCCGGCGTGACGGATGAGGCGCTTGAGCTTGTCGAGCTGGCTCTCGCGAGCATGCGTGCGCAGGTTGGTGAAGTACACCTTAGCGGGTGCTGCGGGTGCAGTTGCGGTCATAGATCTATCCCCTCGGTCTATATGGCGTTACAGACATAGAGGATGGTACCAGTTAAAGCAGAGTTAAAGTCAAGTACGGCACCTAGTCATTGGGGATGTTCTTAAATGAGTAGTCGCAGGGGACACTCTTTCGCCACCCGGCAGTTGGGGACAGTCCCCAAGTGCCGGCAGCTAGGGACAGTCCTTTCCAGCCGGCCGGCGAGCCGGCAAGTCAGCAAAGACTGTCCCCGATGACTAGTCGTTTAAGACTGTCCCCGATGACTACTCCTGCACCTTGAGAGCTTCGGCCAGGCCCACACGTTTGATGGAGCGCGTGTGCAGCAGCGCCACGACCAGGTAGGTCGCAAAGCCAATGCCGACGCATGCAACCATGGACCAAGCGGGCACGTAGATCTCGATATTGCCGTTGTAGGCGAGCAGCATCGAGCGGAAGATGGCCGTGAGCGAGCCAATAATGACCGGCAGGCTCAGCACGAGCGACGCCGCCACGCACAGCGTGATTGAGCGGATGTACAGATGCGAGATCTCGCTATCGCGATAGCCAAAGACTTTCATGTAGCTGATCGAACGGGCACTATGGTCGATCACAGCCTTGGTCAGCAGGTACATAAACAGCAGGAAGATAAACACCGCGAGCCCGATCATCATTCCGATCATTTTGCTCATCATGCCGATGAACTGGTCGCCCACGGCGCGCATGTCGTCGGGCGTGGTGTCGCCGGCAAAGTAACGGGCATCGAGGTCGAGCTTCTCGTCGCTCACATAGCCGTTAAAGTAGGCGGCGTCGTTGTCGAACAGCTCGTTAAAGTCGTCGATACTCATATAGATATTCATGTCCGACTTGGAGCCCCAGGTGGCGTCCTTGCCCGTGTACTCCAGCGAATAGTCCTTGCCCTCGTACTTGTCGCTGAGCGTGACCTTCTGGCCCTCGCTCCAGCCAAACTTGTCGAGCAGGCCGCTGCCAAAGACGACGCGCCCATCGCCAACGTTGAGGTCTTTCCAATAGCGCGAATCGGGCGAGATGCCGTAGACGGAAATCGTCTCCTGCCCATTTCCATCGCCGCGGTCGTATTGCAGCTGGTAGACGGCGTATTTCTCGGCCTTCGCGATTGTGCCTGCACCGTTGTCGATCGTGTTGACCGGGTGAATGTCGTCGTTGTCGGTGTCGATCTTAGAGGCTTTGTCGATCAGGTCGATAGCCTCGTCGCGGTCGCAGCCGAGGGCATCGGCAAGGTCATCGAGGCGCGCATAAAGCGCATCCTTCTTGTCCTGGACCTTGGCGAGCGCGTCCTGCGCCGCGGCCAGGCTCTCGGCAGACGGAGCGCTGGTCGCGGCATCGGCTGCCGCCTGCGCTGCATCGGCCGCGTCGTCAAGCTCGTCATCGGCATCCTGAGCGGCAGAAAGCAGTGCGCCGTCAACCGACTGCAAACGCTCGAGTGCCGACCACTGCTCGCGCTCCTCGGCGGTGCCCTCGAGTTCCAGCGGGGCCTTGAGCGTGTACTGGTGCTCGGCGACCAGGCTTGTCTCGAGGTTGTCCGCGTAGTGCGTCATCGTGGGCAGAATCGCCAGGCCAAAGAGCAGTAGCAGCGAGGCAAACGCAATGCCCACGAAAAGCGTGGCGAAGTTGCCCAGATTACGCAGGAAGATGCGCAGGCGGAAGCGCGAGACAAAGCCCATGCGCTCCGGCAGCTGCAGGCCGCGCTTGGTGCCCGACTTGCCGCTCGCCTCGTGACGAAGAAACTGCAGCGGCGTCTTGCCCATCTTGCGGACCAGGCCCACCAGCGTGATGAGAATGAGCGCGGCGGCGGGAACCACGGCGCACTTCACAAAGATCTCCCAGCTCCAGTACACCTGGAAGGGCGGCAGGCTGTACGAACCGTAATAGAGACTGCGCATGGGCTCGGTAAAGATCACAACGCCGAGCGCAGTGCCCAAAAGCGCCGCGACCACGCCCACGATGGCGGGAAGCGCAAGGTAGTGCAGCACGATCTCGCGTCGACGATAGCCGCTGGCGAGCAGCGTGCCGATGATGGCGCTCTCCTCCTCGATGGTTGCGTCGGTAAGGACCACAAAAACGAACGCCATGATCACGATGATAATGTCGAGCAACGTCGTCCACATCATGGAGTCGCCGTCCACATCGTCGCGCGCGTAGCCAATGCCCTGGTTGGAATCGGCATCGACCAGATCGTCCACGCGCGCATCGGCATCGGTCAGCGCCTCGACCATATCTTGCTCGGCGTCGATGCGGTCTGCGGTGGAGAGATCGCGATCGGTAAAGGTGAAGGAGTAGGTGTAGGCGGGTGCGCCGCCGGCATCTTCGAGCGCGGCAAAGCCGCCATCGGTGACCTCGGCCACGCCGTACGTGATGGTGTTCACCGTAAAGTCCGAATTGTTGAGGAACAGCGCCTGGCTATCGGGCTGGGTCATGATGCCGCAGATGGTGTAGGTGCGGCCCTCGAGCTCGACCTTATCGCCCACAGCAAGGTCGTTGTTGGTGGCAAAGACGCGGTCGATGGCTACTTCGTCGTCCGCCTTGGGCTGCTTGCCTTCGCAGTAGGACGCGATATCGACTTTGGTACGGTGCGCGTAGGTGCGCAGGGTGCGCTTGGTGCCGTCGTCGCCGGACGCCTTTTTGATGATGGCATCGATGGAGAAGTTCTTGTAGAGTGTGACGCCCCCGACGTCCTCGGCCGCATCCTCGGCGGCTTTGAGCTGATCGTCGGTAGCCTCGAAGGAGGTGGTCACGCGGCCGTCCTCAATCGTGTACGCATCGCGCATGTCGTCGATAAGGCTGCCGATGGAATGTGCTGCGAGCAAAAAGCCCGAGGTAAGGGCGATGCTTCCGCACATAAGCAAAAAGATGCCTAGGTACTTGCCGATATTGCGGCGCAGCTCGCGCGGGAGACGTTTTGCGAGAGGTGTCATGGCGCCGCCTACCAATCGAGCTCGGCGGCCGCGACGGGCGACTCGTTGAGCTCATCCTCGACAATGCGCCCGTCGCGCAGGCGCAGCACGCGATTGGCCATGCGCGCAATGGCGGCATTATGGGTGACGATGATGATGGTGCAGCCGTAGGTGCGGTTGACATCCTCCATGAGCTGCAAGATTTCCTTGGACGTCTTGTAGTCGAGCGCGCCCGTGGGCTCGTCGCACAGCAGCAGGCCCGGGTTTTTGACGAGCGCACGGCCGATGGCGCAGCGCTGCTGCTGACCACCCGAGACCTGGCGCGGGAACTTGTTGCGGTGCTCGTAGAGGCCCAGCGAATGCAGCAGGTCGTCGATGTTGAGCGGGTGTTTGGACAGGTGCGCCGTGACCTCGATGTTCTCCTTGATGGTGAGGTCGGGCACCAGGTTGTAGAACTGGAACACGAAGCCCAGCTCGCGGCGGCGGTACTCACCCAGGTCGGCGGGCTTGAGCACTGTGAGGTCGCAGCCGTCCACCATGATGGAGCCAGCGTCGGCATCCTCCAGGCCGCCGATCAGGTTAAGAAACGTCGACTTACCCGAGCCCGAGGGCCCCAGCATGACGCAGATCTCGCCGCGGTTGATGGACGTGTCGATGCCGTCGAGCACCGTCAGGCGTGCATCTCCATCGCCGTAGTGCTTTTTGAGATCTTTAACCTGGACGTAGGCTTTCTGCGTTGCCATGGCATCCCCCATTGTTAGCCTGTTGCTACTTTAATAGGGTAATAGTAAACCTTGGCGAACTATTTTGGAGCGAGGCTTGGGATTTATTTCAGACTAGGCGCGGGATTTGGCGCGTGAGAGGGCCAGGCCTACGGCGGCAATGGCGGCGGCGAAGAGCACGGTGACGCCCAGGTCGCAGGCGATGTCACCCAACACGGTGGACGTCAGATCCGAAGCGAGCGCCTTGCCAATCGCGTCGTTCACCCAATACGTCGGCACAAAGTGCGCCACCGTCTGCACGGCCGAGCCCATCAGCGACAGCGGCATCCAAGCGCCGCCCAAAAACGTCATGAGCATGCCGAGCAGGTTGCCCACACCGTTAAGCAGCTCCTCGCGCGCACCCAGGCTCGACAGCGCAAAGCCAACGGCCAGAGGCGTGCACGCCAGGGCAAACGTCGCCGACAGCGCCAGGCACACACGACCCACGCCGACCTCGGCAACCGCGCCGGCAAAGCCCACGACGCCCATCATGCTCGACACAAACCAGATGCAGACGGTGAGCACGGCGGCGGCCGCAAACACGGCAAGCGAGCGCTGGCGCTCGGAGACCGGGCCGGCCTCCATGCGGCGCACACGCTCGGGCTCGTTCATGCCCGAGAACACCAGTCCCACCGACACGATGACCGACGAGATGATCGCGTACGCGCCAAAGTTGAAGTACGACTCGAGCGTGGCGGCGGCAGTCGAGTCGACCTTGACCTGCTCGATCTCGACCTCGGCACGCTCGGTGGCCGCGTGTTCGGCAGCCTTGGCAACGTCGCCGTTAGAAGCAGCGGGCTCAAGCGCCGCCGCAGCGCCCGCGAGCGAGATCCAGCGCGAAGCCTCGGCAGACGAAAGCGCCGCCGCCATGGTGCCGGCACCGTAGGTCACATCGAGCTTGGGCAGGGACTCCCCCGCGCGGGCAGCCGCGACCAGGTCGTCCTCGAACCCCTCCGGGATAAAGAACACGCAGTCGGCGCTGCCCTTGGCGCTGTTGCTCTTGGAGAGCGCGTCCGCAAGGTCGTACGTGTCATCGCCGACGCCCGTGACCAGGTCAAACCGCGAACCTAGGTGCTTGGTGAGCGCAAGTGAAAGATCACTGCCATCGCGGTCGACCACGATCACGTTGGCGTCGTAGGGCTTGTACTCGGTGAGCTGCGACGAGTTCCAGCTCACGGATGCCGCGATGAATACGCCCATCAGCGAAATGAACACCGTATAGATGAGCAGGTAGAACGGGTGCGCCAGCGCCATGCGAAGCGCGGTCTTAAAGGTGCTCATAGTGGCTCCTTCCAAAAATCAGCGTGGCGGCGGCAACAAACACCAGCGTCATGAGGACCAGCGCGCCCGCGCGAACGGCAAAAGGCCCCAAGTCTTCAAAGAAATACAGGCGGTTGAACATGTCGCAGATAAGCTTGACGGGGTTGAGCCAGCACTCAGCCGGGCAGGCGCGGGCGACGTCGTCGGCAAGCGCCATCGCTGGCTCGCCGTAGAGGCCGGCGAACAGGGCGCACGTAGTGGCAAAGCCCGTGAGGATGCCAGACTTGGACGCCTTGCCGCCCTTAACGGGAAGCGTGCCCACAAAGAGTCCCAAGCCCGTGGCGGCAAGCGCGGAAGCGGCGCCGCCCACCAAACACAGCCCCTCGCGCCCGCCAAAGTCGACGCCCACGACCAGACGCACGTAGCCGATCGCGATCGCCATCGAGGCAAAGGAGACCAGCCACGAGCCCACAAAGATACCGGCCAGCGACGCCGTTTTGGAAAGACCGCCCACGCAGCGACGCGCGCCAAGACCCGACAGATTGGGCTGCAGGTCGATGACGCTCAAGGCGGCAAACTCGGCAGACATCATCGCGACCAGGCCAAAGAGCGCGTAATAGTAGATGACCGTGCCGTCGGGTGTGGTGCGTGTCAGGCTTACGCGGCGGGTGCCGCCCTCGAGCGACAGGGCGCGCGCAACCGCCTCGGGGTCGGCGAGCGCCGCCGGGTTGTCCTGGGCAATCTGGGACATGAGCTCGGCATTTTGTGTATACGAGCTTGCCACCGTCTCCAGGATGCTGCGATCGGTGAGCACCGATGATGCGCGCGAGCTGTCGTAGCTCGATAGCAGTGTGAGCTTGGGCGTGCCCGCAGCGTCGACCGTATAGATACCCGCGACCTCACCGGCCTTGAGCGCACGGTTCGCATCGGCTGCGTCGTCGAGCTCGTGGATCTCGAGCAGCTGGTCGTCGCCTTCCTTGGCAAGCGACGTCGCCACATCCTTAAAGGTCGAAGCGTCCCAGACCTTGTCCGCCACGACGGCAACCGGCACCGGGTCGACCGTGCCGTCGGAGCTCAGGTTCGCAAACATAAACATGAACATCGTGGAAAGCGCGATGGGAAAGAGGGCGCCCCAGACCCACGTGCTCGGCCGGCGCAGCAGCGTTTTGACCGTGATGATAATGGTGTTGAACATGGCTGCCCCCTAGTCGCGCAGCTCGCGGCCGGTGATCTCGCGGAACACGTCGTTGAGGGTCGGCGGCTCGCTCCACACGCGGCCGAGCGCCACATCGGCGGCGCGCAGCGTGTCGAGGATGTCGACCAAATTGTGCGGGCTCGCTTCGCAGGTGCAGACGAGCTCGCCGCCGGACAACTCAACCGAAAGCACGTGCTCGAGGGCGCGCAGCCGCTCGACCGTGGCGGTCTCTACGGCGCTGACCTCGACAGTCACGCGCTCGCCCATTTGAATCATGCGTTTGAGCTCGTCATTGGTGCCCTGCGCCAGCACACGTCCGCCGTCCATGATCATGATGCGGCTGCAAATCTGCTCGACTTCCTCCATGTAATGGCTGGTATACACCACCGTGGCGCCCTCGTCGCGCAGGCGGCAGATGCCCTCCAGGATGGCGTTGCGGCTCTGCGGGTCGACCGCCACCGTGGGCTCGTCAAAGAAGATGAGCTCGGGCTTGTGCGCGATACCGCAGGCGATGTTGAGGCGACGCGCCAGGCCGCCCGAGAGCTTGCCGGGGCGAAACTTGGTAAAGTCGCCCAGCCCGACAAAGTCGATCGCCTCGTCCACCAGCGCGCGGCGGCGCTTGCGGTCGTTGATGTAAAGGCTGCAGAAATAGTCGATGTTCTCGCGCACCGTAAGCTCATCGAATACCGCCACCTGCTGCGGCACCACGCCGATGCGGCGCTTGAGGTCGTAGCGGGCGGGCGTCATGGGTTCGCCGAACAGCTCGATGGTGCCTTTGTCGTAGGCAAGCAGCTGCAAAATGCAGTTGATGGACGTGGTCTTGCCCGAGCCGTTGGGGCCCAGCAGGCCAAAGATCTCGCCGGGGGCGATGCTCAGGCTAAAGTGGTCGAGCGCGATAAGGTCGTCGTAGCGCTTGACGAGGTTTTCGACGTGGACGATGTCTGTCATGAGGCGGCCCTTCTGTTGATTGCGGCCCGGTACGATTGCATCATCGCAGGAGCGAGCGGCGCGCACCAGTGAGCTTTGTCACGAGTGCGGAGCTTGGCCGTGCGGCCTGCCGACGTCCCCGCTTTGCCGCGTGGGAGGAATGTCACGGTTGCGCAGGCGGTCCCTCCACCACGCGCGGCTTCGCGTACAATACCCGTATGAACAGGCTTTTCGACAAATCGATCGTGCTGGCGTGCTGTATTGCGGCCGCCATGGGTCTTGCTGTGGACGCTCGCCTGGTCGCGGCGTTTTGCCTTGGCGTTATTGCCACCTCGCTGGCCGAGGTGGCACAGGGAGAACGCACGCGCCGTGCAAGCGAGGCCGCGAGCTACGTTTACATCATCGCGGCCGTCTTTATACCGCCGTTTGTGCCGTTTGCGCCCCTCGCCCTCTATGACATCGCGCGACGCGTGCGCCGTGAACGCATCTGGCCCGCGCTGGCGATTGGCGCCGTGTTTGTCTGCGCGCTTGTCGCGGACCTTCGCGGCGGCGCGCTCACCACCCGAACGCTCCTGCTGACCGCCATCCTTTCGGTTGCCGCCACCTTGCTATCGCTACGTACCGCCCAGCTGGAGCGCGAGCAACAGCGCATGCGCCGTACCCGCGACGGGCTGCAAGAACGAGCCCTCGCGCTCGAAGCGCGCAACCGCGACCTTGCCGACCGCCAGGACTACGAAGTCGAGCTCGCGACGCTCGCCGAACGCGCCCGCATCGCGCGCGAGATCCACGATAACGTCGGGCACCAGCTCACGCGCGCCTCGCTGCAGGCCGAAGCCCTACGCGTGGTCCACGCCGACGAGCCTGGCGTCGCCGCCGATTTCGCCGACGTTAAACGCACGGTTGACGAGGCGCTCCAGCTTGTGCGCACCAGCGTCCACGCGCTCAACGACAACGCCGTCGACCTTTCCGTGCAGCTCGAACGCATTGTTGAAGGCGCGCGCTCGGACGGCGGCCCGCAGATTGAGCTTGAAGTTTTGGCCGAGCATGCGCCCGCAAATGTCGCCAACTGCTTTGCAGCGGTCCTGCGCGAGGCACTCTCCAATACCATGCGCCACGCTTGCGCCCAGACCGTCACCGTACGATGCATGGAACATCCGTCGTTTTACCAGCTTGTCGTTACCGACGATGGCGCGGGCGGGGTCCAAGCAAGCGGCCGCGGCGCTGCGGAGGGCATGGGGCTCGCCTCCATGCGCGAGCGCATCGAGGCGCTTGGCGGCACCTTCACCGCCGGCCCGCGTGCCAGCGCCGGCGGCTGGCGCGTGTTTGCCACCGTTCCCAAACAGCAAGGAGATGAGGACCGATGAGGCTCATCGTTGTCGACGACGACCGCTTAGTGGTCGATTCGCTCAAGATTATCCTGGGCGCCCAGCCGCAGATCGAAGTGGTGGGCACCGGCGCCAATGGCGACGAGGCGGTCGCGCTCTACAGCGAGCACGCGCCCGACATCGCGCTGCTCGACATTCAGATGCCGGGACGCGACGGCCTTTCGGCGGCACGCGAAATCCTTGAGCGCGACCCCACGGCGCGCGTGGTGTTTCTGACGACATTCTCGGATGACGAGTACATTGTGTCGGCGCTTAAACTGGGCGCCCGCGGCTACCTGATCAAGACCGATGTCGCCGCCATTCCGCCGGCGTTGGCACAGGTCATGGATGGCAAACGCGTGCTCGAGGGCAAGGCGATCGAGGATATCGATTTTAATGGGGCGGGCACCGAAGCCGACGCGCCCCGCCGGCCCACAGCCTTTGCCGGCCTAACCGACCGCGAGTTCGAAGTCGCCGAGCTCATCGCCCGCGGCCTCGACAACAAGGAGATCGCCGCCACCGCCTACATGGGCGAAGGCACCGTGCGCAACCACATCAGCTCGATCCTAGCCAAAATGGGGCTACGCAACCGCACGCAGATCGCCATCGCCTACCTGCGAGGGTAATTACCCAACGGCCAACCGCTCCGACAGAGCAAAATAGCTGTTATCGATTTAATGCCATTTCAAAACTATGCCGGTTTACGGGGCTAAGCTCAGGGCCCCCATCCATACCCGCGTTTTCCGTAAAATGACGGCTTGTCTACCTGCGGTTTTATTTTCACGGATATCGGCATGGTTGGGAGCGCGTGACTTAGCCCCGTAAACCGGCATAGTTTTGTCCGAGCGGCTCTGCACGAGTGCCTCCGCCAGCCTCGCGGGACCAAAATGATCCGTTTTCCTCCGTCCCCAAGGGATCAGCCGGAACCGCTCGCCACGAAATCGGCCCATCTACTACGTTTGACGCGATACCCATGACCATACCTTCGTTTTGAACAAAACCACAGGCGTTCTACCTGCGGTTTTGTCTTCGCGTTTTTTTTGGCATGGTTGGGGGTAAGGGGCTAAACGTAGTAGATGGGCCGGTTTCGTGGCGCCCCCGGCACACAAAAGTGCCGCCACGGAGGAGGGAGATGCCTCCGTGGCGGCTGGGGGTAGGAGTAGGTCGGAATTTAGCCCTGCCGGCCGCCCGGGGCCTTTTGGCCCCGGGCGCTGTCGACGTGCCTAGCGCTTACGGATACCCCAGACTAGGGCTCCGACGCCGGCCATGGCGATGACAAATGCCATAAGCAGAGCGGCAGCCTGTTGGTCACCCGTGGTGGGCAGGAAACCCTTGACCGTCTTGACGATGTTCGTCACGGTCTTGGGCGTGCCGGGGTCGGGCGTCGGCACGGGCGTCTCGGGCTTCTTGTACGTGTTGTTGAACACGATACCCTCGACGCTCTTGTCGCCCTTGGTAAAGGCAACGTTCGCCTTGAGGTTGCCCTCGCCGTCGTCGACCACGTTAACGGTCGCGGTAAAGACGGACTTGTCGTAGGTCATACCGGCCTCGTCACCCTTGACCTCGCTGACGGTGTAGACGTACGTACCGGGCTCGTCGTACTCGAGCTTGTCGAAGTTGATCTTGCCGTCGGCATCGTTGGTAACCGTAGACTCGATGTCCTCGCCAACGAGCTTAAAGCTAAACTCGTCCTTCTTGAGCTCGCGTCCCTCGAGCACCTTAATGGCGCCGATGGAGACCTGCGTGGGCATGGCGTGATACTTGTTGGTAAAGCCAGCCGACTCGGTGGTTCCCTCGAGCTTGTGCGTCGCGGCCAGCGTACCGTCGCCGTTGTCGGAGACGGTGGTCACGACGGTGTAGGTCGTGCCGTCATAGGTGACACCCTTGTACAGGCTAAGCGCGTTCGGGCGAGCCTCGCGCAGCGTGTACGTGTGCGTACCGGGCGCCTCGTAGTGGATCGGGCTCAGCGTAACGTTGCCGTTGGCGTCGTTGGTGCCGCTGGCGACAACCACGCCGTCCTCGAGCAGTTCAAACGTGAACTCGCCGGTTGCAAGGTCACGTCCGGTCAGACGCTTAACCGTCTTGACCTGATCGGTCACGGAAGAGTCGGTGGGCGCCACGACGTAGGTGTTGGTGAACGTGAAGTCCGCACCGTCGTCGCCGTTGCGCACGACACTCAGATGTCCGGCGCCGTCGTCAGTCACGGTGTAGGAAACCTTGCGCGTGGCGTTGGGGTCGTTGGTCACGCCAGGGACGCTACCGGACTCGGTCACCGTATAGGTAAAGGTGTGCGAGCGCGGAGCGGTGGGGGTTGCGGGATCGGACTCGTCGTTGGACTCATCGGTCTCGGCAGCGTCGGCGTCAACCTCGGCCTCACCGGTGTTGGCTTCGGCGTCGCTCGATGCGTCGTCAGAAGCATCGGTCGTCACGCCCAGAGCGCGGTTGAGGTCCTCGAGCGTAAAGTGGATCTTGCCAAAGCCCACGTTGCCAGCCGCGTCGTTGGTTGCGGTCGTGCGCTCGGGCATCGGGGCACCAGCCTCGTCGGCGGTCACGGTAAAGGTGAACTTGCCCGTGATGTCAGCCGGGGTCAGGCCCTCGGCAGCTTGGAGCTTCTTAGTGCCGGTGAGCGCGGCATCGACGGCTTCGGCGCCGTAGACGTTCTCGAACAAGGGCTCGACGCCGCCGTAGTCGACCGTTGCCGTCAGGGTACCGTCACCGTTGTCGACGACGATAACCTTAAAGCCAAAGCTCCACGTTGTAGCGGAAACGCCATTCGGCAGCCCGAATAAATCTTCGTAGGCCGTGTAGTTAATGGTCCAGGCAAGCTTGCCGTCCTTATCGGTACGATAAGCAAGCCCAGCAGCCTCAAGATTAGCAAGCATCTTGGTGTCGTAGTGCAGCGTATCAAAGCTCACGTGCCCGCCGATATTGGGCTTGAGGTTTTCGTATGCCACAAGCTCACCCTGATAGGCGATGCCGAACCAGAACTCGCCGTCGGCCATCGGGCGGCCGGTCAGAGTCTTGGTGGCAACGACCTGAGCAGCGGTGCCACCAGGCGTGTTGGTCGTAGCGCTGTAACTGTTGTGGAACGGCACCAGGGCTTTCTCGACCTTGTTCTCGCCACTCTTGTGGACCGTCTCATGCGTGCCCTCGGGACCACCGGAAACGGTCGTCGTAGCAGTGAGCGTACCGGCGGTGTCGTCGGCGATGGCGATCGTCACCGTGCGTACGGCGTCATCGTAGGTGTAACCGGGCTGGCCGTCGTTCTTTTCGGCCACGGTGTACTTGAAGGTCTTGCCGGCGTCAGCCTGCGTAAATTTAACCTCATGACCAGCCAGAATGTCGATCAGTCCGACCGTTGCCTCTGCCGTCGCAGGGGACTTGAAGTTGTTGGCTCCGGGCAGCAGGCCAAGCGCGTTGGCCGAGGCCTCGTCGGCAGGCGTCACGGTAAACGTGAACTGGCCCTCGGTCATGGGGCGGCCGTCCAGATACTTGCTGAGCCACAGACCGCCGGCCGCGGTGTAGTTAAGCTCAGTGCGGTACGTGTTGGTGAAGCGGCCGCTTTCCTTCTTGGTGACGTTGGCGGTCAGGACGCCCTCGCCGTTCTCGGTCACAGTCACTTCGGCGGTCGCGACATGCCCGTCATACGTCATGCCGGCCGCGTTGCCCGCGTTCTCGCGGATCTCGTACTTGTAGGTTCCAGCAGCCGTGTAGTGGATCTTGCCGAACTTGATGGCGGCAATGCCGTCCTTCGCATCGTGCTTGCTCACGGTTACGGTTGCAGGATCGGGTAGCGGGGCGCCATCGGGGGCAGTAATGGTAAAGCTGAACTCGTCCCCATCCGTCCACTCGCGACCGTCGATGGCCTTGCTCAGGTCAAAGTCGAGGTCTGCATCGGTCGGGGCCACGCTGTAAGTGTTCTTGAAGGTTGCGGTCTTGGCGTCCTTCAGGACATGCTCGGCCTTGAGGGTGCCGTCGCCGTTGTCCGTGATGGTGGTCTCGATGGTGTACTCGGCGTCACTGTAGGTGATGCCCTTGCTGGTGGTTCCGCCGTTGGCCTCGCGCAGCGTGTAGGTGTGCTTGCCGGCCTTGTCGTACTTCACGGCGCCCATCGTGATCTTGCCCTCGGCGTCGTTCTTGCCGGTGGCGACGACCTTGTCGCCCTCGACGAGCTCGAAGGAGAACTCGCTGTCCATGAGATTGCGGCCAGTCAGGACCTTGTTCGCGGTGATCTGGTCGGTAACGCTCGTCTCGACAGGCGTCACGTTATAGGTATTGGTGAACGTAAATGCCACATCGCCGTCCGGCTTGCGGGATACGCTCAGATTGCCCTTGCCGTCATCAGTCACGGTGAAGGAAACCTTGCGCGACAGCTTGGCGTCGTTGGTCACGCCAGCCACTTCGCCGGACTCGGTCACGGTGTAGGTAAAGGTGTGCTCGCGCTTCTCGGGCTTCTCGCCCAGAGCCTTGTTAAGGTCGTCGAGCGTAAAGGCGATCTTGCCAAAGTCGACCTTGCCGTCAACGTCGTTGTGCACGCTCGTGCTCGCAGGCATAGGCGCGCCCTCTTCACCGGTCACGGTAAAGGTGAACTTGCCGGTGATATCAGCCGGGGTCAGAGCGTCGTCAACCTGCAGATTCTTGATACCCGCAAGCGATGCCTCGGTAGCATTCGTGGTGTAGGCGTTCTTGAACTCGATGCTCTTGACGTCCTTGGCGTCCTTCAGCTCGTGCGTGGCAACCAGCTGGCCCTTGCCGTTATCGGCGATGGTCGTCACGATGGTGTAGACCGCGTCATCGTAGTCAATACCGCCGGCGTTGCCCTTAACCTCATGCAGCTTGTAGGTGTGCTGGCCGATCTCGGTGTACTTGATGGCACTGAACGTCACCTTGCCGTCGGCGGCGTTCTTAACGGTCTCGACAGGCTTAACTTCCTTGTCAATGATTTCGAGCAGCTCAAAGCTGAACTCGTCGGCCGTAAGGTCACGCCCGGTCAGAGACTTGGTCACGGTAATCTGGTCGGTGACGCTGGACTCAACAGGATTCGTGGCGTAAACGTTCTTGAACTCGGTCTCGCCCGAGGTCACCTTCACGCCAGCGCTCAGCTCACCCTTCTTGTCGGGCGCTACCGTCACGGTGATCTCCGCGACGTTCTTGCTGTAGGCGATGCCGTCAATCGTGGTCCCGGCATGCTTTTCACTGACCTTGTAGACGTACGTGCCAGGTTCGGTGTATTCGATCGTGCCGAAGTCGATGGCAGCCTTGCCCTGGTCCAGGTCAGCCTTGCGCACGGTCGCAGTCGTAGTCGCAGGCATCGGGGCGCCGTTCTCGGACGTCAGGCCAAACTCAAACGCGTCAGCATCCGTCCAGGCGCGGCCCTCGAGCACCTTGGTTAGACCAAAGCTGGCCTTGGTGTTCACCATTGCCGGCGTCATGTCATACGCAAAGCTGATCTTGCCGTTGTTGCCCAGGTAGGAATTGACATGCGTCGCGGTCGCCTTGGCGGACACGTTGTTCCACTTGGGGTTGAGAACGTCGGTCGCGGTACCAGTGCTGTTGCCGCCCACGCTGCCCTTGGTGGTGTGGAGCTCGTCGATAAAGGCCAGACGCGCGGTTCCCACGCTAAACGAAAGGTTGCCGTCCTTGTCGGCAACAATAGCACCGTCAAACTTGGCAGCGTCGCCGCCGATAAACTCGATGACGGCAGTGGCGGGCTTGGCCTCGCCGTTCTCGCCCTGCTCCTCAAACTCATCCTTGTAGTAATAGGTGCCGGTATCTGTCAGCGAATTCTTTGCAGGCTGCGTGCAGCCCTTGTCCGTGTAAATGGGAGTCTGCTTCTGGAAGTAGTAGTAGCGGTTGGTGTCGGCCGGCTCAAAGGTCGCAACCGTATCACCCAACGCACCACCGTTCCACTTGTTCGCGTAAAAGCTCACGGTCTTGGTGCCGTCAACGACAGTCGTATTATGCTCGATGTAGTCCTTGAGCCCCGTGACCTTCTCGGGCGTAAACAGGTTGTCAAGTGCGGCGCTCTTCACGCTCGAGGCATACTTCACCTGAATGGGCTTAACGTTGTCGACCGAAAGCTTGCCGTCTACGGTCTTAAAGTGGCTCAGCGGAATCAACAACGCAGGAATGTTAACCGTTACGATATCGCCCTTCTGGGGATTGTCAGCGCCAGCACGCTGCACGGTGATGAGCAGGTCTTTTGCCTTGCCGGCGAACTCGTATGTGTCGGTATTGGTTTCTTTGTTGAACGTCTTGCTCACCTCGGTAAACGGCGTGCCGTTGATGACGACTTCGGTAAATCCGTCGACCTGCATAAAGTCGCCCAGCTCATCGGTAAACGTGATGTAGCCGGACTTGGTCTCGTCGTATCCCTTATGGATTTCGGTCGGATAAGGCGCCTCCGATGTGATGGCCTGTGAGATGTCGTCGAAGACCTTCTTGAGCTCTTCGGCATTGGTCGCCGACTTGTAGTAGTCGGAGTTTTCCGCGCGTGTGCCAAGCTTGTCGCTCGCATACGACGTGGCATCGGGATAATTACTCGACACGGCGTGCATAAACTTGTTGACGTCGCTTGTCCTCTCTTTCGAGGGATCGTCAGCGGGGTCCGCTCCACTAAAGATGCCGATGGTATAAACGGTGGCCTTGCCATCCTTCATCTTCTTGGCAGCCGTCACGGCACCCTTGGCGACGTCAGAATCAAACTCGCTGAAGCTCGTTGGCTTGCCGTCGGTAAAGAACACAACGATCTTCTTGGCATCTGCGCGACCAGAAGTGATATCCCCGGCCAGTTCCAGACCATAGTCGGCACGCGTAGCACCGCTTGGCTTGATTCCAGCAACTGTATCCTTAAGAGCTTTCACGTTGCCGCCGGAGCAATCGGTCAAACCCTTCATTACCTGCGAGTGGTTGTACTTGTATTGGCCTTGATAGTACGTGTCATTGCCGACCTTATCAGTCTTATCACCCGCAAACTTAACAATGGCAACCCTATGCTGCCTATCAACGCCCTCGATAGCCTCGTTTTGTTTGGCGATGGTATTGATAAAGCTGTTCGCAGCGCTCTTCAGTGCATCGATACGCTTGGTGCGATCTCCGCCACCCATAGGATCATCCATCGAGCCGGAGGCATCCAACACCATCACGATGTCAAGTGGCGTGGTGACTGTCACGGTTGAATTAGACGTCGAGGACATCGCCGAAAGCGTGGTCAAAAAGTCCGACTCTTCGTTTTCCCCGGTTGCCTTGACCGTCTTATCGGTCCAGATTCGGCCGACGTTTTGGGTCGTTACCTTATTGCCGCCGTGGCCTGCCGCCCAGATTTCCCAGCGTCCGCTGGTATCGGGGTCGACGACCTTTCCGGTCATTATCGGTCCGTCCATTCCTGTGCTGGACCTGGCGTTGGCCTCGGGCAGCATGGCGAATGCTGCGGCTGGCAACACCAACACTACGGCCAGTATCACCGCCAAGAGACCCCTCGTGTACTTACTCATCGCGTCTCCCTTCTCACTGTCTCAAACCTTGCATCAGACTAAAGTTACGAAATGCGACACAATTAGGGCAGGTGACACACGTTCCAGATTTGATTTTGGGCGTGAGACAAATGTCTCACCGAAGTTGAGACACGAAAGTTTTCGCAGGAAAACGGGTGCGACTCGGAGCCAACAGGTCAAAATGATCCGTTTTCCTCCGTCCCCGGGGGATCAGTTGGTAACGCTCGCCACGAAATCGGGCCATCTACTACGTTTGACTCGATACCCCGACCATAGCCGCTTTTCATGAAAAACCGCAAGCGTTCTACCTGCGGTTTTCATTTCGCATTACTTGACGTGGTCGAGGACTGCCGCCTAAACGTAGTAGATAGGCCCATTTCGTGGCAGACGGGTCACGCGGCAGCCCTCGTGAGGCAAAAATGATCCGTTTCCCTCTGTCCACGGGAGATCAAGGGCTGCTACGGATATGGTGCTATTTCAAAACTATGCCGGATTACGGGGCTAAAGTCGGAGTCCTCATCCATACAGCCTTTTTTTGAAAAACGGCAGGCTATCTACCTGCGGTTTTGTTTTTCGATTTTCTGTATGGTTGGGGATTCGCAATCCAGCCCCGTAATCCGGCATAGTTTTGTTCGTGGCAGCCCAACCGCGCGTTTAAGCGCGGGGCCGGTGGGGCATTTTTGCCCCACCGGCCCCTATTCCAGCGCTATACCAGCCCCATCCCAACGCTATTCCGGCTTGGTTTCTACTGTGGGAGTCTTGTCCGCCGCGACTGGAGTGCGCGCGGTGTCCATGCTCAGGCAGTGTTTAGGACAGCTTTCGATGCACTCGCCGCACACCACACAGGCATACGGGTCGATCGACCACGTTCCGCCCTTGCGATCGACCGCGAGTGCGCCCGCCGGGCAGCGGCGCGCGCACATGCCACAGCAGATGCACACGTTCATGTCGTTAACGATATGCCCGCGCAGGCGCTCGGGTGCCGCGAGCTTCTCCTGCGGATAGCACACCGTTACCGGCTGCTTGACCATAGAGCCCAAGGCCGTCTTGGCAAATGTCAGTAAACTCATGCCGCGCCTACCTTTCCGTGCAGCTAATGCAGGGGTCGATGGTCAGGATAATCATGGGCACGTTAGCAAGGAGCACGCCCTGCAGCGCATGCGTCAGACCCGCCAGGTTCTGCGACGTCGGCGTGCGCACGCGGAAACGGTCCAGGTTCTTGGTGCCGTTACCGCGCACATAGTAATATGCCTCGCCGCGCGGCTGTTCAATCACAACCTCGCCGCGCGCGCCGTCGGCCGGCGTGAGCTTGGTACGCCCGCCGATACCGTCGTGCGGAATCTTGCCGACAAGCTCCTTGATAATGTCCATGGCCTGCGTAACCTCGGCACAACGCACCTGGCAGCGGGCATAACAGTCGCCATCGGTGGCAACAATCGGCTCAAACGCAGCCAAGTCCGCATAGGCACCGTCACCGAACATGCGCACGTCATAATCCACGCCCGAGGCGCGACCGAACGGGCCGACCATCGACAGATCCAGCGCGTCCTTCTTGCTGATCACGCCCACGCTATGCAGGCGCTCGCCGCAGCTATTGTCGTCCAAAAACGTATGCACCAGGGCCTCGTAGTCAGGACGCATGGCATCGAGCGTCTGGACAATGCCCACCAGCTCGGAGTCCTCAATGTCGTGCTTAAGGCCGCCGATCTCGTTAATCGACAGAATCACGCGCCCGCCGCAAGTGCTCTCAAAAATCTTGAGTATCTGCTCGCGCAGGGTCCATGACCGATAGAACAGCGCCTCGAAGCCAAAGGCGTCGGCGAGCAGGCCCAGCCACAGCAGATGCGAGTGAATGCGCGAAAGCTCGTGCAGAATGGTGCGGATATACTGCACGCGACCAGGCACCTCGATGCCGAGCATGCGCTCGCAGGCGCTGGCATAGCCGCAGCTGTGGCCCACGGCGCAGATGCCGCAGATGCGCTCGGCGATGTAGCCAAACTGATGCATGTCGCGCTTTTCGGTGAGCTTCTCGAGCCCGCGGTGCACAAAGCCGATCTGAGGAATTGCCTCGATGACGCGGTCATCCTCGATCACCAGGTCCAGATGAAGCGGCTCGGGCAGCACCGGGTGCTGCGGGCCAAACGGAATAACGGAGCGATGTGCCATGGGCCTTACGCCTCCTTTTTCTGCTTGTCGCGGGCGACCTTGGCGGCAAGCGCCGCGCGGACCTTGGCCGCTTTCTCGGGATCCATGGCGGCGAGCTTTGCCTCCATCTCGGCGGCCTTGAGCGCGGCCTTCGCAGCAGCCTCATCGTGCTGAGCATCGGAGCCGGCAGCCGCAGCGGGCTGAGCAGCGACGCCCGCGGCGTCGCCGGCGCTCGCCGCAGCCGAAGCATCGCCGGCACTCGCAGCGCTCTCCCCTGCAGCAGCCGCAGCCGCGGCGGCCTTCTCGCCAGCGGCCTTGCGCGCCTTGGCCTCGGCGGCGGCACGCACCTTCATGGCTTTCTCGCGCGCGGCCTTCACCTCGGGCGTGATAACGCTCATGGGTTCGGCAGTCGAGACCTGGTAGAAAAAGCCCTTAAAGTCAATCTGCATATCGGTGATGGCAAGACCAAACAGGTCGTGCGTTTCGTTTTCAAACGGGAATACCGCCGGATAGTACGAGCTGATGGACGGAATCTCCTGGTACTGGTCGATGCCCTCAACCACCAGGTTCTCGATCGCATAGCTGCCGTCCTGCGCAATATGCTCCTGAGCAGCACGAACGTCGATAAACGTATAGACCAAGCGATACGATCCGTCGTCCACACAGCGCTCGGCATGCATCTGCACAAAGCGCGCGCCGACGCCCTTGAGCGCCTGGACATGTGACAGGAGCTCATCGATCCCGACGGTAGTATAGATAGCCTTTTGCATTACTCGCCCTCCTTTGCAGCGGCGGGCGCGTCGCCGGCCGCGGACGTCCCAGCAGGCGCACCGCCAGCCCCGGCCCCCGCAGCCACAAACCCGTCCTCGCCCAGCTCAACGCCACCGTCCCAGGTAGCGGCGCCGCCCACGGTGAGCGGATCGCCGCCGGCGCGCATCACGGCCTCCTTCTGGTCCAGGATGCCGCACGCCTCCACGATGGCATCGATCACCGTCTCGGGGCGAATGGCGCACCCGGGCGCGTACACGTCCACGGGAATCGCGCGGTCCACGCCGCCGATCACGTTGTAGGCGTCGCGGAACACGCCGCCCGAACACGCGCAGATACCGCAGGCCACCACGCACTTGGGCTCGAGCATCTGGTTGTAAATCTGACGCACGACGGGCAGATTCTGCGCGTTGACCGAACCCGTCACCAAAAAGATGTCCGCATGCTTGGGGTTGCCGGTGTTGACCACGCCAAAGCGCTCCGCATCGAACAGCGGCGTGAGCGAGGCCAGCACCTCGATATCGCATCCGTTGCAGCTCGAGCCGTCGTAATGAATAACCCACGGCGAGCGCGACATTTTATGATCCATGGATGCCGCCTCCTAAATAAACACGTCGACGAGGATGGGCATAAGGTTGAGCAGGCCAAACACCAGCGCCACGCCCCATCCGAGCCTAAAGCAGCTGCGCCAGGTGCTGCGTGCGAAGGTGTTGTCGATCAGCACCTCGACAAAATACGTCACGGCCATCACGACCAGGGCTACGACCCAGCTCATCGGGTTGTCCCAAACAAAGAACATGCCCACCCACATCAAGAAGAGCACGGTCTCGCACCAGTGCATAAGGGTCATCTTGGCCAGCGTGCCGCCGCTCATCTCGGTGGCGACGCCCTGGACGATCTCCTGATGCGCGTGATGCGAGTACGAAAGGTCAAACGGCGACTTGCGCAGCTTGATGGTAAGCACCGCGAGCAGCGCCAGGAAAATGGGCGCGCTGTACACGATGATGGGGGCCGACTGCCCCGTCACGGCGATGGAATCGAAGCTGTCGGTGGCAAGGTACAGGCCCACGCTCATCAGCAGAACGGCGGGCTCGTAACTCATGACCTGCAGCAGCTCGCGGTCGGCGCCAACCTGGGCAAACGGGCTTTGCGTCGAGGCGGACGCCAACACCACAAAGATCGCGGCGAGCGTCACCATAAAAGCGCACAGTAGCGTGTTAGAGCCCGACACAAAGATGCCGCCGCCCACGACGGTAAAGATGAGCGCGCACGCCATATAGGTATCGTCCATGGTGTTTACGCTGGCAGGGGCTTTGCGCAGCAGCTTGGCAACGTCGTAGAAAGGCTGGAGCAGGCGCGGGCCCACGCGGCCCTGCATACGGGCCGAAAGTTTGCGGTCAACGCCGTCGATCAAACCGCCCACAAGCGGCGCAATCAAGGCAAACGCCACGGTGCCTATAAAGATGCCCACGACGCCCGAACCTTCAAAATACTTGCCGCGCAACACCGAGGGCGCGCTCATGGCAAGCCTCTCGGGCCCAATCCATGCGCAGCACAGCAGCGCAAACAAGATAATGCTGCAGCACACGACGCTGCCCGCGGGGCCGATACGCTTCTCGCCAAGGGCGTCCTCCGAGTACCAATTGCGCTTTTCGGCCTTCACCTCGTGCCCCACCGAGCCGCGGAAATGGCGATATTTGTCGGTTCCCACACCCGAAAGGTACACGTTTACGTGCGGTTTGTTGCTCACGCGGAACGACGTCAGCAGCACCACGGCGATAAACGCCACGATAACCACCATCAGATACATGGCGTCCTTGCCAATAACGTACGGCACGCGGCCAAACACCATGGCTAAGTAAGGCGACACTAGACCGCTCGAGATAACCGGGAACGCCACGCAGCACAGAATCAGCAACGCGGCGATGGTGTTGAGCGCCATCCATTCGGTCTTATGGACATTGCCCTCCACGTTTTCGGCCGTAGAATCCACGCCCGAAAGCTTGGCAAGCCACTTGCCCCAGAAGAAGAACGTCGCAGCCGAGCCAAAGGCAAGTACCATGATCATGAGCACATTGCCGGTCTGCGCGAACGCCACCAGGGCGCCCCACTTGGACACGAGCATGCCAAACGGCGCCACGAACATGCCCATGATGCCCAGCATCATCAGACGCGTCAGGCGCGGCATGCGGCTGAACATACCGTCCATGTCCTCGATATTGCGGCTGCCGATATGATGCTCGGCCGTGCCCACGCACAGGAACAGCAGCGACTTGGCCACCGTGTGGAACAGGATCAGGAAGATGGCCGCCCATACGGCCTCGGGCGCGCCGACACCCAAGCAGGCACTGATGAGGCCCAGGTTGGAAATGGTGGAGTACGCGAGCACGCGTTTGGCGTTGCTCTGTGAGATCGCCATAAGGGCAGCGAGCAAAAACGTGATGGCACCCACACTCGTGACCATAAAGCCGGTCACGGGATAGATGGCATAGAGCGGGCTCAGCTTGACCATCAGGAACACGCCGGCTTTGACCATGGTTGACGAGTGCAGCAGGGCGCTCGTGGGCGTGGGGGCAACCATGGCACCGAGCAGCCAAGTGTGGAACGGCATCTGTGCGGCCTTGGTGAGTGCGGCGAGCGACAGCAGGACGACCGGCATCACCAGCAGCGCGGACTGCGCGGTACCGGCGCCGGAAAGCTCGATCATGCCCGAGATGGTCAACGGCATGCCGTTGACGTGCAGGTACATGAGCCCGGCCAAAAACGCGATGCCGCCCAGCATGTTGAGGATGATCTGGGTGAAGGCATTCTTGATGGCCTCGGGCGTGCGCGTGTAGCCAATCATGAGGAACGAGCACACGGTGGTGATTTCCCAGCCGCAGAACAGCCACTCAAGGTTGTCGCTCGTCACGATGACGAACATGGCCGAGAGGAACAGGAACATAAGCGCCAGGAACTGCGGGCGACGGTCGGGCGCGGTCTGCCCGCGCAGCGCGGCCTCGTGCTCATCGTGCGCTTGGAAGTCCTTCATGTAGCCCAAGGCATACACGCAGATGAGGCTGCCGACGATGCCGACGGCGAGGACCATGATCACACTCATGTAGTCCAGGTAGAGCGGCGTTGCGGTGACGGCTTCGGCCGCGGGCAGCGTCATGGCTGCAAAGGCGAGCGAGCCCACCAACTGGACTACGCTGAGCACCGTGGTGAGCGCGTTCCTATATTTGTACGCGTTGTACAGGATGACGGCGCACAGGATGACATCGATGGCGGAGCTGATGATCGAGAGCACATGCGAGGTGCCGGAGGCAACCTCAAAGCTCTGCGGGCCCGCGCCAAAAAACATGACGGCGACTACAACTGTCACCGCCATAATGATGCCGGAACCTATGAGCCCCACCGCATCGCGGGCGCGGTCACCGCGCGCGAGCAGCATGCCCAACGCCGGTACCAGCGGAAACAGGGTAAGGAAATACAGTAGCGTCATACCATCACTCCCCCATACAAAAACGCTGCAATTGTTTAACGTTATAGCTCAATTGAGGAGTAGCGGCGGCGGGTTTTCGGTCAACTGGGGAGTTTTAGGCGTACGGGGCAAGGAGTCTGTCCGCATTGGAGCAGTGGCGCGGCAAGAAAAATGCGCCCCTGCGGGCGCACCATCCCGTTTGCTATTCCGCCTTTTTAACGCGCGGCTTATCGACCAGTGCGGACTCACCGCTCTCGCGGTACTGACGGCACCAAGCCTTGACCGAAGACTCGCTGGGAATCTTGTGCTTGATCATGGCCTCGCGAACCGTCAAGCCGTTTTCCAGACGGTCCTTAACCACAGCGAGCTTTACGTCGTACGAATAGGTGTGATGATGCGAACCGGCGTTGAGAACGGCGTCGGCACCGCCCACGGCATACGCGCGGGCCCACTGACGAGCCGTGGCCTGGGGAATGCCAAGCTCCGCAGCGAGGGCGCGATGACCGACCCCCTCTTGGAGGATCTCGACGGCGCGCTGCCTAACCTCAGGCGCATGCGTGCGAGTCCTAGTTGCTTCCGACATACCTGCCACTTCTTAGCCTTAACCGTTAATCTGCTTTCTTACGTGCAAGTTAGATAGTAGCATTTTACTGTTTGCTCAAAGCAGTTAATTAAAATAGACGCGGCGTTATCTGGGCATTTGGCACCAAATTACGACATTTCTTTATCGATTATTTACGCTGGTAGCTAACTCGCAGCTAATCGTCATTCGCTTGTCAACAAAATTGGCATCTCTTTATGTCCTTTGGTATAGAGGATATAGTTATTAACCCCTCCCCCAATAATTTTGAGTGATCTGCGAGACAGTAGACGTCCTCACTCCTCATGATTACCGCGCATTGCCATCCACCGGAGCAAAACAAAAAGGGCGGGACCTGCTGCGCTTGCAGGCCCCGCACCGATTGACACCCGACGGGACACAGCCGGGCGAGACGGATCCGTGCCACCGTCCCGCCTGGCCGCGATGTTCAACTACAGCTCGTTGGCCGCGTGATACGCCGTGCGAATGGCGCTCGCAATGTCGGCGGTGCGCTCACCCGAGCAGTCGCCCACGCAGGTCACGGGCACCGTCACGCCATCCAGGTCAAACGCGTTGGCCTTGGAGCCCACGGCCATCACCACGTAATCGCAGGCGATCTTCACCGGCTCCTCGGCGCCGTCCTCGGTGGTGCGAACAGCCTCCACGCCCTCGTCGGTAATGGCGGTCAGGCGGGTCTTCACGTGCTGCTCCACGTTGTGCTCGGCAAAGTCGCTCATAATCAGCGGCAGAATGGTCTCGGACTCGCCCGCGGCAATCTTGTCGAGCATCTCCACGATCGCCACCTCGCAGCCGTGCTGCAGCAGGTACTCGGCAGTCTCGGTGCCCACCAGGCCGCCGCCAATGACGGCGACGCGGCCCGTAAGCTCCACCTTGCCGGCCAGCACGTCCCAGCTCGAGACGACCTTCTCCGAGTCGGCACCCGGAACGGGGATGACCACGTCGTGCGCGCCCACGGCCACAATCGCGGCGTCGGCGGCGTTGAGGTCCTCAGCGGTAGCGGCATGGTTGAGCTCAACCTTCACGCCCAGGCCAGGCAGAATCTTCTCGTAGTACTCGACCGAGCGCATGATCTCGTCCTTGCGCGGAGGCGCGGCCGCCAGCACAATCTGGCCGCCCAGATGATCGCTCGCCTCGTAGATGGTCACGTCGTAGCCGCGCTTGGCCGCCACGCGCGCGGCCTCCAGGCCGGCAATACCGCCGCCCACCACGGCGATCTTCTTGTCGCCCTCGCCCGGCTTAATGGCGATGGTCGCCTCGTCACCGTTCTCGGCGTTGAGCACGCACGAGATGTACTTCCGGTTTTGAATCGCGTCGACGCAGCCCTTGTTGCAGTTGAGGCACTCGCGGATGGGCTCGCCGGTGGCGGCCTTCAGCGCAATGTCGGGGTCGCACATGAGCGAGCGGCCATAAGCGATGATATCGGCGGAGCCGTCTTCCAGAATCTTCTCGCCGGCCTCAACCGAGACAACGCGGCCGACGGTTGCCACCGGCACGGAGACCAGGGCCTTGACGCGCTCGGCCACGGGCAGCGTCCAGTTGTAGGGCATGGCGCCCATGGGCGGAATGGTGTCGCCCATGTTGCCGGTGTGGTTGGCCTGTGCGACCTGAATCATATCGATGCCCGCGCCCTCGAGCAGCTTGGCAAACTCGCAGGCCTCGTCGGGCTGCAGGCCACCCTTGCCGCGCGGCGTGCCGTCGGGGTTCTCCATGATCACGGGGAGCTTGTACTCCACCATCAGCTGCGGCGCGGCTTCCTTAATGGCAGCGACGACCTCCAGCGCGTAGCGAACGCGGTTCTCGAACGAGCCGCCGTACTCGTCGGTGCGCTGGTTGAGGATGGCCGAGCACAGCGAACCTACCAGGCGGTCGCCGTGGACCTCGATGGCGTCGATGCCGGCCTGCTGCGCGCGAGCGGCCGAGGCGGCGATAGCCTCCTTGATCTGGGTGAGCTGCTCCACACTCGCCTCGTTCACAAAGTGCTGCATGTCGTGGTGCAGCTTGGCGTAGGCCTGGTTGCGGATCTCGTTGGACTCGGCCATCTTGGCGGCAAAGGTCTCCTCGTCGCCGGCGGCCTTGGCCTCCTGCGCGGCCTTGGCGGCGGCCATGGATCCCATGACCATGCGGCCGACACCGGGCACGTCGTACTCGGGGTGGAACAGCTGCAGCGCGACCTTGGCGCCGTGCTTGTGGACGGCATCGGCCAGGGCCTTAAACGTGGGGATTTGGGCGTCGGTCGCCAGCTTGGGCGTGGGGCTTGCGGTCATGACGGGAGCAACGTCGCCGATGACGATGTAACTCACGCCGCCACGGGCCAAGCGCTCGTAAAAAGCCAGGCTGCGCTCGCCAATGGAGCCGTCACGCTCCTCGTAGCCGGTGGTCAACGGCGGGAACATAATGCGGTTTTTGAGCTCAAGGGGGCCAACCGTAATGGGCTGAAGCAGCTTGGATGCAGGTGCGGTCATGGACATTCCTCTCTTGTAGGCGCGGCGGCGATGATGCCGCGTAGTTGTCTAGAGGATATGGCATGGGAATACAACAGCGCAACGGAAATCGGCGGACAGCAGGTAGCGGCAGGTGGATGGGGCAGGGCGGCCCGCCGGTTTATCTCAATCTGTAACAGTTACGCGGCAAAACCGGGTCTTACTGTTACAGATCGAGACAAACCAAACCCGCCTGCTAGAAAATCTCAATCTATAACAACAACTCGGCAAAATCCGTCCCTCGTGTTACAGATTTAGACAAACACGACCCAACCCACCGGTATATCTCGATCTGTAACACCTAGCCGCCCAAATCGGGTCTAGATGTTACAGATCGAGATCTTTGATTGAGAGGCCGAGAATTGAACCGAAAACACGGTCCCGAAATAACAAAAAAGCTCGCCGGCTAGGCCGACGAGCTGCAAGTTCTTGGTCGCGGGGGCAGGATTTGAACCTACGACCTCCGGGTTATGAGCCCGGCGAGCTACCAGACTGCTCCACCCCGCAATGTCTGGGCGCCTCATGTGCACAAAAAAGAATATTACGCGGGAGTTCGGTAAACGGCAAGGAAAATCTCGTGGAGCATAATTCCTTCATATTTAAACCCCTCAGCCCCTATCACCGTAAACGAATCGCAGCCGAGCGCCGTCGGCGGCGCGTATACAATGGTGCGCGTCCTTTTATGCCAACACTGGGAGTAGACATGCTGCTCGCTATCGATATGGGAAACACGCAGACGGCCATGGGCCTGTTTGACGGAGACGAGCTGGTGCAGTCGTGGCGCATGCCCACCGACCGCTCTTATACCGCCGACGAGATCCATGTGCGCCTGATGGGTTTCTTTAAGATGTACGGCCTTTCGCTCGACGCGGTCGACGCGATCGCCTTTGCGGGCGTAGTGCCGCAGCTCTCGCGCGAATGGCACGCCGTGGCCGACCGCATTGCCGCAGACGCCATCGTCATCGGACCGCAGACGGCCGCGGTGACCAAGCTGCGCGCGACGCGTCCCCAGGCCGTAGGCGCCGATCGCGTCGCCAACGCCGTTGCGGCCGAGACTTTCTACGGCGCGCCGGCAATCGTGGTGGACTTTGGCACCGCGACCAATATCGACGTCATCGACGAGGACGGTTATTACATTGGCGGAGCGATCGCGCCGGGCATCCGCATCTCCATGGATGCGCTTGCCGCCCGTGCCGCCAAGCTCGCCAGCGTGCCGCTCGAGGCACCCGAGCACGCCATCGGCCGCGACACCGAGGAGTGCATCAAGGTCGGCGCCGTAACGGGCGCCGCCGCAATGGCTGAGGGCCTAGTCGCGCGCATGAAGCGCGAGCTGGGCCGCGAGGACGCCACCGTTATCGCCACGGGCGGTCTCGCCAGCATCGTCGCCGATTCGACCGACGCCTTCGACGTGGTCGACGGACAGCTCACCATCAAGGGTATCTGCGAAATCTACCGCCGCATGCAGGAGCTGGGATAGAGCAGGGGCTTAAGTCAAGCACGCCCGATGCCACAGTCCCCGCAAATGCTCGCCAAGCCTATTCCCCAGATAGGCGAAACCCTCCCCGGCACAGGCCGAGGAGGGTCTTGTTGTCATCGTTGTCTTTGAGCGCTGGCGCCTCGCGCTACAGTCCGCGAATTCGTACAGCCTCGGGCGGAAACTCTTGCTCGCCGGCATCGGTCTTGATGGTCGCACGACCCCAGATGTCCAGGCCCGCAAACACACCGACCGCAAGCGGCAAGCCGTTGGGCGACACCGCCGCAACTTGGCGGCCCAGCAGCGGCACCATGTCGAAGTACTCGCCCAGCACGGGAGCCAGCGGACCGGCAGCGCCCTGCGGCGTGTTGGCAACAACCGCCCAGGTGTCCACACGGGTCAGCACGGCGGCGGCCAACTCCTCGACCAGCGCTTCGTCGGCCGCATCCACACCGAGCTCGCTCAACGCCGAAAGCTCAATATCCACCGTCACGGCACCGAACATGCCCGCGGCACCGGCACCGCCGTTCACGGTAACGCGCGCGAACGACGTCTCAAATGCGGGCGCGCCGCACACAATGTCGCTCGGCCACTGGATACCCACCTTACCGGCAAGGCCCAACCCCGGCGTCGATGCCGTGCCCACGAGCGCGTCCATCATGCCCATCGCGGCCACAAACGGCAGGCCGTGGAAGGCATGCATGTTCACATCGGGGCGCACAACCAGCGAAAACGTCAGCGAAGCATCGCCCGCGCTCCACGCGCACCAGCCCGCGGACACGCCCTCGCGGCCCGCGTCGCGCGCCGCGTCGAGCTCGGTGCCGGCGACAACAGCATTCATCTCGATCATCTACATACGCCCCAATTCGCCCACGATATGGCCCACGCGGTCCTCGGGCTCCTTGACCTCGACACCGTTGTAGCGGAAGAACCGCGCCGGGTCGTGCATCAGGTCCTCGAGCGGCACCAGCACAAAGTCGCGCTCGCCAATGAGAGGATGCGGCAGGCGCAGCTTTTTGCCGCCGTGGGTCTCGCCATCCATCCACAGCAGGTCCAGGTCGATGGTGCGCGGACCGTTGGCCTTGGCCTTCTTGGAGCGGTCGCGCCCCAGCTCGGCCTCGATCTTCATGAGCTCATCGAGCAGCACCAGCGGCGCCAGCTCGGTCTTGATCTCGATGACGGCGTTGGCAAACGCGTCCTGGCGCGTCTCGTAGGCCGGCTCGCTCTCGTAAATCTTGGAGGAGTTGGACACGCAGGTGAGTGGAATCTCGGCGATCATCTCGCGTGCGGCGCGGATGTTGTCGCAGCGATGCCCCAGGTTGGAGCCCACGGCCACAAACGCGCGGCGCGGCTGTGGCTTGGCAACCGCCCAGTAGCCGTTCAGGAACTGCGCAAAACCCGCGGCGTCGTGCACGCGCACGATGTTGGCACCGGCCTGGATGGCGCCCAGGCACACGCCAAACGTAGCGGCATCGCGCTCGGCGGCCTCGGTCACGCCCGAGACGGCGCCCACAAAGCGCTTGCGCGACACGGCACACATGAGCGGATAGCCCAGTGACGCCATCTTGGCAGTCTCGCGCTGGATGACGATGTCCTCGTTAGCCGACTTGCCAAAGCCCGGGCCAGGATCGATGCAGATGCGGTCGCGCGACACGCCGGCATGGATGAGCGTGCGGGCCTGGTCGGACAGAAAGCCCATGACGCGGCGCATGATGGGCGCAGAATCGGGCAGGGTAAAGCGGCGGAGCTGCGAGGTGGGCACATAGGCCTCCTCGCGGCGGGCGCTGCGGCGCATCATGGCGGCCAGGCGGTCATTGGACTCCGATGCGGCCTCGGTGGCTGCGGACGCGGCCTCGGGCGCGGGCGCGACGGTCTCGGCGGCAGCTGCCTGCTCGGCGGCCGGCGTCTCCTGCCCCAGCTCGGTTACAGGCTCGGACGTGGGCTCCGGTTCGCCAAACGGCAACGAGGGCTGCACCACGCCGCCCGGAAGCTTGGCCTCCGGCTTAGGCTCGCCCAGCAACTTGCCACGACGGCGACGGGCCGGCTTCTCGGCCTCGCGCGCGGCCTCGGCAGCCGCTTCGCGTGCCTTCTCGGCAACAAACGCCGCAGCCGAGGTATCGAGCTGCACCGTCGCGTGCGTGCGGGCGGGTGCGGCGACCTCGCCGGCATGCATCACGATGATGCCGCAGGTGCTCGTCTTAACAAACTCGACCATCTTGGGATCGGTGAAGCCGGTCACGTCGTTGACGATCGAGGCGCCGCAGCGCACGGCCGCCTTGGCAACCGCCACATGACGCGTGTCGATCGAGACGATGGCGCCCTCCTTGGCCAGCGCGCGCACCACGGGCAGCACGCGGCGAGCCTCCTCGTCGGGGTTGACCGGGGTAAAGCCGGGGCGCGTGGACTCGCCGCCCACGTCGATGATGTCGGCGCCGGCGTCGAGCATCGCCAGGCCGTACTCGATGGCGGCATCCGGATCGAAGTGCTCCCCGCCATCGCTAAACGAATCGGGCGTCACGTTGAGGACGCCCATGATGCGCGGACGGTCAAAGCTGAGCTCGTACTTTCCGCACCGCCATGTCTTGCTGTCGTTCGCCATGAACATCCTCCTAAAATGCCCACGCCGCCGAGTCTGGGGAGCTGGCGGCGGGGTCGCTTTGCACTCAGTCTTTCTATTGTATCCGCGCGCGCGGGCTAGAACGCAAACGCGGCCGCGATGTCGCAAGAAATCAGCAGGTCGGCATTTGCATCCTGATCGGTGGGAGCAAGGTTGCATATGGCCAGCGTATCGCCGGTAAAGTATCGCGTAAGGCCTGCCGCCGGATACACCACGAGCGAGGTCCCGCCCACAATGAGGGCATCGGCGGCGGCGATGGCGGCAACGGCACCGGTCAACACATGCTCGTCGAGCGGCTCTTCGTAGAGCACTACATCGGGCTTGATGCGGCCGCCGCACGCGGGGCACGCAGGCACGCCCGCGGCATCCTCGTGCTCGCGCGAGCAAATCCACTCGGCGCTATAGACCGCGCCGCACGACTGGCAAATGTTGCGATGGACCGATCCGTGCAGCTCGAACACGCGCTGTGAGCCGGCCATCTGATGCAGGCCGTCGATGTTTTGCGTCACCACGGCGTCGAGCTTGCCGGCGCGCTCCAGCTCGGCCAGCTTGGTGTGGCAGCGGTTGGGCTTAGCGTTAAGCGCGATCATCTTGGTGCGGTAAAAGTCGAAGAACTCGGCCGGATGCGCCTCGTAAAAGCTATGCGACAGCATGGTCTCGGGCGGATAGGCAAACTGCTGGTGATACAGGCCGTCCACGCTGCGAAAATCGGGAATGCCGCTTGCCGTGGAAACACCAGCGCCGCCAAAGAACACCACGCGCTCGTGGGTATTGAACAGCTCCGCCAGCGCGGCGGAGGCCTGCCTGGGATCTGTTATCGCTTGCGTCATGTTTGTCCTCCGTCCATGTTGGTCGGGGCGGCCGCGATTGCGCCGTCGCCCACGGTGCCCACCACCGCCCCTGTTGCGCTAATCTTAAGCCTGCCAACCCCGTCGAAAGGACACCATGCCTCAGACTTACACTTTCGCCTCGTGGAACGTCAACGGCCTGCGCGCCGTGCTCAAAAAGGACCCGAGCTTTATCCAGATCGCGCAAGAACTCGACGTCGATATCCTGGCGCTGCAAGAGACCAAGCTGCAAGAAGGCCAGGTCGATATTGACCTGCCCGGCTATCACCAAACCTGGAGCTACGCCGAGCGTAAAGGCTATTCGGGCACCGCGGTCTTTAGCCGCCAGGAACCGCTACGCGTGCTGCACGCCGCTGCGCTGCTGTCCTACGCCGGCGAAGGCGAGGCTGCCGAGCTCGTTGCCCAAGCCGCGACCGAGGGCCGCGTCTGCGCGCTCGAGTTCGACAAGTTTTGGTTTGTTGACGTCTATACGCCCAACGCGCAAAACGAACTCGCGCGCATCGATGTGCGCATGGCCTGGGACGATGCCTATCGCGGCTTTTTGAGCGCGCTTGAGCGCGAGAGCGGCAAGCCCGTCGTAACTTGCGGCGACTTTAACGTGGCGCACGAGGAGATCGACCTTAAGAACCCCAAGTCCAACCGCGGCAACGCGGGCTTTTCGGACGAAGAACGCGGCAAGTTTACCGAGCTGCTCAACGCCGGCTTCACCGATACCTGGCGCGCGGCAAACCCCGACGTCGAGGGCGTCTACAGCTGGTGGAGCTACCGCTTTAATGCTCGCAAGAACAACGCCGGCTGGCGCATCGATTATTTCCTGGTGAGCGACGCAATCGCCGACAACGTACGCGACACCGGCATCCGCGGCGACATCTTTGGCAGCGACCACTGCCCCGTCACCCTCACGCTAGAACTCTAGCCCCAATTGATCCCCTGGGGACGGAGGAAAAGGGATCATTTTCACCTCGCGAGGGAACCCACGCGGCCCTCCCGCCACGGAACTGACCCATCTACTACGTTTAAGCCACTACCCTCAACCACAGCGAACAACGCAAAAAGAAAACCGCAGGTAGAAAGCCTGCGGTTTTTCATAAAACGCGGTCATGGTCGGGGGTATCAAGCTAAACGTAGTAGATGGGCCAGTTTCGTGGCAAGCGCCGCCAACTGATTCCCCGGGAACGTCTGGAGACGGAGGAAAACGGATCGATTTGGCTCTCTGAGGGCCACGATGCCCGTCATATCAGCCGGCCATTCCAAAACTATGCCGGTTTACGGGGCTGAATCGCGAACCCCCAACCATACGCAATTCCGAAATAATAAAACCTCAGGTAAACGGCTTGCTCTATTTTGAAAAAAGCCGGTATGGTCGGCCTACGCTAATCTAGCCCCGTAAACCGGCATAGTTTTGAAATGGTACTTCGGAAGTATTGATTCACGCCCCGGCGCAACCAGCCCTACAGCCCGTATTTCACGACAACGCGGTTGATCCGTCGACACCAAGGCTTGTAGAGGGCGGCCAAGAACACGCAGGTCGCGAGGCCGTGTGTGATATCGAACGGCACTGCCGTGGCAAGACGCGCCACGACGCCCGCCCACGTGAGCGGTTGTACAAAACCGATAATGTCGTACGCGTTGATCACCACGCCGTACAGCAGACCCGAAGCAAAGCCGTACGCCATCAGCGCCGGCATGCGCACGGTTCCATCCGCACGGTCGAACGCACCGGCATGCGCCAGCGCACCGCCAACATAGCCAACCAGGCCCCAGGCATACATCTGCCATGGCGTCCACATGCCCTGCCCAAAAAAGAAATTGCTGGTCAGTGCTGCCAACGCGCCGACCATGAAGCCGTTGCGACGCCCGAGCGTCGCCCCGGCGATGATGGCGATGGCGCTCACGGGTTTAAAGTCGGGAATGGGGCCGAACAAGATGCGGCCCGCCGCCGCCAGCGCCGCCAGCACCAGCGTGGGCATAATCTGGCGCAGGCCCGGTCGCGACGCCTCGTAGCCTGCAAAGAACAGCGCAAGCACCAGCGCCACCACGACAAGCATGGCGAGCGCCGCCTGCTCAACGCCCGCCAGCAACGCCGTTGCCATCACCGCCGGCACCGCCAACAACAGCGGAATCTCCAGTTTTGTGAGTAAACGCGAGAAACGACAGTCCGTCATCCCATCACGCCCTATAGAACACGTTGTCGGCAAAGAAGTCGGCCGGGGGCTCCACGCAGGCAATCTCGCCGTCAAACATCATGGCGACGTCGTCGGCTACCTGCTCGGCAAAGTCCAAATCGTGCGTAGCCATGATGACGGTGCCGCCAGCCTTCGCATGGTCACGCAGGGCACGGGCGATGATGCGGCGGCTGGCCAGGTCCAAACCCTTGGTGGGCTCATCGAGCAATAGCAGCTCGGGGCCAATCAACAGCAGCTTTGCCAACGCAAGCAGCTGGCACTGACCGCCCGAAAGATCGTACGGGTGACGCGCCTCCAAGCCCGCCAGACCCAGGCGCGCTGTCTGCTCCCGTGCTGCGGCCTCGTCGTATCCGCAGGTCGAGGCCCATTCCATCAGCTCATCGCGAACCGTCTCGGCAACCAGCAATGCCTTGGGATTCTGTGGCAGCAGCGCCGCCGAGGCCGCTTCGCGCACCATGCGGCCGCGCTGCAGCTTGGCGGTCTTCGCCAGCACCGAGAGCATCGTCGACTTACCGCATCCGTTGCCGCCCACGATTGCATGCACCGCGCCAGCCGAAAACGAAGCATCGAGCCCGCGCAGCACCCAGCCGGACGCTCGATCGTAGCGAAACCAGCCTTCCGACAGGGTGGTAGCCGACCCGCCGTGCATTTTTTGGAGTATTCTGCTTCCATCCGTGCGCGAGAAGGCTTCCGAGCCGTTCTCGAGCGACGTTTGCGCCACAAATTCGGACGATTTGTCCAATTCCGAACTTTTTTTCGCGCTCGATACGTCCCCGGGCGGCTCCAGAGAGCCCAAATTGTCCTCACGCCTGCTGAATACTCCTTTATTTGCACATCGGATGGCACCCCACCCCAACATGTCATCGGAAAACAGCGATTCTCGGCGTCCCAAAGAAGCCATATCCGCCACCTCGCGCACGCGACCGTCCTCAATCCGGTACGCACACGTCGCGTATTCGAGCATTGGGCGCGGCTGATGCGTCGCCACAACAACCGTGCAGCCCAGCTCGCGATTCACACGAAACAGCGCGTGCAGGAAATTCTTCTCCGCAACCGGATCAAGCTGAGACGTGGGCTCGTCGAGCAGCAGCACGCGCGGGCGCAGCGTCAGAACGGCCGCCAACGACAGCAACTGTTTGCGACCGCCCGAAAGCGTGTCAGTATCGCGGTGAAGCCAATCTTCCAGCCCAAAGAAATAGCTGGTCTCAGCTACGCGACGGCGCATCTCATCACGCGCTAGCCCCAAGTTTTCCAGGCCAAACGCCATCTCGTGCCACACGGTTTCGCACACGATCTGGTTCTCGGGATCCTGGAACACATAGCCCACGCGCTCCGCCGATGCCCGCACATCCATGTCGGCGACGTTCTCGCCCAGCACGAGCAGTTCGCCAGTGCGCTCGCCCGCCGGAGCGATCTCGGGCTTGAGTAGCGACAGCAACGTCGACTTACCCGATCCGGTACCGCCGACAAGCAGCGCAAATGCACCTTGGGGAACAGACCAGTCGAGTCCCTCGAGCACCGCAGCATCCGCATCGGGGTAGGCAAAGCTCAGGCTCCGCACCTCAATCGCCGGCATATCCGGGCCGTATGCCGCGCCCGACACCGGTCCCCTATCCAACCGAGCCATCAGCCGAACCTCTTCTCATCGATCGCATGCAACACGCAGGGCAGCATCATCCAGGCAGCGTACACGACATAGCCCAGCCACGGCGCCGGCACCGATAGTTGCGGGTAAAACGAATACTGCGTTGTCGCGGTCCATGCCACCGCCACCGCAGCGGCACCAAACACCGCAAGCCCAACCAGCGCGGCAACATCGCCGCGACCCAGCCGATACCGCGCGTACGTCGTGCGACGTGTCGCGGCGCCCCATCCACGGGAGCGCATGGCGTCCGCGCGCTCCAGCGAATCTTCCATGCCCCAGCCCATCAACACGCTCGATGCCCGTAGGCGCGAACGCACGGGATCGGCCGGCGCGCGACCCGGCACATCAATCGCATCCTGCACCGCCAGTACCGTACGACCGCGGCGTAAAAACTGCGGGATAAGCCGCATGCACATCGAGATCATGAGCGCGAGCACCGGCGCGGCGTTGCCCAAAAGCGCAAGTACCTTGTCGTATTCGAGCATCGACGCCGCGGCCTCAAACCACAGCACGCTCGCCACGAACAGCCCGCCCATGCACAGGCCGTAAACCATGCTCTCTAGATACACCGCACGCATGCCAATACGAAACAGCTCCGTCGAGCCCGATGCACTAAACAGCGGATTGAGCACCGCAATGATCAAAATCACCGGCAGCTGCCAGCGAAGCGCGCCCAACGTGCGCGCAACACCGCGCGTCGCAAGCCCGTACGCCAACCCGCCCGCAAGTGATAGCGCAATCAGCACCGGTTGCATCGAGAACATGGTGAGCCCCAACGTCAGCACCATGTAGAGCGCCGGCACCGCCGGATGCGACATCGAAAATGCCGCGACGGGTTCGTTGCCCGATTCCTCTCGCATGGTGTCCACGGGCATCCCCATCCCCTCGCTCAAACGTCAACGCCGCAGCGCCGCCACCATACACAACCAGCGCAAACGCCGTACCGCCGGCCCAAGCCTCAGCTGCCGCGCATCAATCGTTACGCGCTCATCATATGCCTGCGGTATCATATTGCGCCGTGTATCGTTTCCAAACACACGTCTCTATAACGTAACAGGAGATCACATGGACGCAACCGCAATTATCCTCGCCGCCGGCGAGGGCACCCGCATGAAGTCGAACCACTGCAAGGTTTCGCACAAGATTCTAGGCAAGCCCATGGTTCAGTGGATCGTCGACGCCACCATCAAGGCCGGCTGCAGCCGCGTCGTGGTCGTCATCGGCAGCCACGCCGACGAGATGCGCGCCCTCATCGATGGCGCCTACGCCAACAGCGCCACCAAAGTCGAGTGCGTCGAGCAGACCGAGCGCCTGGGCACCGGCCATGCCGTCAAGGTCGCGCTCGAGGCCTGCGGCATCGCGCAAGGCCCCGTCGTCGTGCTCAACGGCGACCTGCCGCTCATCACCGCCGACACCGTCGCCAAGTTCGCGCAGACCGTCGCCACCGGCGAGCTCGCCTGCACCGTCATGACCATGACCCCGCCCGATCCTTTTGGCTACGGCCGCATCAAGCTGGGCGCCGATGGTCAGATCGAGCGCATCATCGAGCAGAAGGACTGCACGCCCGAGCAGGCCGCCACGCTGCTGGAGTGCAACGCCGGCTGCTACGCCTTCGACGGCGCGCAGCTTGCCGCCCACATTAACGAGATCGGCAACGACAACGCGCAGTCCGAGTACTACCTGCCCGACATGCTCGAAATCCTCAAGGGTCACGGCCAGGCAGTCTCCATCTTCCACTGCGACGACTACCGCGACGGCCTGGGCGTCAACAGCCGCATCCAGCTCGCGCAGCTCACCGCCATCGCGCGCGACCGCATCAACGAGCACTGGATGGCAGAAGGCGTCACGTTCATCGACCCCACGCAGGCCTGGATCGGTCCCGACGCCACCATCGGCCGCGACACCGTCGTGTGGCCGCAGACGCATCTGATCGGTCACGTCACCGTGGGCGAGGAGTGCCAGCTCGGCCCCAACAGCCGCCTCACCGACACCACCGTCGGCAGCGGCTGCATCATCGATGAGACCATCGCCATCGAGGCCGTCATCGAGAACGGCGTCGACTGCGGCCCGCGCGCCTACCTGCGCCCGGGCACCCACATGCTCGACGGCTCCAAGGCCGGTACGCACGTGGAAATCAAGAAGTCCACGATCGGCGAGGGTTCCAAGGTGCCCCACCTGTCCTACATCGGCGACACCACCATGGGCTCCGGCGTCAACGTAGGCGCGGGCTCTATCACCTGCAACTACGACGGCGTCCACAAGCACAAGACCGTCATCGGCAAGGATGCCTTCATCGGTTCTGACACCATGATGGTCGCGCCCGCCCAGATTGGCGACGGTGCGCTCGTGGCCGCCGGCTCCGTCATCACCGAGCCGGTCCCGGCCGACGCACTCGGTCTGGGCCGCGCCCGTCAGGTAAATATTGAGGGCTGGGCCGCCGATTATCGCCGTCGTCTGCACGAGGACGACGAGGCATAACGTTTCACCAAGCACAAAAGGAGCTGTTCCATGGGGACGGCTCCTTTTTCTATCGTGACCTGCGCGACCGGATGAGTGGTCGGTTCGTGTCCGTTGACGGTAAAGACGTTATCAAGACCCGATTAACCCCGCCGCACGGTTACAATGCAAAAAGGCATCTATATGGCATTCGATGTATAAAGGAGAAGGGTAATGCCGATTAATGATCCCGAGAAGTCGGAGAATATGCGCAAGTCCATCCGCGTGTATTCCGGTTCCTCCAACCGTCCCCTCGCTCAGAAGATCGCTGAGTACCTTGGGGTCGAGCTTTCGGGCCTTACGCTAAAGCAGTTCGCCAACGGTGAGATTTACGCCCGCTACGACGAGACCGTCCGCGGCGCCGACGTCTTCCTGATTCAGTCCGTGGCCGGCGGCAACGTCAACGACATGCTCATGGAGCTGCTCATCGCCACCGACGCTGCCAAGCGCGCATCCGCCCGCTCCATCACCGCCGTCATCACCCACTACGGCTATGCCCGCCAGGACCGCAAGGCCGGCCCGCGCGAGCCCATCACCGCCCGCCTCGTCGCCAACCTGCTCGAGCGCGCCGGCGTCGACCGCATCATCACCCTCGACCTGCACCAGGGTCAGATCCAGGGCTTCTTTGATATCCCGGTCAACCACCTGTCCGCACTGCCGCTGTTTGGCCAGTACTACAACGCCATGAACTTCGACACCGACAACCTGGTTGTCGTCTCCCCCGACGTGGGCCGCGCCAAGGCCGCCAAGAAGCTGTCCGACATGCTCGGCTGCGACCTGGCCATCGCCCACAAGGGCCGTCCGCGCCACAACGCCGCCGAGGTCATGGGCATCATCGGTGACATCAAGGGCAAGACCTGCATCATCAACGACGACATGATCGACACCGCTGGCACCCTGTGCGCCAACGTCAAGGAGCTCAAGGCTATGGGCGCTGGCGACATCTACGTCTGCGCCACCCACGGCATCTTCTCCGGTCCGGCCATCGAGCGTCTGAACGACGCCCCGATCGTCGAGTGCCTCGTCACCGACGCCATTCCCGTCGAGGTCGGCGGCAAGATCAAGACCATCTCGGTCGCCGAGGAGTTCGCTCAGGCCATCTCCGCCGTTTACCACGAGGAGCCCGTCTCCACGCTCGTCGGCGGCGACTTCGCGCTGTAGTCCAACGCGCATCGCATCATCTTTGATGCTTTTAAAGGGTCGGAAGCTCGCTTCCGGCCCTTTTTCTATCCCTCGCCAACCTTCCCTGGACAATTGGTTCAGATACGTATTTTTTAAAGCCCCAAAGGGCCGTTCGGAGCCTTCTGAGCTCCCCGGCGGATGCCATGCCGCCCAAAGCTCATCGTTTTCGAGTACAACCGCCGCATATTTACCCTCAAATCACCCTCGAAGGCCCTTAGAAACGCCTCGAATGCCCGTCGCCTTATACGTATCTGAACTAACTGTCCAGTAGCTATCGTCAACCTTCGCGGCAGAGCTCAATTTCCTGCAATCCCCTCAACCGATTCCATCGATTTCATAACACCCAGCCGTTCATGGCGCACAGCGCCCCGCTGAGCGAAAAGAACGGTATGGCGGTCGCATTCTGCCGCCAACTTAGTACGTTATAGCTATGACGACCGTGATTTCACATTTCTCCGCCCTCCGCGCAATTCGTCGCGCACGACGGGCGTACTCTGCCCTACCCTGGGACTCCGTTGATAGTGAACAGCAAGCACAGGCCTTGGCTAGCTGCATTCCCAATAATGACGCGATAGACTTTGGCGCACTTTCGATACTCGACGCCTGGAATGAAGATGATTCCGAACTACTCGATCTTCTCGTTTCAAACGAAGACAACAGACGCCCCGACAAGCGACTTCTTCAGCATATTCTCTCCGCTCCGCTTCCTGAAGGTGCAATTATGCACGTCGAGGCCGACATCTACGCAACGTCTCCTGCCATGACAGCCATGCTTTGTTCTAAAAATGAATCGGTCGCCAAAACCTTGATGCTCCTTATGGAGCTGCTCGGAACCTACTCCCTTCCGCCCGAGGCAACCTACCCCATCGCCTATGACGACATCTGGCCCAAGGGCGATAGCTGCGCAGCGACGGGCGATCTTGATTGCCTGGGCGGCCAGTCGGCAGCCAAACAGCAGAACGAAACCCGCTACGAACAGGCGCACTACAAATGCGAGCCCGCCACGACCATCGAAGATCTCGAGGCGGTCGCGCGCTTCGCCAAAAGTAGCTCATACACCTCGTTTCGCACGGCAGTCAAGCTTGCCCGACCCGGATCTGCATCCCCAGCCGAATCCCTAATGTTAGCCGTTCTCGGAGCGCCCATGCGCTTTGGCGGATTCGGATGTTGCAGCCTGCCCATGGGAGGCCTGCTACTCAACTATCGAATCGACTTCGACACTCTTGCGGTTAACATGTCCTCCGGCATCCCTTACGCCATCTGCGACCTATATTGCCCGGCCGCCGGAGTCGACAACGAATACAACGGAATTGGGCATGAGCTTCAAAACGCTCGCATCCACGATGGCAATCGAAATAATGGCCTCAAGGCAATGGGCATCCACGTCCTGGTTATCAATCGCGACCAAATGAAAGACCTTGTTGCACTCGAAGCCTTCGCCCAAACGATGCATCGACTCGCAGGAGTCCGATTCCGATATCGCATCAAGGGCTATCGCAAGCGTCAGGCCGCTTGGCTCAACGCTCTGCGGGCCGGAATCGGCCTTGCGCCGGTCTAAACGGCGAATCACCCGTGCGCCGTCGAACAGGGCTGGACAGTTAGTTCAAATACGTATAAATAGACACATTGAATTAGGCTGTTTTGCAGCTATCTCTATACCATTCGCCCTATTTGAAAGCGGGGTAGACTTCAAAACAGCGTCATATGGACTAACTAAAGTTCCAAAACAACGTATCGGCATTGAATTGAGCAATTCGAGTCCTCAGAACTTATACGTATCTGAACTAACTGTCCACCTCGGATTTTGACGGCCGTCCAAACGCCCCCAAACAACCTCAATTGCCCTCCATTTGACAGCGGCAACAGGGTCGCTCACCATAGCAGGCGACAAATCAACGAAAGGATGAACATGGCAGCTGCACAGCCGCTTAAGATTCGCATGGTTGCCGGACTTGGCAACCCTGGCGATGAGTATGCCGAGACCCGCCACAACGCCGGTTTTAAGGCGATCGACGAGCTGGCCCGTCAGGCCGGCGTCACGTACTGGAAAAACCAGGCCGGCGCCGAGGTCGCGCTCATCAACATCAACGATCCCGAGGAAGAGGGCGGTAAGCGCCAGATTGTGCTGGTCAAGCCGCAGTCGTATATGAATACCTCGGGTGGCCCCATCTCCAAGCTCTGCCGCGAGTACAAGATCAAGGCCGAGGAGCTGCTCGTGATTCACGACGAGCTCGACATTCCCGCCGGCGACGTACGTGTTAAGGTGGGCGGTGGCCACGCCGGCCACAACGGCCTGCGCTCCATCATCGACAAGATGGGCAGTCGCGACTTCAGCCGCATCCGCACCGGCATCGGCAACCCTCCCGGCAAGATGGCTGTCGCCGACTACGTGCTTAAGCAGCTGCGCGCCCGCGAGGCCGAGGACTTCCAGGACACCTGTGCCCGCGCCGCCGACGCCGCCGGCCTGGCGATCGTGCACGGCGTGGTCTATGCCCGCGATCACGTCAACGGTGCCGCCTCCGCCAACGGCAAGCACTAAAACCTACCAAAAAGGGACAGGTTTATTTTGGCAAGTTTTATATGCGAAAACGCCGCGGCGGCCGCATCGCAATAAGTCCCGTGCCGCCATACATACGCAGAGCTCCAAAGGGGGCCGGCCTCACCGATGCGCGAGACCGGCCCCCTTTACCGTTTTGCCTGATAAAACCTACCAAAATAAACCTGTCCCTAAATGGCAGGTCACTTTTCCCGCCTGCCAAAGACACACGTAAGCGACATGTCCATGAGGGTATAATTTGCACCGTATGTCTGCACAACGCCTGTGCGCGTACGGTTTTATTCGGGCTACCGTCCATTTCCGTGGAGGCACGGTTCGGCGGCCCTAACAAGAGAGGGGTTCTATGTATAAGATCCTGGAGAAGACGCAGTTCTCGGAGAAGGTGTTCAAGTTCCGCATCGAGGCGCCTGCAATCGCCAAGCATGCGCACGCTGGACAGTTCCTCATGGTCCGCGCCAACGAGACGGGCGAGCGCGTCCCATTTACCCTGGCCGGCTGGAACGGTGACGAAGGCTGGGTCGAGTTCATCTTCATGGTGATCGGCAAGACCACCGAAATGCTTTCCACCTACGAGGCCGGCGAGTCGCTGCGCGACGTCGTGGGCCCGCTGGGAGTTCCCACCGAGATGGCCGAGGGCCCCTGCGCCGTCATTGGCGGCGGCGTCGGCCTGGCAATTGCCTTCCCGGTCGCCAAGCACCTGGTCGAGACCGGTCACGAGGTGCACGCCATCATGGGCGCCCGCACCAAGGACCTCCTGCTCATGGAGGACCAGTTCCGCGAGCTCCTCGACGAGGACCACATCCACATCACCACTGACGACGGTTCCTACGGCGAGCAGGGCGTTGTCACCGCTCCGCTGGAGCGCCTGCTGCAGGACAAGGCCGTGAGCCAGGTCTTCTGCGTCGGCCCCGTTCCGATGATGAAGTTCTCGACCCTCACCGCCCAGAAATACGACACCCCCATCACCGCGTCCCTCAACCCCATCATGGTTGACGGCACCGGCATGTGCGGCTGCTGCCGCGTCGAGGTGGGCGGCGTGACCAAGTTCGCTTGCGTCGACGGCCCCGACTTCGATGCCACCCTGGTCGACTGGGATGACCTTCGTGCCCGCCAGGCCGCTTACCGTTCCGAAGAGGGCGAGTCCCTCAAGGCCTATGAGGAAAAGAGCTGCGCATGCCACTAGTTAACGGTCGTTTCGTTGCCGATATGAAGTCGCCCCGCACCCCCGATAACGAGGAGCCGGCTGCCGAGCGCGCCTGCGACTTCCGCCCCGTCGACAAGGGCTTCACCGAGGAGATGGCGCTGGCCGAGGCCGAGCGCTGCCTCAACTGCAAGAAGCCGTTCTGTGTTGAGGGCTGCCCCGTCAACATCAACATCCCCCGCTTTATCGAGCAGATCCGTGCGAAGGACTTCGGCGGCGCTCTCGATACCATCCGCGAGGACTCCATGCTTCCCGCCATCTGCGGCCGCGTCTGCCCGCAGGAGAACCAGTGCGAGGGCAAGTGCATCCGTGGTAAGAAGTCCGAGCCCGTGGCCATCGGCCAGCTCGAGCGCTTCCTGGGTGACCGCCCCGAGCTCGCTTCCACGCCCAAGATGGCCCCCAAGAACGGCAAGAAGGTCGCCGTCGTCGGTTCCGGCCCGTCCGGCATCACCTGCGCCGGCGAGCTCGCCCGCAACGGCTTTGACGTCACCGTCTTCGAGGCCTTCTTTACCGGCGGCGGCGTGCTGGTCTACGGCATCCCCGAGTTCCGTCTGCCCAAGGCGGTCGTCAAGCGCGAGATTGACGGCCTGGAGGACATGGGCGTCAAGTTTGAGTACAACTCCGTCGTGGGCAACATGGCCACGGCCGAGGAGCTGTTCGAGCAGGGCTTCGACGCCATCTATGTGGCGACCGGCGCTGGCCTGCCCAAGTTCCTCAACGTCCCCGGCGAGAACCTGCCCAACGTCTTCTTCGCGAACGAGTACCTCACCCGCGTGAACCTGATGAAGGCCAACAAGTTCCCCGAGTACGACACCCCCACCAAGCACGGCAAGAACGTCGTCGTCTTTGGTGGCGGCAACGTGGCTATGGACGCCGTCCGTACCGCCAAGCGTCTGGGCGCCGAGCACGCCATCATCGCCTACCGTCGTACCGAGGACGAGATGCCCTGCCGTCGCGCCGAGCTGCACCATGCTAAGGCCGAGGGCGTCGAGGTTCTGCCGCTCGTCTCCCCGCTCGAGTTTGTCGCTGGCGAGGACGGCTCCGTGTGCGCCGTCAAGGTCCAGAAGATGGAGCTCGGCGAGCCTGACGAGTCCGGCCGTCGTCGCCCGGTGCCCATCGAGGGCGCCATCGAGGAGATTCCCTGCGACGTCGCAATCTCGGCTATCGGCACCAACGCCAACCCCTTCGCAAAGAAGATCGGCGGCAAGATGGAGCTCAACAAGTGGGGCTACATCGTTGCCGACGAGGAGACTGGCCAGACCACCGATCCCCGCATCTGGGCTGGCGGCGACATCGTCACCGGTGCCGCTACGGTCATTCTGGCGATGGGCGCCGGCAAGAAGGCCGCTGCCTCCATCACCAAGAGCCTGCTGGGCGAGTAATCACCTACAGCGCTAGCCATCAAACGGCAAAGTCCCCGTCGAGCACACGCCCGGCGGGGACTTTTTCTATGCCGACCACCCAACCACCACGATGGGGACAGGCACCTTTGTGGTGGTCGGGGACTTGGCCGGCGAACCAATTCCGACGTTTGCCTCAATCTGTAACACCTGGAGCCCGTTGAGCCTTGCAGTTGTTACAGATTAAGATATTGTGCCGGCCGCCCACGCTGCATCTCAATCTGTAACAGTTAGAGACCAAATATGCCGCCTGGTGTTACAGATCAAGACGTTGAGCTGACGGCCGAACGATTCATCTAAATCTGTAACAGTTAGAGCCTTTTTCGCTGGCCTGGTGTTACAAATCGAGATTTTGCAAAAGCCGAGGATAGGCACTGCCGCCAAGGCCTTCCCCTCGGCCTAAAACAAAAACCACCACAAAGGTGCCTGTCCCCCTTGTGGTGGTTTTGATTGGTTAGCCTTCGAGCTGAGCCACCTTGTAGCGGTAGGCAGCGGCGATGACGTCCTTGCAGCCTTCGCGGCCCAGCTTGGCGCGGTTGACGACGATGTCCTTGCCGCTCGTCATCTTCCACTTGCCGGCGCTGTAGCGCTTATAGAACGCCTCGCGCGCCTTCTGCTGCTGCTTGACCAGCTTGACGCCCTTCTTTTTGTTGAGGCCGCGCTTTTTGCGCACGATCTCGACGCGGTCCTCAAAGGGTGCGGTCACCAGCACGGCAATGTGATTGGGGTTGTTGCGCAGCAGGTAGTCGGACAGACGGCCCTCGATAATGCAGCTCTCGGTTTCGCCCAGGTCCAAAATCACCTGGCTCATCTTTTGGAACAACTTATCCGAGTATGAACGGGCGTCGTAGCGGTCGGGCAGGAACGCCATGTTCTCCACAGCCAGGCGCTCGTCATAGGCGGCCATCTTATCGAGCGACTCACCTGTACGCAGCGACGCGCGCACCAGCAGCTCGTTATCGTACAGCGGAATCCCCAGCTCATTGGCGAGGATACGGCCAATCTCGTGGCCCTCGGCACCAAAGTCGCGCGCGATGGTAATGACCACAGGACTCTTCTTGTTCACCAGATCGCTCATCGCGATTCCTTTCTAACAAATGAGAAATAGGCGATTCCTGATTCCCATTTTGTCACTTACGACCGTCCTGGTTTCCCAAGTGCGGCAGATTGCCCCGAAAGAGGAGCACCGCGTACTAAATGTACGCAAGCGACGATTGAGGGGCAAGGTGCCGTGCTTGGGGAAGCAGGACTATGCGGCTACGATGCGGCGCTGATACGCTCGGACCAGCAGCGAGATACCAAAGTTGAGCACAAAGTACATCGCAAATACCAGGCCGTAGAGCATAAGCACCTGCGAGAGGTCGATTGCATGGGCCATCACGACGTTTGCCGTGTACATGAGCTCGGCCACGTTAATGCCCGAAAGATACGAGCTATCCTTAATGACGGTCGTGCACTGGCTAAACAGCGCCGGAATAATCGTCTTAAACGTCTGCGGCAGAATGATGTAGCGCATGGTGGCAAAGAAGCCGAAGCCCTGGCTCTGCGCTGCCTCAAACTGGCCGCGCGGAATCGAGTTGAGGCCGCCGCGCACAATCTCGGCCATAACGGCGCTGGTAAACAGCGTAAAGGCGATGGTCGAAATCACAATGTCCAAACCCTGCACCGTAAAGTAGATAAACAGAATCCACAGCAGGTTTGGCGTGCAGCGGAACAGCTCGATATAGGCACTCACCAAAATACGGAATGGGCGGGGCGCATAGCTTTTAACGAGCGCCAGCACCGTGCCAAAGATGAGCGAGAAAAAGATCGACAGCGCCGAGATCTCGATTGTCTTAACAAATCCGCCCCAAATGTAGAGCTGGTTGGTCGCGTTGAAGATTTCCATGCGCTAGGCCTCCTCTACGTTGTCGAGCCCCAGCTCGGCCAGGCTCACGCCGCGCGGACGCTCCTTGGAGCGGCGCTCGAGCCACTGCACCAGCATGGCGAGCGGAAAGCAGATGATGAAGTACATAAGGCAGCAGACGATGTATCCCTGCAGGTAACCGTACAGACTCACAAAGTTGTCGGAACGGTACATAAGGTCGCCGCCGGCCACAAGCGCCAGCACCGACGTGTTCTTAACCAGGTTGAGCGCCTGGTTACACAGCGGCGGCAGAATGATCTTGAATGTTTGGGGCAACACGATGTACCAGTACGCCTGCGCACGGGTAAAGCCCTGGCTCTGGGCCGCCTCCATCTGACCGCGCGGAACCGCCTCGATGCCAGTGCGAATGACCTCCGAAATGTAGGCCGCGTGATACAGGCCCACACCCAAGAAGCCCAGCACGAACGGCGCGATACGCACCGGCTGATCGGCACCGGTTATGGCCTGCAAAAACTGCGGACCGGCCATGTACATAAAGAGCACCTGCACGGGCAACGGAGTGTTCTGGTAAAACTCCACGTACACGCGGCTTATGGCGCGCAGCACGCGCGAACGAGTGGTAGAGAACACGCCCAGCAGCGTGCCCAGCACCAGTGACAGCAGCAGACCGGCAACGACCACCTGCAGCGTCACGCCAAAGCCCTCCCAGAAGGGCCCCATGTTTTGAAATGTCGTCGACCAACGGTCGGCGTCAAATAATCCTTCGAGCATTTGATTCCTTCCTTGGACGATACGCCTATACAAGACCCCAGGTCTTGACCTCTTGGTCGAGCCAGCCGTCGGCCAGGCGATCGCAAATCACCTGATCGACCACGGCCGAAAGGTCGCAGCCCTTCTTGGTCGCCACGCCGTAGCCCTGCTCACCAAACTTGACCTCGGGCTGCAGCAGCTCAACGGTCTCGTTCATGTAACCGGCCAGCGTGGAGCGGTCCATAGCAAAGACGTCGATATTGCCGGCGTCGAGCGAACTCTTGATGATGGGGTAGCCGCTAAAGGCCCTAAACTCGGGCTTGCAGCTAAAGCCGTTGTCCTTGATCATCTGCTCGATCAGGCCCTGCGTGGTAGCACCCTGGCTCACGCCGATGACCTTGCCGTCTAGGTCCTCAATCGAGGTAAAGCCCGAACGCTTCTTGACCATGAGTCCCACGTAGTCGGTGCGGTACGGCGTCGAGAAATCCCAGCTCTTCTTGCGCTCGTCGGTGATGGTGTAGGTCGCCGCGACCACGTCGAGTTGGCCGTTATCAATCAGCGGACCGCGCGTCTTGGGCGTTACGTCGGTAAACTCGACAAGCTCCTGGGCACGGGCCTCCTTGTAGCTCACGCCAAAGACGGCAGCGGCGATCTGGTAGCACAAATCGACTTCCATGCCCTCAAAGCGGCCCTTGGCGGTGTCGTAATAGCCGTAGCCGGGAACATCCTTCTTAACGCCAGCATTCAGATGGCCACGCGACTTAATGGCCGCAAGTTTGGACCCCTTGTCGGAACCCTCGCCGCTGGTGGAGTTGCCGCAACCGGTAAGCGCGGTCCCCGTCAGCGCAAGCATGCCGGCACCCGCCAGCTGCAAAAAGTGACGGCGCGACACGGCCGCCCTCGTCATATCCGTCATGTCCATCACCACGCCTAGTGCAGAATCTTGGACAGGAACTCGCGGCAGCGCGGGTTCTCGGGGTTATCGAAGAAGTGCTCGGGCGTGCCCTCCTCCAGGATGCGGCCGTCCTCCATAAAGATGACGCGGTCGGCCACCTGGCGCGCAAAGCCCATCTCATGCGTCACGCAGATCATGGTGATATCCTCCTGCGCAAGCTCAATCATAACGTCCAGAACCTCCTGGACCATTTCGGGGTCGAGCGCCGAGGTCGGCTCGTCAAACAGGATGATGGGCTGCTTGGTGCACAGGGCACGAGCGATGGCGATGCGCTGCTGCTGACCGCCCGAGAGGTTCTGCGGATACTCGCCGGCCTTATGCGCCATGCCAACACGCTTGAGCGCGGCGATGGCGATCTCGGTCGCCTCCTCCTTGCTCTTCTTTTGCAGCTTGGTGGGCGCGAGTGTCAGGTTGCCCAGCACCGTCATGTTGGGATACAGGTTGAACTGCTGAAACACCATGGAGCTATACTTGCGAGCCATCTCCAGGTGGTTCTTTTTGGTGAGCGGCGTACCGTCAATGATGACCTCGCCCGATGTGGGCTCCTCAAGATAATCGACACAACGGATGAGCGTCGACTTACCCGAGCCGGAAGGCCCGATCATTACGAGCTTCTCGCCGCGCTTGACGGTGAGGTTGATATCTTTGAGCACATGCAGGTCGCCAAAGTACTTGTTGAGATGCTTGATCTCGATCATGTCTGCCATGAATGTCCCTTCCCTGCGTTTACACGAGTTGAACTATTGTACGGAAAGAACCACGTTTCCGCAGCCCACACTACATTCCCGTAAAGAACCCGCAACCTTCCACCTGCTCGTCGGCACTCATTGGGGACAGGCTTAAATGAGTGCCCGCTCATTGGGTACTCATTTAAGCCTGTCCCCAATGAGCGCCTAGCCCAGCAAAAAGGGGCGCGACCATGACGGCCACGCCCCCCCTCAACATCAACTATATGCCGCTCGGCCCCTACGCGAGCTTTGCGCCGACGATCTTTGCTGCTGCCGGCTTGTCGAAGTTGCCACCGGTGGCCTTGCCGAGTGCTCCCATGACCTGGCCCATCTGCTTCTTGGACGTGGCGCCCAGCTCGGCAATGACCTGCTCGATCAGAGCCTCGAGCTCCTCGCCCGAAACCTGCGCGGGCAGCAGGCTCTCCAGGATCTTGACCTGCTCGGTCAGGTTGTCGGTACGCTCCTGGTCGGTACCGGCCTTAATGGACATCTCCAGCGTCTCGCTCGTCTGCTTAATCAGACGCTTGATCATGCTGTTGACGTCTTCCTCGGTCACGTCGCGGCGCTCGTTAACCTCGATATTCTTCACCTCGGCCTTGACCTGGCGAATGATAGACAGGCGAACCTTGTCCTTGGCCTTCATGGCCGCAATCATTTCCTTCTGCAGCTCTTCGTTGGTCATCTGCAAATCCTCCTCAATAGTGTGGGCGGCACTCGCGCGAGCACCGTCCCATGATTACTCAGTCGTCGACGAATCGTCGGTCGAGCTCTTGGTGACGCCCTTTAGACTCACGTTATAGGGTACGTCCTTGGGCATGGGGCTGACGGTGATGTCGGCATCCTTCTTGTACTGCTCCAGCCACTCGCTGTACGCGGTGCTTGCCGCCTGCGTCTTCACCACGTTGGAGATGTACTTCTTGATGTCCTTGGGCACCTGCTTAATGTCATCGACCTGGCTATCGACATGGAAGTAGTCGGTGCACTTGATGATGTGATAACCATAGGTCGACTCGACGACGTCGCTCACATCGCCCTTGTTGAGTCCCTCGAGCGCCGCCTGGTAGCTGTCGACGAAGGTGGTGAGCTTGTCCCAGCCCACATCGCCCTTCTTCTCCTTGGAGCCGGTATCGTCGGAGTACTGCTCCACGGCGTCCTCAAAGCTCAGTTCGCCGGAGTTGATCTTGTCCAGGCACTCCTGCGCCTTGGCCTTGGCGGCAGCCTTGTCCTCGTCGGAGGCGTCGGAATCAACCTTGATCAGGATGTTCGACGAGCGGCGAGCATCGTTGTAGTTAGACAGATTCTCGTTGATGTAATCGACAATCTCGCTGTCCTTGGGCTTGCTCGTGGGCGCGACGGCATCCTTAAGCTTTTGCTGTGCCAGGCTCTCCTTGAGCGAGTCCTTGTAGGTGTCCTCGGTGTAGCCGTAGGTCTTGAGGGTCTTCTTAAAGGTCTTGGCGCCGCCCGCACTCTTGCACGCGTCCTTCCAAGCCTTCTCGACCTCCTCGTCCGACACCGTCACGCCGTTCTCCTTCTGTGCCTGTTGAAGCAGAATCTGCTGCGTGTAGGAGTCGATGAGTTGCTTGCGGTACTTCTTGGGCGTGAGGTCGTTGTCAACCAGATACTGCGCCCAATCCTCATCCTTGGTGTAGCCGTAGGACGTGCGCATGCTCATGATCTGCTTGGTCACGGTGTCCTCGGTAAGGTTGGTGCCGTTGATAGTGGCAGCAACACCGCCGGTCAGCTTGTAGCCCGAGGTGTCCTCAGCCTGCGACATAAGGCCGGAGCACGCCATCGCCGAGACGGAAAGCAGCATCGCCAGCACGCCGATGACCACCAGAACGATCTTGACGGTCTTAGACACGTACGTCTTGCGCTGCTTCTTGCGAGAGCTGGAGGCAGCGCGGGCCTGCTGCTCGGGCGTCGGCGCGGCCTCGGAGTTCTTTTTCTTATTTGCCATAGTTGGCCTTTCGCATAACGAATCGAACAAACGCCATTGTGTCACAACGCAGCCCCCGCGGCACGCTTGGTGCATTGGGGACAGATTAATCTGCACCATTTTGGTGCAAAGGGGACAGCTCTGGCAGCCGGCAGTTAGGGACAGTCCCCAAGTGCCGACTCAGCCCCACCTTAGAAGTGGCGGCGGATGGCGTCGACCATGCCCTGGGGCGTGGTCTGGCCGAGCACGTCGGCTGCGGCATCGGCGCCCATAAAGATGTTCATGAGTGCCTGCAGGGCCTCGACCTGGCCGCCCGGCTCGGCGATGCCCAGATTGATGACGATCTGCGCCGGCACCGGAGCGCCCATGCCAGCCATAGCGTTAAATGTCACGGGCGCGGCGGGCTTCACCACCGCGATATAGGGCTTGGCCACAAACCCCGGATCGGTATGCGGAATGGCAATGTTTGCCGCCGGCATAGCGAGACCCGTGGGATAGGCATCCTCGCGCGTGCGGACGGCATCGAGCCAACCGGATGCAATGTAGCCATGTGGTGCAAGCTCGCCCTCAAGCCGCGCGAACACCTCATCCGGCGTCGCACACTCCCAATCAAAAAACACCAACTCAGGCGTAAACAGCGCTTCGTTATCCGCCATGCGCTCACCTCTCTCACCTAGTCACCTGCGACGTTCTTGAATGACCAGTCGTTAAAGACCGTTCCCGATGACTACCCAAAACAAAAGGTGGCCACGCGCGCCTTGGCGCCAATGACCACCCTGACTACTCGGCTAAATTGTACTGTGCGCCGCTAGCCGCGAGGCGCGTCAATTGCAACCTTGCCGCTCTCCAGCACGTGGACGCGGCCGTCGGCGAGCATCTGCACGACCTCGGGATACAGCACGTGCTCAATCGCGTGGATGTGCTCCTCGAGCGTGTCGACGTCCCAGCCCTCCTCAACAGCCAGCGCGCGCTGGGCGATGATGGGACCGTTGTCGTAGATCTCGTTGGCAAAATGCACGGTCACGCCAGTTACCTTGACGCCGCGCGCAAAGGCGTCGTCAATCGCATGCGCACCGGTAAAGCTCGGCAGCAGCGCCGGATGCAAGTTGACCACGCGGTTGGGAAACGCCGCCAGCAGCGGCGTGTGCACCATGCGCATGTAGCCGGCCATGACCACATACTCGCAGCCGCGCTCGAGAAGCTCGTGCGCGATGATCTCGTCGGCGGCAATAGGGTCGGCATAGACATCCTTGGACAGTGTGAGCGTCTGGATGCCCGCACGCTCGGCGCGCTGCAAACCCTTAGCCGAAGGACGGCTCGACACCACAAGCTCAATCGAAGCGTTGAGCTTGCCGGCGGCGATCAAATCGATCAGCGCCTGCAGGTTGGTGCCAGAACCGCTGATAAGCACGCCGATCTTGAGCGGCTCGGCCGTATCGGTGCCGGTCGGACGGGTGTAGGGCATAAAGCCCAGGCCCTCGGCAGCAGCCATCTGCTCGTTAGCGCTCATCGGAGTACACGACCTTACCGGAACCCTCGACGCACTCGCCCACGCGGAACGGCTTCTCGCCCAGCGCGACCAGAGCCTCGGTCACGGCAGCCTCGTCCTCGGGGGCGACGATCAGGCACAGGCCGACGCCCATGTTGAAGGTCTTGCATGCCTCGTTGGGCGCGAGCTCGGCCTGACGCGACACGTAGGTGATGACGGGCGGAACATCCCAGCCCATCTCGGCGCCGTTGCGGGTGACCACGGCATCGACGTCGTCGGCGAGCGCGCGGTTGAGGTTCTCGGTAATGCCGCCGCCGGTGATGTGGGCAATGGCATGAACGTTGGCGCCACCGCGGAGCAGCTCCAGAATCGGCTTCACATAAATGCGCGTGGGGGCCAGCAGGGCGTCGGCCAGCGAAGCGCCGCCGAGCTCCTCGAGCGGACGGCTTAGCTCCTCGGCCTTAGCGGCAGCCTCGGGTGTGCCCGGCTTGATGCCGTCGACACCGATGACTTTGCGCACGAGCGAGTAGCCGTTGGAGTGCACGCCGGTGGAGGGCAGGCCCAGGATCACATCGCCGGGGCGAACGTTCGCGGGGTCGAGCATCTTGGGACGGTCGACGACGCCCACGGTAAAGCCGGCGAGGTCGTAGTCGGCCGGGGCCATGACGCCCGGATGCTCGGCCATCTCGCCGCCCACGAGCGCGCAGCCCGCGAGCTTGCAGCCGTCGGCCACGCCCTTGATGATCTTTGCCATGTGCTCGGCCTCAATGTGGCCGATGGCGACGTAGTCCAGGAAGAACAGCGGCTCGGCGCCCGAAGCCAAAATGTCATTGACGCACATGGCGACCAGGTCCTGACCCACCGTCTCGTGACGATCCATAATCTGGGCGAGCACGAGCTTGGTACCCACGCCGTCGGTGCCGCTGATCAGGATCGGGTCTTCCATATCCTTGAGCGCGGCGGCCGAGAACAGGCCACCAAAGCCACCGATGCCGCCGATAACCTCGGGGCGGTTGGTGTCCTTGACCATCTGCTTAATAGCGTCGACGGCGCGGCCGCCCTCGGCGGTATCGACGCCGGCGTCCTCGTACGTCACATGCTTGCTGTCGCTCATCTGAGCCTTCCTCTCCCACTACCGTGGCGCCGCGCGGGCGCCAAACGGTGCTCATAGTTGCGTTCATTTCGGCGCGTGCCATAACAGCACGCGCCGTCATATCAACAAAACAGCAGGTAAAACCTACCAAAATAAACCTGTCCCCACATGGCAGGTTTTAGGCCTCGCCGTGCTCCTCTTCCCAACTGCGGTCGTCGTATTTCTCGACCACGGCGTCGTCGTCAAAGTGCAGCGGCTTATCCAGGTTGCGGGGCTTAAAGCCCTCCATGAACTTGTCGCGGCCAAAGCTCTCGGGAATCGCCACGGGGTAGCGTCCGGTAAAGCACGCATCGCAGTAACCGCCCTTGGGCATGACCTTCAGCAGGCCCTCGACCGAAAGGAAGGCTAGCGAATCGGCGCCGATATACTCGCAAATCTCGTCGACCGTCTTGTTGGCGCTGATGAGCTGCGACTGCACGTCGGTATCGATGCCGTAGAAGCACGGCCAGATGACCTCGGGCGAGTTGATGCGAATGTGAATCTCCTTGGCGCCGGCGTTGCGCAGCATCTTGACGAGCTGCACCATGGTGGTGCCGCGGACGATGGAGTCGTCGATGACGACCAGGCGCTTGCCCTCGATGTTGTCGCGCAGCGGGTTGAGCTTCATACGCACGCCCATGGCGCGCAGCTCCTGCGTGGGCTCGATAAACGTACGGCCCACGTAGCGGTTCTTGATGAGGCCCTCGCCAAAGGGAATGCCGCTCTCGTGCGAATATCCCTCCGCGGGCGGCAGACCGGAGTCGGGCACGCCGATGACCAGGTCGGCCTCGACGGGCTCCTCATGTGCCAGCTGACGACCCATGTCATAACGGCAGGCGTAGACGCTCTTGCCGTTCATGATGGAATCGGGGCGAGCGAAGTAGACCTGCTCAAAGATGCAGTTAGCAGGCTCTTCGGCGGCAGGTACGCCCTGCTCGGACACAAGGCCCTCGGCGCTGATGCGCAAAATCTCACCGGGACGGACGTCGCGGACGTACTCGGCGCCCACAATATCGAGTGCGCAAGTCTCGGAGGCGACGACCCAGCCGCCGGCGCGGGTGACATGGGTGGTGGCGTCGACCGTCGCGGCACCGTCCTGCGACGGCAGCTGCGAAACGGATGCGGCATCGGCCTGGTCCAGGCCCTCGTCCACCAGCTTGCCCAGCACGAGCGGGCGAATGCCGTGCGGATCGCGGAATGCGTAGAGCGCCTGCTCGTTGATGAGCGTCATGGCGTAGCCGCCGCGCACGAGCTCCATGGTCTTGCGAATGCCCTCGCGCAGATGGCCCGTACGCTGAGTAAAGTAGCCGATGAGTTTGGTCGCGACCTCGGAATCCGAGTTGGAGAGGAACGGCACGCCCAGCTCGATCAGCTGGCGGCGCAGCTCGTCGGTGTTGACGAGGGTGCCGTTGTGCGCGAGCGCGATAATGACGCTATTGATGGTAGAGAGGTGCGGCTGAGAGGCTTCCCAACTCTTGGCGCCGGCGGTGCCGTAGCGCACATGACCCACGGCCAGCTGACCGGAGAGCGTCGACAAGTCGGCATTGGAGAACACGCGGTCGAGCAGGCCCAAATCCTTGCGGACCATAACCGTACCGCCGTCACCAACAGCGATTCCCGCCGATTCTTGGCCACGGTGCTGCAGCGCACGCAGGCCAAAGTACGTCAGTCGAGCCACGTCGCGATCGGGCGCCCAGACACCAAAAACGCCGCATTCCTCATGCAGCTGGTCAGAGTCCGGATCATACGTCGACATGGCGTTCACCTGTCCCGCGGCACGCTCGGCCGCGCGGATGGTTTCTTGAGACATGGCATCCCCTCAGAGCCTCGTATTTTGGCGTTACCCGCCTTATTATACGCACGGCGCGACGCGCTCCCCCGCGCATGAGCAGCGCTTTTTAAAAGCCCACCGAGCTAATAATCCGTTTTGCGGCCAAACATTTTATTGGTCTGTCCAGTGCAAGCGCCCACGCCCCCAGATGGCCGCCGCGTCCACCATTGGGGATCACAAAGTTGCATTTGGGACGTTCGTCCTGTCTTTTGGCAGGTCGGCGGCGTATCCTAGTAACTTAGGACAAAGCGAGAAAGGTTCTGTATGGATCGAAACGAACTCGACCCCAGCGTCCCCAGCGCCACGGAGGTCAAGAAGATTCCCCTCATCATTAAGGTGTACGCCGTCCTGTGCATCCTGTCCGGCGTGGGCACGCTCCCGTCGGTCGCCGCCTTTATGTGGCAGGTCATCACCGCGCTCATTAACGGCAACGCCGCCGCCAAGCTCGGCGACAATATGCTGGTCTCGGTTGGACTCATCGTCGCCGGCATCATGCTCTCTGCGGCAAGTGCCGTCATCCTGATCATCTTTGGCCTGGACCTTATCAAAAACCAGCGCCGCAACGCCGCCCGCCTGTCCTACATCCTTATTGCATTCACCGTCGTCGAGCTTTTGGTCGACGTGATGCTCCAGGGTATCGGGCTCTTCTTGCTTCGTCCCGCGATTCAGCTCAGTATCCTCATCGCGCTTTCGGCCACCGTCGACCCCACGCTGCGCCAGGAGCGCGAACTGCAGCGCCGCCTGCAGGAGATGCTCGACCGCGACGCCGCCGCCGAGGGCATGCTCGGCCGCGATGAAACCGGCGAGGGCTACATCAAGCTCAACTACTTCAACCTGTTCTGGGTGTTCCTCGTCTGCTGCGTGCTCGGCCTGATCGCCGAGGACATCTGGCACATGACGGTCGACGACCCAGGCGTCTACCAGGACCGCGCCGGCATGCTGTTTGGTCCCTTTAGCCCCATCTACGGCTTTGGCGCCGTACTCATGACCATGGTGCTCAACCGCTTCTATAAAAAGAACCCCATCATCATTTTCCTGGTAAGTGCTGTGCTCGGCGCGAGCTTTGAGGTGTTCGTGGGCTGGTTTATGCAGACCTCATTTGGCGTGGTCTCGTGGAGCTACTCGCACATGAAGCTGTTCGGCATGCCCGACCCACTCGCCGTCCTTACGGGTGGACGCACCTGCACGGGCTTTGCCTGCCTGTGGGGCCTGGGTGGCCTTATCTGGATCAAGCTGCTGCTGCCGAGGCTGCTCAAGCTCATCAACATGATTCCGTGGAAGAGTCGCTACTCGGCTACCGTCATCTTTACCGTCATTATGCTGGTCGACGGCGTCATGACGCTGCAGTCACTCGACTACTGGTACCAGCGCGTCAACGGCACGGAGCCAGATATTCCCGTCGCGCAGTTCTATGGCAAGTATTTCGATAACGACTACATGGAGAACCGCTTCCAGAGCATGACCATGAGCCCCAAGGATGCGACGCGCGTGTAGCGCCCACCGCGCCCAAAACGCAAAATGCCCGCCGGTATCACACGTACCGGCGGGCATTTTTATAAACGACCCTTCTATCGACACAAGCCCCTACGCCTCGCGCTCGACCTCGCTCACGCACTCATTCTTGATGGTGCCAACGAGCGTCTGCAGCGCATCGACCACATGTGGGCGAATGTCTCCGCCAATGAGTACGAGCATGATGTCGTCGCCCACGGTAAGCTCACCGCTCGCCAGCCACACGCGCACATAGCCGATACCCGGCATCGCGCGCGTTGCCTCGATAGCAGCCTGCACCTTTTCGGCATCGAAGCCAAACACCATGCCGCCCACCTTATGTCCAGGCGCCACACCATCTGTCTCGACCCCACGCACCTCGGACTTAGGCGTCGCACGCACCACGCCATTGTGTGTCAGGTACATCCCACAATCAGCCGCCGAAACATCGGCCTTGGCTTCGCGCAGCCAGGCATCAACCGAAGGCATCGATTTGCCGCTTTCAAGCATCATTTCTCCTTTTTACCGTCGTAGAGTAGCTAATTTGGGACGGGGCTCCCGGATACTTTATTCCTCGACTGGCGTGAGCACCATGACTGCGCGCGTATTGCTAAATGACAGCGAACGGCAGGTCACAAGCGTTACGACCTTGGTTGCCGAAGCGGCACGATCGGTGGCGTCACTCGCCACGGCAGAAGCACCGTCGAGCATCTCGGACAGGTAATTCTTCAGTCCGTCGTCGCCTTCAAAGTTGGGCGTGCGCGCCTTGGCATACGTGTCCTCGACTACCTTGGTCGCCAGCGGGCGCAACTTATACGTCGCATCGCGCGTGATGTAGTACACGTATTCCATGCTGCCGAACGTCGCCTGATCGGTCGTATCCGAAATCACGTTAAACATCGAGCCGTCGTTCATGTGATGACCGTAAATCGTGGTCTGCTGATCCACCATGCCCGGCGCGGTGTCGTCGCTATCCAAGAAGATGGCTCCCGAGGCATTGGCGGTACCGTCAAACAGCGTGTTGAGGTACTTGGAGTTGTTGTTGGTCTGCACCACGGGGTAGTTGATGTTGGTGCCGGGTGCGTAAATCCAACCCACAACCTCGGGATTTGTCTGGGCAAGCGCATTGAAGTCGATAACCGGCACGCCGCTGGCGTCCTTGTCGCTCACATATTGCTTTTCGATTTTTTGATATGACTCGCTCGCCTGCTTGTAGCCAATCCGTGCGTTGATAAAGATGGCGGCCGCAGCAACGATCAGGCCAATGCCGATGATGATGAGCAGAATGGGAATGACGGAGCGGCGCTTTTTGCGCGGCGGCTCGGTATAGCTCGATGGCGCGGCATGCGCCGAAGAGCGAGGTGACTTCTTGGCCGTACTGTATGACGAAGGGCGATATGCAGCAGGCGTATCCTGACGGCGATGCTTCGCCGGCGTCACGGGGCGCGGTGCGCGCGGCTGCTGAGGAGAGGATGTCCGATCCTGCTGCGGCGCGCGGGCTGCTCCCGACTTGGCTGAATCGGGAATCCGAGAAGCCGAAAAACGCTTTCCCTGATAGTCGGACATGGCTCTCCTTATGCTGCAAATGGACTGGCAGAGCGCTTAGGCGTCAGCCATCTCTTGCTTCATCTTCTCGATAACCTTGCGATACTCGGGGTCGCAGGCGCCCAGGATCTGCGTGGCGTAGATGGCGGCGTTCTTGGCACCGTTGATAGCCACACAGGCAACGGGCACGCCCGAAGGCATCTGCACCATCGACAGCAGCGAGTCCATACCACCCAGATCGCTCGTCTTCATAGGCACGCCGATGACCGGCAGCGGCGTAAACGCAGCCACGACACCGCCCAGGTGAGCAGCCTTGCCGGCGGCAGCGATAATCACCTTGATGCCGCGGCCGGCAGCGGTCGAGGCCCACTCATGGACCTTCGCCGGTGTGCGGTGTGCACTTGCAATCACGAGCTCATAGGGCACACCCAGTGCCTCGAGCTCGGCGGTGCAACCTTCCATAACGCCCAGATCGGACTTGGAGCCCATGATGATCCCGACAACCGGCTTCTGATCTGCCATAAACAAAGACCTCCTGTTGAGAGCGGTGACGCGGCGAATCCGCGACCCTTAACTACTGAGAGTAGTATAGCTGCTCCCGTCCCTGCGGTCTCTGTGGCGCTTCGCGGGCGGGCCAGGCTTTATCTTCACTCCGGTTGCTTCGCAAAGTCGTTCAGATAGAGCCTGGCCCGCCCGCGAAGCGCCCTGCGACCTACCGGATATTGCCATGACGTACGTTGGCTGAAATAATAAAGCAATGCCCGCCGTCCTTGACGGAGCGGCGGGCACGTTTGCTTAGTTGTCGCTGGGACTACTTAGCCTTGCTGCGACGATGGAAGAAAGCGCCGATCGCGGCGATGATGGCGCCAAGACCACCGACGGCCGCGACGGTCGCCGCCGTCTGGTCGCCGGTATTGGGGATCGCCGAACCGCTCTTCTTGCTGCCCTGGGCCTTGTCGCCTGCGGGCTTGCCCGCCTGGTTGCCGCCGTTTGAGCCATTGCCGGAACCCTGGTTGCCCGAGCCGCCCTGGTTGCCGGAATCGGCATCCTTGAGGCTCTCAATGGCCAGCTTGAGCTGGTCATAAGCCGCCTGGAGCTGGATGTCGGAAGCATTCTCATCACCCAAGACGTCCTCGGCGTAGGTAATGGCATCCGTCAGGGCCTTGACAGACTCGTCCGTCTTGCCCCTGGTGTCAGTCTCCTTCGCCTGCTTGACCAAGGCCTTGAGCTGCTTCTTGGTCGGGTTCTCGACCGGGGTCACCGGAGTCTTCTCAAGCGCGTCGCGAGCACTCTCGAGTGCCTTGAGTGCCTGGTCGACCTCGTCCTGCGTGGCGTTCTCGTCGTTCAGGATGGCGCGGGCGCTCGCCAAGGCGTTCTGGAACGCGGTCCAGGAAGCCTCGGTGTAGTCGCTGGCCTTAAGGTCGCCGGCTGCAACCTCGGCATCAACCTTTTCAATCGCGGCAGTGAGGTCGTCCTTCGCCACCGGATTGGGAACGGCCGTACCGTAGAACTTGAGCTCCGCCATGCTGCAGTAGGCGTCAACGCTGCCACCGCCGGCGTGGAGCACCTTGACGGTCACGTAGCGACCGCGCGCGGCACCAAAGCTCATCTGCTTCCAGTCGCCACGGTCGGTGAGCACGCGGCCGTCGTTGTCGAAGGTAAACGTACCCATCGACGTGGCGGTGCCCATCTCATAACCGTCGGCGGTGTCGGAAACCAGCACCTCGGCCTCAAAGATATCGCCGTTCGTGCCGCCGTCCTGGCGCGGCAGGAACGTGACGTCGGTGAGATCGTAGTCGCGGCCCAGGTCGACGGTCAGGTACTGGGGCATACCGGCCTTATAGGCCCAGTCGCTGTGCCAGAGCGTCTGCTCATCGCCGTCAAGAGCGTTGACGGCGTTGCTGCCCTCATAGTCGGCCTCGCTCGAGAAGCCGGTCACCTTGACGTTCTCGCGGTTCTCGGGCGTGTTGATGAGGCTCTTCTCATCGACGGGGCGCATCTTGAGGCCGTCGATTGCCTTCTCGATCTTGGCCGTGGCGTCTGCGACATCCTTCTTGCTATAGCTGCCCTGGCCGCCATCGAGGAGCTTCTGAGCCGCCTCGACCGCAGCGGTGAGGGCTGCATAGGAATCCTTGGTGTAGACGGACTCGCTGTAGCCCGCGGCCTTGGAAAGCGCTGCCATGAGCGCAGAGGTGTCGACACCAGCCTTGACCTCGACCTCATAGGATGCGGTCTTGGAGGGATCGAGCACCGACGCCACCGTGATCGTTGCCTTGCCGGCCTTGTTGGCGCGCAGGTAGTAGCTCACGCTATCGCCGGCCTGGACAGCGGAGACGCTCACCACAGAAGGATCGGAGCTCTCGACCGTCACATAGGGGTAGCCGGCGCTCTCGGGCGTGGCCTTGGCGTCGACGAGCGTCACATCGCCCTCGAAGAACTCGGTCTGGTTCTTGCCCAGTTCGACACCCTCGATGGCCTCGACACCCTGTGTGTAGTTGAAGTTGATCTCGCGCAGCGTGAGCATCTGGTCACCCGATGCCTCAAGCGGCGTGATCTCGACCTTGGTCGCCTTCTTGCCCTTGTTCTCGGCAGAGAGGCCAAAGGCGTAGCGAGCCTGATAGGAATCAAAGCTTCCGCCCGAGAACTCCTGGGTCGAGCCGTCCTCGAACGTCACGACGGACTTAATCTTCTGCACGGTGCCGTTGCCACCGTTGCGGTTAACGACCTCGACGCTATCGAGTTTCGACGGCGTCTTGAAGGCGAACGTCATCGTGGCGGGCAGCTTGACGTAGGTCGGCATCTTGCCGTCGATCCAGTTGGGCCCATAGTTCCACAGGAACTCGAAGTCGTTGCCGCCCTCATTGTTGTCGAACAGTCCGTCATAGCTCTTCTGCTGGATGAGCTTCTCGACGTTGGTGCCGTCGTCGGTGGGGAGCTCGTCGTTGGTCATCGTGATGTCAAAGGCGTCGCGGCCGTACTCGGACTTGGTGGGCTGCGGGACACCGGGCATCGTCACGGTGCCATCACTCACGAACTCGAGCGCGTCGCACGCCGGGCCGACGAGCCAAGACGTCGAGGGCAGCTCGACCTTGCCGGCCGTCTTAGCCTTGAGTTTAAAGCTCGCGACCACACCAGTACTGTTGAAGAGCTTGGCGTCGCCGCGGTTGGCGAAGGCCAGGTTGATGGTCTGGTGGCCATCCGTGAACTGCACTTTCTCGCGCGAGAGGTTCTCCATGCCCGCCGTCGACGCATCCTGCGCGATGCTCTCGGAGACATACTCGAACTGGTCGCTGTTGAAGTTGACGAGCGCACCGAGCGCGTTGATGTTCTCGGCGTCGGTGGCGTAGACGTCGACCGTGATCTCGTCGCCGGCCTCGACCTCCATCTTGCTCGGGATCACCGCGAGGGTGCCAGCAGCCTTGCCCTTTTGCTTGGTGCCGCCGTCGAGCGCCGCCATGGTGAAGGAGTAGTCGTACACGTCGTAGACGCCGTTGCCGTTGAGGTCGGCGAAGTGGGCGCGGATCTGGGAGTCGAACGTCGAGGTGTCGGGCTCGCGGTTCTCAAGACCCAGGTAATTCTTCATGTTGGAGTAGTCGCCGTCGGAGACCGTGGCCTTGTTGAGGTTGGAGCCCACAGCGAAGCCGTCCGTGCCGTCGGTCTTGTAGATGGCGATCTCGGAGGCGGAGAAGAAGTTGCCCACGGACGCGAGCGGCGTCATACGCACGTAGCGCGCGGCCACGGCGCCGTCGAACGCCACCGTCTTGCAAGCGGCGGAGCGCCCCCAGTCGACCTCCTGCGTCGTCCAATGCACGCCGTCGAGGCTCGTCTCGATGCGCATCTTGGTCACAGTGCCGTTACCGGCATCATCGCGCGGATAGTACTCGAGCTTGTCGAGCTTGTAAGCGCGACCGTAGTCAACGGTAAGCGCCTTGCCCAGATCGTTGCCACCGGAGTGGAAACCGCCGTCGCCCGACTGGAACTCATGGTCGAAGGCGAGTTCGGCCTTATGGCTACCGTAGAGCGAGCCCTCCCAAGTGATTTCCTCGGCCTCAGGCACGTTCCGCCACGGGTCGAGCGCAGAGTTCGCCTCAAGCACGTCGCTCCATGCGGAGTAGCCATCGGCGTTGCGCGAACGAATCTGGTAGGTATGCTTGCTGTTGTAGGCAAGATCGGTATGCGTGAATTCTGCCGCATCGCCCACGGCGAACACAGTGCCGTCTACCTTAAGGTCGTAGGAGGTAGCACCATCGACCTTCCCCCAAGTGAGCTTAATGCTCGTGGGGGTCGTGGCGTCCTCGGGGGCAGCAAGGTTCGCGGGTGCGGAGAGGTTCTCGTTGAAGCGGTCGGCCGCGAGCGTGGCATCGGCGTTCACGAAATCGCCCAGTTCGAGCGTCTGCGCTGCCGTGGCGACATCGGTCTTCGCGAACTTGACGTAGACCTTGGGATTCGTGGTGATCTTGGTGTTGTTGAAGCTCTCGCCCTGCTCGGCCTCGGTGCTGCCTGCGTCGCTACCGTAGTGGTTGAGGTTGGGGGTCTCGTTGTAGAAGTAGACCACCTGGCCGGCCTCGGGGGTCGCGGCGTCAAAGGCCTCCTGCGAGTCGACCTCAACCACGTTGAGCGCGGATCCGCCGTTCTTGGCGGAGACGCTCGTGGGCTTGGCGGAGACGTTGGCCACAAAGGTCGTGGTGCGGTTGGAGTCGTAGCCGCTGTAGCCGCCCTGCGATGCCTCGGCGGTAAAGGTCGCCGTGCCGCCCACCACGCTCGACTTATAGACGGTGCTCACATGCTCACCGTAGGAAATATTGTCGATTGTGCCGTAGGAATCGTCCTCGGTCGTGTTGTTCTCGATGGAGGAGCCGTCATCCTCGTACTGCGTAAAGCTGCCCTCACCCTCGGTGGCGAAGAACTCGACGATACGCTGGCTGCGATTGGTGCCCTTGGTGTTGGTCTCGGTCACAGCCTCGGGGTTGTTGTTCTCGGCGTACATCGGCACGATGGCGTTGGCCTTAACAAAGAGTGGCAGCTTCCAAAGCGGAGCCTCGTAGTTGTTGAGGACCTGACCGCCGCGGTACTGCTTGCCCGAGAAGTAGTCAATCCAGATGGTGGGATTCTCGTCGGTACCGTAGTTGGGCAGGTAGATACCGTTGCGGACATCGTTGCCGTTCTCATCTGCCTGGGTATCCTGATACACCGGTGCCACCAGGAAGTTCTCACCGAACATGTACTGGTACTGCGTCGAGGTGCTTGCGGCGTACTCGGAGTTGTCGGAAAGCAGCATGGCGCGGATCATGGGAAGGCCGGTATCGCCGTTGCCCGTGTCGATGTTGGCCGCCGAGGCCGCGCTCGTGTAGATATAGGGCATGAGTTGTGCTTTGAGCTTGAGATAGAAGCGCGAGATGCCCGTGTATGGATCGCCGTGCGTCATGGGCGACTTGCGGTAGGTGCCCCAACCGTCCATGTCAAGCATAGAGGGCGTGAATGTCTTCCACTGGTAGTCGCGAGCGGAGATGATGGGATCGCCACCAAAGATGCCGTCCATATCGGAGCCGATGTTGGGGTTGCCCGAGAGGCTCTGGCCGATATACGTGGGGATATGGAAGCGAATGTACTCCCAGTTACCGCCGTACTGGTCGCCGGTCCAGATGCCGCCAAAGCGCTGCGTGCCGGCCCAGCCGTCAAGCGTGATGATGTTGGGGCGCTTGTTGGCGCCGGTGGTCACGGTGTCATAGGCCGTCTTGATGCCGTTGAGGCCAAAGGAGTAGCCGGAGCCGACCCAAGCGACGTCGGTCTTGAGCGTGGTGATGCCACCAGTCTTAACCTCAGAATCGAAATCGCGCAGCAGATGCCACGGGGTCTCGGAGTTGCTATCGGGCTCGAGGTTCGACTGGGTCCAGAGACCGGTGCTCACGCCCTTGGAGTTGGCATACTCGGTGAACTTCTTAAGATTGTCGACGTTGGCGCGCACGGCGTTGAGGCGCTCGGCAGAACTCGTTCCGTCGGAGTTGACGCCGCCGGTCTTGTAGTAACCGTTCTGGCCGTAGCCAGCACCGTAACCGTCGTTCGGCAGGAACCAACCGAGCGGCATGTCGTTGTCCTCGTAGTCATCGATAACCTGCCGGGCGGAGAACTGGCGGTCGAAATCGGTCGCCTTCATGTTCTCGGTATCAACCGTAGGGCCCTCACCGTTGAGCGTCTCGGCCGCAAGCGTGCCGTCGAGCTTGTAGCCTGTCGACATGCCGGACTCGTATTTAACGTCGCCCTTCTCACTCGAGGACTTGCTGCCCTTGGTCTCCCACTTCTTTTGACCCGAGGTCGTTGACCAGCCATCACGGTTATAGGCATTAAGATGACCCAGGTAGAAACCGTACTCGGGCAGCAGCACCGGATTGCCGGTCACCTTGTAGTAGTCCTGCAGCATCTCGGTTGCCACGTTCGAGGCACCCTCGTTGGTCGCCACGAAGTAATAGGCATCAAACTCATTCTCGCTGTGCAAAGTCGTGACCGTCGATGAGTCCGTGGAACCGAAGTCGTAGGAACCCTCTGCAAACGTGTTTCGGAGCACGCCGTAGCCGTCGCTCGTCCAATAGAACGGGTTGGGCGAGGCAACGCCGCCATCGGTCCAGTTGTTAGTGTTGGAGATGGCGATGGTCTGGTTGGTGTGCAGGAAGCGGCCGTTCTGGGTGCCGCCGCCAAAGAAGTTCTCGGACTTCTCCTTGGCGAGCGTCTGGACGGTACCCTTCTTATCAAGGTCGAGGGGCGCAGACTCAGAAACCACGCCACGGTCGCCTGACTTGATACTCATCTTGCCAGTCGCCTTGTCCAGGATCACGGTCGCCTTTCCGCCGGTGATCTCGATAGTGTCGCCCTTGTCGGCAACCGTCGCACTCGGCTTGCTGTAGGTGTCCGAGGTATCGGGCTGAGCCTGGATCTTAGCCGTGTGAGACTTACTGCGCGGCGTGGCGTACTCGGAAAACTCACCCTTGGGGTCGACGTTATAACGGAAAATACCGTCCTCGAGGAACGTAATACGGCCCTTGATGCCGTCAGCGAAATCGATGTCGACGACGTTCGAGGCAGACTGAGACACGGTCGCTGAGTCGACACCCTTGAGTGGCGTGGCAATCGCCTGCTGGGGATTGGCAAACACAAGCGTCGCTGCAGTGGCAACGAGGACCGCGCTTCCCTTCACCCACCGTTTCGTAAAAATGGAATTCCTACACACCTGGACTCCTTCCCTCCGACATGCGGAAGTGTCGCGGACGCACGCCCTGCAGCATGGCGCACGCATCAAACGGGAGGGGTGTTCGGTACATTCCGTGCAGTGGGCCCACCCGTTACCAAGTGGTCAACTGGTAGTAACCAGATATCCACCTATTAGGTTGAATCAGCATACAGGAGCAGTTGCGCAACCAAGTTCGGAATTCTCCCAGTGGTATTAAAATGAGCGTCAATGGCAAAGTGGGCTTAATAAGCCACACCAATTGGTTCTTCTCCCAAATATCAATTAAGCAAAAATGTACTGTTTATCTGGTATTACACAGACCATACCTTTCCCTCGGGAACTGGACTTCGCGAAGTTTCCCGAAGAAAAGGCTCAGCCGCCACCCTGCGACCTACCGGGGATTGCTATGACATACGTTGGCTGATTTGGTTTGAATAGAAAGGTTGACAGAGGGTGGTGGGCAGTTAGTTCAGATTTGTATTTTTTTGGCAGTGGCTTTTGCTTAATCATCTCGGTTTTTGAGTCACTGGGACCCAGCGATAAGCCTTTTCCGCCCTTGAGTAAGCATATCTGCCTCATTAGGAAAGCGAAAACAGTTCAATTGAGCCTAAATTAACCGACTTCTGCTCTTTGAGAAATACAAATCTGAACTAACTGTCCAAAGACATATCTCTCCCTTGGTAAAAGGCCTTCATATGATTGCAATTCACCTGAAGGCCCCATACAAAATGTGGGCTCTGTCGTCCGAATGAACGACAGAGCCCACACTCATTTTCTATTCAGCCCTAGTCATCGCGCAAAGCTCCTTCGGCAGCACACAGTGCAACCGAGTCACCGCAGGCCGGGGCGGGAGGGGCCGAGTTTCCTCCTGAGCGACTCTGCTTGCAGCCGGAGCGAAAGGGGGAAATCTCGGCCCCTCCCGCCCCGGCCGGCCAGGTCAACTACACCGTGTGCTGCGGCAGGTCCTGCAGGGCGATGACGTCCATGCCCATGTCGTTGGCGCTGCCGTGACCCTGCTGGTCCTCACGCACCGCCTCGATGGCACTCACGTACGTGTTGGCGGCAGACATCGCGGTCACGCAAGTCACGCCGCGGCGCACCGCCTCGGTGCGCAACAGATAGCCGTCGCCACGCGAGCCCGGGCCGTACGGTGTGTTGATGATCACCGCGATCTTGCCATCGGCGATGAGGTCACCGATGTTGGGACGCTCGCCGTCGTGCGGGCCGCTGATCTTTTCCACGACCTCACACGTCACGTTGCCTCCGCGCAGCACGCGCGCCGTACCCTCGGTAGAGCAGATGTCAAAGCCCAAGTAGCGCAGGATGCGGGCGACCGAAAGGATATGGCGCTTATCACGATCGCACACGCTGATGAACACCTTACCGCAACTCGGGTCGGGCAGCTTGTAGTCAATCGCCAGCTGTGTCTTGGCGTATGCCTCGGGATAGCTCTTGGCGATACCCATGACCTCGCCCGTCGACTTCATCTCGGGCCCCAGGATAACGTCGGCTCCCGGGAAACGTCCCCAGGGCATGACAGCTTCCTTCATGCAGAACCAGTCCAGCTGACGCTCGTCGCTCGGCAGGCCCAGGCTCGCGATGGAATCGCCCGCCATGATACGCGCTGCGCACTTGGCCAGCGGCACGCCGGTGGCCTTGGAGATGAACGGCACGGTACGGCTGGCACGCGGGTTGGCCTCGATCACGTAAACAGTCTCGCCCTTGATGGCATACTGCACGTTGACCAGGCCGCGGACTCCCAGCGCCATCGCGATGCGGCGCGTGGTCTCGCGGAGCTTCGCCTGCAGACTCTCGCTAAAGCTGAACGGCGGAATGCAGGTCGCGGAGTCACCGGAATGAATACCGGCCTCTTCGATATGCTCCAGGATGCCGCCGATGTAGACCTCCTCGCCGTCGCACAGGGCGTCGACGTCGGACTCGATCGCACCCTCCAGGAAGCGATCGAGATACACCGGGTAGTCGGGGCTAATGCGCGCAGCCTCGGCCATGTAATCGCGCAGATGCTCGGCATCGTAGGCGATCATCATGCCGCGACCGCCCAGCACATAGCTCGGACGCACCAGCAGCGGGTAGCCAATGTGCGCTGCAACGGCCTCGGCCTCCTCAAACGAGGTGGCCTGGCCCGCCGGCGGGTACATAATGCCCAGTTTGTCGAGCAAGGCGGCAAAACGCTCGCGGTCCTCGGCAAAGTCGATGGCATCGGGCTTGGTGCCCATAATGTTCACGCCGCTCTCCTCGAGCATGCGTGCCAGCTTAAGCGGGGTCTGGCCGCCGAGCGTCACCACGACGCCGTCGGGACGCTCAACGTCGATAACGTCCATGACGTCCTCGTAGGTGAGCGGCTCAAAGTACAGGCGGTCTGACGTGTCGTAGTCGGTCGAGACGGTCTCTGGGTTGCAGTTGACCATGATGGTCTCAAAGCCGCGGGCCGCCAGCGCATAGCTCGCATGCACGCAGCAGTAGTCGAACTCAATACCCTGGCCGATACGGTTGGGACCGGCACCCAGAATCATCGCCTTGGGCTTGTCCGCCGGCGTGGTCTCGTCGGGGGCAACGCACTTCTTGGCGATCGGGCTCGTGCGGTAAATGTTCTCGTAGGTCTTATAGTGGTATTCCGTGGCACTCGAGAACTCGGCGGCGCAGGTGTCGACCGTCTTCATGCTGGGAACCACGCCCAGACCCTTACGGTAAGCGCGAACAAAACGCTCATCCGAGCCGGTCAGCGCGGCAATCTCGGCATCGCTCGTGCCATACTGCTTGAGCAGGCGCATCGCGTCGGCGTCAATGTCCTCCACGCGCAGGCCGCGGATGCTCTCCTGGACCTGCACCATATCGTTGATGCGGTTGAGATACCACGGATCGATACCGCAGATGGCGTGGATGCGCGCAACATCCCAGCCACGGCGCAGGGCCTCGACCACAAAGAAGATGCGGTGCTCAGTCGGGGTGCCCACGGCCTGGGCGAGTTCATCGTCGCTCAGCTTATCGGCGCCCTCCTTGCCACCGGCGCAAATACCCTGGTGCCCGTCCTCCAGCGAGCGCATGGCCTTGCCAAAGGCCTCCTCAAAGGTGCGGCCGATCGCCATGATCTCGCCCACGGCCTTCATGCGCGTGGTGAGCGTGGGGTCGGTGCCCTTGAATTTCTCAAAGGCAAAGCGCGGCACCTTGACCACGCAGTAGTCGATCGTGGGCTCAAAGCAGGCGGGCGTGGCCTTGGTGATGTCGTTGACGATCTCGTCGAGCGTATAGCCCACGGCCAGGCGAGCGGCGGCCTTGGCGATGGGGAAGCCCGTGGCCTTGGAAGCCAGCGCGGACGAACGACTCACGCGCGGGTTCATCTCGATGACAATCAGGCGGCCGGTCTGGGGGTTCACGGCAAACTGCACGTTAGAGCCACCGGTCTCGACGCCGATCTTCTCCAAGATAGCGAGCGAGGCGACACGCATGCGCTGATACTCAAGGTCGGAGAGGGTCTGCGCCGGCGCCACGGTGATGGAGTCACCGGTATGCACGCCCATGGGGTCGAGGTTCTCGATGGAGCACACGATGATGCCGTTGCCGGCGTGGTCGCGCATGACCTCCATCTCGTACTCTTTCCAACCCTCGATGGATTCCTCGACCAGCACCTCATGGGCAGGCGAGAGTTCAAGGCCCTGGCTCACGATGGAGACGAGTTCCTCGTGAGTATGCGCGATGCCACCACCGGCGCCGCCCAAGGTAAAGCTCGGACGCAGCACGCAGGGATAGCCCACACGCTCGGCGATGGCCTCGGCGTCAGCCACGCTGTAGGCATAGCCCGAGCGCGCGACCTCCAGGCCGATCTCGGCCATGGCCTCGTTAAAGAGCTTGCGGTCCTCACCGCGCTCGATGGCGGCAAGGTCACAGCCGATCATCTCGACGCCGTACTTGTCGAGTGTGCCGTCCTTTGCCAGCTCGACGGCGGCATTCAGACCGGTCTGGCCGCCCAGCGTGGGCAGCAGCGCATCCGGGCGCTCCTTCTTGATCACGCGCTCGATAAATTCGGCGGTGATGGGCTCGACATAGGTGCGGTCGGCCAAGCCCGGGTCGGTCATGATGGTCGCCGGGTTGGAGTTGACCAGGATGACCTCAAAGCCATCCTCCTTGAGCACCTTGCAGGCCTGGGCGCCGGAGTAATCGAACTCGCAGGCCTGGCCAATGACGATGGGGCCCGAGCCAATGACGAGGATGCGCTTGATGTCGGTACGTTTAGGCATGTTTAAAACCTCCTAGAGAGGCTGACTCAATGTTTTGGAAAAGTCAGCGAGGGTGCAGCTGGTGCATCAGGTTGCCGTGATGCGAGGGCGCGCTGGGCTTATGCCCGCGCGTCCGAAGCAGAACGGCAAGATGATGTGCCAGATGCAGCCGCAGCGTCGACAGGTCCGCCGTTCGGTAGAACGGCGGAACCACTATCGGCGAAATTCCAGCCGGCAAGGCGGTCCTTGGCGGTATCGATGTCCAGATAGTTCTCCTCGCCGTCCATGAGTCGCGTAAAGGCGGTAAAGAGATAGTGAGCATCGGTGGGGCCGGGCGATGCCTCGGGATGGTACTGGACCGAGAAGCACGGCGCATCGAGCAGCTGAATGCCCTCGGCGGTGCCGTCATTGAGATTCACATGCGTCAGGCGAATGCGGCCGAAACGCTCGTTCATCACGACCGGCGCGATACCGCGGCGCACCCAGACGCGCAGATCGCCATCGGCCGCGTGCTCGGTCTCGCCGCCCGAAAGCTCGGGGACAAGCTTGCCCAAGCTGGGGAACAACAGGCCAAAGCCGTGGTTTTGCGCGGTGATCTCCACACGGCGGCTGACCAGATTCATAACCGGCTGGTTGCCACCACGGTGACCGAATTTGAGCTTTTCCATCTGGGCGCCGCATGCCAAGCTGATCATCTGGTGACCAAGGCAGATGCCAAAAACCGGCACCTTGCCGATTAGCTGCTGCACCTGCTCGTAGGTCTCCACCACGGCATCGGGGTCGCCGGGGCCGTTGGACAAAAAGACGCCATCGGGATTCATGTCGAGCACCTGACGCGCGGGTGTATCCCACGGCACGACGGTGAGGTTGCAGCCAGCACGAACCAGGCCCTCCAGGATGCCGCGCTTGACACCGCAGTCGTAGGCGACCACTTTGTGGCGGGCAGGAGCGGTAGGGGCAAGCGCAAAGTCATGCGTAGCGGGCAGGTCGCTCACGGCAAAAGCGTGGGGCTCAGGGCAGCTCACGGTCTTGACCAGGTTCTCGCCGACCAGCGTAGGCGCGGCGGACAGGCGCTCGGCAAGCTCGTCGACGTCGAAGATCTCCGTCGAGATTATGCCCATCTTGGAACCGTTGTCGCGCAGGTGGCGCACGAGAGCGCGGGTGTCGACGCCCTCGATAGCGACGATGCCGTGCGCACGCAGGTACTCCGGCACGCTGACGGTCGAGCGCCAATTAGAAGGCGTGGCGCACATGTCGTGGACGACCATGCCGCGCATGGCGGGAGCGCTCGCGGGGCGAGCGGTATCGCCGGGGAAGGCCGACTGGACATCGGTCTCGTCAATGCCGTAGTTGCCGATCTGCGGATAGGTCATGGTTACGATTTGGCCGGCATAGCTCGGGTCGGTCATGACCTCAAAGTAGCCCTCGAACGACGTGTTAAAGCAGACCTCGCCGGTTGCGGTACCCTCGGCACCGCATGCACGGCCATAAAAAATGGTCCCATCCTCAAGATACAGGATGCAGGGACCGCAGGTGCCCTTGCTGGTTTTAGCCAGCATACGCTGGCACAGCTCGCTGGGCGCGACGGTGCGGGCGGCAGCGCCCGCAATATGGTTGTTCGCCATAGTTCTCCTTCCCGGTCTCACAGGACCGGCTTAAAGGTGTGTAGTTAGGCCTCGCGGTATTCTAACCGCAAGCATCGCCCATGGCATTAATTACATAGAATTGTTTACAAAATGATAATTATGACTTCCTGTGCATAATGATTTTTCTGGGACGGGGATTAAAAAATTATTCTGAGAGCAGGGCTTTGTCGCCAACTGCATACATGACAGAATGATTTTTTAATCCCCGTCCCAGAAAAATCAT